>JBMNPB010000022.1:0-40072 GCA_050943375.1 bacterium
CCCTGCTGGAGAAGACGAATGTGGTGTCGCCGGATTCGGTTATGAAGGCGCTGGAAGAGCACCTGCCCAAACGGCACCATCACCTGTTGCCGCTGAACCGCCAGGCTCTCGATGCCGGCGCGGCGGCTGTCAAATAACAAAAAACGATTAACTTCGTGCTAAAACAAAAACGGCGACGGGGAAACCGCCGCCGTTTTTTGTTTTGGTTTAATCCGCGCCAGAGAAGAATCTTTGTCAGCAGGGCATCGGTAAACGGCAATTGAGTGATGAGAGATTATTTCTTGGTGCACGGACTCGCTTATGCTTTGGCCCAACTACCAGCTTTCATAGCATCTAAGTTAAAATGATGAAAACGCTGGCCGTCAGGGAGACCGGCAGCGCTTTAATACCGCTTGCATCCGCCTGCGACGGGAAGGATAGGTAATGAAGGTAAAAGAGAGCGGCGCAGGAACATAAAAATTTTGATGTAAAAGAGGAATACTGGGAAAGGCAACGAATACACTATGCCTAAGTCATAATACCAAGTGTAAAGGAAAATGCCGGGACGGCCTGTGAAAGAAAGGGTGGAATACGTGTATCAGGAGACGACAAAGCGGAAACTGGGGAGAATGATTGAAAGTCTACAGATAGGAGACAAGGCGAAGTTTTCGAAGCGGATCAATGACCGGGATGTTCACTTGTATATGGGAGTGACCGGGGATATGAACCCGATTTATATCGATCGGAATTACGCGAGCCGAACTCATTTCAAGGAGCCCATCGTACCCGGGATTATCCTGGCTGGGCTAATTGTTGCCGTTATCAGCAATGAACTGCCCGGACAGGGATCAATAACTGTATCCCAGCAATTCAATTTTATGGCGCCGGTTCGCTGGAAAGAGATGATTACGACAGAAGTGGAAGTAATCGCCGTCGACCGCGAGAAGAACAGGGTCACGCTACGGACGGTCTGCCGCCGGCAGAACGGGGCGATGGTCGTCTCCGGTGAGTCGGTAGTGATGCCGCCGCTACGGTTGAAGTCAATCATGAGTTACGCTTTTGAAGATTATAATTAAGCCGAAGGAGATATCCGTTCAGGATATCTCCTTTCTTAGTGCCGCATCAGCTGCTGCGAGCGCTGCCGGCAGCTCTTCGGGCCGGCTGCCACCGCCTTGGGCTGAGCGGGCAGAACCGCCGCCTTTCCCGTCGACGGCAGCCGCCGCCGCCCGCAGCAGATGTCCCATGTTGCCGCCCGTGTCTTCCGACCGAGCGAAGACGAGGTGGACGCCATCTCCGGTAGCCCCGAGGAGGGCGACGGTGGCTGGGCGGGCTGTGAGCAAGGCCGCAATTTCTTTGAGACCGGCCGGATTTTCATCCGGGAAGACATGGCGGACGATATGGACGCCGTTATGGACAGATGCTGCCGCCCAAAGCCCATCCGCCTGATATTGGTGCAGCTGCCGGCGCAAAAAGCCGACGTCGCCCTGGAGAACCCGGTTTTTCTCTGTCAGGCGTGCAAAGGCGTCGTCTAATTCCCGGTCCCGAATTGTCAGGGTAGTGCTGATATTGTTAATCATCTCGTTTTTCCAGCGGTAATCAACGAGGGCTCGCCAGCCGCAGTAGAAATGAACCCGGGTATTCCCGCGGATTCTTTCCGTTTTCCGGATTTTAATGAGGCCAACTTCCCCGCAGGTGGCGGGATGGGTGCCGCCGCAAGGGCAAAGGTCGAACCCGGCGATAGCAACGAGGCGGATGGGTCCGGCCTGTACTGGTGGTTTCCGAAGATGATAATTGGCGAGTTCGTCCTTTGCCGCCCAGAAAGTACGGATGGCGCCGCCGCCGAAAACGACGCCGTTAGCGGCGTCTTCGGCCGCCGCGGCGTCCTCCGCGGACAGACCGGGGACGGCGATATCGATGGAAGAGACATTTTGTCCCATGTGGAAACTGACCGTCTCACCGCCGGCAGTGCGGAGAAAGGCCTGGGAGAGGATATGCTGCCCGGCGTGCTGTTGCATGTGGTCGAAACGGACCGGCCAGTCGAGACTGCCTTTGACCGTCTCCCCGGGCGGGGGCTCCGGCAGAACATGGACAATCTCGCCATTTTGCTCAATCACGTTTTCCACCGGTATGCCGCCCAGGCAACCGGTGTCACATAATTGTCCGCCGGCATCGGGGTAAAAAGCAGTCCGGTCCAGAACGACGTGATATTTACCGGTGACTGCCTCCATGCGGACGACGGCGGCCGTGAATTCCCGTTGATATGGGTCGCTGTAAAATAATCGTTCGGTCGTCATTTGCTTCCCTCCTGAAGCAATATTATACCAAATTGGCCGATTATCCTGCCGGGGCAGGATAATCGGCCAATTTGGCGACGAGCGGAAGTTAATAGTTGAAAGTACAAGGCAGGAAGACACGGCAGTTAAGAAGCTGAAATTCGCAGTGGCGCCGCGGGGAAGTCGGCGTGGCTGAAAAGCTTAATAGGGTAAAGGCGGGGCGTTTTTGATATAATAGAGATGTTGCGGAAAATTGGCGGAGGAATCTTTGCAGCGAAAAACAGCACCGGTTAGAAATGGGTAGATGGGGCAGTAAACAAAGCAATGAGGGGGGCCTGGAATGCCGGAAACGGAAATGCGAGCGTGGGAAGTTCTCCGTTCTTACGATCTTGATCAATATGTCAGCGATTTGAAAGTGTTTGAGCAGCCGGAGGATTTCGGCCATTATATCACGCGGGAGAGAATTTATTTCCGGCCAAACAGCCGCTTCCCGCGCTGGGAAGAACTTCCACCGGCTGAGCAGGTGCGGGAGAAGGCCGAGACGGAGCAAATTATTCGTTATGCGGAGGCAGAGACGTTTATCAGTCGGATCGAGCCGGTTGCGGTCAACATTGCGCTCAATCTTGACCGAATGAAGCACATCCGTTCGATGGCAGACATAACCTGCACACGGGAACAGCGCTTCATTCATGCTGTTTTACACGAGGCGGTACACGCCCGGGATTTTGTCCGGGCCAAGCCAGATGTTTTTGATTACACCTTGATCCGGTCGTTCGTGCTGACAGCGGAAGTATTGGCTTTACGCGGCGTTTATGACTTATACAGAGAGAAGCGGACGGAGGATCTCGATTATTATCTGAACGGTTATCTGTTCGACCGGCTGACAGCTTTTTTCGATGAACGGCTGCAGGTGGGAAAAGAACTGAGTGCACACGAGTTCGGGCAGATGATCGGAATTGCCCTTATATTCCAAGCGCAGGGGATAAAGGCTGACAACGATTATATCGAAGATCTGTACAATCGGCTGCTGATGGAATTGCTGGCACCAGAATTCACTCGGATCGCAGATTTTCTGCGACCGGTTCGCCGCCTGACCAGGGAAGCCCTTGCTGGTGTCAATGAAATTCTGGAATTGACGGCGCCGCTTGTGCAGTATCGTTTCACATTCGCTAACAATGAAACGGATGTTACAAATGCTTGATTGGTGCGCAAAATTTACCGCGATTAATTTGCCGGCGGCCGGGCAAATTATAATTGCGGAGGTGATAAAATGCGCAGAAACGATTTGTTCAGCCGCAGAAAAGGATTTGCTGACAACTACGTCATTCCCACGGCCGCACCGGGGTTGGAAAGTCTGAAAATGGAAGTTGCCAACGAGCTGGCCTTTGGCCAGGAAGCCGGGATTGGTGCCGTCAATACCGGCAACTATAAACAAGCTTTGGAAAGAGTGAAAATGGAAGCCGCCCAGGAACTGGGCCTCGACAGCAAGGTGCAGTCGGTTGGCTGGGGCAATATGACGGCCCGCGAATGCGGAGCCATCGGTGGCCGCATTGGCGGCAAAATCGGCGGCAACATGGTCCGAAAACTGATTCAGATAGCAGAAAGCAACCTGCAATAAAGGTTTTCAAGAAACGTCTCTTCGACCAGATGAGGCGTTTCTTTACTTTCCAACTTGCGTCAGCAGGAGTCAGGCGGACGGCGACGAATTCTGATTGGTCCGGTGGTGGAACTGGCGAAAGGGTGAGACAGATGCGTTTGACGCTTCAGCAATTGGTGCGGGCGGCAGTGATTGCCTCCGTCTATGTTATTATCAGCTATATTTTGCTGCCGCTGAGTTTCGGAATCGTCCAGTTCCGGGCGGCGGAGGCACTGACTGTTTTGCCGATATTGTACCCGGAGGCAATCCCGGGGGTTTTTATCGGCTGTTTGCTGAGTAATATTATCGGCGGTCTCGGATTGTGGGATATTTTTGGGGGCAGCACCGTGACGCTGCTCGCTGCCTTGGTGACTTATTACTACCGCGGCAGTTTTGTCGCTTATCTTTCTCCGATTATCCTGAATGGCCTTCTCGTCAGCCTCTATCTCAGCCAAATATTCGGGGCTCCATATTGGATTACGGCTGCGGGAATCGCAGCCAGCGAAGCTGGCGTCGTCTTTCTGCTCGGAATACCGCTTGTACATTATTTGCGGCGACGTTATTTCGCCGATGCCGGGAAGCGACCCCAAGAATGATGCCTCCGCCGCTGTGGCAGGAAAAACGGGCGCTTCGGGTTTACCTTGCGTCCGTTGGCTGGAATGGGGTAGTTTAGCTTTCATCGACGTTGCCACCGGAATTATGAAGCGTATGCGGCGGCGGATAATTGACGGCACCAGGCGGCTCGGCGTATGGATGCAGGTCGCGGTCGCCGGCCGTAAAGCCATGCGGATCGATCTCTTCCAGGACGAAGCCGGGAAAGCCGCGGAAAAAATCAGCCTCATTCTCCGGCATGAGATAACTCGTGCCGCCGTAGAACTGATACTGCGGAGTACGATAACCGGCCCAGGGACCCTGAAAGGTCACTTTTATCAGTCGACCCATTGTTTCACCACCTTTCGGGACATCTTCTCTTTAGTGTAGTGCCAGATTGCCGCTTTTATGTACCAACAAGAAAAGGAGGGAGACAGCCAAAGGAAGCCAGGCTGGCTCCTGAACCGGTTTTTTCCCCTTTTGGCAGGATTGCGCATTCAGGTTATTTGGGATACAATATGACCTGTATGACTTGCAGCGGCTAATACCCAATGGGGAGAGGAGACGGGGAATTGGAAATCGTTGAAAAGCCCTGGGGCAAAGAGACATGGTGGGCGCTGACTGAGCATTATGTGGGGAAAATCATTGAAATTAAGGCCGGAAATGCGCTTAGCCTGCAATACCATCAAGAAAAGACGGAAACGATGCTCTTCTATTCCGGCAGCGGACGCTTGGTGTTGGGGAAGGAGACGCAGCCGATTAAAACCGGGACTTCGGTCACTATTCTGCCGGGAACGCTGCATCGGGTAATCGCGGATACCGATATTATTATCTTCGAGGTTTCCACACCGCAAGTGAATGATGTTGTGCGGGTCAGCGACGAATACGACCGGGAGAAAGAGGTCGAATAAGGTTTCACTTGACAGAGCGGCAGAATCTGTGTTAACATGTTTTTTAGTATTAATTGCATAAAAACTCTTATCAAGAGCGGTGGAGGGACTGGCCCGAGGAAGCCCGGCAACCGGTAGGCAACTACATCGGTGCCAAATCCTGCAGAATGGCAATTCTGGGAGATGAGAGAGGACTCCGAGACCACTCTTCCATTATTGGGAGAGTTTTGTCGTTTAAGATTGAATAATTTCGCATTTTGTTTAGAAAGGCGTAGAATATGGTCGAAATATTGGAGGATGTAGTTCTTGAAATTGCTCCGAAGGAAGTACTTCGCTATCTCGGATGCCGCTCCGAACATGTGCCACCGCCGCTGGTCTTGGAAATGGCGGAACGGGAAATCCTTTGCGCCGCCGATCTCATTGCTCCCCGGGCCGTCTGCGGCAGTTGGGCGGTCGGCGCTGTTTCTGATGCGTCCGTGACGTTGCCGGCGGCCTGCCTTGCTTTGCGTGGGAAAACGATTGCCGCTCACCTGCGGCAGTCAGTGCGAGTTACTCTGTTTGCAGTGACTATCGGATTAGCTCTGGAAACGGCAGTCCAAAATATGTTTACGGCGGGGGAGTACAGCCGGGCGGTTGTCTTGGATGCAGTTGGGTCGGCGGCGGCGGAAGCGGCGGCGGAGACGGTGAACCGGCGGGTGAGCGCAGCGGCTGAAACAGCCGGGTTTGTTACCGGGTCGCGGTTCAGCCCGGGCTACGGTGATTGGGATATCGGGGCGCAGGCGGAAATCCTGGCGGCGGTGAAAGCCGAAAGAATCGGGATTACGGTCAATACCGCGGCGATGCTCCTGCCTCGCAAATCAGTCACGGCTGTAGTCGGTTGGATGCCGGTCGGCGAAGATGTGCGACCGGGATCGGGCTGCAGAGAGTGTGAGATGGCGGGGTGTGCTTACCGGATGAGAAGCTTGGGATAAAGTCCGGGATTAAGAGTAGTTTGCAGAAAGATAACAGGTAAGGTCCGAGAGGTAGGCGAACTGCTCAGACCGATATTCAATAGTGAAGCAGAGGAATGGCGGACGGAAGAAGGTTGACACGGTGAAAGAAAATTTACTTCGGCGAATAGAAAAGAAAGTGCTTCTCTATGATGGGGCGGTTGGTACTCTTCTCCAGGCGGCGGGACTGCCGCCTGGGGAATGCCCGGAGGTGTGGAGTCTCGCGCATCCAAATGTGCTGAGGAATATATATGAAGAATACGTGGCGGCCGGGGCTGATCTGCTTCTGACCTTTACGTTCGGAGCGAACCGGCTGAAACTCGGGGAATATGGTCGGGAAGATGAAGTGGAGTCAATTAACCGGCGCAGTGCCGAAATTGCGAAGAAAGCAGCCGCATCGCACGGAGTCTTGGTAATAGGCGATATCGGCCCGACCGGGCAGTTCGCGGCTCCTCTGGGGCCGCTTTCCTTCGGTGAAATGTACGAAATATTCCGCGCTCAAGCGCTCGCTTTGGCGGCGGGCGGCGCAGATGCGATTAATATTGAGACGATGGCCGATCTCGGGGAGATGCGGGCTGCCATCCTAGCTGTGAAAGAAAACACCGAATTACCGCTAATCTGCCAAATGACTTTTGCCAGCAACGGGCGGACATTTCTCGGCACCGATCCGACCACGGCGGCCGTAGTCATGACAGCCATGGGTGCCGACATAATTGGGGCGAACTGTTCCGGCGGACCGCAGGAACTGCTGCCGGTGATGGCGGAGATGGCGCGGGCGACGCCGCGACCGCTGGTGGTCAAGCCGAATGCGGGACTGCCGCGTTTGGTTGGCGGGAGAACCGTTTACCCGGCGACGCCGGAGATGATGGCGGAGTACGCGGCGGAATTTGTTCGTCTGGGCGTGAACATCGTCGGAGGCTGTTGCGGCAGCACGCCGGAGCATATCCGGGCGATGGGCCGGCGCATCAAGGGCAGTCGTCCGGCGGCGCGTGAGATTGACTGCTGCCCGGCCCTGACCAGCCGGACGAAAACGGTCTGGCTGCGGCCGGGACGGCCGCTCGTCATCGGTGAAAGGATTAATCCGACCGGTCGCCGGGGGCTGGCAGCAGAACTTCGCGCCGGACAGATGGCCGGCGTCCGGCGCGAAGCCAGAAAGCAGACGGCAGATGGAGCAGACTGCCTTGATGTAAACGTGGGTGCCATCCGGGTGGACGAGACTACGGTTCTCCCTGCGGCCATCACCGCCGCAGCGTCTGCCACCGACTGCCCTCTTGTTATCGATACGGCGGACCCGGCGGCGCTTGCGGCCGCCCTGCAAGTTTATCACGGCAAGGCACTGGTCAATTCGGTCACCGGCGAGGCGGCCAAGCTGGACGCTATTTTACCGCTGGTGCGTAAATATGGGGCCGCTGTTATCGGCCTGACGTTAGATGAAGACGGTATTCCCGCCGATGCGGCCGGACGCCTTGCAATCGCGCGGCGCATCGCGGCGGCGGCGCAAAAATACGGTATTGAACCGGAGGATGTATATATTGACTGTTTGACGCTTACGGCGGGAGCGGCGCCGGACGCGGCGATTCAGACGATTCGGGCTGTCCGTCAGATAAAAGAAGAATTGAGGGCCTCCACCGTGCTCGGGGTCAGCAATATTTCCTACGGCCTGCCGGCCCGTGGCAGCCTGAACGCGACATTTCTGACTGCCGCGTTGGCGAATGGCCTGGACGCAGCCATCGTTGACCCGGGCGAGCCGCACGTACGGGAAGCGCTGGCGGCGTGGGCTGTGTTGCAGAACAATGATCCTGGGGCGCAAAAATTTATCACCGCCTACGGCGGGACGGCCGGTTCGGGCGTCCCGGCCGCGGAAAAGGCATCCGCAGACAAATGGGAAAGAATGACTTGGGCTGTCCTTGACGGGGATAAGTCTAATATCGGGGAATGGGTGGAAGAGGCGGTGCGGGAAGGCGCCGACCCCATGGTCCTCATGGATGAAATATTGATTCCGGCGCTGGGGCGGGTCGGTGCGGAATATGAAGCGGGGCGGAATTTTCTGCCGCAGCTGATGCTGAGCGCAGAAGTGGTGCAAACAGCGTTCGGGGTGCTGGAACGGCATTCCCCGGCTGGTGCCAGCGGAAAAGGGAAAATCGTTCTGGCTTCTGTTCAGGGTGATATTCACGATATCGGGAAAAATATTCTTGCCGTATTGTTGCGCAATCACGGATTCGCAGTAGTCGACCTTGGAAAGGATGTGCCGGCTGAGAGAATCGCCGAAGCAGCTCGGACGGAAACAGCGGATGTCGTGGGACTGAGTGCTTTGATGACGACGACTATGGTCCGAATGCCGGAAGTGATCCAAGCGCTGCGGTGCACTGGGGTGAAGGCAAAGGTGATTATCGGGGGAGCGGTGACGACGGCGGATTATGCCGCCAGCATCGGTGCCGATGCTTACGCTAAAGATGCGCCGGCAGCAGTGCGGATAATTGCGGGACTGATTGGTAAGCAGGAAGAATAAGTAGTGCGAACTGCACGACTGGAGCAGAAATGAAAAACGAGGCAGAATGGGTAGCAGCTGGGGAAAAAGACAGTGAGACCGGATCGTTTGGAACGGAACAGAAGGCAAGTTCAGTTTGGGAACAGTTTTCTTTCATAGATTAGACTTTATGACCAAAGACAGGAATAAGGACAATGAGCCAAAGGAGGAGGAAGATGATGAAAGAATGGAGCAATGATCGGTATTTATTTACTTCGGAGTCGGTAACCGAAGGGCATCCGGATAAGGTATGCGATCAGATTTCCGATGCCATTCTCGATGCGATTATCAGCCGGGATCCAAGTGCGCGAGTTGCTTGTGAAACGACAGCCACAACCGGTCTTGTTATGGTCATCGGCGAAATTACGACAAATTGCATTGTTGATTATCAGACAATTGTCCGTGACACGGTCCGGGAAATCGGCTACACACGAGCCAAATATGGTTTCGATGCCGACACTTGCGCCGTGATTACCGCCATTGATAAACAGTCGGCCGATATCGCGCTCGGCGTTGACAAAGCACTGGAGGCGAAACGG
The DNA here is from genome assembly GCA_050943375.1 of bacterium. Lineage (GTDB taxonomy): Bacteria > Bacillota > SLNR01 > SLNR01 > JBMNPB01 > JBMNPB01. Next base: position 9,425 of record JBMNPB010000022.1, read on the forward strand.
GGCGAGATGACGGAAGCGGAATTAGAGGTGACGGGAGCAGGTGACCAGGGAATGATGTTCGGTTATGCCTGCAACGAGACGCCGGAACTGATGCCTTTGCCCATCATGCTTGCCCACAAATTGGCGCGCCGGCTGGCCGAGGCGCGCAAGAACCGGGAGATTCCTTATTTGCGGCCGGACGGTAAGACCCAGGTTACAGTTGAATACGAAGGACTTCGCCCGGTGCGGGTGGCAACGGTTGTCATCTCGGCCCAGCACAAGCCGGATGTGCCACAGGCGCTGATTGAAAAGGACATTATTAATAAAGTCATTAAGAAGGTAGTCCCGGCCGAACTGCTGGATAAGAGTACGCAATATTATATCAACGCCACCGGACGTTTCGTCATCGGCGGACCGCACGGCGACTCCGGGCTGACAGGCAGAAAAATCATTGTGGACACATACGGCGGCATGGCTCGGCACGGCGGCGGTGCTTTCTCGGGTAAAGATCCGACGAAGGTGGACCGCTCCGCTTCTTATGCCGCCCGTTATGTGGCGAAAAATATCGTCGCCGCCGGTCTCGCGGAGCGATGCGAGGTGCAGATAGCCTATGTCATCGGGGTAGCGAAACCGGTCTCAGTCATGGTGAATACATTCGGGACCGGGGCGGTTGACGACAAAATGATCGAAGATTTGATCAGGAAACATTTCGACTTGCGTCCGGCGGCAATCATCCGGAGTATGGAACTGCGGCGCCCGATTTACCGGCAGATTGCGGCGTACGGGCATTTCGGCCGGACAGATCTCAATTTACCGTGGGAAAAAACGGATAAAGCGGTTGTCCTGCGGCAGGCGGCCGGTCTGCCGCCGCTTGCAACGATGCAGGAGCACGCCGCGGCAGCCCGCAGCGAATAACCAAGTCGTTTTTCCCGGCGGTCGGTGCGGCGCACCGCAAGGCCGGTTAACATCGGCGCGGAACGCCGCATATAATATGGCAGGATTATCGAGGGGAGGAACACAGCATGGATGCCTGGTCACAGGGATTGACCACGTGCCTCGCGCTGTACGGTTTGTTCGTCCTGCTCTCTGCCGTTTGGCGCCGGGCCCGGGAAAGACCGGAAGTTGTCCGCAAAGTTCCGGCCGTCAGTTTGCTCCTTCTGGTTAAAAATAAAGAAAGAGTAATCGAGGGTTTAATCCGCCACATCCTGAGTGCCGTTTATTGGGGTAGCGCCAACCGGCCGGAGTGTGAAATCGTGGTGATCGACGAGGCTTCGTCCGACGCGACCCCGGAAATCCTGGAAAGGCTGGCGCGCAAATACGGGCTGCTCCGCTTAGTTCGCATGGATCGGATGTGCTCGGCCGGCAAATCCGCCGCTGACGTCGGTCTGTTCCTCTGCCGGAGCAAATATACCCTGGTCTGCAATCTCGAAGGGGCAGTTGATGTCGGTAGTTTTCGGGATACGGTTGCGTCGCTTTTGGGTGAACAGACGCTGCCGGCAGTCTATCAGGAGGCCGGCTGAAAGGAAGGCTAAGACATTCCCGCGGGATGTCTTTCCATTTGATGGTGAGTTCAGCAGGATACGGCACTCAGCCAGTGTTCTCGCAAAGCAAGATGCGTCATCACCGAAACTTGTGCTTCCGGCAATGATACTAATCGGGCGATGATGGCGGCCTCATTTAACATATTGATTTGTGCTAATTGCCGCCGGAAAGCGGGAGCAACGGGACGGCTAGATGTGTGATGCTTTGACCGATAATTGCAGCAGCAAAAAGAAGAAAAAACAATCCTCACCCGATCGTCCCGGAAAGGAATCCCGGAGTGGGCGCCGAAATGTGTCAATGCTGATATACTAATGGCCGGCAAAGCGCCCAGCCGGACGGAAAGATGACAACATGGGAAAAAGCAAGCAGGGGGAAGGGGCTTGCCAATGAAACTGACCGGCAATACGGTTCTGATCACCGGGGGTGCTTCTGGTATTGGATTTGGGCTTGCGGAGGCATTACTCGCGCGAAAGAATAAAGTGATAATCTGCGGTCGCCGGATAGACAGGCTGCGCGAGGCGCAGGCCAAACTTCCGGGACTGCACACGCGTGTCTGCGACGTTACTGATGGAGACGCCCGGCGGGAACTGGCTGTCTGGGCAACCGATAGTTTCCCGGACCTGAATGTGCTGATCAATAACGCCGGTATTCAGAGGAACATCGACCTTAAGGCCGGAAGCGACGAAATTTCGGACGGCGAAAGTGAAATTGCTGTCAACTTGGAGGCGCCGATTATGCTGACAGCCCTCCTTGTTCCGCATCTGCTGCGCCGGAAAGAGGCTGCTATTATTAATGTTTCGTCGGGACTTATCTATCAGCCGGCGGCGGGACTGCCCATCTACTGCGCTACGAAAGCGGCCTTGCATGTATACACACATCTGCTCCGGCGGCAGCTGGCCAACACCGGAATCAGGGTGTACGAAGCGGTGCCGCCGATGGTAGATACAGAACTGAACAAGGCGGGTCGGGATAAACAGGGAAAGGCGTACCGCGGCATCAAAACGGAAGACTACATACCCACGTTCATTGCCGGGCTAGCCGGAGATGAGTACGAAATCAGGTATCAGCAAGGTCAATAAACTGCCATAACAAGGAGGGGAAAAGATGAGCTTTCTTAAGAAACTGGGACAGACGGCGATGAGCACTGCTTCGACTATCGGGGCCAAATCGGCGGACTTGATGGAAATGGGCAAGCTAAAGATGGCCAAGTCGCAGCTGGAAGGGAAGATTAAAGAGGCGAAGACGGAGATCGGTCATCTGGCCTACACGGCTTATCGGGACGGGACGGAGCCGGATGGCGCCGCCTGGACCGGGAAAATGCAGGAGGTCGCGGACCTGGAAAAGCAGATCAGGGAAGTGGAGGAAAAGATGGAGCAGGCGAAAGCAAAGGACAGTTCTTCAACGGGGGCTGCCCAGACTGCGGCGCCGGCAGCCTCCGCCGGAGGCAAGTTTTGCGCGAACTGCGGTGCAAGCTTGGACGCGGAAGTGCGTTTTTGCACGAACTGCGGGACGCCCGTGGCCTGAATTAAGTATGCCGGACTGAGAACGGGAGAAGTTTATTCGCACAGAAAAGAGAGACAAAGCGGCGGTGTTTTCCGCCGCTTTGTTTTTTTCCGGCAAAACTATTTTGCCGTATACTTTGTCTAATTAAAAGAAGAGTAAGGAAAGGGGGATATGATGGACGCAAGAGCCGGGGTAAAAAAAGCCATCAAAGGGGACATTGCTGCGTTTGCGGCGCTGATTGAAATGAAAAAAGCGGAGCTGTACCGCATTGCCTTCAGTTATGCGCGGAACCGGGACGACGCGCTGGATATTGTCGGTGAAGCCGTCTACAAGGCATTTATTGCGGTTGGGCGGTTGCGCCGGCCGGAATATTTTAACACCTGGCTGACACGGATATTAATTAATTGCGCCGTTGATCATCTCCGGCGGGCGAAGAAAACTGTACCGATGGAAGAGAACAGCCCCGGGACGGTGACTGCAGACGCGACGGACCAGGAAGCGGTCCTGGATCTGTATGCGGCGCTCGATCAGTTGGATGCGAAGCACCGAACTGTTATCATTTTGAAATATTTTCATGGATATACATTGGAAGAAATCGCCCGGATTCTGGCTTGGCCGGCGGGGACAGTAAAGACATACGTGTACCGGGCGCTGCGAATGCTGAATATCAGTTTGAAAGAGGGGGAGGAAATTGAATAAGGAGTTCGGGAAGCTGGAAAGAATGCTGCAGGCGTACGAAAGTTTAGCCGTGCCGGGTGAAGTGGACCCGGTAATTGTCGCCGCTCTCCGGCGGGGCGGCAAGGAGAAACGACGAATAGCCGGGCGGCGAAGGATGATGCGAGTCGCTGCCGGTTTTGCTCTCCTCGTCACTGCCTTCGCAGTGACGGTGAATACGGTGCCGGCCTTCGCTGACTCGATGCGCGGCCTGCCTCTCGTGGGAGATCTGGTCCGGATACTGCGCCTGGAGCAGGGCACCGGTTCCGGGGGAGAGATTACGGACGGTACACAGATCGGTGTCGGCGGGATTGAACAGAAAGGGGAAAAGGAAATTATTACGCTGAGTTTCAGCCAAGCCGGGCTGCCGACGGAAACGGCGAATTATTACGAAGCGGAATACAGTGAGTACCCGGCGAGTATTCTTTTCAGCATCCCGGGTGCGCGGGGGCTGTCGCTGGAAGATATCTTCCCGGATATTAAGAACAGCAATTCTGTTCGGGATGTTTACCGGCTTGTGACTCTGGACGACTCAATGGAACGTTTCGTTATTGTGTTTGAGCAGCCGATGGACGTGGAAATTAAAGAATACGCGGGCCCGGCCCGGCTGGAATTGACATTGCGGCCGCGAACGGCGGAGCGGCAGAGCGGGCTGGTCTACTCCCTGCGCAGTGCGTCGCAGCGGTTCGGGGAGTCTGTCGGGATAATTGAAGAAATGCTCCGCTACGAGGCGGGCGGAAAAGATGTCCGGATGCTGAAAGACGAAGCAGGGACGTATTGCATCGAGGAAGGGTATTACGCGACGGAGGCGGAAGCGGAAACCCGCCGGCAGGAACTCGCGGAGGCCGGATTTACGATGTATGTCGAGAGCCGGGGGGTGACGGAGAGCCCGCAGGCGATAAAGGAATAGACGAATAAGTGCCGTCCCATGCCGGGACGGTACTTATTCATTCGGGGAAAGGTTCTTTTATTGGCATTCTCTTACTGCGTAAAATAACAGCAATGTCTGGAAAAGAGGCACCGGGCGGCGGGACGGAGCAGATATATCAATTGCTGGTCGGACTAGGCGGATGAGGGTATGACGCGGGGGGCAGCCACGGCGCGGAAAAGTCCCGGCGTTGTTTCCCACAGCAGGAGATTGTTGTAAATACGTGGAAATAAACCGTAAATCTGGCAGGGGAGGCGGAAGAATGGGCGCATTACTCGACGGGCTGCTCGATCTGCTCTTTCCGACGCCGCCGCGCTGTGCTGTTTGCGGGAGGGAACTGGGGAGAAAGGACGAAAGGGAGCCATTCTGTCCGCAATGCCGACAGCGGCTCGTCCAATTACCGCCTTTTGTTTGCCGTAAATGCGGCAAACCGATTCCCGCGCTCGGCTATCTTTGTGCCGACTGCGCCGTTACACGTCATTATTTCGAACGGTGCCGGGCTGTGGGCGTCTATGCTTCCGTGATGCAGGAATGCATATACCGGTTCAAATATGACGGGAAGAGACAACTTGCCGGCCCCCTTGGCAAGCTGATGGCGGATAAGCTTGTCGGCGAGGGGCTGCCGCTGCTCCATGCCGTCGTGCCGGTGCCACTCTTTCCCGGCAAGGAAGCAGCCCGGGGATACAATCAGGCGGCTCTGCTGGCGGATGCGGCTGCCCCGTATCTTCGGTTGCCAGTTATCCGGCATAACCTCGTCCGGATTAGAGACACTCCTTCCCAGACATGGCAGAGCCGGGCGGCTCGTCAGGCAAACATTCGCGGTGCTTTCGCGGTGCGGCAGCCGGAAGAGGTAGGCGGCAAACGGTTATTGTTGGTGGACGACATTTATACGACGGGCAGCACAATGAGCGAGTGTGCCCGGGTGTTGCTTGCCGCCGGGGCGGAAGCGGTGGAAGCGATTGTGCTGGCGGTGGGGCAGCAGTGATAAGCAGCAGAACTTGAAATAATAATTAGCGCATTGAGAGCGGCTGAAAAATCTGCCGCTCCGAGTTGTCCAGAGCGGATGCCGCTGGTATTGGCAAGGCTAAACACCGGGAATGATCAAGTTTGGTTCTCCTTTGATGTTTTTAATCAAAGTAAGAGCTCTTTCCACGGCCGGGGCTGAGCCTTCGATGACGAAGCCGGCGGATCCCTCGGCTCCGTTCACGCCGCCGCTGGCGACATGGGTGGCTGTCACTCCGGCCAGGATACGGAGTGCGACAATCTCGGTGACGACATCGGCATTGATTAACGGGACCATTCCCGTTTTTGCTTCGCCGCCGGGACCGGGCAAACCGTGGGTGAGACGCTCAATGCCGAGGCGTCTGGCCGCTTCCGCGACCGAGGGAATCATTTTTTCCAGACCCACCGGCACAATCAGGCGGGAACCCCGGGCATTGATGATGGGCAGAGCCTGGCCGATGGTTCCGCCGGTCGGATCGGCGTTCAGGATACCGACATGCCCCAGACGATCAATGGCGTTAGCGCCTTTGATGAAGACATCGTCAGCAGTGAAATCGGGCAAGACAGTTGCCGGTTGGACAGCAGTGAGTTTGCCGTCGATGAAGACGACAGGGGCGAGACGTGAGGCGGCGGGCAGGGAAGAATAATAGCCGCCGGGGACGACCCCAGACAGAAAATTTTCTTTAGCGAAGGGGCGGCCGAGCAGTTCTTCCGCCACATAACCATTCGTCGACCCGGTGGCAACAATGACTTTTCCCTGGCGGAGCGCCTGCCGGACGGAGGGCAGGACGGCGACGCCTTTAGCGATAAGACGCTTGCTCTCGGCCGGGGTAAGAGTAAACAAGGCCGAAACGGGAGGGCGATGGGTATCTGCCGCGCCGCCGAAGACTGCCGGTGCGAGATGCATGCAATTCTCCTCCTTGGGCCGGCAATGCCGGCAGAATTTGTCACAGATTAGCCTGCCCCAAAACGGGCGGATTAACTATAGACGGGAGTAATTAAGTAAGCCGGGGCGGGGAAAATAGATGCGACGGGAAGCGGCGGCGGAGAGAGACTTTCTTCCGCCGGGGGAAATTTAGCCAAATGAAAAGCGGAGGAGGAATAGACTGATGAGCGAGATTATCAACAACCGAGAATACCGGCAAAAGGCACTGAAGGAACTGATTCGGGAACTGCACGCCGGTAAAAGCGTCGCGGAAGTGCAGGAAAAATTCCGCAAGCTGATTGAGGGTGTCACTCCGGCCGAAATTTCGGAAATGGAGCAGAATCTAATCATGGAAGGGTTGCCAGTGGGGGAGGTGCAGCGTCTTTGTGACGTTCACGCGGCCGTCTTCAAAGGCTCCATCGAGGAAATCCATCATCCGGAGACGGTACCGGGGCATCCCATACACACTTTCAAGCTGGAAAATCGGGCGCTGGAAGAGTTGATTGACGGGAAAGTGAAACCGCACACGGAGGCTTTCCGAGCGGATGACAGGCAGGGAAACGTCTTAAGTCTGCTGGAGGACATTAATCTGCTGTGGGATATTGATAAACACTACAGCCGGAAAGAGAATCTTCTCTTCCCGTATCTGGAGAAAGCCGGCATCACGGCTCCGCCCAAAGTGATGTGGGGAGTCGATGACGAAGTGCGGGCAGCGCTGAAGGAAATCCGGCAGCAATTGTCCGATTATCAGGGCGGCGGGATGGCGCTCGCCGACCAAATCGAAGCGGTAGCCGAGAAAATCAAAGAAATGATTTTTAAGGAAGAAAGTATCCTGTTCCCGATGGCGCTGGAAACGCTGAGCGAGGGCGAATGGTTCGGTATCGAGGAAGGAAGCGATGAGATCGGGTACTGCCTGACACAGCCGGAGGCGAAGTGGCAACAGAGCCGCCGGGCGGAGTCGGTGGAGAAGCGGGAGGAAATGGCGGAAGACGCGGGAGTGGTGCGGTTTGCGACCGGGTTTCTGACGCCGGCGGAAATCAGTGCCATTTTCAATCACCTCCCGGTTGATATTACGTTTGTCGATAAGAAAGACAAGGTGAAATATTTCTCCCAGGGTCAGGAGAGGATCTTCGCCCGGACGAGGGCTGTAATCGGCAGGGATGTCCAAAACTGCCACCCGCCGGCGAGCGTGGGCATCGTGGAGAAGATCGTCGCTGATTTCAAGGCGGGGAAAAAGGAGCAGGAAGGGTTCTGGTTAAGGATAGGGGAAGCGTACGTTCATATCCGGTATTTCGCAGTCCGGAACGAGGCGGGAGAGTACATGGGGACGCTTGAGGTCACGCAGAATATCGCGCCGATTCAGGCCATCCGGGGCGAGAAGCGGCTAGTGGAAGAGTAAGTCGGGAAGACATTGTTGCAGGAGTAAGGGACGCCGGGAAAGGCGTCTCTTATTTGCTCCGGGTGAATGCTTTGGTAGCGGGAGGGAGAAGGGAACCTTCCGGCGGCTCAGGGTCGGGAGGAGCTGCGAAACCGGTGAGGCTTGGGGGGGACTGGCGAAGGTGCGGACCCTTGCGGGGTAGGGCAGAGGAGGCTGAGAGGCAGGACTCGCGGCGCCGGCAGCGAATAGTAGAATGAATTGAAAATCAGGGCAGGTCGGAAGAATTCCGGGCCACAGGTTGTTACGGTGAGAGGGTAGCCGAAGATACTAATTACGTCCAACGGGCGGATAGGGACGGGGAAGCGCGGTAACGGCTCACGGGCAGAATGGGAATGCGGCGGCTAAAGAAGTGAAAATCGCCAATAATACTATATTAAGAAAGAGAAGCGGCGGGGAGGAAGTGGCATGCCAAACGAGGAAAAGCAAGAGCTTTTGCGTCGTCTGCCGGCGGTATCGGATTTGCTGCAGGACGGTCGAATCCGGGACTATCTGAAAAAGTATCCGCGTCCTCTGGTGCTGGCGGCAATTCAGGCCGAACTGGGAAGACTTAGGACCGTAATTTTGACGGCCGAGCCGGGTGAGATTCCGGACGCTGATCCGGGCGAGGTCGCCCCGGCAGTCTGCCGGAGCCTGGAAGAGAAGATGCGGCGCGGACTGTGTCGGGTCATCAACGGGACGGGAGTCGTTCTGCACACGAACCTGGGACGGGCCATTCTGCCGGACGAGGCAGTTGCCCGGATGCAAGAAGCGGCCGGCCGGTACACGAGCCTCGAGCTCGATCTCGGCACGGGGGAGAGAGGATTGCGCTACGACCACGTCGAAAGGCTACTCTGCACTCTGACGGGCGCTGAAAGCGCTCTGGTCGTCAATAATAACGCCGCTGCCGTTTTACTGGCGCTCGGCACCCTCGCCAAAGGGAAAGAGGCTGTCGTGTCGCGGGGGCAGCTTGTGGAAATCGGCGGTTCTTTCCGTGTGCCGGATGTAATGGAACAGAGCGGGGCCAGACTCGTCGAAGTGGGAACGACAAACAAAACATATCCCGACGATTATCGACGGGCGATTGGATCGGAGACAGCCCTGCTGTTGCGGGTGCACACGAGCAATTACCGGATTATCGGCTTTACGGCCGAAGTTTCGCTGACGGAACTGGTGGAAATTGGCCGTGAGCACAATCTGCCGGTGATGGATGATCTCGGCAGCGGGTGTGTTGACGCGATAGCGGTTGGTGCGGACGGCGAACCGACGGTGGCGGAATGTGTCCGGGCCGGGGCGGATGTGGTCTCGTTCAGCGGTGACAAACTTTTCGGCGGGCCTCAGGCCGGCATCATCGTCGGGAAGAAGGAATATCTCGACCGGATGAAGCGGAATCCCTTGCTGCGGGCAATACGAATAGACAAGCTGACGCTCGCGGCCCTCGAAGCGGTACTGCATATTCATCTGCGGGGAGAGGCGGCGGCAAAGCTACCAACGCTGCGGATGCTGGCGGCACCGTTGCCGCGGCTCGCGGCGACGGCGGAACGCCTGGCGGCGGCTATCGGTAAAACCTGGGGTGACCACGGAACTGTGGCGGTCATCGACGGCAGTTCCCAGGCCGGGGGTGGGTCGCTCCCGGGCAAGGCGATACCGACGAAGCTAGTTGCCATTACTCCGATGGACAGGTCGGTAAATCAGCTAGAGACGCAACTGCGCAGTAATAATCCGCCCATCCTTGTTCGCATTGGTCAGGGGCGCTTGCTGATTGACCCGCGGACGTTGCTGGCCGGAGATATTGAAATTATCACCGATGCTTTCGGAAAAGCGGCGGAAAACGGCGGAGGGAAGATATGAAGCATGTAATAATCGGAACGGCCGGACATGTTGATCACGGGAAGACAACACTGATCCGGGCGATGACAGGATATGACACGGATCGTCTGAAGGAGGAGAAGAGCCGGGGCATCTCTATCGAACTGGGCTTTGCCCCTTTCGACCTGCCAAGCGGGCGGCGGGCCGGAGTGGTGGACGTGCCGGGGCATGAGCGATTCATCAAGAATATGCTCGCGGGGGCCGGGGGCATTGATCTGGTCCTTTTGGTAGTGGCGGCAAACGAAAGCGTCATGCCCCAGACGTTGGAGCATCTGCATATCTTAAATCTTCTGGGCATCGAAAAAGGCGTAATCGCGATCACGAAAACCGATATTGTCGAAGAAGAATGGCGGGAACTGGTGCAGGAGGAAGTCCGGGAAGCGGTAGCCGGCACATTCCTGATGGACGCACCGGTTGTCCCGGTTTCAGCCGTGACGGGGGAGGGCCTGGCAGAGCTAAAGGCTGCGTTGGACGCCGAGGCGGAAAAAGCCGAGGGCAAGAATGCGGCGCGGGACTTCCGCCTGCCGGCCGACCGGGTTTTTACTGTCAAAGGAGCCGGCACGGTCGTGACCGGGACGTTGGTCGCAGGGACAATCCGGGCGGGCGACGCGGCGGAAATTATGCCGCAACGTCTGACGGCGCGGGTCCGCCAAATTCAGGTGCACGGCAACAAGGTAGATGAAGCCGAGGCGGGACAGCGCGTCGCGGTCAATCTAGCCGGAGTGGAGGTGCAGGAGGTAACGCGGGGAAATGTCATTGTTACCCCGGGGACGCTCCATCCGACGCAGGCTCTCGACGCCAAACTGGAATTATTAACCGTTCGGTTTACACCGGAGCCACTGCGGCTGTTACGCAATCGGACGCGCATCCGTTTCTATACCGGGACGCAGGAAATCATGGGTCGCGTTGTTCTGCTTGACAAGGAGGAAATCCAGCCGGGCGAAACGGCGTATGTTCAATTCTTTCTGGAGGAGGCGGCCGCGGTGGGGCGGGGTGACAAGTTCATCATCCGCTCTTATTCGCCGCTGACGACGCTGGGCGGCGGTACTGTTATCGAGCCGTATGCGAAAAAGCACCGTCGCTTTCGGGAAGAGGTGCTGTCGGAATTGCAGGTCAAGGAGAAAGGAGTGCCGGACGAACTGTTGGAACAGGTCGTCCGGAAAGCGGCGAATCCTTTCCTGACCGGAGAAGAAATCAAGAAAGCCTTGCCCGGCCTCGCCGGAGAGATGGGTGAAATCACCGGTGAGATGGCCGCGGCCGGACGTTTGCTCGTGCTCCCGGCCGACAACCGTCCGCTGTATATCCATCCGGAACGGTATGAGAAACTGTGCGGGCAGGTGACGGAGACTCTGGAGCGGTTCCACCGGCAGCAACCGCTGAAAACGGGACTGCCGCAGGAGGAACTACGGGGGAAGCTGTTCGCGGGGCTTAGCCCGCGGATCTTCGCCGAGGTGCTTAATTATCTCGCCGCCGACGGGATTCTCGCAGTGGAGAACCAAAAGATTCGCCGGCCGGAACATTCTGTTACATTCAGTCCGGTCGAGGCGGCGTTCAAGGCGAAACTGGAAGAAGCTTATAGGGTGAATCTGTACGCGCCGCCGACTGCGGTCGAGGTCGCCGCTGCGGCGAAGGCAGACACGGCGATGGCGGAGCGGGTAATCGATGCCATGGTGGAAGCGGGAGAGTTCATTCGCCTCAGCGGAGAAGTTGTCCTTGCCCGCGAGGCTGTAGAGGCGGCGAAAGGGAAGGCAGCCGCCTACATCACCCAAAACGGCAGTATCACCCTCGCTGAGTTTCGCGATCTCCTCCAGACGAGCCGAAAGTTCGTCTTGCCGTTACTGGAGTATTTCGACGAAATCAAATTCACCCGTCGGGTCGGTGACAAGCGCATCCTTGGTCGGGGAGAGAGGGAAGGCTGAGAAACCTGTGACGATTTCAAAGGTTAAGAGAGCGGGAAGGCAGCTGAGAATGCATAAGAGCGGTGTCAGATAAGCTAACAGGAGCGGGGATAACCAAGATGAAGGTAGTAGTCCAAGAATACGATGAAAGCTGGCCAGCCATATTTACGGCGGAAGCGGCAAGACTGCGGGAGATCTTCGGGGCTGAACTGGCTGCCATTCACCATATCGGCAGTACAGCCGTGCCGGGACTGCCGGCGAAGCCGATTATCGATATAATGCCGGTCGTGCAAGATATTGCCCGGGTCGATGAACTGAACGGGAAAATGGCTGCCTTTGGCTATGAGCCGTGCGGAGAATTCGGGATCAAGGAGAGACGGTTCTTCCGCAAAGGCGGCGAGGACCGGACGCATCACGTTCACGTCTTCCAGGCGGACAATCATACTGAGATTGACCGGCATTTATCCGTGCAGAACTATCTGCGGGCCCATCCGGAAGCGGCGCTAGAGTACGGGGAACTGAAGGCTCGGCTCGCCAAACTTTTTCCCGAGGATATCGAAGCATATATGTACGGCAAGGATGACTTCGTGAAAAATTTGGAGCAAAAGGCGCTCAAATGGCAACGAACAAAGCGGAAAGAAGGTTCAATCGAATAAGCGGCGGCAAATATTGCCGGCAGGGAATTTCGGTTTATTTTTGCCCGCAATTATGATATAATATAAAAACAGAATATGCGGGGGCGGATTGGGCCTGGTGGCTTGCCTGGACTTCAAATCCAGTGCGAGGCAGCGATCCTGTCTTGGGTGGGTTCGATTCCTACACGCTCCCGCCAAATATGATGGATAAGCGGTTTTCTTCACTTTCTTCGGCAACGAAGAATGAGACGAAAGCCGCTTTATTTTTTGCCGGATTGTTTTCGCCGCCCACCAAGTGTTGAATTGATTTTATCTTAAAACAAGTTTCGCCCGCTGATATATCCGGCAATACTGCAAATTTTGCCGGGAATCAAAAGCGACAAAGGCTGACGAGAAACGGCCATGCCCGCGATATTGGTAAAAGCAGGAATGTCAGAATGTTTGAATAATATTAATATATAAGTTGGTGTCAGCCGATTGCATTTAATCAAAGCGGTTAAGGGACAGATTGGGATGCTTGAAATGTATAAGCTGGGAATGTGCCTGAGACAAGCGCAAAAAGTTTTGCATCCAATTCTGCCGGGAGAAAGTTATGGCTTTTATGTTAGCCGCTGATGTCCTTACCCGTAATAAATGGAACGGGAGAATGTGCGGATGAAAAATGCCAAAAAGGAGGCGGGACGGCGAGATGAGTTCAATAGAGACTGAACCGGCAAGCAGAAAGACGCAACGGGAAAATAGTATGGCCACTAACCCCTTCGAGTCTTTTAAGCATCCGGTTTACCGGAAATTTTTTGTTTCGCTGCTTGGCCAAGTGACGGCTCTGAACATGCAGTCAATGGCACGGTACTTGCTTGTCTATCGATTGACCGGTTCGGCGGCGATTATCGGGGCGATTTCTTTTGCCCTTGCGGCGCCGATGCTTCTCTTTTCACTGTATGGGGGGGTTATCGCGGACCGGGTGCAGAAAAAGAGCATCATTATCGTCGGCAATTTGGTTTCGGTAGTGGTGTCGCTGTGTATCGCCCTTACGTTGAATTTCGGATATCTCAGCGCCGAGCGGGTCGGCTCCTGGTGGATTTTGGTGGTTGCCTCAGTGTTGCAGGGTACTATTCTGGCTCTGGCTCAGCCGGCTCGTCAGTCGATATTGCCCGAGATTGTCGGAACCGATAGATTAATGAATGCTACTGCCCTAAATATTATGGGCAATAATATCATGCGTCTTTTCGGCCCGGCCCTGGCCGGCTTCCTGGTCGACAAGATCGGGTTCAAAGCTGTTTATTTCCTAATGACGGGACTTTACCTTTGGGCGGCTATTTTTATGTATTTTGTCCCGGCCCCCAAGACCGTGTTAGCCAGCAGAACAAAAGTCAGCGCATTGTCTGAGATAAAGGAAAGCCTGCGCTATCTGAGAACAGAGCCGATACTCCTTTTTATTGTCTGTTTTGCACTCGTGCGAATGGTTTTCGTCCTGCCCTACCAGAATCTGCTGACTATTTTCACCGATGATATCTTAAAGGTAGGGGCGACCGGTCTGGGAATATTAATGAGCGTCACTGCTTTTGGCGCAATTGCCGGCTCCCTCTTAGTAGCTTCTTTGCCCAACAGAGGGCGGGGCCTTATTCTGCTTGGCAGCGCCGCTTTTCTGGGCTTTATCCTGACCGCTTTCTCTTTCTCGACTATTTGGTATCTTTCGATGGTGTTAGTTGCCATGATCGGCTTTGGGCAGGCAGTGGGAACCTCACTAAACAACGCTCTCGTTCAATATTACGTGGATGACAAATACCGCGGCCGGATAATGAGTATTTTGCAGATGCAATTCGGAATGATGTCTTTCGGCACCTTCACGGCCGGAGTTTTAACTGAAATCATCGGAATACAGTGGGCTCTCGGCAGTTTCGGTGCAATCGTTGTGGTCATTTCAATCCTCTCCTATCGCTACGCACCGCAGTTAAGAGAACTGGACTGACTGGCCGGTTCCCGTTTCAACATCATTTAAAGGGGTCTGATGGATTTGTTGCCTGTACGTTCCTACCCAATGTGATGAAAGCAAAGCTTCCTGCATTTTTCCGTTTAAGCCGGGATAGGCAGGAAGCTTTTATGTTATGGTAAGTTGGGAGTGCCGGTAGGTTTTCGCGAGCGCTGCCGGGAACGAAAAAATATTGTCTTTCCTTGCCGGATTCTGTTGCCTGCTCCCTGCTTTGAATTAACTGGCAGGGAAGCAGGAATGAACAAGATTTTCAACGGGCTTGGCTGAAAAGCCAAGTAGATTGTTTCTTTCCGTTTGGTCAGAAAAACACCTTGCTCTGCGAATGAATATTATGGAATAGTGGCAGCCCGCATCCAGCAGAGGAGGAGGGAATGATTATGGAGAACCGGAATACCAGTTGCAGGGAGATTAGTTTCGTTATCGCAGTTTTAGTTCTGCTGTTAATAACTTCCGTTCCCGCCAAGGTTTTCGCGACGGCGGATTACACCCCGAGTGCGTGGGCGGCAGCCAAAACAGCAATAGCCGAAACAGCTGGCATAATGCCGGCGAATTTCGGCGGGCGGCCGTTCACAGCGGATATCACGCGACGGGACTTTTGCGAATTACTGATTGAGGGTTGCCGGCTCTTTGCCTATCCCTTGCCGGAAGCCCCTTCGGTCCACCCCTTTGCCGATACCCGGGACGAAATCCCGGAAATGGCGTATGCGCTGGGATTAACCAGCGGTACGGCCGCCGGCGTTTTCAGCCCCGATTTGCCGCTGACCCGGGAAACGGCGGTGGTGATGCTCGGCCGCCTGCGCCTGCTGCTGCAGCCGGAAATTCAATTATTGGACAAACGGCAAGCAGAAGACATTCTGCAAAGATACGCGGAAGACGGCGGCAAAATTTCCGGTTGGGCCAAAACGGCTATGGCTGATGCCTACTTCCGGGGGATTATCGGGGGAACGGCAATCGGCGTCTTAAGCCCTCTGAATAATGTAACCCGGGAGCAGGCGGTGCTCCTTACCCTGAACACGCTTGCTTATTGCGACGCCTCCCGCCTCAACGGCGCCGGAGAAGCGGAATGCTATCTGCCTGCTCCATCGGGCATTTTTATTCCCCAGAGTTACCGTCAGGGGGAGGTCAGTCTGGTCTGGGGCGAAGTTCCCGCCGCCGCGGGCTATGAAGTCGTTGTTTACAGCGGCAATGTCCCGGTATAATCCACCGGGACCAAGGAAACCAGCCTTAATTTAGGGACAAGCTCCGGCCGGGAGGATATCTTCGGCGACGGCAGCAAAACGGTCCGGGGGGCCATCGGGGTTATTCCATTGGATGAAGCGGGCAGACCGTCCGTATTTCAGCTTTGGCGGGAGTTCACGGTTGTACCCGCTGCCAGCCGACGGGAAACGGTGCCGTCCAGATCGCTGCCTCGCTATAAGAGCGCCGCCGAGGCCTTGCCCAACATGCGAAAGATTGAGGTCCAAGTATGGCAATTGGCAGCCGGCGAGAAAAAGCCGGCGGCGATTACATTAAGCGTTCATAAGGATGTCGCCGGGGATGTGATGGAAATATTTGCGGAGATTTTCGCCGGTGAAGAGAAATTCCCCATCAAGAGCTGCTACGGCTACTCATTCCGTGGGGCATCCCAGCACAGCAACGGTATGGCGATCGACATCAATCCGGATGAGAATTACTTCATCGGCCGGGACGGCACGGTCAAGGCCGGGAAGCTTTGGCAGCCGGGAGTAAACCCTTATTCCATCCGCCCGGACGGAGATGTGGTAAGAGCTTTCCGGAAGTACGGCTGGCACTGGAGCCCGGATATGCATTGGTCCAGCGGGGCTGATTATATGCATTTCAGTCTTTCCGGAACATAGAGATTTGAACTGAGCCGGGGCTGTCCCAGAAAATCTGAGACAGCCCCGGCGGTTTTTGGTAGTGAGAGTATGGACTGAGCCGGGGCTGTCCGGAGCGGCGGAAGCGTCAAGCCGGTTCGGTGTTGTGTTTGAAGCGGATGAGGAAACAGGTGCCGCCTGCGCCGGTGTTAATCTTGATTGAGGCATTATGCCGGGCGGCAATGCGGTAGCATAAGGCCAAACCAAGTCCAGTGCTATTTTCTTTGGTCGTGAAGAAAGGGGTGCCGATTTTATCCAGGACGTTGGCGGGGATACCGGTACCCTCGTCCTGTACGGCCAGAATCACTTCGCCGCTTTCCAGATAGGTCCGAAGGGCGAGGTGTTTGTTTTTGTAAGGGGTCATAGCCTCCAGGCCGTTACGGATGAGATTGAAAACCATCTGGCGAATCTCTTTCTCATTCAGCAGCAAATCCGGGATATCCTGCAAATCAAAGATGAGATTATGGGTTGTCCGCATTACATCCGCCTGAATAAGGGGAGCGATGGCACGAATAACCGTGTTTAGGTTCATAACCCGGTAATCAACCACTTAATTACGGGCCAAAGAGAGAAATTCAGAAATGATCGAATTGGCCCGGTCCAGTTCTTCGATCATCAAAACGAAAAATTCCCCGTCCTGCGCATACTCGGCTTTGCCTTCAAACATCTGCAGGAAACCGCGGACGGTAGCCATGGGGTTGCGGATTTCATGGCCGATGCCGGCAGCGATTTCGCCGATCAGATTAAGGCGTTCCAGACGGGCCATTTCCTGCTCCAATCGCTTGCGTCCGGTGATATCTTCGAACAGCAGGAGAGTTTCATTTCGCTTCTCCGTGCGCCGGGTGACGCGGTTAATCTTCAAAGTTATTTCCCCGACCCGGGGAGAATTGCCCCGGCATTCTATTTGACCAATATCGCTTGTCGGCTGGATTGCCGCCCGGATTTCATCCGACAGCCCGATGAGCTGGAGGACTGAGTCGAAAGGAAGGTCACTGATTTCTTCCGGTTTAATCCGGAATTTTTCATAAAAGATCTTATTAGCGAGAATGAGTCTGCCGCTGGTCCCGTTAAAGATTAACAGGCCGGATGGCACGCTGGCGACCACGTCACGCAGGAACTGACTATTCTGCTGAATTGATCGGTTCAGACGCTGGAGAACGACTTTATTTTCCCAGTAGCCCCGTTCAATCATTCCGTATAGGGAGAGATTCTCCATAAAAAAATCGAGAAACCGCCTGATAGTCAGCGCGGTCGGCTTGGCGAGATTTGTCCGCTGCAGCAGCCGGTCGAGAAAACTGCGATGAATTTCAGCTATCTCCATGAGACCCACCCCGTCGCCGAACGCCTTACGGCATAGCTCGTAAGCCTGCAGTAAAGCCGCTTCGCTACCGTGGTCAAGATAATCTTGAAGGATATTCGAATACTGTTTGCTCAAAGCCGCTGTTCTCATCGTGCACCTCCGAGATAACGGGCGACAAGCACTAATGCATCATCGTTGTCAGTGCAATATCCGGCCAGAATCGCATCCGCGATGCGCTGGGTGGTATCGGCCCGGTTTAGCCCGGCGGTAAAACCGCCGCGGATTCCATCCGTGGCAAATAATAGAAGATCGTTCGCCTGAAGGTTATGGGTGGCGGGATGCACCCGCAGGCGGGATGCGGAGCCGAGGAAGTCGTTGACCGAAATCAGATGCTTGGCAGCAAGCGCCGGCCCGGCGGGCAGCAAGACGCCTTCCACATTACCCACACCAGCCCAACTCAATGTGCTCTCCCTCTGGTTAATGGAGGTCACGTTCATTACGGCGCCGCGGGCTCCCCGCAGGGCATGATGGCATTGGCCAAACAACTGTTCAGTTGAAGCGCCGGCGCTGGCATTGAGTGTCGCAATTGCCTTCCCGGCGGCAGCGGCTGCTGTTGGTCCGTGGCCTAATCCGTCGATGACGGCGATGAGTATTCCGCCAGGTATTGGTTGTACCAGAAAAGCGTCGCCTGACTCGTATTCCCCGGGCTTCGTCCGCGCAGCGGCTGCCCAAGCCAGAAAATTGCTATTTGCTTCGTTTACCCCATTTTTTAACGGTCACCGCCGTTCCTTTGCCAATTTCGGACTCAATTGCGAAGTCGTCCATTAGACGCCTCGTTCCGGGCAGGCCCAAGCCCAGTCCCATTCCGGTAGAGTACCCATCTTGCATCGCCAGAGAAATATCGGCGATGCCGGGGCCGCAGTCGCGGGCGGTCACGGCAATGCCTCGTAAGTCGTGGTTTTGGATAAAAGATAAAATAATTTCTCCTTCTCCGGCATAATCAACGATGTTGCGGGCTAACTCCGAAATAGCTGTGGCAATCGTTACGGCTTCGCTGTTGGAGAAACCTATTTCTGCTGCCATCTTTCGCCCCTGCAAACGAGCCGTGACAATATCGTACTCGTGCTTGATGGGAACTGCTACTGTATTGTCATCGGCCATAGTCTGCCTCCTCTGCCCTCAGCTCAAGGCAGGAGAGTCCTTCTTCCAGATCCAAGGCAGTAGTCACACCTTCGAGAGTCAGACCAAGTTGGACCATGGTGAAGGCTACTTCCGGCTGGATGCCGACAATCACTGTCTCGGCGCCTCGCAGGCGGCAGATATGGGCGATGGCGCGCAAAGTACGGGTCGCGAAGGAGTCCATGACATCCAGTTCTGTAACATCAACAATAACACCAAAAGAGCGATAACGGCCGACCTGGTCGGCCAGTTCGTCACGCAACTGCAGTAAATCATCATCCGATAGTACTGACTGCACGGATGCGACCAGATATCTGCCCTGCTTCATAATTGGTACTTTCACAATTCACTCCACCTTTGGCTGGCAATATTATCGGAGCGTTTCTGCTGATTTTGTGTTGTAACCGAGCAGCCGGTCACCTTCTTCAATTCCGCCCTGGAGGTCGACGAGCGAACGCAGGCGGCTTAGATCTACACCGAGAGTGACGAGGGTGCGGGCGATCTCCGGCGAAATCCCGGTCACAATTACCGCGGCGCCCAGCAGGCGTGACGCTTCCATGGTTTGCACCAAGTGGTTGGCGACTTTGGTGTCGATGGTCGGCACTCCGGTTATATCCATAACCACGACTTTGGCGCGGCGCGCCCGGATGGAACGCAGTAATTGTTCGGTCAGCTGGCGGGCCCGGTGTGAATCGAGAACGCCGAAAATCGGGATGATGAGCATTCCCTCACGGACCTGAAGTACGGGCGTAGAAAGCTCGCGGATGGCTTCTTCCTGCCGGCGGACAACATTCTCACGTTCGTTGATAAAGGCAAGGGCAACGATGGAAAGAATCTTGTTCGCTACGGGCTCATAGGCGTCCAGCGCCTCGAAGAGCCGCGTCTGATCCTGCTGATACCAGGCAAAGAGGCTCCGTCCGTAGACATCTCGCAATGTGAGCAGACCGCCGATAATCTGTTCAGTTGTCATCCCGCGCAGCACGCCGCGTTCAGCCAGCGCTGTCGCGTAGGTTTCGGCGGCGCTGTAATGGCCGGTTTCCAGGCAGCCGATACAAGTATCGTAGATAATCATCGATTCCGTTTCCATTTCCGAAGCGGTCATACCGGCCAGAAGACCTTTGAAATTCATTTGTTTCACCCATTCCAGGCGAAGTGTTTCGCGGTTTTGGCGGAAACGGGCGACTAATTCGCGCACCAGTTCAGGATTTGGCGAGGATTGGATGGAGTTGGAATTGAGGTTGTCGGGCATCGGTCAAAATATCCTCCTTTTGCATGATGTACGCTAAAATTAGGCAAGGGCAGCGTATATCCCTGCCTGATTATGTCAACACATGTAAAATAAAGAAATAATTACTATAATGCAGCGGTCCGGAGTGGCTAAGCATCCACTATATTCGGCAATAAAAGAAGGACGTTCCCCGGGCTGCCTCTACGAGGGAGAAAGGGCGGAAAGCAAAGGCCGTTTGAGTATCAGGCATGCCTGGTGACGGCAACCTTTGCGCCGCAAGTCCTGCCTGGCAGAAGGAACGGCGACTTGGTCAGATGAAACCACCAAGCCGCCGTAATATTGTCTGATTTAGACGGACCGGCCTGTTGCCGGGCGCTTATCTCCCGCCTACGAAAAACAGGAATTCAACATTCTCCGGACGCGCTTCCGCCGTCGCTTCGAACATGGTAATCCCGGTGAAGAGGACGGCGTAGCGGACCGCGTTGTTCTCGCCCCGGAAAGTCAGGTCATCCGGACCGAGGCTTTCTTTGCCGGCTGCGGACTGCGCACGGTTTCGGGTGTGGATGTCCCGGGCGAGAGAAGCGATATCGACGGTGAGGACGGCGGTACCGGCCTCGGACAGGACAAGCCGGAATTCGGCCGGGTCGTAGTCGAGGCGGTATCGGTTAACGGATTGGCTGCCGCCCGCCCAGGGAGTGACGGTGAAGCAGTAGTCGAAATCGTCGACGGCGAGGGGCGGCCAGGGCATCGGGAGGGAGTAATGATAGTATTGGGCGGGAGACGGTGCGGTATAAGCCTGCAAGGTGAAGCCGAACACGTTTTCCATATCCGGAAGCTCGAAGCCGTCCGGCAGAACCGCGAGCCTCCCGAGGCCGTGTCTTCGCTGGAAATAGAGGAGAATATTGCCGATCTCCCGTTTGTCCGCGGCATTCAGGTCCGGCCGGGGGATGATGGCGCCTTCGGCGAGCATTTCGTTCTGGGTGAGTATGTGCTCAAACCGGCTGCTTTGGCTGATGGCGGAGACGGAAAAAGCGCTGAGCGGTCCGAAAGCGGACAGGAGGATGAACAGAGAAAGGGAGACAGGGAGGAAAATATTGCGCAATGGTCGGACCAAAGAATAGTAAAGCATGACAAGAGTGACCCAGAGGCCGAGGAGAACGACGAAGTAACGGTTTTCCGTAACCCCGTACTGATTAATCCGCAGGCCGATAGAAAAGAACTGCATCGCCAACAGGGGCAGAACGACTTTGGGGAACCAGAACCGAAAAGCGCTGCCCAACCTGCTCTCCCCGGGGACAGGCGTGAGGAGAAAGATTACCCCGGCACTGACGGTGGTATACCAGAGGACCAGATGGGAGACGAGGCCGGACGGCCAGGCCCGGGTGAGGAGGATCTTGGCGAAATAAACATGGAGGATGATCGTGTATGCCGTGACCAGCGGGATGACGATTGCGAGTAGGAGAATCTGGAGCGGCTTCGGATATGTGAACTCACTGAGGTTATCGTCCCGCTGCGGCAGCTTGGAAATGAACAGGGCCAGGGCGAAGAGAAGAACCACAGTCAGGAAACTGTATAGATAGTATTTGTCGGCGATATCCAGTTCAAACAGGGCGTCGGTGGTGAACAGAATGGCCGCGATACCTAAAAATAGGATAACGGAATAAATCACCGTTGTGGCAAAGCCGTTCAGGACTGTAAGAACATATGCCTCGAAATTGCCGCGCCGTCCCAGGCGGGGAACGTAGAAGAAGGCGACGGCGAGAAAGAGGATGAGAGCCGCATATCTGGTCTTTGCTATCGGATCCAGGCCGGCAAGAAAGAAAGTCCGGTATAGCAGCGCGAAAGCGATGCCGGCGGCATAAGCCGCCCAAGCCGCCCGCCGGTTGCCTGGCCGATAATTTTCCAGGAGGAGGCCAAGGCAGAAAGAGAGGAGGACGTACAGTCCGACGGTCAAAAGCAGGCGGGTCATCTGGCGGGAAACGTCGGGGGCGACGGATTGGAAAGTTTCGTTGTAGCGAATCAGTAAGACGAGGAGAGAAAATGAGGACAGCAGGGTCACGGGGAATCTTTCGCTACTCCGGCGCAGACTGGTTATCAGGTTACGGGCAAATCGGAATCCGGTCATTTTTCCACGTCCTTTCGGGAGCGGGCAATTCTTTGGGCTTGGACCCCGGGCCGGGAAGAGGGAAGCGAGCAAAGGCGGCCAGTTCGCCCGGTGCAGTGGCGCGATAATATTATTAGGCAGAGGACGAAAATTAACCTGCCGCCGGGCGAAAGTTTCCTTCGTCTATCCTGCAGATAGTAGCACGGATGGCTCTTCCGGTGCCCCTTTGGCCGGGACAGCCCGAAGGCCGGAATAATTCGGACAAGCGGAGCATAAATGATAGTACCCGGCTGGAAGGAGAATGTGGATATGCAGGGAAATGTTGTAAAGGGGAAAATGTCTGATTATTTCGTCGAATTGTCACCGGTATTCTATCTGTTTATTTATTTCCCCCTTTAACGGCGCCGGATGGGAAATCGACAGAGAGGAGGGATGTAAATGGCGAAAATCGTGGTCGACAAGGAAAAGTGCAAATCCTGCGAATTGTGCATTGCCGCCTGCCCGCTCCATCTGATCCGAATCAGCAAAGAGATTAATTCGTTCGGAGACCATTACGCAGAGCAGATCAACCCCGAGAAATGCACCGGCTGCGCATTGTGCGGGCTGATGTGCCCGGATCTGGTCATCAGCGTATACAAATAAGGAGGAGGGAAGAGAGAAGCATGGCTAAGAAAGAACTGATGATGGGTAATATCGCTTGCGCCGAGTCGGCACTGCGGGCCGGCTGCCGGTTTTTTGCCGGCTATCCGATCACGCCGCAAACCGAAATCACGGAATATCTGTCGACGCGAATGTTTGAACTGGAAGGCCGTCACTTTGTGCAGGGAGAAAGCGAATTGGCGTCAATCAATATGGTCTACGGTGCATCCGCCAGCGGTGCCCGGGCAATGACGGCGACGTCGGGCCAGGGATTCTCACTGATGGCGGAAGGCCTGAGCGCCTGCGCCGGATCCGGCACTCCCGCCGTTTTCGTCGACATTGAGCGGGGCGGCCCCGGCAACTGCACTACAGCACCGTCGCAGATGGATTATAATCTGGCGACCAAGACGGTGGGTCACGGCGGTTTCAAGGCGTTCGTCCTTGCCCCTTCCACCGTGCAGGAGACGGCTGATTTTACATATGAGGCGTTTGACATCGCCGATGAATACCGCTGCCTCGTCATTATCATGACGGACGGCATGTTGGGACATCTGATCGAGACATGTGAACTGAAACCGTTCCGGAATCTGGCCGATCTGCCGCCGCGGCCGTGGGCGGCCAGAGGCAACGCCGGCGGGACAACGGTCCGGGCCGGCCGGCCGCCGGTCGCCGGTGAGGATTGGTCCCGGGAAGTGGTAAAGATGTATGAAAAATGGGCGAAGGAAATGACCCGGGTGGAGAAATTTATGGCCGATGATGCCGAGACGCTGGTGGTCGCCTGGGGCAGCGCCGGGCGGGTCGCCAAGACGGCAATCCGGACGCTCCGGGAGGAAGGAAAAAAAGTCGGCCTGATCCGCCCGATCACCCTCAATCCTTTCCCGAATGAGGCAATTGCTTCGCTCGATCCGAAGCAAGTTAAGAATATCCTCGTTCTGGAGAACGCACTGCCGGCACAGTTTTATTATGACGTCCTGTATGCGCTTGGCGGCAAGCCGATCCCGGTCAGCCTGTACACCAGATGCATGGGCATCATGATTTCCCCGGAAGAGGCGGAAGAAGAACTGCGGAAACTGGTATAAGGAGGGATATATTGATGGAAAAGGTTTACGGAGTGCTGGAAGGCATCAATGATATCAAGAACACGTTCTGTCCCGGCTGCACTCACTCCACGGCGGATAAGCTCCTCGCCGAAGTTCTCGGCGAGCTGGGCTATCTCGGCCAGACAATTATTTGCATGCCCATCGGCTGTGCCTTGCACGCAATCCCGTATTTCGAAATTGATCAGATCCAGTGCCTGCACGGCCGGGCTTCGGCCGTGGCGACCGGCGCCACCAGGATGAATCCCGACAAATGCATATTGGCGTACCAGGGTGACGGCGACGCTGTCTCCATCGGCATGGCGGAGACGTTCTACGCCGCCAATCGGGGGGAGAAATTCACGTGCATCGTGATTAACAACCAAATGTATGGGATGACTGGCGGACAGATGTCCCCGACGACCCTGGTCGGGCAGGGCTCGACTACCGGGCCGAGATACATTGAAAGAGCCGGCTACCCGGTGCATTTTGCTGAAATCATCGCTTCCCTGTCGGCGCCGGGCTATGTCGCCCGAGGATCGCTTCATTCGCCCAAGTATATCCTGCAGACGAAGAAATTCCTGGAAAAAGCAATTCGCTGCCAGATGGAGCATGGTAAATATTCTTACGTCGAATTGCTGTCGCTCTGCCCAACCAACTGGGGCATTCTCCCGAAGGACTGCCCCAGGCATATGGAAGAGAACGTCCTGCCCGAATTTCCGGTCGGCGAGCTGAAGACACTGGAGGGGGTATAGACATGCAAAAGAGTGTTTTGATGGGCGGCTTCGGCGGTCAGGGCGTCCAGACCTGCGGTCAGCTCCTGACGTACGGGGCGAACGAGGAAGATACCATTGTCACGTTCTACTCCCAGTACGGCGGCGCGATGCGCGGCGGCACATCCAATTGCACGGTGATCACCAGCGACCGGGAAATCGGTTCCCCGACCAAGGAAAAGCCGGATTATGTAGTCGCCTTCAATATCCCCTCCTTTCGAGCATTCGAAAAGCGCGTTGCTCCCGGCGGGACGATGATTGTCAACTCGTCGCTGATTAAAGGCGGCTACACCCGGGACGATATTAAGTACGTCGGGGTGCCTGCGAATGACATCGCCGAAAAGATCGGCAGTGCGCGGGTTCTGAATATTGCCATTCTCGGATTCTTCTGCGAATACAGCGGGATGGTCACGCCCGAGGTTATGAAGAGAGTGGTATTGCAGAGGATGGCCCGGAAACCGGAATATATTGAGATGAACTCGCAAGCTTTCGACGCCGGGGTTGAATACGCAAAGGGTCTGAAAGAGGCAAACTAAAGGGCGGGGAAAGCGGCCGTTATTCCATCGGATTAACGGCTGCTTTTTTATTATTGCGAAGAAGGCTGGTTTTTGCCGGTGCCGGCTTTTATCTTCTCAACTGTCCACTTGGCGAGGATGCCCATGATGAGGTAAATCGGAAAAGAATAGACATAACGCCAGGTAAGCAACAGATACATGTTCGCTTTGACCATCAACGGTTCGACAATGAACGTCATCAGGAGTGCCGCAATGGTCAGGGCGACAAGAAACTGCCGCCAGCCGGGATAGTGCTGATAAAGCATCATATAGACGATGGCAAGGCAAGTCGTGTCAACCGTCAGGAAACGGGGGCTGCTCGGCAGCAGTTTGACAAGGTATACCCACAATGCCGCCTCCGAGCCGATTACATCCAAAAAAGCGGAGAGAGTGCCGATCATCAGGCCGAAAGTCAGCAACTTAAAAATCTGTTTTTTGTCGACCAGCCGCCACCAGATTACTACCGGGAGGAAGAGCATGATGGCGCAGAACCACCACTGCCAATGGCCCAGTTTGTACTCCTGCCAGTGCCGAAGCGCCAGATTCCAGACGTGTAATCTGGCGCTGATTAATTTATGGAGCAGAGCGGCGGAAGTAGAGTTATAGGAAACGCGGATGAGGAGATTGTGCTGAGACCGGGAGACAAGAACGGTCAATCACGAAGCAAGGCAGCCTTAAGCTCATCATCCAGATAAGTTAAAGCTGCTTCCTTTATCGCATCGGGTATGCCGTAATAAGCTTCGGCGATGCTGCCGGTGATGGCCGCCAGGGTGTCGCTGTCGCCGCCGAGCGAAATCGCATTGCGGACGGCGTCCTCGAAGTCCTTTGACTCGAAGAAGGCGACCAAGGCCTGGGGAACCGTGCCCTGGCAGGTCTCGTTGAATTTGTAACTGTCCCGGATTTCATCCAACGTGAAGTTCAGGTCATAGTATTTGTCCTGCAGATATGATCTAATCTCCGAAATCGAGGCCCGGCTTCTAGCCATAAAAATAGATGCCGCGGTGGCCTGAGCGCCTTTGATGCCTTCCGGGTGGTCATGGGTTACGCCGGCGGAGGCCTTCGCGAGCGCCTCGGCGTCGGCAAGGCTATCGGCGTACCAGCCGGCGGCGGCGACGCGCATGGCGGAACCATTGCCGAAGCTGTTGTAAGGCCGCGGGTTTGGCGAACCCAGCCAGAGCCGGAACATCCCGCCGTAACCGGCGTCGGGGTATTTCCAGCCTAGGCGCTGCATCTCCCGTACCAGAGAAGCGGCGAGGTCAGTTGTTCTGCCCGACTTAATATATTCCCTGATGGCAAGGGCAACCGCGCAGGTCATAACGGAGTCGTCCGTGAAAAAGCATTTCCGGTTGAAGAACGGGAAGTCTTTCGTCTTAATGTTGTTCCACTCGCAAACCGAACCGACGATGTCACCGATGTACGCTCCGAGCATTCCGCATACACTCCTCTCTGGATTGAGCTTACTTGCATCCCATAATATGTAAAGATCGTAACGATTTTTGGGACGGATTTCCGCAGGCTTCTAAATAATGCGGGTAAGAAAAAGGGGTTATGTTGTCTGCGGGGTTTGGGTGAGAGAGGTTTCGGATACTTTGCCTTGTAAGATAAGCAATGGCATAAGAGACGAGAACCCATCCATATTTATCGCGGAGAATTATGGATGATCAGGGACTTATAATGAAGAAATGGAGAAAAATACATGTTTTGCCACATCGAGTGGCAAGCCTTTCTTGCTTATGTTCCAAATTTGGGATACAATATTATTGTAAAGCTTTTTACATTAAGGAGCTAACTCATATGGATTTTATGTCTACAAAACAAGCTGCAGAGAAATGGAGTATCTCACATCGTCGCGTCCTTTCGCTATGTTCCGAAGGACGAATTGACAGTGTTCAAAGAGGCGGCAACATGTGGCTTATTCCAAACGACACCCCCAAACCTGTTGACGGGCGGAGTTTGCGTTTTTCGAATAATGCGACTGTTTCACTTAAACCGTTTGTCAAGTGGGCAGGCGGCAAAGGGCAACTCCTTAAAGATATTCGAAAGATGTATCCGGTTGAGTTGGGGAAAAGCATTACAAAATACGCTGAACCTTTTGTCGGTGGCGGTGCAGTATTGTTTGACATCTTAAGTACATACACATTATCTGAAATCTATATTAGTGACATTAACGCAGAACTCATAAATACTTATCTGATGATACGCGATGATGTTTCTGACCTCGTAAAATTGCTTTCGCGTATGCAAGATGAATACGTTCCTATGGGCCAGGAAGACCGTAAAGCATACTATTACAAAAAACGTTTCCAGTTTAACGAACTCAAGACCAAAGTAAGCAATGTTCGCAATCTGGAAAGCGCCGCACTGTTCATTTTTTTAAATAGGACATGCTTTAACGGTCTTTACCGAGTGAACCGTAAGGGACTATTCAACGTACCGATTGGCTCTTATAAGAAACCAGTGATTTGTGACGCTGAAAATCTGAGAAATGTATCGAAGGCACTGAAAAATGTCATTATTGTCTGTGGCGACTACAAAAAATCCGCAGATTTTATTGATGAAAGTACATTTGTCTACTTTGACCCGCCTTATCGTCCAATTACAGATACAGCTAGTTTTACTTCGTATACCGAAGATGTATTTGATGATAATTCCCAACGAGAACTTGCTTCCTTTATGAAGCGCATGGTTAACCGTAAGGCGAAAGTCGTCGTAAGCAATTCTGATCCGAAAAATTCTAATACGGAAGATGATTTCTTTGAAAAACTTTACGCTGGGCACAGGATAGTACGCGTGGAAGCTAACCGAATGATAAATTGTAACAGTGAAGCGCGCGGACGCATTAGCGAGTTACTTATCAGCAATTATTAGGGGGGAGGTCGAAAGATGTTCGTTAATTTGTCGACTCAAGATAAGGTGAAGATGTTTGAACGCGATCTCCTTGAAACAAACCGAGGTTTCAACTATTATGTTGACTGGTCAAATATTGATGGGTATCAGCCTTACCTTATTGAGTTCCACGCCATGGATGCTTTAATTGGTCTTGACAATAACCGGATGTATAAAACGTTTCAGGATTTGGTTAGAAAATTGCCGACTGTAGTTGCGACCTTCCCATACTTGTTTGCATTAGCCAAAGCTGACCGGAAGGAGGTCTGGAGGGGAGGTACGAACCTAAAGATAATTGGCAGCGAAATCGATAGTGAGGATTTCCAAGAGTATTCATTTGCCGAGATGATAATTCGGAATGGTTTAGGCGATGACCAAATAGAAAGGTATTATGACTTTTTCAAACAGATGGGCCTTAAGGCGTTGTTTCAGAATTTGCTTGAAAAAAGTGTGCTTGACTATGTAATAGGTGTCCTGGTAGGTCTAGATTCTAACGGACGAAAAAACAGAGGCGGTGCAGCCTTTGAATTGGCCTGTAAGCCGATAATCACAGAGATCTGTCAGAGGTTCAATATCACAGTTATTGAGCAGAAAAAGTTTTCGGTTTTGAGAAAATGGGGCTTTGATATTTCTCCCATCATAGAGAAGCGCAAGGCCGACTTTATTCTTTTTGATGCAAGTAATAAGAAATGCATGAACATTGAGGTAAACTTTTATAATGGTAGCGGGTCTAAGCCTGAAGAAATAATCGACTCTTATATAAACAGACAGGCAAACCTTGCGGAGAATGGTATTGATTTTGCCTTGATTACTGATGGAAACTGCTGGGATGGGATTACCAGCCAAATAATGATCGGGTTTCAGCACCTGAAATACATCATGAATTTCAAATTGGCGAAAGGTGGTATACTTGAAGAAGTAATACGGGTTGTGTTTGACCGAAGAGGATAGGCAGATGGCAAAGAAAAACGTAATTAAGAAGTGGGAACCGGAAGAATTTGAGCTTGAAATGAATACAGTCTGGAGTTTCCCACAGCGTGGTGACTGGGCCACCCATGATGCAAAATTCCGCGGGAACTGGTCACCATATATTCCGCGTAATGTTATCCTGCGTTACTCGCAAGTGGGCGACATGATACTTGATCAATTTGCCGGGGGCGGGACAACTCTGGTTGAAGCAAAGCTACTAAACAGAAATATCATTGGTGTCGATGTGAATGATACCGCCTTGGATCGTTGCCGTGAGAAATGTGATTTTGAGCGAGACAATTGTGGACAGGTTGCTATTAAGCGCGGTGATGCTCGGAAACTTGATTTTATCTCTGACAGCAGTATTGACCTAATATGCACGCACCCGCCATATGCCAATATCATTCAATATAGTGAGGACATCCCAGAGGATTTGTCACGCTGTAATGTAAAAGCATTCTTGAACGAAATGAGGCCAGTGGCTGCAGAAAGTTATCGTGTGTTGAAAGAAGGTAAGTTTTGTGTTGTGTTGATGGGTGATACGCGAAAAAAGGGCCATGTAGTGCCCATGAGCTTTGAAGTAATGAAAATTTTCGAAGAAGCCGGTTTCAAAACGAAGGAAATTATCATCAAAGAACAGCATAATTGCAAGGCTACTGGGTATTGGAAAACTAACAGCGTTAAGTATAATTTCCTGTTGTTGGCTCACGAGTATCTGTTCGTGTTAAGGAAGTAGAAGCAATGTTTATCAGAAGGGTTAATAAATAGATTTGATTTTTTCCATCCCAGTAAGAGCAGGAAAGGAATGATTTGATCTTATTGGGGAAAAGACCAAAATTGACATTTCCGAATGAATTCGTGGGTCTGTCAATAGTTTTGTGCTTTTGCCTCTTACCAGCCAGACTTATCGCAAGTGGGACTTGACCTTATCTGGGAAGAATATGGACAATTGGAGTAGTATTTGGCCCCAGTTATGAATACGGCCGGTCCATTTCCGCAAGACATCTTGGGTAGCCAGATAGAGCATTTTCTGCAGGGCTTCGTCTGTGGGGAAGATGCTCTTTCTTTTAGTGACTTTCCTTAGCTGCCGGTGGTAACTCTCAATGATATTGGTCGTGTAGATGATCTTGCGTATCTCCGGCGGGTACTTAAAGAAGGTGGCGATCTCGGCCCAATTGTTATTCCAGGACCGTACGATCAGCGGATATTTCTCTCCCCAGACATTCTCAAACTGTGACAGTTCTTCGAGCGCCGCTGTTTCGGAAGGGGCGGTGTAGATTGGCCGTAAGGCTGCCGTTATCTTCTTCACATCCTTATACGAGACATAGCGGATAGAGTTCCTGATCTGATGGACGATGCACTTTTGGACCTCCGCGTCCGGATAACAAGCGGCGATGGCTTCGGTAAACCCGGTTAGGTTGTCCACGCAGGTGATCAGGATATCCTGAACTCCACGGTTCTTTAGCTCGTTTAGGACGCTGAGCCAGAACTTAGCCGACTCGTTCTCCCCAATCCAGATGCCCAGTACATCTTTGTTCCTGTCCAGGTCAATACCAATGACCATATAGGCTGCTTTATTGATAATCTGTCCATCCTGCTTGACCTTGAAGTGAATAGCATCCAGAAAGACAATGGCATAGATGCTTTGCAGTGGCCGGTTCTGCCAC
>JBMNPB010000055.1:0-8963 GCA_050943375.1 bacterium
CCCTTCTGTGTATTGGTGTTTTGAGCAATACGCTATTTACACAGAGGGCAATTTCTCACCTGTTTTGGTTATATGGTAAATCAACCCATTTTATGGTTAACTGTTTGTACAAATTCTAGGTAACTAAGAGGAATGAATATACGGGGCGAGACAGATGGAGAAAAAACACAGCGAGGCGCTGAAACTGATTGCGGCCGTGTCGATGGTGATAGACCACATCGGATTCGCATTCTTTCCAAAATTGATTCTATTGAGGATTATCGGCCGGCTGGCCTTCCCGATTTACGCTTACCAAATCGCTTTGGGATGGAAAAAGACAAGCAGCAAAAAAAAGTATATCGGCAGATTAACGGCCGTCATGGTGCTGGCGCAGCTGCCCTATATGCTGATGCTTGGGAAATTGCGCTTCAATGTGATCGCGACGTTCATTGCGGCTTTGGGGATAATCGAGTTTGGTAAAACCAGGCGGTATATATGGCTGATGCCGGCATTGCTCGTGCCTTTCGGCGTGGATTACGGGATTTACGGAGTGGCGACGGTGTTGATGTTTTATTGCGAAGACAAATTAGGGGATTATGCGGTTCCCGGGTTCATTCTGTTAAATCTCGGGTACTGTTCATTGACGGGTTATGGGGTGCAATACTTTTCAATCCTGGCTTTACCCTTGATTAAATCGAGACTGGCGATTAACGGATTAAGCATAAGCAAAGGGGCATTCTATGCCGTTTATCCTGTTCACATGGCTTTAATAGTAATAATCCGGACATGGCTGCAGTGACGAAACGGGTGCAGTAACCTCAATCCCTGAGCTGCCGCCGAGGTAACCGCGGCAAAAGCTGGTTTGTCGGTACCGGCGAGAAGAAGCGAAGGCAATGACGGCAGGTTTCCGGACTGCCCGCGCCGAAGGGTAATAATGTTTCCCTTGCAATGTAAGCAGACTGTCATGAAAGAGAGGTGCCATCTTTTGGAATTCATAGGATTGCTCGCTCCCATCGCCTTTGTTTTTGCTTTGAGCGCTACCAGTCAAATTGCGGCGCTGAAGAAAGAAGTGGAGAAAATCAGGCTTGAGCTGACGCAAATGAAAAGCGAGCGGAGCATCGACTAGTTCCGCGGCAGCTGGGGGAGGGAAAACGGTGACTACTGCCGATCTGATTCGGGAAAGAGTGCACGAATACTATTGGGAACACGATTTCAATTGCGCTGTCACGATGCTGAAGATTTTGGCCGAGATCAACGGCGTCGCTCTCGCGCCGCAGGTGCTGGCCGCGGCGACGGGAATGCACGGGGCCGGGGGGAACGGCGCCCAGTGCGGCCTCGTGGAAGGAGCGATGATGTTTGTCGGCATCTGGGGAAAAGAGAAAGGCTATTCCAAAGACGAAATCGGCGAAGCCTGCCGCGACTTCGCCTTGGCGTTTATCCGGGAATTCGGCAGTCTCGATTGCCGGGTCCTGCGGCCGGAAGGATTCAAGCCGGAGAATCCGCCGCATCTGTGCGAGCCGTTGTCGGTTCGGGCGGTAATGTTCGCGACTGATTTTGCGGCCGGCATTAATTAGGGCAGGATGAGAAAAGAAGCGGCCGGAGTGCAGCGAAAGCGATGCTCCGGCCGCTTCTTTTCCGGTTGCAGGCAGCACCGGACTGTCGGTTAACTGCAGCGGCAGCGAAAGCAAACTGCCCGGCACATGCAATACAAAATAATGGCAAATTTATGAATAAAATGGCAGGATTTGTTGCATCATCGCAGAATTACGAATATGGTATGAGATGATGAACTGCCGGATAGTTATTGGTCACCTCTTCGGCAGGGAGCGAATTGTGAAACCGGCATACCTTTAGCTTCAGTATTTCAAAGCTGAAAGGGGTGCGCGGGGTGAGAAGACCAGCCAAGACGTTTTGCTTTGTTCTAATAGTGATGCTCTTGCTGGGGAGTTGGCCGCTTCCCACCGCGGCAGAGGTCGGGGCAACCAGGACCGGACCGCCGCCGGCCAAACCGGAAGGAGAAGTTGATGTTTACGTAAACGGAGGGGAGAAATGGATTGCGGCAGGCAGCTTCTATTTTGATGAGTTCCCGCGGGAGGCAGCGCTTGTCCTTCCGGCAGGCGCGGAAAGTCCCGTCCGGCTTCAGCTGATCAGAACCGGCGGCGGGGTTGCTCATCTGGATGCTGTGCTGCTGGACGGGGCAGAGCCGGAGTGGTGCAGCGCGGAAGAAATATCGCTTATCAAACTGGCTTTGCGCGATAACGATTTGGTGAATTTCCCGGCCGAGGGCCTGGAAATTGGTTTCCCGGCCGGAGGATACGGCTCCGTCTTCAAGATTACGGCGCGGATAGAGCCCGAGGTTACCAGTCCCATTCCGTTTCACTTCCCGGTGGAGAACACATATTATCCTGTCACGGAGGCTTCTAGTTTCTATCATTACCAAATGAACGACATTGTTCGGGCACCCGGGCCGGATGGAATGGCGGATCTCATCACCGGTTTGGAACTGCTGTTCCAAGAATTCATTGTACCTGGTTCCGGGCATCCGGCCGGTTATGTCTACGGTTGGGTTTATAACGATAATCAAAATCTTTATGCTGCTTTGGATTTCACCTGCGACAACACTGTTGACGGGGAAAAAGACTACGCCAAGCTTTATGTGCAGACGCCGCAGGGAATAAAGGAATTCAAAGTTACTGCCGCGACGGAAGAATGGGGCAAGGCCAGGTTCATCTATACCGAAAAGGCTGAATACCAGCACAAGTTTTACGAGTTCTCGATTCCATTGGCGGAACTGGGGGTTGTTTCGGGCTCCAGGCAGATTATTCCGGTGGCGTTTGCCGCCTATGGGACCGCTGGCCCACCCAATCGGAGACCATCTGTTGCCTATAATTCAACAGATAACACTTTTCTGGCGGCTTATTATGACTCCTTCTCTGACGGAAACAATCTTACCGTCCAGTTGCTAGATAATGAGGGTGAAATCTTAAAAACAGCGAATATCGTTCCTGCTCACGAGGACTACGCTTACGGCAGATTAGTCTCCGTTAATTACTGCCTAGCGGAAAACGGCTTCTTGCTGGTCTGGCAGAACAACGAATATATCGATGACGTTTACGACTGCCAAATTATGGCCTGCCTGGTGGAGGATTTGGATAATGGTCCGACTTGGAGCAAAGAGATTACCCCGGCTGCAGACAACGCGGACGGCTCTTTCCCCGCCGCAGTATATGACAATAACAACGAATGCTTCCTGGTTGTCTGGCGGGCAATCAACTCTGCCGGTGACTATCAAATTTGTTCTCGCTTAATTGCGCCGGACGGCTCTTTGGGCGAAGCAATCACCGTTGCCAGCCCCAGCGAGTCATTGGGCCGTCCGGTCGTCGGCTTTGCCGGCGAGAAATATCTTGTGGCTTATACTGAATGGAACTCCTCCGACAACTGCTGGAACCTGAAATCCCAGCTTTTGAATGAAGATGGTGCATTATCCGGCGATGTTCAGACTTTAGCCGAAGACATCGATGTTTATAATATTGACCTCGTTTACAACGAGGCAAATTATTTGGTAGTGTATGAAGACGGGAACGAGTGCATCCGAGGCCGGCACGTCGACTCCGACGGAGCGCTCGCCGGAGGCCATATGGAGTTGGCGGATCAGGGGGAGGAGTTTACTCTGGCCTATGACAGTTGCAACGACAGATACTTCCTGGCATGGGCCGAAGATAACTATTCAGATGGTTATATGGTTTATGGACGGTTCTTTTCTCTGGACGGCACTCCGGATGGCGAAGTATTTGCGGTATCCAGCGGAGATTCGGAGCCTGCTGGGGGCTACAGTGTCTGGGAGCGTTATCCGGACTGTGCAGTCAACAGCCGGGATGGGAGTATTCTCGTTGGTTACGAGGATGGCTGGCAGGATGTGGAATACATAATTATTGAAGATCCATCCGCTCTGCGGGTGGTCTCCACTGACCCAGCTGACGCCAGTACGGTATCGGAACCACCGGCGGAAATAACGGTACGCTTCAACAAGGATATAGGCATTGGCGGCGAAGGAGAACTTTTTGACGATATAAACATTAATTACGGGGATGGGAGCGAGGTGGATTGTGGTGCGTCCATCGCTGCTGACACCTTAATAATCACCCCTGAATCCCCCTTGGCTTATGGTGTTACGTATACCGTAACTATTCCGGATTGGGCGGTCGTGGATAAGGACAGTGAAGAAC
Source organism: bacterium (assembly GCA_050943375.1). Lineage (GTDB taxonomy): Bacteria > Bacillota > SLNR01 > SLNR01 > JBMNPB01 > JBMNPB01. The sequence continues at coordinate 4,206 of JBMNPB010000055.1, forward strand.
AGACCATCGGATATGAATTTTGGTTTGCGGTCGCCGAAGAGCCGGTGCTGGAGATAATCTCCACCAGCCCGGCTGATAACGCCAGAAATGTTTCCGTCAATCCGCTGATCAAGATAGTCTTCAACGAGGCCGTGATTATCCCGGCAGGCGGAGAGCACCCCCCAATCACGTTGGCCAAAGGCGAGACACCGGTGCCGTTCACATTAAGCGTCGCAGGGAACGAGTTGCGGCTTAAACCCGCCAGCAGTCTGTCTTATGAAACCAAGTACATTGTCTCTGTCCCCGTTGGTTCGGTGGAAGACGAAGGCGGCGGCACCCTGGAAGCGGCATATGCTTTCAGTTTTACCACCACCCGGAGCTTACCTTCCGGCGGCGGCAGTTCAACGAGCAGTTCAATGCCGGGGAATCTCCAGTTCGGCTGGCCGGGATACACCGTCAAAGAAAATGACCGCAGTTTGCGCGTTTCGGTCGAGCGAACCGGCGGCAGTGACGGGACGGTCACGGTGCAGTATGCCACCGCCGACGGCACGGCCAAAGCCGGCGAAGATTATACGGAGACAACCGGGGTCTTGACCTTCGCGCCGGGCGAAAAGGAGAAAGCCATTGAAATTCCGATAACTCTCGATAATATTAACGAGCCGGCGGAGGACTTCCGGGTGCTTCTGAAGGAGCCCGCCGGCGGAGCCGGCCTTGGTGCGCACTCCGAGGCGGCGGTGACGATTGAAAACACCCTGGTCAGGATAATCATGCTTACCGTGGATAAAGATGCGGCGACGATCGACGGCGAGCCGTATGCTCTGGATGCCGCTCCTTACATTATCCCGGAAGCGGCACGGGCACTCATTCCGCTCCGGTTTGTCAGCGAGGGGCTGTACACCTATGTGGACTGGGTGCAGTCGGCTATGCAGGTCAGGCTGGAAGAAGGAGCAACCGAGATTATTTTGACCGTCGGGTCAAATGTGGCAACGGTAGACGGAAGCGAGCGCCTGATCGATTGTCCCACCGAACTGAAGCCGCCAGGCCGGGTGTTCGTGCCGCTGCGTTTCGTATCCGAAACGTTCGGGGCTACTGTGAATTGGGATCAGAATACCGGGGTAATCACAATAATCAAATTCTACGACTGATAAGAGCAAACGGCAAGGTCCGGACAGAGATGCCCGGGCCTTTTCGCCAGTCGCAAAGCATATGGAACCGGAGCCACCGGTCAAGACATCTCAGTTCGGCGGCGCGCAGTGCAGAAGCGACTTTTCTCCTGTGCGACAGAACAACTGGGCGGTTGGGAACGTATGCAAGCCGGCCGGGCCGGTGATGCTATGACTGCTTTTCAATTATCAGACAGCGCGGCGAATTAAATGTGTTTAATTGCCGTTTTCGCAAGCGGCAGCAGGTCAGTTCTCTTGTTGACACGCTGCGGAACGAAGGATTCGACCGTAAGGACATGCTTTTCAGCGACTTGGCTGAAGACCAACAATACCGGACGGTAGAGGAGGCAGCGAAGAAAATCGCTTTCGTCAAGACGGAACGGGAAGGATTAGGAAAAATCAAGACATTCGCCGACGGGGTGAAAGGGCTGCGGAGCCGCCAGGGGATTATCGTCGCCGTCGAGATGCCTAAGAACGAAAGCGACCGGGTCAGATCGTTTATGCGGCTCATCGGGGCTGAGGAAATCATTCAGGACCAAAGGCGTCAAATGCAGCGCCGGGCCCGTTTATTGCAAAATCCGGCAAAATTAATTAAAATAGAGTTATGCCCCAGCAGAGTTGTTGAATTGGCACAAGGGTGAAAGGGTGAATAGATGAATTGATGGAGTACACACACGGTAAAATTTTGCCCGTCGATATCGAAAAAGAAATCAAGCGTTCTTACCTTGACTATGCGATGAGTGTTATTGTCAGCCGGGCCCTGCCCGACGTCCGGGATGGTCTGAAGCCGGTGCACCGGCGGATTCTGTACGCGATGAGTGAACTCGGGAATACGCCGGACAAGCCTTACAAGAAGTCGGCGCGGATCGTCGGTGAGGTGCTGGGCCGTTACCATCCCCATGGTGACACGGCCGTCTATGACGCGATGGTGCGTTTGGCGCAGGACTTTTCTACCCGGTATCTTCTCGTGGACGGGCACGGCAATTTCGGCTCGGTCGATGGCGACCCGGCGGCCGCGATGCGCTACACGGAAGTGCGTCTGTCAAAGTTGTCCATGGAGATGCTGGCTGATATCAATAAAGAGACGGTTGACTTTATGCCCAATTTTGACGAGACGACCGAGGAGCCGCTTGTTCTGCCGTCACGTTTTCCGAATCTGCTCGTCAACGGCTCTTCCGGCATCGCCGTCGGGATGGCGACGAACATTCCGCCGCACAATCTGCGCGAAGTGATTAACGGCATTGTGCTGATGATTGACAATCCCGAGGTTTCGGTGCGGGAGTTGATGGTGACCATCAAGGGGCCAGATTTTCCGACCGGCGGCGCCATTCTGGGCCGGGACGGCATCAAGGCGGCTTACAACAGCGGCCGGGGCATTGTCAAAATGCAGGCCACAAGCCGGATTGAAAAGATGAATAACGGCAAATCCCGGATCATCGTCACGGAACTGCCGTATCAGGTTAATAAAGCGAAGTTAATTGAAAAAATTGCTGACTTGGTGCATGAGAAGAAGATTGAGGGTATTACCGATTTGCGGGACGAGACGGACCGGAGCGGTATGCGTTTGGTCATCGAGTTGCGTAAGGATGCGAATCCCAACGTCATTCGCAATAAACTGCATAAATACACTCCAATGCAGCAGACGTTCGGAATTATTCTGTTGGCTTTGGTGAACGGCCGGCCGCAGACGCTGAATTTGCGGGACATGCTGTATCATTACCTGGAGCACCAGAAGGACGTCGTTACCCGGCGGACACAGTTTGAACTCGGCAAGGCGGAAGCCAGAGCCCATATCTTGGAAGGCCTGAAAATCGCCCTTGACAATCTCGACCGGGTTATTTCCATTATCCGAGGTTCCCGCACGGTGGAGATCGCCCGCGAAGCCCTCATTGCCGCCTTCGGCCTGTCGGAGAAACAGACGCAGGCGATTCTGGATATGCGTCTGCAGCGCCTTACAGGGCTGGAACGCGAAAAAATCGAGGAGGAATACCGCGAAATTATCAAAACAATCGAGTATCTTCGGGCGGTTCTGGCCAACGAACGGCTGCTGCTCGGGATTATCAAGGATGAATTGATCGCCATAAGAGATAAATACGGCGATGACCGCCGGACTCGCATTACCGCGACAGCAGCGGAGATCGAGGACGAGGATCTGATTGCCGAGGAAGATGCGGTCATTACTCTGACGCATCAGGGCTATATCAAACGGCTGCCGGTTGACACTTACAGAAGCCAGCGGCGGGGCGGCCGGGGGATAACCGGTATGCACATAAAAGAAGAGGATTTTGTCGAGCATCTCTTCATTACAACAACTCACCATTTCATGCTGTATATCACGAATAAGGGGAGAATGTACCACATGAAAGTGTACGAAATCCCCGAAGCGAGCCGGCAGGCGAAAGGAACGGCTGTGGTAAATCTGGTTCCGCTCGCCCCGGGCGAGTCGATAACCGCGGTGATTCCGGTGAAAGAATTCAACGCTGAGCAGTATCTCCTCTTCGTGACGAAGAACGGCATCGTGAAAAGGACTCTCCTGTCCGAATACGATACGGCCCGTAAGGGTGGTTTGATTGCGCTTGGGCTGGAGGAAAACGATGAACTGATCACGGTGAAACTGACACGGGGAGAGGACGAGATTATTTTGGCTACGCGCAATGGCCTGGCCATTCGTTTCCCGGAGAAGGACGTCCGGAGCATGGGTCGGGCAGCCAGAGGAGTCAAGGGCATCAATCTTGGCCCGAACGATATTGTGGTCGGCGCGGATACGATCAAAGATAAAGCGGAATTGCTCGTTGTAACAGAAAAAGGCTTCGGCAAGAAAACACCGCTGGACGAATACCGTTCCCAAAACCGTGGCGGGAAAGGGATCAAGACGCTCATGGTGACAAAACGGGTCGGGAGCATTGTGGCCTGCAAAGTAGTCGAGCGCGGCAGCGAAATGATGTTTGTCTCAGCCGAAGGCGTTATTATCCGGATCAAAGCCAGCGAGATCTCGAGCCTCGGTCGCAATACCCAAGGTGTTACATTAATGCGGCTGGACGAAAACGACAAACTCGCGAGCGTTGCTCTGGTATTGAATAAAGCGGACGTAGAATGAAGCGGTGCACGAAAGCCGGAAGAATTGGGGCGGACTATCTGTCCGCCCCAATTCTTCCGGTTAACAAATTGAAAAGGAACAGCGACTTGCCCGGCGACATTAATTGGTCAATTAGTTGCTTGCGAATTTGGCCGCAATTAAACTTTATAAATGGTCGGGACTCTTTTAATGGCCAAAGCGGAAATTGTTTGTACTAATACTATAAAGCAGGTCTATGCAGCCATTATTATAAATTTTGATTACGACAATTTCATAGCAAATAGAAGGATACTCAGGTTAGTTTAATTTATTGGTGATATTTTGCCGTTTCTCCGCGTTTGCTTTTGACTGGCGACAGTGGTATATTATTTATTGTTGCGCTGATGACAGCAGCGGCGAACAAAGCACACAATACAGACAAAACGGAATAAAAAACGCAGCAGAAAGATACCGGAAAACGAAGCAAGCCAATAATCTCGTATCTGCGGGATTAATTTTTTCTCTGGTCATTGAAAACTGAACAGTGCAGAAAGCGCAAGT
>JBMNPB010000023.1:0-39191 GCA_050943375.1 bacterium
GTCCAGGTCAATACCAATGACCATATAGGCTGCTTTATTGATAATCTGTCCATCCTGCTTGACCTTGAAGTGAATAGCATCCAGAAAGACAATGGCATAGATGCTTTGCAGTGGCCGGTTCTGCCACTCCTTAATCAAGGGCATGATCTTGTTGGTGACATTGGAAATGAGGGTTGGCGATATTTCTATCCCGTAAAGATGCTGGAGATGGTCCTGGATTTCCCGAGTCGTCACCCCTTTGGCATAGAGTGCCAGGATTTGCTCTTCTATACCGGCCACACTCTTCTGATGCTTCTTTACGATTATGGGGTCAAATTCTCCTTCCCGGTCACGGGGTACTTCCAGTTCTACTTCGCCGTAATCGCTGCGGACACTCTTTTTACTGTGGCCGTTACGCCGATTGTCTGTCCGCTTGTTCTGGGCATCGTTCTTTTCATAGCCCAGGGTATGGTCCAGTTCTGCCTCAAGCATTTCTTGTAGGGTTTCCGCAAAGATGTCTTTGAGCATACTTTGGATATCTTCGGTGGTCTTAAGGTTACCCTCCTTGATGAACTGCTTTAGTTGTTCCCGTGATACCAGTTTCTTCTTCTCCATGTGCTTAAGCCTCCCTTTCCCTCTCTATTTTATATCTTGGAAAGGGCAGAAGCACAATTTATTTTACACACCCGAATTCGTTTTTGCCAAGTGTACCACTACCCACATGAAGCTAAGCCGGAGACGGTCGCGTCGGTTGCGTAATCCGACAATAATAACCCTCCCGGGTCCAGTTCGACAGACTGGTCCGGGAGGGTTATTCGTGTATTCTTACCTTACCGCAAACACTCCAGCGCCGCCCTGGCAATCATGAACCGCTGGTGCTTCTCCTCTTCGAAAGGAAGTTCGGGCGCTCCGAGCGGATACTTGACGCTGGCCGAGGGGAAGATGCGCTTGACGCCGACGGAGTTGGCGACGGGCACCATGTTGCAAATCTGCACCGTGGGGATTCCTGCCTTCTCGAGTTCCTTCGTAATCACTGCACCGCAGCGAGTACTCGTCCCTCAGGTGGAGGTCAGGACGGCGGCGTCGATATTGTGCTCCTTGATATACGTCGCCATGGCTCGGCCGATTTTGCGGCTGTTCTCGACGGTGGTAATCAGCCCGGTCGTGCCGAGGTAGTGGTCGTGGAGCTTGCCGATCACGCCCTCCTTTTCCAGTTCCCGCATGGCGTCGACGGGGACGAGTCGGTCCGGGTCGGCGAGGACGAAAGTGGAGTCGTAGCCGTTATGGCAAATGGTCCAGTCGCCTTCGTGCAAGTCGTCCCGGCCTTCGATGGAGTAGGCGTGAAAGCGGTCGGGGTTGGATGAGGGCATCTGGTCGGGATTCCCGGCCGGGTAAAGGCCGCCGTCGGTGACGAGGACGACGGTGGCTGCGGTGAGATCCTTAGCCAGAGGCGCCCGGGGGACGTCGTCGTGGGCCGGCAGCATGACCTCGGTCTGGAAAGGGCGCCCGTGAAATTTGTCAAGCAGCATATCGACCAGGCGCTCGGTGGAACGCCGGGGGGAAGGGACATTCCGAATCAAGCCCCGCTCGAAATAGCCTTCCGCGTCGGGAGCGCCGATCTCCACGTCGCTGAGGAGCTTCCGGGCGAAGGCGGCGATGTTCGCCATGTCCCGGCTCATGCTGCGGGCATTGTTTCCCGTCTTCAGGATGAACAAATCCCGCTTGTAAATGGCCACCCCGGGATTTTCCCCGTGCATGGCGGTGACGGCGGGGATGCCGAGCTGTTTCTGCACGGCGCGGCAGAGGGAACCGCAAGCGACACCGTAGCGCCCCGCTTCGTAAGCCGGTCCGGCGATAAAGACGTCGGGCCGGTATTTTTCTACCTGAGCGACGATTTCGGCCGTGACGGCGTCGAGATTCTCGGCGATATGATTGTCACCGCAGATGACAGTGGCAACAACTTCGGCCTTTTCGCCAAAACACTTTTGCAGGTTCAGGCCCGGGCCCACCGGCTCTTCCCGGATGACGACGGCCATGCTGGCGGCTGTTTCTCCGCCGTATTGCCCGAAGAATTGATTCAGGTAATGGACTATTTTCAACGTCATAATTCTTGCCCTCCTTATGGGTATCCGGTTAATACTTGAACGAGGTGTACATGGTGGCACCCTGCTGGCTTGTTCCGCCCCGCGTCTTGTGATTCAGCAAGGTAAAGCCGCCGTATGGGTCGACTTTGCCCAGATTGGTCAGGTCGGGTACGGGAGTGGAACCGATGACCCGCCGGACCGGGGGGCAGGTGATTTTCTGAAGACAACTGGAGGAAACGATAGCGTTCGCGTTCTTGGTAGTGAACAGTACGGATTCGTCGGCCGCGTTGTCCGGGGATAAAAATTCCGTAATCAGGATGGCGGTTTTGATGCCGTAATTTTCGCAGTTGTCGCAGAGCAGACCCAGATCTATCTGGGGGTGACCGCCGCCTTCTTTGGTGATGACGGCGGCGTCGGCCCGCAGATGGAATTTGGCGAGATTGGCCGCCATCATGGCGTTACGGGTCTTGTCGCTCAACTCGTGAGGCGAATTGGAGAGGATGACACCGCGGAAATTGAGATCGATGCCGTGGCGGCGGTAAAGCTCTAGAATCAGAGGCTGATTCTGATACAGATAAGTAGGGTCGGCATTCGTCAGCTGAAAATAATTCCGGTTGCAGAGAGCGCCGTCGAGGACTTCGTTCGGATGAATAATCAGGGGCATCATTTTGGCGCAGTCGCCGCCGTAATAAGTGGTGTCGGTGTAAGGCGCGTGGGAGAAGATCTGGAAGATGTAGACGACATCCGGGAGATCCGCCGTGCCGTCGCGCCGGAGCGCGAATTGCTCCGTCCCGTTCGGTCCGCGGTTTTCGGCCGCCCGGGCGAGATATTTGGCGATTCGCTTCGAGGCTTTGTTCAGGGCGTCGAGATAGTCATTTTTGTGGACACCCGGCGCCGGGAAGGCGTCGACGGTCAGGTTGATTGTCCGGGAAAACGGGGTATGCTCGGCGGCCGGACCGAACATGTCGACGAAGGTTCCGAGAGGGATTTCGACTTCCAGGATCTCCGCCACGGCGATGCCGCGCAGGACTATTGTTTCCCCGTTCCCGACGGTGCCGATAGGGTCGACGACGCCGGGGAAGGACGGCGCGCCCTGCCCGCGCCTGACGGCGGGCTGTACGATGTCGCCGACATTCATCAGGCGGCATTCTTCGCCGGGAACGGCGAGGTCGAATTCCACCCGGGAGAATCTGGGGTCGGCGGCGATGGCCGTAAGTTCTTCTTTGCTGATGTGCAGGGTGGCCCCGTCGACAAACGTTTTCGCGTCGAAGGCGGCGGCTGAGATATCGATGTAACGTTTGGTAAGCTGCATTCTTATCAGACTCCTTGCTGAATGGATTTAGGTTAATCAAGGCAACCTAGCAGCCTTGGCCGCGGTCGGGACGAAGGAGGCGGCCGCCGCGGCTGATAAGCGAAGAAAGCCGGCGAAGGTGATGTTGCGGGCAGGAACGGGAAAAACCGGCTGCCCAGCCCGGATTCGCTGTCAGCTTTATTTTTATTATTATAATACAGCGGACAGGCATTTACAATGTTCTCTCTGCCGGCGGCCGGCAGCACCGGGTAAGAACCTATGCTGTACGTTGTCTCCGGCGACGGGGGATCGGCCGGTTCATTTTACGCATTACAGCGGCAGGAAATCATCCGGAGTTGTCAAATATGTTTTATGTACCTTCGTGCATAGCGATGATGCAGACACGACAGTTTATTTTTCGGTTAGAATTGTGAAATCCGGAACATAGGGTAACCACGGTGCTTTTCACCGGCGGAGGAAGGAAAAGGCTGACTGTTCAGGAAGGAGGTGGGCCGGATAGCAGCAGGATAGACAGCCACCGGAGGAGGAGCAGTGTTCGGACCGACATAACTCGCCGCCGGACGGGAACATGGAGTTAGCAGAGTAAAGGAGGAGATTAAAACAGTGAAAAAGGTGAGATCCTTTTCCCTGATTGTCTTGACCCTGGTGCTGGCCTTACTGACTGCCGGCTGCAGCCAACCGGCGGAGACGCCTGAGGGCGGGGAAGACGGCGGTGAAACCGCGGGAATGGGCGAATGGAGCATTGTGATCGAAGTAATCGGCGAAGAGCCGATTGAATTCACCCAGGAAGACGCCAAAGGGATTGGCCCGGCGGAAATAACGGCGCAGCAAAAAGACGGCGACAACGTGGGAGAGGAACAGGTCTGGACCGGGATATTGCTGGAGGATCTTTTGGAATTTGTCGGGGTAACCGAATACTCTGTGATATCCGTCATCTCGGCTGACGGATTTACCCGGGAACTGGACCCGGCCAGAGTCAGCGAAGGCAAGACGGGTATCGGCTGGATGGTTGACGGCGAACTGCTGACCGAGGAAGATGGCCCGATTCAGTTCATTGCCGACCAGAGAGGCCCGAAATGGTGGGTCAAGCAAGTTGCGAAAATCGAGGTAATCAAATAAGGGTGTATGAAAAGGATCTTTCGGCTCCTGCTCGTAATCATGCCGGCAATGGTGATTATGATTTCGTTGTTTATCGGCCGCTATCCGGTCAGCGTCGGTGAGGCGCTGGCCGTTCTGGCCAGTCAAGCCGGGATTATCGAAGTTGAACTCCCCGTGAATGTGATTAACGTGGTCTGGAATATCCGGTTGCCCCGGGCTGTCCTGGGGGCGGCCGTCGGCGGCAGTCTGGCGGTGAGCGGGGCAGCTTTTCAGGGCTTATTCCGCAACCCCCTGGTCAGTTCCGATATTCTGGGGGTGAGCGCCGGAGCGGGCTTCGGCGCTTCCCTAGCCATCGTCTTTTTTCAAGGACAGCCAGCCTTCATTTATCTCTTTGCTTTCGGCTGCGGCATCGCTGCAGTCGCTCTGAGTTATCTCATCGGTTTCAGCTATAATTCAACGCCGACGATAATGCTCGTCCTGGGCGGCGTCATCGTCAAGGCGATTTTTTCCTCGCTTGTGTCGTTGCTGAAATATCTGGCCGACCCGTATGAGCAGTTGCCGAGTATTGTCTTCTGGCTCATGGGGAGCCTGGCCTCCGCCCGGTATGAGGATCTTCTGGTTGCCGCCCTGCCGATGGCGGCTGGGATGGCCGGATTGTTCGCCATGCGCTGGCGCCTGAATGTTCTCGCGATGGGAGATAAAGAGGCGCAGGCACTGGGAATCAATATCTCATTAACCAAGGGTCTGGCCATTCTCTGCGCCGCTCTGGCGACCGCGGCCGCGGTCTGTGTCAGCGGTGCTATCGGCTGGGTCGGCCTGGTCATTCCTCATATCGGCCGGATGCTGGCGGGAGATGACAATACTGTCCTGATTCCGGTCAGTATTTCGTTGGGGGCGACTTATCTCGTCCTTGTCGACAATCTGGCGCGGACGCTGACGGGCTCGGAACTGCCGCTGGGGATTCTGACGGCGATAATCGGCGCGCCGTTTTTCGTCTATTTGCTGAAGAAAACAAAAGGAAGAGGCTGGTAATCCGTTGATCGAGGTTAAGAATGCTTCTTTTTCCTATGGCAAAGAGCCGGTGTTCGGCGGCATCAATCTGAGAATTAAGCGGGGGGAAATCTTCTGTCTGCTGGGGCCAAACGGCTGCGGGAAGTCAACTCTGCTCCAATGCCTGCTGGGGATACTGCGTCTGAACAGCGGCGCCGTCACCTTGGATGGCCGGAACGTCGCGGATATGCGTCCCTGGGAAATTGCCAGGAAGCTCGCTTATATTCCGCAACTGCACGAAAAGCCTTTCCCGTTCAAGGTAATCGATGTGGTGTTGATGGGGAGGGTGTCATATACCGGGCTGTTCGCATTGCCGACGGAAGAAGACCGGGAGATAGCGCTGGCTGCCCTGGAGCAGACAGGCATGAGCAAATACCGGGAAAAACCTTATACTCAGCTGAGCGGCGGCGAAACGCAGCTCGTGATGGTGGCAAGGGCGCTGGCGCAGCAGACGCCGGTCCTGGTGATGGATGAGCCGACAACCCATTTGGATTTTCACAATGAGTTGCATTTTCTGGAGACGGTTGTTCGTCTGGTCGGGGAGTCCGGAATGACGGTAATCATGGCGACCCATTTCCCAAATCATTGCTTCTATTTCGAAAACAACCGGATCAAGACGAAAGTTGCGTTAATGAATGACCGGGTAGTCGCCGGGCTGGGAAGTCCCAGCGCCGTACTGACGGAAAGGCAGATGTGGGAGACGTTCGGCATCGTGAGCAAGGTATTGTGCTGCGAATGGGAGAAAGGGGAATCCAGCTATATCGTCCCGCTCAAAACATTGTAAACGGAGGAGGGGAAGGAATGGCCAAAAGACTGGCCGGCATCATAATTTTGCTCCTTCTGATGGCAACTTTGGGGGCGGGCTGCACCGGACAGCCGTCCGCCGGCGCGCCGGGTGAGGACCGGGAGACGATCAAAGTAGTAGACAGCTTCGGCCGGGAAGTCAGCGTCCCGGCGGATGTGGAAAGAATTGCCGCCTTATATTCTTTCGCCGGTTACGCCGTCAGCCTGCTGGGACGGGGCGGAGATTTGGTTGCTGTACCCGGCGGTCTGCAACGAGATAATTTGCTGGTGGAGATGATTCCGCCGATCGCCGGAGCCGCGGTGCCCAGGACGTCGGGAAAAATTAATATCGAAGAATTGATGCGGGTCAAACCGGATGTGGCCATCATCAGGGGAGACACGGCCGCGGACGCCAAAGAGATTGATAAGCTGAACACCAGCGGGATTCCGTATCTCATCGTCGAATTCTCAACCATGGCCGAGCAGCAGGAGGCAATCCGCATTATCGGCCGGGCGATCGGCCGAGCGGCGGAAGCGGCCGCGTACAATGAGTATTATAACGGAGTTCTGCGGCTGGTGGAAGATGCCGTGACGGAGATTCCCCCACTGGAAAAAGCTCGGGTCTATCACTCGGAGAATCAGGCGACCCGGACTATCCACAAGGATTCCCTGGCGGCCGACTGGTCGAAAGCAGCCGGGATAATCAACGTTTCGATTGAGGAAGACCTGAATTTAATCGAGAACGATTATTACTGCAGTCTGGAGCAGGTTTTGCTCTGGGACCCGGAAGTAATCATCGCCAATGAGAATGCAGCCGTCGCTTACATTCGGGGAAATCCGCAATGGTCGGGCATTAAGGCGGTGCGGAATAACCGGGTTTATCAATTGCCGCTGGGTATCTCCCGCTGGGGGCATCCCGGCTCAATCGAGACGCCACTGGCCGTATTGTGGACGGCCAAGACGGTTTATCCCGGGCTCCTGCCCGATGTGGACATGAAAGAAGAAGTTAAGGCTTATTACCGCCGGTTTTTCGCTTATGAACTGAGCGATGCGACGGCGGAACAAATCCTGAGCGGAGAAGGCATGCGCGAACCGAAACATGGGGGTGACTAAGCTGAGAATCCTGATTTGCATTGACGACACGGATAACCGGGAGGCCGGCGGTACGGGCGATCTGGCACTGAAATATAAATGCGCCATCGCAGACTACGGTTGGGGGTCTACATCTCCCATCACCCGTCACCAACTTTACGTCCATGCGGACATTCCTTACACTTCGCACAACAGCGCCATGTGTTTCGGCGCGGATATCGCCGACGACTGCCTGGAAAAAGTAATTGATTTCGGACAGGCTTTTCTGACCGCCGAGGCAGAGGATGGGTCGGATCCTGGATTGTGCGTCGTGGTGTCGGACCGGCTGGCGTCGCCGGAGGAGTTGGTCGATTTTGGCCGGCGGGCGAAGCGGACCGTATTGACGAAAGAAGAAGCTTACGGGACGGCTGCCCGTCTGGGAGTCCATCTGTCCGAGCACGGGGGCACCGGGGGCGGCGTCATCGGCGCTCTGGCCGGCGCCGGGCTGCACCTGAGCGGCAGTGACGGCAGGGTAAAAGGGAAGTATTATTTTAGCGCTGATCGCCGGGTGGTGACGGTGCGGGAGATCTGCGACCGGACCAATGTCGAGGAAGTCAGAACAGAAAATCGGGAAAGCCTGGGGGAAGACGAGACAGTAAGGCTGGGGAAGAAAATCAAGTCTGTCTATCTGGATGGAAAAATTGCCCTGTTGGTGGAGCCGGCGGAAGACGGAACTTCCGCCGCACAAGACGGAGCAAAGTGGGTAACGCTGGCCAAAGAGAAACTGAAAAATTATTGAGAGAGGCCAAGGAAACAGCGATAGGAATGGCGTCCCGGCGGGGAGAAGGAAGACTGCGGAAAAGGTCTTCCTTTTTTATGCGGAACTTAACTTTGCGGCGGAGAGAATTTTCGCTTTTTCCACGGGAGATAAGAGGGCGCGGCTGCGTAGTAAAGGGTGAAGGAAAGGAGGCGCTGTATGCAGATGACGGAAGCAAAGGCGGCAGTCGGGCTCCGGCAAAGAGACCCGGCCGCTCTGGAATATGTGTTCCGGGAATACGGTGCGGCTGTCTGGCGGCTGGCCGGGCGAATTATCGGCAATCTGGGCAGTCAGGAAGACCGTGAGGAATGCGTCAGCGATGTGTTCGTCCGGGTTTGGGAGGATATTGCGAAATACGATCCGGCGCGGGGAAGCCTCCGCGCCTGGGTGTTGCAGCTGGGCAAGTATCAAGCGTTGGACGTCCGCCGCTGTTTGGCGAAGCGGAAGGAACTGCCGGCAGACCTGGAATTTAAAGCGGCAGAAGCGAGTGTGGAGGAGGAAGTCCTGTCGGCTGAGCAGCGGCGCGAACTGTTGACGGCTATCGGCAGTCTCGGGGCAACCGATCGGGCGATTTTCCTCCGACGGTATTACGCGATGGAGTCGATTGAGTCGATTGCCCGGGACCTGGGGCTGACCCGCCAGGCGGTGGACAACCGGCTCTGGCGCGGACGGCAAAGAATCAAGCTGACTTTGGAGACGGCCGGAAGGGGGATATTATAATGGATGAGAGGGAAGAAGAAATGATGGCCCGGCTGGTGGGGCAGATTAACGGAGATGCACTGACCGGGTGGCTCGACGGTTGCGGGGGGCGGGATGACGGGCCGGTCCCGGAGGAAGCGATGGAGCGCATCCGGCTGGCGACTTACCGGAAGCTCGGGTTACAGCCGAGCCGGCAAAAAAGGCCGAGCCGGGTTTGGACCGCTCTGGCGGCTTCCCTCCTGCTGGTCTTTGTGACCGTGGCGGCAGTCGGACCGCAGAAAGCCTGGGCGATAATCCGGGAGCGGCTGCAGTTCATCCCCGGCCTGGGGATAGTGCTGGAGCGGAGCGAAGCGACCGACGAGCGGTATGTCCTAACGGTGCCGGTAGAGAAGGAAGTAAACGACGGGAAAATTAAGATTAAGGGGATTGTGTCCGATTGGGAGCGGACTGTTATCAATATCACCGGGGCGGGACTGTCGGAAGTCCGGGAAATCAGCATCGAAGACATGGCCGGCCGGATATATCCAATCAAGACGTACTCAATCGGTAGTACCGGGGACAGCAGTCCGGAAAAGGCCGATCCGGTCAATACCGCTATCATCCATTGGGATGGAGTGTATGTTTATCCGGGGAACATCGCCGACCCGAGCCGGATGGTCCTGGTGTTCAACGACAAGGATAATCTGCGGGTAGCGGTGGAGCTGGAGAAGGCGGTCAGTTACGAAAGCTACGCTGCGATGGGGCCGACCGCGGCGGTCGGCGATGTGAGCGTCACAGCGGTAACTTCCCGGGAAGGCGGGAAGATGAAGATTAATCTCCTGACCCCGCCGCTGTCCGGCAAACGGGTCACGGCTTACGGTTCTAATCTGGCGGGTCCGCCCTGGGAGAGTCTGGTCCTGACGGACGCCGATGGGAAAAGGTTCCCGCTGACCTACGAAGGTGGTTACTACCCGCCGCTGCGGGAACTGTACCTGGGCGAAAGCAGCAGCGCGGACCGGGAGTATACCCTGACGATCCCGGCGATCATTCTGGTCTATGAAGGGAAGACTCGGGTGACGCTGGATATTCCGGCTGAAGGGAGCATTGATTTGGACGAGGTTACGGAGCTGGCCGGATTCCCGCTGCGCTTTTACCGGGCGGAGCGGTTGGAAGGGGATGAAGTCAGGTTTTACGTCGACACCGAATACTGGCCGGAGCGGGGAGAGAACCTGATCAGCTTCGAACTGGACGGGGGAAAGCTGCCTTTCCGTAGTTACGGGATGGAATTCGACCCGGCGATGACTTCGGTGCAGTCGATACAGTTCCGGGTCAAACCGGAGATGAGAAAGATAACACTGCATCTGAAGAACGCGGAAGTGCTGAAGCAGGGACCTTGGGTGCTGCCGCTGGGGCCGCTGAAGTAAGGCAGGCAGCGCAAGGCAGGAGTCAGAGATAAGGGAAGAACAGCAGTTGTTCCTTTCTGAGAAGGATGCGCCGAGCATCCTTCTTCTTTTGGGCGGATAACCCCTGAAGGTAATTGTGCCGGAACAGATGGCAGCCGGCGGATACAGCATCGGAGTGGGGCTTACCGGTATTGGTATGAAAGGCAAATCGCAGAGCGCATCCCATCTCTCTGAGCTTGACCAAAGTGGTCATCCGGGATGTAATAGAAAATGACCGAAATGGTCATTTAGTCGGCCGCTTTTTTGGGGAAGGAGATGGTTGTCATGTATGAGCGGTTTTTCAGTCAGGAAGCGGAGAAAAGAGAACGTTTATTAAGGCGGCGCTCAAGGAATTTGTCCGCTGCGGCTACGAAAAGGCGTCCACCAATGAGATTGTCATGGAAGCGGCCAGGGATCCCTGTTCAATTATTTCAGCAGCAAGAAGGGACTGCAGATGTTATCATCTTATCAGGACGGCCGGAAGTCAATTGAGGCCGGTCGAATAAGATTATTTTATTGTTAGCCGACTTGCTCGGCTATCGGGCATTCTTGCACGCTTGCTTGTGGTAGGATATACTTATGTGATAAAAGAAAGTAAACGGCTGCTCAAGCACCGGCAGAGGGAGGATGTCATGCTGAAAGTAGTGAACTTAACGAAGAAATATGGACGGGTGGTCGCCGTCGACGATATCAGTTTTACTCTCAATCAGGGGGATATCGTCGGACTTCTGGGCCCCAACGGCGCCGGCAAAAGCACCACCCTGAAAACTGTTGCCGGGCTGCTACGGAAAACCGCCGGCTGCATTACTATCGCCAATTATCCAAACACTTCCCGGGAAGCAAAGGAAAGGTTTGCCTATGTGCCGGAAGCGCCTGAGCTGTACGATATGCTGACCGTCTGGGAACACCTGCAGTTTATTGGCTATGCCTATGATGTCGGAGATTTCGCCGGGAAGGCAGAGAGACTTCTGGAACGGTATGAGATGTGGGATAAAAAGGATAAGCTGGCCAAAGAGTTGTCGAAAGGCATGAAGCAAAAGGTTTCGATTTGCTGCGGACTGCTACCGGAGCCCGACCTTTATCTCTTCGATGAGCCAATGATCGGGCTCGACCCCAGAGCTATCCGGGAAACCAAATTGATTTTCCGGGAGCTGAGCGAGCAGGGGAAGACGGTTTTGGTCAGCACGCATTTGCTCGACAGTATTGAGAACCTTTGCCGGCGGGTTTTGGTGATGAAAGAGGGAAAGATTATTGTCGACATGGCGATGGAGGAAATGAAAAGCAAGCTTGGGAGCAACGAAAGCATTTCGCTGGAAGATCTGTTCTTAGAGGTGACCAGGGATGCGTGAATTCAAACTCCTGGCCAGAAGAGACGGTTGGACGATTATTAACTATGGGCTGGAAATCAGGCGTAACCCCAAGCGGCTGGGGATATACCTTCTGTATTTGGTCTGGCTGGGAACCATGGTGATTAACTCGGTGTTGAACTACCGCAATCCGGCGCTGATGCCGATGGAGCTGGGGCCGTCGATATTGGGCGCGGGCTTTACCGTCTACAGCACCATCTTTATCCTGTATTTTTTGTATCAGGGCACGCGGGAAGCTTCAACCTTTTTTACCATGGGAGATGTGAACCTGTTATTCCCCGCCCCGGTTTCCCCGAGACGAGTTCTGCTGTACAGTATGGTCAAACAGAGTCTGCTGAATTTCTTCCTTTACGGGTTCGTTGTGCTGGCTTTTATGCGAATGCTGATGAACATTGCCAGGATAGATCTGCAGTATTTCTCTTACCTATACTGTGGCTTTATCGGCCTGTTACTGACCGCCGGGCCGTTAAGTTTTCTGGTGTTCGCGCTTGGCAGCAAATATGGTATCCAGGTACGGCTGCAGCAAGGCATTTTGACCCTGAGTGCAGTTTTTTCGCTCTATCTGGCCGGGAAAATTGTTACGGCCGGTTCGGTGGCGCAAGGGCTGCTGCAGGGACTGAATGCTCCTTTTTTCTTGTATGCTCCCGTAGTCGGCTGGAGTAAAGCCGCCGTTATGACGGCCTTCACCGGTTACCGGACGTACAGTACCACAGCTCTCTATCTCCAGCTGTTCTTTCTGCTCGGCTGCATAGCTTTGTCATATAACCTTGCCGACGATTACTATGAAGATGTGCAAAAAGCGACTGAAAAAAGAAATCTGCGCAAAAAACGCAAAGCAGGGTTAGAAAAAGACGGGAGACCGTCCCTTGCTGTTTACCGGAGAAGGAATGTGGTTGTAAGTAAGACGGGGACTGGGGCGCGAGCTTTGTTCTGGCGCAGGAAGGTTGAGGCCAGCCGAAGCGACCTGCATCCGTACTTTGGACTGTCGACGATCATGTTGTTACTGGCGGGAGCCGTTGTCGGCCTCGTCAGCGGCAGATATGCCGCCGGCATAACTCCCATGTGTTTTGCCAATGGGATTGTTGCTTACATCATTTTTATTTTTGCCGCGGCGAACGCAGGTCGGCATGAGCTGACCAAACCGTATATTTATCTCATCCCCGGCTCCAATCTGCTGAAACTCATCAACAGTAATCTGATGGATGTTGTGCGGATGAGCGTTAATATTCTGGCGCTGAATATTCCGCTCGGGATAATACTCCACGTCCCGGCAGCGACAGTACTAACCATGATTGTCTTCGTGATTAGTTTCTACGTTTTGAACCTGAGCTCCAACTTTCTGATCCGAGCATTTTTCTCCAATGCTCTCGACCAGAAAGCCTTTTTCCCATTGTTTCTCATGTTGCAGGTCCTCCTGCTTATCTTGCCGGGGCTAGTCGCCGGCGGGATTCTGGCTGCCGTCTTTCGGAACCTGCTGTTGGTCTTTGCCGGTATTACGGCGGTCAACATCATCATTATCGGCTTACTGCTGCTGCTTGCGGATACGGTTTTTAACCGGCTGGAGTGGAAATAGATTAGAAGCGGAGATAAGACGATTTGCCGGAAGGACGCTGTCAGATAAGCGCTCTTCTTTTTGCTGTCGACCTCGGCCAAAAACCGAATTGTCCGGTAATGAGACGGATAATCACCGCTTCCTGGCGAAATGCTCCATGACTTTGCCCCAGGCCCGCCGGATCGCGTGAAATTCACGCTGATGCCTTTCAATCAGCTTGTGGTTTTTATTCAATTCAGCCGAGATATTCCAAGAATCCGGTTGTTCGAAAGAATTGCCGACTTTCGGCAGTACTTCCCTAAGGCGCTGCCGTATCGCATCAATTCTTGCTGCATAGCTGTCCGCCGGGCCATAGCGAGCAGCACAGGTTTGTAACGAATCCAGCCAATGCCTGATTCAATTTTCTCACTCTCCCGCATCCCGACACTTCCTTTCAATGTCATTGTGCAAATATTATCAACAATTATTCTTGCGTTGACAGACGGGTCCACCGACGGGGCGGGTAAGACAAAAGTGATGCTCCCGGTGATAAGGAAAGAGAGCCGCTGTTAATACGACAACCAATGCGGCTGTGAGCCAAAACGATGTACACGGTGCTTTCATTGCGGCGATTAAGAGTGTCTGCGGAAAGCACATTGAGGTCAAATAATATATGGTGTCCGGAATAGGCGGGATAAAGAGTGCAATCAATACTTTTATTCGAGTCGGAGAGACGCCGACGCCGCAGCCGTCTTCTGACAAAGGGACCCCGGTATCGCCGGGAAAATCTTTGGCGACAGATTAAGAAAGCATGACATTATTAATCCAGTCATAACCGGAAGTCGCCGCAACAGATTGCCGCGGGAAGGAAAAATATTTTCAGTGCAGAACGAAGCATTTCAGGGGTTATTCTAATCATCAATGACGAATAAGACAGTCAATTTTATATCTAAGAAAAGGGAGTGGGGAAGATGCCGTTTAGGGCGGCCGTTATCGGGGCGGGCCGGCTGGGGTCGGTTGTCGCCCAAAGACTGCCGGAAGAGACCGAAGTCATTGTTTTTGACATCCAAGCCGACAAAGGCCGGCAACTGGCGGAAACGGCAGGAGGTACATATGTCTCCGAATTGGAAGGGGTTCGGGCGGCGGATCTGATTATGATTGCCTTACCGGTTTCGGTGGTGGACAAAACGGTGGCGAGTCTTTTGGGTATTGTCAAAAAAGGCGCCGTCATTCTGAACATGGCGACGAGTGCCAAGATGGACCCGGCACTGCAAGCGGAGCATCCGGAGGTGACGATCCTGGATGCGAAGATAATCGGGCAGGCGAAGGCGATTTTTGAAGGGGAACCGGGGATTGTGATCCTCGACTGCGCCAACCGGGAGACGTTTGCGATGGTGCAACAGCAACTGCGGCATTTTTGCCGGGTGGAAGCCGGGGATCCGGAACTGGTGGAGCCGATCAGCTATATCGCTTCAGTGGAGGGCATCAAGGCAGCGCTGGCAGTGCGCCGGCAGCTGCGGGAGCTGCGGATCCCGGAAGAGTGGATAAAGGTGGCGATAAGCAATTGCTGCGCCGGGACGATGAAGGCGTTCGCGAACGATGATATCGGTCCGTTCAGTCAAAAGATAGTACGGGATTTGGCGCTGAAGGATTGAAGCTGACAATTCGGGCAGATAAATAACGGGACCGGGAGGCGGGAGAATGCTTGTCAAAGGCGGTTATACGAATTACGGCCAGGAAATCGGTATTCTGATGCTGGATACGGTGTTTCCCCGGCTGCCGGGCGATATCGGCAACGCCGGGACTTACAGTTTTCCGGTCCGCTATAAGGTGGTCCGGGGCGCCCGCACCGACCGGATTATGGGGGATGCGCCGGACCCGTCCTTGCTGGAGCCGTTCATCCGGGCGGCGCAGGAGCTGGAAAAGGAAGGGGTGAAGGCGATCACGACCAGCTGCGGTTTTCTGGCGCCTTTCCAGAAAGAAATGGCCGCGGCTGTCAGCGTCCCGGTTTTTACATCCGGCCTCCTGTTGGTCCCTCTGGTCCGGGCGATGCTCAATCCGGACAAAGCGATTGCCGTATTCACGGAGAGGGCGCAGCACTTAAACGAGCGGCACTTTAATGGGGCGGGCTGGTCGGCAAAAGATATTCCGGTGACCATCAAAGGGATGAAGCCGGGCGCGGTGTTCCCGACCGTATTCATCGGCAACCGGCCGGAGTTGGACACTGAAATCCTCCGGCGGGAGATGATCGAAATGGCCCGGGAAGTCAGGGCGGAACAGCCGGACTTGGGAGCCATCGTGCTGGAGTGCACGAACATGGGGCCGTTCAGCGCCGTCATCCGGGCGGCGGCGGGCGTTCCCGTCTTCGGCATCAATAATCTGATTGAAATGGTATGTTACGGCATCACCCCGCCGCAGTTTTTTCTGGACAGACGGGAGTAAGGAAAGGGCTTAAGCGGACAGGGGATATTGAGAGTCGGGGATACGGCAAGCGTGTCCTCGTTTTTTTGTTCGTCCCGGCCTCGTTCCCCGCGCCGCTTGGCCGGCGAAAATAAAAGCCGGGCAGAGAGGGCGGCGCCAATAATGACAAGGCAAAATGATATTTTGCACGGACGGTGTCGGGACTGGATAATCAGTACGCAGAAGCCGGGGAAGGATTGTCATCGACTCTTGTCGCACCGGCAGCGGCCGGGATGAGACAGCCGGAACGACCGGTGTCGTTTGTCGCAGGGGAAATCGGTACGGGAGCACGGCTTCTTTGTGACCGGGTAATCAGGGCTGACTGACCGGAGATGAATAAGATAAACCAAACACGGGAGAGAAGGTGAAAAATCAATGAAGGAATGCGACAACCGGACTGTTATCGACCTGAATGCGACGCCGCCGCGGGTTGTTCCCGGCCAAGCCAGGGTATGCCCCGGTTGCATCAATCTGCTGCACAATCCCAGTTTCGAAGCGGGTATCGACGGGTGGACGGGGAACAATGTTTTTGCAGCCGACAGCGGTACTTTCGAAGGAACCCAGATGGCGATACTCGGAACGGGGGTGGCGAGCCTGTTCCAGGATGTTTCGCTGTTCGGAGTGAACCGCACGCCGTTATTCCTGAGCTTCAATGTCGCCCCGACCGAAGCGGCGGACATCGGCAGCATGACGGCGGAGGTATTGTGGCTGGATAATGAGATGAACAGTATCGGCAGCGGCCTCAGATTGTTCATTCCGCCCGATCGGATCAACCAGTTCGGCCGGCTGACGTATTACGGCATTACTGATGATCCGCCGCCTGCTGCCGCCGGGGCCAGGCTTTTGTTCAGCAAAGCCGTCAGCCGGGAAGAGGAGCCGAACCCGGACCTGGTCGCGCTGGACCTGGTGACCCTGGCACCGATAACTGCCGGTAATCGGTTAAGAAACCCCGGCTTTGAAAGCGGGCTGCGGGAATGGACAGCAATGGCGTTTACACCGAATTTCCGGATTAGTTACGAAGGAACAGGGTTTGCCTCAACAACGACAACCGGTAGTAGTATTCTGCAGGATGTCCCGCTCAATAATTTGCCGGATCGCTCTTCCTTTCTGCTCAGTTTCGCTGTTTTCAGCAGCTTCCCCAGTACATTGCGGGCGCAGGTCCTGTGGTTGGACAGTGCCGGCCTCCAGATCAGGCCGCCAGGGCTGGATTTGCTGGTGGGGAATGCCGTGGTCGGTCACAGCAATTATTATTCTTACCTGGCATTGACCGGGCCGGCCCCGGCCGGCGCGGCGACGGCCCGGGTCCGGTTTACCGCCGGTACCGACGAGAATCTGTCCGTCCGGATTGACGAAGTCATTTTCGCCCCGGTCGCCACGCAAAATCTGATTCAGAATCCCGGTTTTGAAAACGGTCTGTCCGGCTGGGAGAGCGTAGACGCGGCAGCGGTGGAGTCGGAAGAAGCATACGAAGGGGAACACGTGGGCCGAATCGGTGTCCTCGGCGGAGTCCTCTTGCAGGACGTCCCGCTCACCGGCGCCGCCGGCCGCTGCTATATACTGAACTTCGGAGCCGGCCGTGTGCCGGGTAACCGGGAGGATTTCCCGGCCGACTTGCTGGCCGAGGTGATTTGGCTTGACGGGGATGGGCGGGAAATCGGCAGCGGAAGCAGTCTGGTTATCCAGGACAGCGTCAGCACTGAACCGCAATGGTTCATCTATTGCACCGTAACCGAACCGGCGCCCCGGGGGACGGCGGCCGCCCGCATCCGCTTCGCGAAAGCCGGCGCGGCAGATGACACCGGTTTTGTGGATATTGATCTGGTCCAGTTCGGGCGTCTGAGGTGACGGTGCATGCTCCGGGATGCGGATAAAGCATCCCGGTTTTTTTGCGTCCTGTCAAGTCGCATAAGATAGAGGATACGGAAACAGTGCGGGCTGTTGGCGACAGACAGATGAGGATTGCTCCAGGTTATTGCGGCAGCAGCAGCGCCGGGAAGCAGAACGGGCAACCGGGCGGACCGGTATCATTTGCCGCAGGGGAAATTGGTATGAGAGTACGGCCGGTTTCGTGACCGGGCAATCAGGGCTGATAGACCGGAGGTGAATAAGATAAACCAAATACGGGAGAGAAGGTGATAAGTAGTGAAGGAATGTGACAACCGGACAATTATCGACCTGAACAGGGACGTCGCCGCGAGTCGCTGTCAGTCAAGCCGGACCGTGCTCCGGCTGCGGCAATTTATTGCAGAATCCCAGTTTTGAAGCGGGAATGGACGGTTGGGCAGCAAGTAATGTGTTTGCGGCGGACTCGGGAGCATTCGAAGGATTGCAGCTGGCCAGGATGGGATCAGGCGTCGCCAGCCTGTATCAAGATGTCAGATTGCCGGACGCCAGCCGGAATCCGCTGCTGCTGAGCTTCAATCTCCTGCTGTCCGATCCGGCGGCAATTGTCAGCGATATGACGGCGGAGGTATTATGGCTGGATGCGAATAAGAACCGGATCGGTACCGGTCTCCGCCTTTTCGTGCCGCGGGGAGAATCTTCGCCATCACCCGGCAGACATATTTCAGCGTGACGGACCGGCCGCCGGCCGGGACGGCCGGGGCCAGGCTCCTGTTCACCAAAGGCGCCAGCAGTAGCGAGAATCCCGGCAATGACTTCATCGATCTGGATATGATGACTCTGGCCCCAATCGCCGGCGGCAATCTGCTGCGCAATCCCGGTTTCGAGGAAGGCTTGCAGGGTTGGAACGCCGTGGAAACGGAAGTGTCGTTCCGGAACAGTTTTGAAGGAGCGGCCACGGCCGGGATGTCCGATCCGTTCAATATGTTGTGGCAAGATGTCCCGCTGGCGGGTATTCCGGCCGGTTCCGCCTTCCTGTTTGGGTTCGCCGCTCAGAGCAGCTTCCCCGGGAATTTCCAGGTTCAGGTGCAGTGGCGTGGCGCTGCCGGCAACAGTATCGGCCAGCCGGGATTCGTCATGGTAATCGGGGGAGCACTGGTGGAACACGTTGACTACTACTCGTACCTGGCTCTGACCGGACCGAGCCCGGTCGGCGCGGCGACAGCCCGGGTGCTGTTTACCGCCAGCGGGGCTCCGAACCTGAACATCTTTATTGACGCGGTGCTGTTTGCCCGGGCCGGCTCACCGAATTTAGTGCAGAATCCCGGTTTCGAGAACGGATTGACCAATTGGCAAGGCGGCAATGTGAGCGCCGGGCCGTCGGATGCTGCCTATGAAGGAGAGCGGCGGGCCAGAATCGAAGCTGACGGCGGCTTCCTTGCCCAGAACATTCCGCTTGAGGGCGCGGCAGGCCGTTGCTTCTTACTGAATTTCGCCGCCGGGTTTACGGACGCGGAAAGCCCATTACCGGGTACGCTGCTGGCCGAGGTAATCTGGTTCGACCGCAGCGGGCAGGAAGTCGGCAACGGGCTCAGCCTGGTAGTCCAGAACGTTGAGGTAACCGAGACGCGGTGGTATAATTACACCGGCGTTACGGAACCGGCGCCGCCGGGGACGACAGTCGCCCGGATCAGTTTCACCAAGGGCGGCAGCGACGAAGCTACCGGAATTATCGATTTTGATCTGGTGGAGTTCGGTCGGCTGGTCTGAGATGCTGCCGCAAGACCGGGAGCAATATACGCACCGAATAGGGGTACGGTGAGCCGTACCCTTTATGACCGGATTAGCATTAAACGTCGGGGATCGGAACCGGAAAAGCAGCGAAATAGTCAGATAAGGGAAAGTGAAAGCCTTGGCCCGGGTAAAGGAAACCGGGTCGGGGCAGACAGGTTCGCCCGGAGAAGGACGAAAGGCAGTGAGGTTTGCGGACGTTACGCCAGCAGTCCTTTAATGACCTCGGCCAGGCGGCGGACGCCTTCTTCCATAACTGCTTCATTGACCGTGCTGAAGCCGAGGCGGAGCGAGTTGTCGCCGTTGCCCGGCGTTACGCAGCAAATCGAACCGGGACGGTAGGATACTCCCGCCGCGACGGCGCCGCGGAGTAGTTCGGTTCCGTCGATGCGCCCTTCCGGGATGGTGACCCAGATGAAATAGCCGCCGCGCGGCCGCGACCAGGTCACGCCCGCCGGCATATATTTCTCTAGGGCCGCGAGCATGGCGTCGCGCCGGGTGCGGCAGACGGCTTTGGACGTCTCGATGTGCCGGTCCAGGTAACCGCGGCGGACGAATTCGGCCGCTATGGCCTGGGTCAGGGGACTGGCCATGAGGGAGGTGACTGACTTTGCGAAGGTCAGTCCCTTAATCAATTCCGGGTCGGCCACAATCCAGCCGAGCCGCGTCCCGGGGGCAAATGTCTTGGAAAAGGTGGTCGTGTAGACGACGAGGCCTTCGGTGTCGAGGGATTTGATGGTCGGAAGCTCTTCCCCTTCGTAGCGGAATTCGATATAAGCGTCATCCTCGAGGATGAGGCGCCGTATTCTTTGGCTATCGCAAGCAGGCGCCGGCGTCGCTCCAGGGGCAGGGTCGCGCCGGTCGGGTTCTGGTAGTTCGGCAGGATGTACATGAACTTGACCCGGACACCTTCCGCCTTTTTCTGCGCCAGAGTTTTTTCCGCCTGCTCCGGGATAATGCCGTCATCGTCGACGGGTACGGGTACCAAGGTGCAGCCGTGCGCCCGGAAGGAAGTGACGGCTCCGGAGTAAGAGGGCTCCTCAATGAGAATATGGTCGCCCGGGGATATGAAGACCTTGCACATCAGGTCGAAGGATTCCGCCGAGCCGCTGATGACCATCACATTTTCGAGCTGCGCGTTCTGGCGCTTGGTATTGGCGATCCGCACAATCTGCTCGCGCAGTTTGCGGTAGCCGGCCGGGTCACCGTACTGGAGAGCGGTCGCGGCCTCGCGGTCCATGATGTAATCGGTTATCTCCTTGATTTCCGCGCGGGGGAAATAATCCGGGTCCGGATCGCCGCCGGTCAGTTGGATGGCGTCAGGGCGGTGGCCCGCCATCAGGCGGGATACGGGGGAAGGAGCGAGAAGTTCCAGCAGCGGTGTGTAGAGATGGGAGTACCGGGACATATAATACCTCCTTTGTCCGGTGCGGCAGAACCTGCCGCATTTCGACGTTGCTCATTCTGTCTCATAACGTTATATGGTGGGGACGGCAAACCCTGCCGGCAGGCGGTATTTTTCTGATTTTCCGATAATGACCGCCGGAAGCGGCCGGCAGGGTTTGCCGGTCGGCCGGGGACATGATATATTGGTAATGCGGACGGCGCAACGGCCGCACCAGAGGCGGCACAGACAAATGAATGAGCGGGAGGGTTGGAGCATGGCCGAGAGAAGGTTCATCAGCCCGATTCTGGAGAAAATCCGGCGGGAGGAAGCGGCAGAAGCGCTGGATCTGGCCAGAGACATCGGGGTCAGTTATGTGAAGGAAGTTGATAAGCGGCGCGTTTTCCCGGAGCGGGCGGCGATAACTAATCTTGCGTTTTTTAAAGAGCCGTTGCCCGATGGCCCGGCCGGGACGGCCACCATCTTGGAACAACTTGCTGTGTACGGCAATCCGGCTACGGTGGCGCAGAGCGGCGGACGGTATTTCGGGTTCGTCTGTGGCGGCATTCTGCCGGCGGCCTTGGGCGCGAAATGGGTCGCGAGTGCCTGGGATCAGAACGCGGCGATGTATGCGATGTCGCCGGCGGTGGCGGTAATTGAAGAAGTTTGTGAGAAATGGATCGTGGAGCTGTTGGGACTGCCGGCAGGGACAGCGGCCGGGTTGGTGAGCGGAAGTGCGACGGCGACGCTGGCCGGGCTGGCGGCCGGGCGAAATCATTTGCTGCGCCGGCTGGGGTACGACGCCGGGCGGCAAGGCTTGTTCGGCGCTCCGGAAATCAAAGTCATCGCCGGCGCGGACGCGCATTCCACGGTCTATAAAGCCTTGTCGATAAGCGGCCTGGGCAGTGAAAGATTAGTCAAGGTTCCGGCGGATGAGCAGGGGCGTATCCGGGCCGACGCCTTGCCGGAGATGGACGGACGGACATTGCTGATTCTCCAGGCGGGCAATGTCAATTCCGGCGCCTTCGACGCATTCGGCCCGATCTGTCGCCGGGCAAAAGCGGCCGGGGCCTGGGTTCACATCGACGGGGCGTTCGGTCTCTGGGCAGCGGCGAATCCGCGGATGCGGGCATTGGCGGCGGGAATAGAACTGGCGGATTCCTGGTCGGTTGACGCGCACAAGACGCTGAACGCGCCTTATGACAACGGGATCATCCTCTGCCGGGACCGGGAAGCGCTGACCGGCGCCATGCGGATGAGCGGCGCTTATATCCTGAACAGCGGGGAACGGGACGGGATGGCGCTAACGTTGGACATGTCGCGGCGGGCGAGAGCGGTAGAACTCTGGGCCGCCCTGAAAAGCCTCGGGAAAGCGGGAGTCGCCGATCTGGTGGAGGAACTGCACCGGAAAGCGGTTTATTTCGCCGGACTGCTGGCGGACGGCGGGCTGGAAGTGCTGAACGATGTGGTCTACAATCAGGTACTGGTTTGCGACGCGGACGACACCGCAACTGAAAAGCTGCTTCGGACAGTGCAGGAAAGAGGCGTCTGCTGGCTGGGCGGTTCGCGGTGGGCCGGCCGGGCGGTAATGCGCATCAGCGTCTGCTCCTACCGGACAACGTATGAGGATATTGAAATATCGGCGCGGGAGATTCTGCGCTGCCGGCGGGAACCAGGGCAGGTAAGTCGACGACGATAATAAGAGAGACATTGTCCGGCAAGGCGTCCGTTGGCGGAAATCGCGGCGCTCGGGATGGTCAGGCCCGAAATTTTGCCGCAGCGGGAGGAGAGTGCCATCCGGACCAGCAACAACTTAAATATTGTCCAAATAATTTTACTTGTCGCCGGGGGAGCGGCGGGAGTTGCTTTTTCCGATTCCGGGCTGATGTTTTATAATATTTTGCTGATGCCGGTCTGCGGCGGCATTGCCTTCGCCGCAATGGGCCGGAAATGGTTTCTGGCGCCGCTGGTGATTTTCGCTCTCGCCGGTCTGAAACAGACAGTCACCTATTGGGGAGAAGGGTATCTGGACTGGGCGGCGTTGTCGGGGATTCTGCTGTTTGGTCTGATTTACGCCGGTTTGGTCTGTCTGGGCGCTGTCATCACGGGTTTGTTAAAATACGCTTGGGGGAAAGACGGGTGAGGGAGATGGAGAAAGGGAGAAATCCGCTTTGGCGGATAATCGCCGGAGTTGTCGCCTTGGCGCTTATCGGCGGGCTATTGTCATTCGTGACTGCATTCACCGGCAACCCGGTGACCGCCTTCCTGGCGACTCGGGCGGCCCGGCAGTATGTGGCGGAGAAATACCAGGACCTGGATCTGACAGTCGGCAAAGCTGTTTATAATTTCAAAATGGGCTCCTACATGGCGCGGGCCAAGTCCGGGGCGAGCCCGGATACGCATTTCGCCGTCTATTACCGGGGGGGGCGGGTCGAGCGGGACGATTACGAGGCTTATGTTCTGGGGATGCATAATACCCTGCAGCGTTTGTCAGACGATTACTCCGCTCTGGCAGCGGGAATCATCGCTTCCGAACTGGGGTACGCAGACAACACGACCTGGGTTATGTATGACAAGGGCGTACTTGATGAAGGCGAGGTCATTGAAGTTCTGACCCTGGATATGGAGTTTGACCGGGGGCTGCCGCTGGAGACCGAAGTCATGATCAGGCTCCCGGAAACGGACAGCACTCTGGCGGGAATCGCTCAGCTTTTGGAGGAAGCGCACCGGGCGTTTATTAAGCACGGCTGCGTCTTTGCCCGGTACGGCCTGTACGCGGACAACGATGGGGCGCTGGTGATGGTAAGCGGCATCACCCCGGCGGACATTGAAAGCGGGGAACTGGTGAGCCGGCTGGAGCAGGCGGAGCGGGAGGCGGGAGAGGCGCCGGACCGCGGGAAGGAAACCAGGGACACGGAGGAAAGGGCGGGAGAGTTGCCGGAGGAGAGAATATCAGTTTTCCGAAAAGGGAAGACAGAATAGGCAGGAACTGGCGGAAAGCGCAGGACCCGGCTGGCCCGGTGCTTTTATCCGGATGCTGCGGTGTGACTGGCTGCAGACGGCGGGGAACTTTTCTTCTCGCCGCGCGGTCTAACAATTAGAGATACCCGCAAAGGAGAGGCTGGGATGAAGAAAACCGCAAGAGATACCCGCAAAGGAGAGGCTGGGATGAAGAAAACCGCAGTATGGTTAGTCGGGCTGCTGTTATTGCTGACTATCCCCGGTATCGTCGGCTGCCGACCGGGACCGGCGGCGCCGGGTCCGGCCGGAGGACAGGATGTCGTTGTCGTGACGGACGCCGGAAAGCTGGCGATGCTCTGGGACAATTACATCTACGACGGAATCACGACGGTGCTGAACGCCGAATTCACGAACCCGGCGGAGATGGAGGAACAGCATTTTCTGGTGAGTTACGCGCTGCGGAAAATGACAAGGGCAGCAGCGGGAGCAGCCGAAGCCGGCGATGCGGTGTTCCGGGAGATAGATATTCCGGCCGCCGCGGCCGTGGAGGCGGAAATTGAAAAATATTTCGGCCTTGAGACACAAGTCAGTCTGAGGGAGGAAATCGCGCGTTATTACGGCATTGAGCCCGGGGATACCACGGTTACCGTGAATATCGGCCACCTTTCTTACGGTACGGAGAATCCCTGGGGAATCGTCATGGATAAGGTCACATACGACCCGGCCGGGAAAGAATACGCGGTCGCGCTTAACAATATCGCCAACCGCAAGACCGGCCGGGTGGGACGCATCATGCACGTCGTCCTGAAGGAGAGGGAGGACGGCAGCCTTTATTACCGGAGTGTACGGTACGAATACCCGGAGACGGGACTGGTGGAAATCATCGGCGATTACACGGTCCTCGACCCGGCCGATTTCGGAGCGAAAAGTGAAGTTTATTCAATGCCAATCGATGTGCGGGGTTCCGCTGTCGGCGGCAGGCTGCTGCTGCGGGCTAACAGACGGGAGAACGAAAATGACCCTTCCCTGGTCACCAACAGCACGTTTTCCGTTTATGACCCGTCGGCGAAGCGAGTAATCAGTTCGCTGGCGCTGCCGCAGACGCCGGAAAAACGGCTGAGCGGTGTTCGTATTCTGCCCGACCAATTGATTTTTAAGTTGAACGACGGGTTTTTTAGTACCGATTTGGCGCTGAAGCGGCAGGGAAACGGGACGACATCGCTGCCCGAGCCAATCCGGGCAGTCCTCGGGGACCGGGACTTTACTGCCGGCTACGACGTCAGCGCCGACCGGAGCCAAATCGTGTACACGGACAAGACGGGGCTTCATCTTTACGACCTGAGGATGGGAGAAAGCCGGCGTCTGGCGTCCCATGTGCCGGTGAACAGCGAATTGTTCGACATGGCGTACATTATGGCGCCGCAATTCGTTGCCGGCGATGCCGCGGTTATCGCCAAGCTTTCCGGGTACGAGGGGTATTACGGATTAATGACAATCGATTTAGCGGACCCGGCGGCCGAGCCGCGGATTGTCAGGGAGATTAATATTTTGGACAGTCTTGATTGCACGAATGTGATGCACCCGGTGCCGAATTTGCGGTTCAGGACGGCGGAAGGGACGGTGCCTGATTTCGGGATCGAAATGATGGATTTGGCCAAGGCGGTCGACCCGGCAGCCGGCCGGCAGCCCAATGCGGCCGAAATCGAGTTCGCCGACGAGCATCAGAAGCGGCTGTTGGAATCGGTTGAGCAACATCCCCTTTACAACAACCGGTATCTTGCATATGTGGCGGAAGGGTATGAACCGGGAATGCAGCCGGAAGAAGTGGTGTACCGGGTGGTGCGGATTGATCTCGCGACGCTGCGGGCGGAAACGGTACTCAAAGTGAAAGCGGGGGTGCCGTATCTTCTGGCCTTGACCGGGGACGGAAGAGTTATGTTGTCGTACCATTTCGAACGGGAAGCGGGGCTGGTGATCACGGGGAAATAGCAGGCAGGATAAGGCAACAGGAGGTGCGATAGGATGAGCGGACGGCGTTTACTGGCTCCGCGGCTCGCTTTCCTGTAATACGTGGCTGTTGTTCTCTTCTTGCTGGGCAGCGGGAAAACGAGCCGCCAATTCAATACACGGCCAGCCGGATGGGTTGACGGCCTGGTTTTGCCATCCTGGTCGGGCCGGGCATCTGGTTCTGCGTCAGTTTGTGGGATAAGCTAAGCGGGGAAGAGGAAGACCGGGCAACGGGACAGCGGCTTGGGTGACGCATCGAGCAGACCGGCAACGACCCGCCGCCTGTGTTTTTCAGCGCGCTCGACTGGCGGACCGGGAAACTTAAGTGGCAGTTCATGCCGACAAGAAACCCGTACTAGAAAGTGGATATTGATACGGGGAAAACCCACTGGAAAGCGGAGTGGAAAGATATTTGCATGATCTGACGGCGGACGGCAAAGGAGATATTTACTGGGCGACGGGCCAGCTATATGAGGAAGGTTTCGGGTGCACCGCTTACCTTAATGTACCGGAGGGAAAGGCGGGAGCGCAGAAACACAAGGTGAAAGTATCCCGGGAACGGTTCAGGTTCGGCCTGTACGGTGAAGACGTACTTTTCTATTTGCGGGCAGCAAGCGAAGCGGCATAAAGCTTATCTCGCTGCAGTAAGGCTGAAAGTGAACGCTGAATATTGCCGGTGCTGCATGCTGGCGCTGCAGGATAACATCAGCCGGGAGGAGAAGCGGGGAAGAACGGGTGCAAAAAGAGGCATTGGGGAGGGCGTTCCTGACTGGCGGAAGGCCCTTTTCGACGTGTAGCAGCCATCCGGCAAGGGATAATGGGCCGGACGGCGCGGCTTGGGCTGGAACAGCCAAATCAATAATTCCAGCGGTAATGGGCGGAAATGGGGGCCGTGACCGATTTCAGTTTCGTTTCGGCGGCGAAGGGAGGGCTGTTGTGGATCAGGTAAGGAGTGCCGTCTTTTGCCCGCCGGTCGGAAACGATGCCGATGTGCTGACAGCCGTCCAGGAAGACGACGATGTCGCCGGGCTGCCACTGCAGCAGATTCCCGATATCGCCGGGGATAAGCTCGGTAGTCAGGGACTCAGCGAAACGCCGGAAAAAAGCGTCCTGATTCGGCACCCGGCGGAAGTCGATATTCGGATCCGGCGTCCCGTTCACCCGGGGATAGAAGGGGTCGTTGGCGGCGATGTCGGCGTCCATCAAATCTTTCAAGCGGATACTGGCACCCAACAGGCCGCGCCAGACGACGTCGGTACAGACGCCTTCGCCGGCCGGGGGATAACCCCCGGCGTAATATTTGCTCCGGTATTTCGTCTTCTGCCGCACTTCCGCCCGGGCGGCGGCGACGATGTCGAGGGGATCGGCGATGCCGTTTTCATTCCGGTCGGCGTCGGAGTATGTCTCGGGGACGATGACGGTTCGGGTAAAGGGATTATCAAGATGAAGGCCAAGATGGTCAAGGATGAGGCCGTCCCGATAGAGGACGGTGAATAAGGCTGTACCGACAAGAAGTATGGCGATAAGGCGCTGTGTTTTCTGCCGCAAAGCATCGCACCTCCTCTAGTTTACAATAATTATCATACCATAAATAATTATTGTATTGTACTACAGGATTTCCGAGGGGAAAGGCAGCGGCCGGCAGGTAACGGCAGCAGTGAACCGCGGACCCGCTTACTCCGGGACAGGACGGCCGGCAAAGCATTACTCAGCGGTTAACTTTTCTACATAAGGCCTGAGGTGAAGGGAGGAAAGTAAGAGAGCGCAAAGACGTTTCGGTAGACTTGCCGCAGTAATCAATCAACGTAAAAAAAGGGGGAAAATGATGGTCATTTTCCCCCTTACTTAATCCGTTATTCCCGCTTGTGGGTCAGACGGCGACTTCCAGTTCGTTCGCGATGTACCTCACTCCTCTGGCCCGGCGGGCGAGAGCCGCAGCTGCCGCCCGATCGGCTTCGCTGGGAACAGTTCCTTTCAGGTGGAAGATACCGACTTCGCTTGGTTCGGCGATTACTTCAATCCCCTGGGTGTCAAGCCGCGGGTCCTGGAGCAGCTTCTTTTTGATTTCGGTCAGGATGGCAATGTTCTGGCTGCTGACAGCGTATTTCTCCATCAAACTGATATTCCTGGCTCTCCCTGTCCCGGCGGCGAGGCTTTTGGCTGTTTCGGCTACTTTGGCCGAGTCGACTGCAAGTTCATTGATTACATACCGGACGCCTTTGACGCTCTCGGCGACGGCTTCCGCTGTATCTCGCTCCGCCGTGTTGATCACACTGCCTTTCAGATAGAGCACCCCGAGCCGCTTGGCCGAGTTGACGGTGATGGCTGCCGCGTTGAGGGAAGGGTGATTGTAAAGGGCTTCTTTGACTGCCGCGATGAGGCTGATATTCCGGCTGTTAATTAGGCTCAGTTCGGTTAGTGAAGTAATCTTGGGTTCTTCGATGATGAGGTTATTTTCTACCGCCGTCACTCCCGATAGTTCCCGCGCCAGTTCTTCCAGCGTTTCTTTTTGCTCCCGGTCAAATACCTTACCGGTGAGAATTACTTTTCCATCCCAGACATCCACAGTAACCGCGGCGTCGCTGAACATCTTGTTGTAAGCAAGTGTCGCTGCCAGGTTTTCTTTCACCAGTCTGTCTTTGGACATTGGATTTCCTCCTTTTTTCGATACTGCTTACCGTTCAAAGTTACACGTTCCGTTGCACCATCTATGTAAAATCGTTCATTCACTATTCATCGGCACCACCCCTCCCGGTTCTCCGCTTTTCACTGTCCGGTTCCGCTCTCTGGCTTTAGTATAATATATGACAATAATGTTGTCAAGTAATTATTTTAATAAATTTCATAATAATATATTACAGCCTAAAGCAATAACCCGCCTGTAATTATTGGCCGGATTTATTGCATTGGATAATGGGGAAAGACAGAAGAAGCCTTGCTGCCGGAATGGCGGCGTTCCGCCAGCGGCATGTTAGTAATCAATCAGCTTGCATATAATAAGAGATGATGCTGCAAAGACTGGTTAGCCGCGGGGGTGATGTCATTAAGGAGCAAGGCGTATCGTCTTTGAAGGTAGCAGCGACGTATATCGGTACTATAGTGGGGGCGGGATTCGCCACCGGGCAGGAAGTGCTGCAGTTTTTTGCCCGGTTTGGCGCCGGAGGGCTGGCAGGGTTGGTTTTGTCTGCGGCCTTGTTCATCCTGTACGGTTATATAATTATGGATTTGGGGTACCGCCTGAAGGCCCGTTCCCATTCCGAAATCATCCGTTACGCGAGCGGGAAGTATCTGGGGGGCTTCATTGACTTCATCATCACATTCTTTCTGTTCGGCGGGCTGACAGCAATGATTGCCGGTACGGGGGCTCTGTTTCAGGAGCAGTTTGCTTTGCCGGGCATGCTGGGCAATCTGAGCATGGCGGTGCTGACAGCCCTCACTGTTCTCACGGGAATCAACGGAGTAATCAATTCCATCAGTTTTGTGGTACCGTTTCTGATCGCGGCGGTGGTCGGCATCAGCCTCACCGCAATTGTCCGGGCACCGCCGGTCTTCACAGCCCCGCCGGCAGCCGGGGAAAGCGGGCTGATCGGGAACTGGCTGCTGGCAGCTATTCTGTATGCTTCCTACAACACACTCCTGGCGATTGCCGTTCTGGGTCCCCTGGGCGACAAAGCGGCAAGCCGGCGGGCAATCAGACAGGGAGCGAGCCTCGGAGGGATGGGGCTGGGGTTAGGTGCAATTATGATTTACCTGGCTTTGTTGGGAGATGCGACAGGCGCGACGGTGCTGGAAGTGCCGATGATTGCCATCGCCGGGAGCATCTCTGGATTAGTCAGAGTCATTTATGCCGTTATCCTCAGTGCGGAAGTGTATACGACGGCAGTGAGCAGTCTCTTCGGATTCGCCGCTCGGGTGGCCGATCCGGAGAAATTTCCGCTGCGAGGAAGAATAATCATCGTCGGCAGCACGGCTGGGGCATTCTTCGCCAGTCAGCTGGGGTTTTCCAATCTGGTTAAGTTCCTGTACCCGGCGGTGGGATACGGCGGAATAATTTTGCTCATTGCTCTGGTATACACTTATTTCCGGCCGCAGCGGGTGGTCTGAAGGGCGCGGGCGCAGTCTGAGGAATTGAATATAACAAAGGGATATCGGGAGAAAATAAAGCGAGAAAAGGAAAGGAGGAAAGACATGGATAACAATAAAACACAGCCGGCGGCGGGAATCGGCACCGACACGGCTACGGCGCATACCGCCCGGCTCATGTCCGCGGAAATCGCCTCCCTCTGGATGACGTATGCGGAGAGTACCATGATCATCTGCGTGTACCGTCACTTTCTGGCCAATGCGGACGACCCGGATATCAAAGTTGTGCTGGAGGCAGACGCGGAAATATTGCGGCAAAGAATCGCCTGGATAGAAGAAACGTTCCGGCGGGAAGGCCTGCCGATCCCGACCGGTTACACGGCGGAGGACGTGGTAGCCGGGGCGCCGCGGCTTTATTCCGACCCGTTTTATCTTTACTACGTCATTAACAAAGCGAGAATTGCGGTGACGTTGAACGGGTTGTCATTGACAACGGCGGCGCGGCGGGATGTGCGCGATTTTTATGAACAGTGCTGCCGTTCAACCGCGAGTACTTTTCAGAAAGCGGCCGATGTTCTGCAGTCGAAAGGAGTCTTCATCCGGACTCCGTATATCACGGTGGAAAAAGAAATTGATTTCGTTAAAAAGCATCGATTTATGGCCGGTTTTCTCGGAGAAAAGCGGCCGATGCTGGCTCAGGAAATTTCCGCTTTCGGCTACGGAGTGATTATCAACAAGTTCGGCGGCGGGTTCATCGCGGGACTGCGTCAGACGGTGCGGAATGATCAGGTCGGGGAGTATCTGGACGAGGGCGTCGAACTGGCGAAGTCTTTAGTGAGGCGGTTCAGTGCGGTGCTGGAGCAAGAGGGGATAGCGGCGCCGGCAGGACCGGATGCCGGCATTACCGGCTCGACGCGGCAGCCGATATCGGACAAGCTGATTATGGGGCATCTGCAGTATATGAACACGGCCGGACTGCTGCACAAGAATACGATGCAGACGAGCTGCCTGCGAAGCGATTTGCTTGCGGTGGTGACCAAAACGATGGGCGAGATAGCGTTGTATGCGAAAAGAGGCCTCGATATCATGATTGAGAACGGGTGGATGGAAGAGCCGCCCCGCACTGTTGATCGCAAGGAACTGGCCGCACAGCTGCACTGAGGCGACGTGCCGCCGCGCGGCGGGAGGTATTCCGGAGCTTGGCTGCAAAGAGCGGGGTGGGAAGGTGGCAAACCATTCCCGGCTTATTTGCGCAAGAAGAAATAGGTGATCTCCAGCCGTTCGGAAAATTGTCCGGTCGGATTGAGGGCGAGCAGTGTCCGCCTGAGGTCCGCTTCAAATGCAGCCGCGCGGTCGCCCAGAAGTCGTTTATTGCAGTAAGAGGTGGAATAAAGGTTGCCAATAATCCCCGCAATATCCCATCGGTGGCCAAAAGAGTAATCCCCGGTTTGCCTCAGGGTAAACGGACTGGCGGCGATGAAGTCCTCATGCCGCTTAAGCTGCTGCGGGTACTCCCCGTCGCCGGCCAGACGCGTATCTCCCAGCCACCGTTTGATTACCCGGACTGTTTCCTGCTGCCAGGGTTCGACCCCGGACCAGACGCTGCCGCTGCCGCCGGCGAAAATCGCCATCCCGCCGCCTTCGGTCAAGAGCGCATGGCTTTTAGTCAGGACAGCGCTCCGTTCCATCCAGTGCAGGGCGTTGCCGCAGACAATCAAGTCGAACCGGTCCGGCAGCTTGTCGATATGCTCGGCCGGCATGACCCGGAAGTCGATCGGCGGAATGCGCTGTTCCCGGCAGATCCGCGCCGCTTCCGCAATCATCTCCGGGGAGATGTCGATGCCGATGACTTCGGCGAAATCCCGGCGGAGGGGAATGGCGAGCTGTCCGGTACCGCAGCCCAGGTCGAGCAAGCGGCCGGCACCGTCCGGGCGATAGCAGGTTCGGAGTATGCCCAGCAAGCCTTCCGGATAGCCGAGCCGGTATCTTGAGTAGTAGCAAGCGGTGCCGGTGAAGAGGGATGTCGGATTGAGCTCCATATCAACCGCCTCCTGGTGTTATTGTCTGGCGGGTTATTCTTGGCGGACGGGCCAAACTCCTTCGGGTATGGACAGGAAGGGAAATCTGTGTTTTTTGCATTCACCTTTAATCAGTGATTATATCCGGTCTTACGCCTTCTCCGGCGCCGCGACAATATTTACGCGGTGTTATGTTCGCCCGGCGGCGGAAAAATCAACCGGACGGATGGAAATTTGCCCATACTGGCAGTAGACGCCTGTCCAGAACAGTAGTAAGCTAGAGGCAGGATTACTCCGGAAGGAGGAACCCGGCTGCTTCTGCAATTGGATGCAGCCGGGTTCCTCAGGGGCTGCCGCCCAGGATGCCTATACAGTTATGCAGAGAGAAGCAATCATACTGGAATAAAGGGAGGGCTACCATGAACATCGTTTACCGCGAGGGATTGCCCGGGAAAGATGATTTCGTTCAATTATTCGAGACAACCGGGTGGAACGATGAGGGAATCCGTTTAAGCCCAGGGGAGCTTTACGCCGCTCTTCAGTCCACATGGTACTCGGTATCCGCCTACGACGGGAGCACTCTCGTCGGTTTCGGGCGGGTCATCTGCGACGGATATCTGCACGCCCTGCTCGCCGAAATCATCGTCCGGCCGGAATACCAGGGGAAGCACATCGGAAGCACCGTTGTGTCGAAACCGGTGGACAAGTGCAATGAGCACCGGATCAAGGACGTCCAGCTGTTCTGCGCGAAAGGAAAAGCTGGCTTCTATGAAAAGCACGGCTTTGCGGCGAGGTCGGCCGAAGGGCCGGGGATGGAACTGGTGCGGCAGGGATAGAGACAGCGGATACGTCGCGGCGGAAAAGAGGCAGAACCAAATGCCGGGGAGTGGAAAGGCGGCGGTACAATACGTAATTCAGGCCGACTGAAGATGGGTAATCTCGGTATTTTTGCTGTCAGTTGTCTCAATCCGTCGCCGGAAGTCCGGTATTTGTTTATTTTTGCCTCTCCCGACAGGTGATGATAAAAAGCGACAAGCATAATCGCTTATAATCATAGACGTTGTTGGGATTGCGGCAGTAGGCGCAGGCTGCGGTTCCGGCGTTTACCATGTAACGACGGGAGGGCTCTGAATTGGCAGCCGGATGTGAAGAATTCATCGATTGCGACCTGCCGTGGGGCACGCATTTTTCATTGCTTTACCGGTCGAAAGAAGAGCTTTTGGAAGTAATTATTCCTTATTATCGGACCGGTCTGGCGCGGGGCGATCGATGCCTGTTGATCACGGGGGTCTTGTTAAACGAAGCGGAAGCCAGAGCGGCACTGACAGAGGGGATTCCCCGGTTGGACGATTATCTGGAGAGAGGGCAGATGGAGATAATTCCCCGGGGAAAATGGTATCTGCCAGACGGGAAATTTGAGCAGACGAAGGTTTTGGAGTTGTGGAAGCGGAGAATCCGCGAGGCGGTGGCCAGAGGATACCCCGGACTGCGGGCGTCAGGCGACGTCTCGTGGCTGAACCCGGAGCAATGGGACGAATTTACCGCCTATGAGAGGGCAGTGAATGAAGGAATCAGCGAGGATCGTCTCGTGGTGCTTTGCACTTATCCTCAGGAAGGCTGCGGGATGTACGAGGTGATGGACGTAGTGCGGAATCACCAGTTCGTCATTGCCAAAAAAGACGAAGGATGGAGAGTATTCGAGAATTCCGAGTTCCGGCGGACGGAGCAGGTGCTTGAGATGAGGGAAAGGCGCTACCGGCAAATCGTTGAGACGGTCCGGGAAGGGATTCTGACCGTCGACGGCGCCGGGCGGATTACATTTGCCAATCAAAGGGCGGCGGAAATACTCGCCTGCCAGTTAAGCGAGCTGGACGGAGCGCCATTGCTTCGCTTTCTGAACGGAGACAGCCGACGCCTGTTTACCGCGCGGAAGGCAAATCTCAACGGGGAAGCCACGTCGGACGACTGGCAGTTCCGCCGGTCGGACGGCACGGTTTTTCCCGGCAGCGTCACCGCCGCTCTGCTGCCGGAGGAAGGAAAAGAGGCGGAGATGGTGCTGACAATGATGGATATGACGGAGCGGCGGAAAACGGAAGCTAAGATGGCCCGCCTGGAGCGGCTGAATTTAGCCGGACAAATCGCCGCCAGCCTCGGCCACGAAGTGCGCAATCCGATGACGACAGTGCGGGGATTCCTGCAGATCATGCAGAGCGATCCGAAACATGAAGAGGAACGGGAATATCTCGGGCTGATGGTCGATGAGCTGGACAAAACGAACGCCATTATCAGCGAATTCCTTTCCCTGGCGAAGGACAAGCTTTCGGAATTAAGACGCGGCAGTCTGAACAGCGTCATCACGGCGATGACTCCGCTGCTGACGGCTGCCGCGTTGGAAAATGGGTGTGATCTGATAATTGAAAAGGGGGCGATACCGGAGATTCGATTTGACGCCAAAGAAATCAGGCAAGTGCTGCTCAATCTGGTCCGGAATGCCATTGAGGCGACGCCGGCCGGCGGTAGAATTACGGTCCGGACCGGTCGGGACGGTGGCGGCGCCTGGCTCGAGGTGCGGGATAACGGAAGCGGGATTCCGTCGAACTTCCTGTCCAAGGTGGGCACGCCATTTTTCACTACCAAGCCGAAAGGTTCCGGGCTCGGGCTGGCTGTCTGCCTGCGCATCGCGCAGCGCCACGCCGCCGTCATCGACATCGCCAGCGACTCGACGGGGACGGTGGTGAAGATGCGGTTTCCGGGAGCGGCGGAAAGCCGGGAAGAAGCAGCCGCGGCAGATTGACAAAAGGATAAAGCATCGGAAAATAATTTTGGGGTGAAACAGCCGTGACGGCTGTTTTTTACGTTTGCCCGGGACTTCTCTTTTTACGCTGTCGTCCTGACGCTCCGCAGCAGCCGATAGGAGAGGAAGGCGGCAATAAGGGCAAACGACGGAATAATAATAATGGGTGGGATGATGTTATAACCTTGCAGACCCATGGCAATTAACTTCCCGGTTAGGGCGATCATCAGCAGAGTCAGGAAGATAAGGTAGACCGGGCCGAGAAGATAACCGGCCGGTGTTTTCTGCCGCAGGAGGAAGCCGGAAACGGCGGCCAGCGGCAACAGAAGGCCCAAATCAAGCCCTTGAACGATGAGGGTGGTGTAATGTTCCAATGCGAACGGGTAAACGGTGCCGTCAAGGAGAGGCGGGATGACGATACCCAGCCAGAGGAAAGCGATGGCGGCGGTATTGAAGAGCAGGAAGTTGCCGCCGAATCTGATCGGAGCGTCAGCGCCGAAAGCCGTCGCTAAATTGGACAGGTCAAAAGAAAGCATGGTTAGGGTGAAAGCGAAGAAGGAAGTGCCAAGCAAAGCGGCATAGACGAGAAAGAGGTAATTGTACATGCCCATTACCAAGTAGAATAAATATGTGACCAGGAAGTAACCCAGGATGCCGGCCAACAGGAGCCGGCCTTTTAATGCGCCTTGGCGCGTCCAGGCAAGAGCAAACAGCAGGGAAGGGATGCCGATGAACAAGGTAACATAGTCCTGGGCGATACCCTGCGGGGCGACCTCGGCTGACATGTGCTGATAAAGTCCCCGGCCATAAATCCCGACCGTGCGGCCGCGCACGGTAAGATATTCGAAGGGACCCGGTCCCCCGCCGGAGAAGATGCCGAGGGAAGCTGCGACCACAGCCAAGAGAGCGACAGATATAACGAGATAAGTGACTGTGTTTTCGTATTTCATCTATTGTTCACTCCAATTCGTAAGGTTCGGGCGGAATTGCGGCGAGTGACCATTCCAGAAACTATTTTACCCAACTGTCAGTGAAATGTAAAGACGATGCGGCAATCAGGTGTTTAGATTCTGAAATAGTATCACCAGTACACTACCGGGATAAAACGCCACTTATGAAAAGCATTCCGGCGCAATCGCCCCGTCGAATTAATCACTGCACCGCAGAAGCCACGTCACGCCGGTGGTATTACCTTCCAATTCATCGCATTCGGCCTGCTGGCTGGAGACATAATTGTCGAACAGAGCCGCTTTCTCCGGGTGCAGGGTTTTGAGCTCCCCGGCTCGGCGGATGATGCAAGACTGATTATGACGGTTCACCTGTGCCAACAGCTCGGGTGCGGCCGTTGTTTCCGCTACCAGTGTCACGCCCGCCTGGGAAAAAATACGCAGCCACCGGGCCCGGGAGGGGTAGTTATCATCCCCGTCGTCAGCGCCGTAAGCGTCGGCAATGATAATGAAGCCGCCCGGCCGGAGCGTCCGTTTGAGCTGTGCAATGGTTGCCGCCCAATTTCCGAGGATATTGCCGACCGAGCCCCAAATCACCCCGTCAAAGCCGGTTTCCTCCGTCACCACCCGGTTGATGTCGCCGGCCGCGAAGTCGCACAAAGACGCCACGGCGTACTCCGCCGCTTTCCGTTTGGCGCAGCCGATGAAGGCGGGAATGAGGTCGATGCCCCGGACGTGGCAGCCGAACGTCTTGGCCAGGCGGACGGCAACGGCGCCTTTGCCGCAGCCGAGATCAAGAAGGCGGCTGGTCACGGACACCAGATTCTGCCCGGCCAGGATTTCCGTGATAATAGCGGAGTTCGTGCCGAGTTCCCAAAGGTCCTGGAGCAAATAGGGCAGGTAAGGAAGGAGTTCGGTTGTTTCGGCGGTGAGGGAGGCGGCAAGCTTTTCTTCTACTGAGGGCATAATCAGCGCTCCTTTCCGAGAGGGTTTCAGCCATACTATACCGGGAAGACTGTCCGGCGGGCAGCTGAAGCGGAATGTCGCGGTGGAATGACCACCCTGGCGATTGGCGCCAAGCTTCCAGAGAAGTGGACGACCACCCCGACGCTGCGCGCCGCCCCTCCGTAGCGGGGAATGTGAGCCGGCCGGGCGGGGCCGGCCGCAGGGTAGGCCTAAGCCGGGACGGCGGGGTCTTGCGGTTTGGCTGCCCGGGCGCTTTGCCGGGCGAGGATGCTGAGGACAACTCCGCTGAGGATGAGAACGCCGCCGGCAATTTGGGGAAGGGCGAGGCGCTCCCGGAACAGGAGAGCGGCCAGGACGGTGGCGTAAACCGGTTCGAGAGTGCGCAGGAAAGAAGCCCGGAAAGCTCCCACTCGTGACAAGCCCCGGAAGAAAAAGATGCCGCCGAGCATGGAGGGGATGAGGCCGGCCGCGGCGATGGCGAGCCAGGCGGCGGGGGTGAGGGAATAGACGAGGCGGTCCGTCAGGAGGCCGTAAAGGAGATAGAAGGCACCGGACGGGAAAGCGACGTAAAGGGTGACGACCCGGGAGTCGTAACGGCTTGTATATCTGCTCATACCAACGACGTAAAAGGCGTAAAGGGCAGCGGAGCCGAAAGCGAGAGCGGCTCCGGTCAGATTCACGCCCGTTCTTGTCGTTCCCGCTACCGCGGCGCTGCCGGCCAGGGCCAGTAACAGGGCAAAGCCTTTGCGGGCGTCCATCCGTTCCGTGCCCAGACAAACGGAAATTAGCAGGACCAGGGTGGGATAAGTATACATGAGCAGGGAAGCGACTCCGGCCGGGATGAGTTCGAGAGAGCGGTAATAGAGGGCGCAGTAGCCGATGCTGCCCACGGAAGCGACGGTGAGGATGCGTTTCCGGTCCGGTAAGGGCAGCAGAATGTTCAGCCCGGCTTTGCGGCACGTGAGCCAGAGAAGAACGGAGGAAAGCAGATAGCGGAAAGCGAGGAGCGTCACAAAATTGGCGCCGCCCCGGTACGCGAATTTGGCGATAATGGACGACAGGCCGTAGCAGGCGACGGCGAGTAAAATAAAGCCAAGACCTTTTTTATCCAAACGAGCATCCCCTTAAAGGTTTCCACGCTGTTTTTATTCTACTCTTGCCCTCCGGCTACGTCAATGTGCCGCCAATCATTTCCCGGCAATCCCGGGAGGATTCGCGATAAACTTAGAGAAGATTAAAAATTCAGAAGATTAAAGGGGGGAAAGGCTTGGCCAGAAAGCTGATGAAAGGGAACGAGGCAATCGCGGAGGCCGCCATTCGAGCCGGCTGCCGCTATTTCTTCGGTTATCCGATTACACCGCAAAACGAGATTCCGGAGTATCTGTCGCGGGAACTGCCGAAGTACGGCGGTAAGTTCATCCAGGCGGAAAGTGAAGTTGCCGCTATCAATATGCTGCACGGCGGCGGCTCGACCGGCAAGCGGTGCATGACATCGTCCTCGGCCTGCGGCATCAGTCTGAAATCGGAAGGGCTCTCATATATCGCGGCCGCCGAAGTGCCGTGTGTCGTCGTCGACATGTCACGCCTGGGACCGGGCATGGGGGGAATGCAGCCGACGCAAAGCTCTTACCGCCAGGCGACGCGGAGCGGCGGGCACGGCGGTTACCGCAGCATTGTCTTTTGCCCGGGTACAGTGCAGGAAGCGTTTGACATGATGTACGAAGCGTTCGATGCGGCGGAGAAATACCGGATGATTGCTTATATTTACGCCGACGGCCTAATCGGGCAAGTGATGGAGCCGATTGAGCTGCGCGAGCCGGCAGCAGTGGATGAAAACGCCGCGGCAAAGTGGGGAATGACCGGGCGGCACGGCCGGGCCAGAGGGAATTATATCAATTCTTCCATGGACGCCGACCGCTATGACCGCCTGATCAACGAGAAATACGCCAAAATAAAGGCGGAGATGCAGAAGTGGAAGGCGAGCCATCTGGATGACTGCGAGTATGTGGTGACGGCGTTCGGCTCGGTGGGCCGGATTGCGGAATTCGCCGTCCGGAAGTACCGGGAGAAGACCGGCGCCAAAATCGGGTTTATCCGTCCGCTGATTGCCTGGCCGTTCCCGACGCAGGCTTACGCGGCAATCCCCGCCGCGTGCCGGAAGGTCATGGTCATCGAAGCGAACGACGGGCAGATGCTCGAGGATGTGCAAATTACGGTGGGAGGACGTATCCCGGTTGTCTTCGAGGGAACGTACGGCAGCCTGATTCCCAGCGCGGAGCAGGTACTGGAAATGCTGGAGCGACAAATCGGTCAGGAGGTGCATTAAATGGAAAAGGTTTATGCCTGGCCGCCGGTGCTCTTAGATGTAAAGTTTTCCTTTTGTCCCGGATGTACCCATGGCATCGCGCATAAGCTGATTGCCGAAGTAATCGGGGAATTGGGCATCGAGCACCGGACTATCGGGGTTGACGGCAACGGCTGCTCCAATATCGTGTACATGAATATCGACAATATTTTCGCCGCCCATGGCCGCGGCCCGGCGCTGGCTACCGGCCTCAAGGCGTGCCGGCCGGACGAAATCGTCTTCAGCTATCAGGGCGACGGGGACTGCTCCTCTATCGGCGCCGCCGAAATTATCCACGCGGCGGGGCGGAGCGAGAATATCACCGTGTTCATGATTAACAACGGTGTTTTCGCAATGACAGGCGGACAGAAGGCGCCGACGA
>JBMNPB010000056.1:0-8624 GCA_050943375.1 bacterium
GCCATCGTCGGCTTTACCGCTGCATTGCGCTGCGCTCCGCCCCGTCTCCCGGCAGAATACAGTACGGCCGATGCCGGCTGATATTTTATCCCGGCCGTGCTCACACCTGCATTTGCTTCGGCGGCCGTTCATTCGCAGCAAGGAGCAGCGGCTGGAATAC
Source organism: bacterium (assembly GCA_050943375.1). Classification (GTDB taxonomy): domain Bacteria; phylum Bacillota; class SLNR01; order SLNR01; family JBMNPB01; genus JBMNPB01. Next base: position 161 of record JBMNPB010000056.1, read on the forward strand.
CCGGTCTTTGTTCTCTTCCCGCGGCAAGGCGTACATTCCCTGCGCTTCGGTTCTTCGCCACCGTCCGAACCAAGCCTCAGCAAAGAAGGAGCAGCCGACTCGGTTATGAGTCCGCTGCTCCTTCTTTCTGCCACTTTATATTGTCCACTCGCTGTGGACGATTCCCACCAGATACCAAATAGCGTCCTTCGGCTCAAATACCAGCGTCATACTGCGCCAGTCTGTCCCGCCATATTGCGGATCAGAGCCGCTGAAATGAAATTCGATGAATTCTCCCTCCGGGTAAACCTCGGCAATGTTGCTGATGGCATTACCTGTCCCGATGACCTTATTGTTGCCGATTATCTCCGCACCGGTATAATCCTTGTCGTACACGAACCGGTCGTAATAATCGCGGAAAGTGAGCCGGATCGGCTCCCCGCTCCCGTCGTAATTGCCCCAGAGAGATGTTTCGCTGTCTTCCAGCCGGGATTGCATCTGTTCCGCCGTTAAGACAACGTCTTTCGCCGGGTCGATAAAAGAATATGGCGTAAACCGCACCCCTTTTTCCGGGTGCACAAAATCTGCCAGACCGGCCATATCTTTTTCTTTCAGGCGCTCCGTCGCCCCGAGCGCCGTTCGCAACAGCAAATCTGACGGGGCCTCACCCGCTTTCCGCACCAATTTCGCCGCCTGTTGCTGAAGCAACGCCTTCTCCGCCTTGAGGGTCTCATTTTCCGCCTTCAGTGCTTCAGCATCCGTTCCCCCGCCTGCCGTGCACCCGGCCAGAGCGAGACCGCAGATCAGAATAAATGCTGCCAGCCATCTTCTTCGCTTCATCTTTTCTCTCTCCTTATCATGCGGGCATTTTTTCCGCCGCCCTGTTAATAAATGTTACCGGAGAAGAAGAATTTATTCACGACCGATATTCCGGGCACAGTAACCGTCTTTCTTATTTGGCCTGCACCGCGTTTTTAATTCGCTCCAACCCTTCCGCCAGGAGCGGCCGCGGACATCCCACATTGAGACGGACAAAACCTTCGCCGTCTTGGCCGAACGCGTATCCTTGCGTGAATAGTACTCCCGCTTTCTGCCGGAAAAATTCCTCCAGTTCTTGGCTGTTCATCCCCAGATCCCGACAGTCCAGCCAAACGAGATACGTCCCTTCCGGTTCGATTACCTTGATCTGCGGAATATGTTGCCTGAGATATTCTTTCACATACTCCAGATTCGCTTTCACATATTCCGTCAATTCATCCAGCCAGTCGTCCCCTTTGTTATAAGCGGCCTCGGTCGCGACCGTCCCGAATAGATTCGCCCCGAAATTAAAATAGAATTTTTTCAGCGCCGCCACGTATTTCTCCCGCAAGTCCGCATTCGGAATAATCATTATGGACCAGCAGAGACCGGCCAGATTGAACGCTTTGCTCGGTGCCGTGCAGACGAACGTTCTCTGCGCCGTATCTTCCGAGAGGCCAGCGAAAGGCGTGTGCCGGTGGCCGGGGAAAATGATGCCGGAATGCACTTCATCCGAAATAACCAGCAGATTATGCTTTTGGCAAATTTCGCCCAGACGGGTAAGTTCCTCCCGCGTCCACACCCGCCCGACCGGATTATGCGGACTGCATAAGAGCATCACTTTCGTCTTCCCGTCAATTTTCTTTGCCAAGTCGTCAAAGTCCATTTCGTACCGCCCGCCGTTGCACCGGAGCGGATTGATAACCGGCACGCAGTCGTTATCCTCGGTGACTTGGATCAGCGGATGGAATGTGGGAGATTGAATGACGACTTTATCCCCGGGTTCCGTAATTACATGCAGAACGAAACTGATGGACGTCAAAACCCCGAAATTGTGCGATATCCACTCCGGTCGGACGGACCAGCCAAACCGCCGTTTCATCCACTCCGTTATCGCCTTGAAATAGTTATCCGTCTTGAGCGTGTAACCGAACGCCCCATGCTTCGCACGGTCAATGATGGCGTCCGTCACCGCCGGCGGCGAAAGAAAATCCATGTCAGCCAGCCCCAGCGGTAGTATATCGCCGCCGCTTTCCGGCGTCCGGATGCCGTCCCATTTAATTGAGGCGGTATTCACACGGGATATCGGCTTGTCAAAATCATATTTCATTCCCGTCCCTCCTTTGTCTTCATCCGCCGGGTTTTCCCGGCCTGCCGTTGTTAATATTCGCCGCCTATTGCCAATTACCTCCAGCCCCGCTCATCCTGCTTCTTGTCACCACCGGGGAACTAACCCAATGGCCGTGTTCCAGTCTGCCCCGGCCGGCGGCTTACCGCGATACCCACTTCGTCAGTTATATCGCCGACAGTAACGTTTCTTACTCAGCAATTCGGGAATTTATTTCTAATCTGACCTGGCATAAATATTAGTTGACATGCTTAGATATTCAAAATATAATGGGATTATTATCGCCGTCCGACCTCTGGGACGCAACAGAAAACTATGGAAGGTGTATGACAATGCCATCATTTACTTTATCTTACGGTCGCCGGAATATTGAATTCACTTTGCCGGCGGAACATCTCCTGCGCCTTCTCACCGGCAACCGGAATGGAAATAAGAAATCCGAACCGGAGATTATCAAGGAAGCCCTGGCGCATCCGATTGCCAGTCCCCGGCTTGGGGAGATCGTGCAGCCGGGCGAAAAAATCTGCCTAGTCATCTCCGACATCACCCGGTCGTGGCAGAAGCAAAGCCTTTTCCTCCCTTACCTGGTGGGGGAACTGAACGAGGCGGGCATCCACGATGCGGATATCCGTTTCCTCTGCGCTGTCGGCTCCCATCGTCAGCAAACTGAGGCGGAACACCGCCTTCTCCTGGGCAAAGAACTGGCCGACCGCTTTACCGTGACCGATCATGACTGCCGGGATCAAGCCAATCTCGTTTACTTGGGGGAGACAAGTTTCGGCACACCGGTCTGGATTAACCGCCTTGCAGTTGAGAGCGACCGGATTGTCCTGACCGGAGCCGCCGTCTATCACGACATGGTTGGCTGGGGCGGCGGCAAGAAATCAATTCTGCCTGGGATTGCCGGCTACGAAACGATAATGGCAAACCACAAACTATCACTGAGCCCGGTCAAGGGAGAAGGGACCCACCCTAACGTCAGAAGCGGCAATATTGAGGGCAATCCTCTCCATGCCGACATGCTCGAAGCAGCTGACATGGTCAAACCGTCCTTCCTCTTAAATGTCGTTATGGACGAGGCCGGCGATATCGGCGGCGCTGTCGCCGGGGATTATGTTGAAGCTCACTCAGCCGCCCGGCGGATGGTCGGCCTTACCGACGGCGTGCCGATTGACGCCAGGGCGGATCTGATTGTCGCCTCCGCCGGCGGTTTTCCGAAAGACATTGATTTATATCAGGCTTCCAAAGCCATCAGCAACAGCAAGGAAGCCCTGCAACCGGGCGGCACCCTCATCCTCCTCGCCGAATGCGGGGAAGGACTGGGCGATGCCGAACTCGCTTCCATTATCACTGATTTCGACGATAACCTCGCCCGGGAACGGGAACTCCGACGTAGCTTCACCATCGCCAAATATACGGGCTTTCTCATCACTGAGGCCGCAGCCAAGTACCGGATTATTCTCGTCTCCAATCTCGATCCGATCATACCGGCAAAAGCCGGCCTCCAGACTGCGCCTTCCCTCGCTGCCGCGCTGGCCCTCGCCCGGGAAACACTGCCCAAGAACTACAAGACTTATGTAATTCCCCTGGCGGCCAACGTTTTGCCCATTTTCCCCGGCTAAGAACCAGACATTTCGCTCCGGGCTGCCGGACCGGCGTCATCTTCCTTATTTAAGCCGGCCATTGCCTGCTGCCGGATTAGTACCAGTACTTTAAGCGATAGGGTAAGAGTTGCCGACCTAATCAGAGCGATAATGATGTGTTCCATTCTCATAAAAAACTTAAATGCTGTGCCGAAATATCACAGTGCAAGCAGTTTGGAAGGTGTCTGTCAATTTACGAAAAGCTTATCCATGCGGCTGTAGCCAGCGGAGCGGAATCCGGCGCAGAAGAATAAGTAAGCGGTCATCACCAAGGCCGCAACTGAAATGCCTCCGGCTTGGCGAGAGTATTTCTTCAGCAGGTTCCCCTTATCGTTCTTTCCCGCTACTGTCGCAAAATCTCCCTGTTCCTTTGCGGTTAATAAACTGTTGCACATTTCTCTGTTCGGTTTTTCATTATTCCTGTATAATATTGGTTAGGAATAAAAAAGGGGGAATTGGAATGTTCTGTCCGAAATGCGGCGCTAACGCCGGCGAAGCTAAGTTCTGCCCTTCCTGCGGGTCGCCGCTGACCAAAACAGCGGCTCCGGCAGCCTCGCCTGCCGCCGATATTACCGATTACCGGATCTTCGGGGATGACATGCAGATGGTCGAAATCGACCTCGACCCGGGCGAAGGAGTCCGGGCGGAAGCCGGCGCCATGACATATATGACAGCCGGCATGGAAATGGAGGTCGAAGCCCGCGGCGGCCTCATGGGCGGCCTGAAACGGGCGATCACCGGTGAGAGTTTCTTCATCACCACTTTCCTGAATAAAGGCTCCGGCCGGCAGCAGATCGCTTTCGGGGCGCCTTATCCCGGCAAAATCATTCCCCTTGATTTGAAGGATCTGGGCGGCTCTTTCCTGTGTCAGAAGGATTCCTACCTTTGCTCGGCCATGGCGGTGGAAGTGGAAGTGGCTTTTACCCGGAAAATCGGCGCCGGTCTGTTCGGCGGCGAGGGCTTCATCCTCCAGAATCTGATCGGCGACGGCAAGACTTTCGTCCACGCCGGCGGTACGATTATTAAGAAAGAACTGACGGCCGGGGAAACCCTCAAAGTCGACACCGGCTGTCTCGTCGCCTTCGCGCCTTCCGTCGATTACGACATCGCCATGGTCAAAGGATTTAAGAATATGCTGTTCGGTGGCGAGGGCCTTTTCCTGGCAACTCTGACCGGTCCCGGCCTTGTCTATCTCCAGAGCCTGCCCCTTTCCCGCCTTGCCGACCGCCTCGGCGCGGCCCGCGGGAGCCGCAAAGGCGAACAGTCCGGCCTCGGCGGGATGGGCAATATCGGCGGCGACATCGTCGGCAGCCTGTTCCGGAACCGCTGAGCCGCTCATATTCAGGCGAATAAAAGATGCCGGGACGCCCGGCATCTTTCGCTTCCCTTATTTTATCTGTCTGCCACCTCTTCTCCGGGCGGGTTTCCCGTTCTTTCCGGCACCTTCTCCCGGCCGGTTAAGATCGCCCGAAGCAGCCGGGAGACAGGATACATGCCGGCCCGCCGCAGCGTTTTGCGGGAGAGAGTGTTGTAATACCAGCACCCGGCCACCGGTGTCAGCCCCTGCGCATAGCATACTTCTTTCAGTTGCCGGAGGATTGACTGGCCAACTCCTTTCCCCCGGTGCTCCCGGCACGTAATCATCCCGATGCTTGCAACGTCCCCGTAATATCGGCTCGGCTCGATTATCCCGCAGCCAAGCAGTTCCCCATCGCTTAGCAATTTATAAATTTCCCCCCGGGCAATCCTTTCCGGCAGCCGGTCGAAAAAATCACCCGTCTTCGCCGCAATCAGCGCGGCATCGTTCCCGTCCGCCGCCGAAAACGCGGACAGCGGAAATGCCGGCGGCGGCGTTTCGCCCTTCCCACCGTCAGCGAACAGATAAGCCTCTTTTTCTTTTTGATACTCCCAATCGGCGACCAGACCGGCCAGAAGAGAATCGTGGGTCTGGAAAGTCACTGCCCGGACGGCAAACTCTTCGATGAACTGTGCGAACAGGTCCGGTCCAGCACCCAGGTGGCTCTTGGGCAGGTAGAAAACATACAGCTCGTCTTTCCGCTTCGCCGCAATCCCGCACCTTACCTTGTCCGCATTTATCGTATACACTTCGCACTGCTCCATTTGGTCTTCCAGATATGAATCCATCCGGTATACCAGGCTGCTCAGGTATTCCTGCCGCAACTCCCGGTTTTGCTCCCAGTCCGACAGCCTGAACTCAATCTTCATAACCGGCTCCCCTCCCCTCATGACCCGAATCTTCCGGCCTGCTTTCCGCCAGCCGCCGCTTCTGCCCCCGTCCCGTACGCCGGGACGTCCCGTTGAACGCGAAGCCGATGACTTGCTGCGGGCAGGCGTCAACGCATTCCCCGCACAGGATGCACTCCGGATTCCCCCTGTTCCCGCTCCGGACCATCTCCATCACTGGCAGTCCCATCGGACAAACACGGTTGCAATCCCCGCACCCGATGCATCTGTCTGCCGCCGCCGCCAGGTGCATAGCCGGGGCGCCAAGACCGTGCCGGACTTTTTGGCCGATGGCCATAAAAGGCGCCATCCAGCATAAGTAATGACAGAAAGCCCGCCGGCCAAAAGCGACAGCCATGCCGACGATTACGACAACCACGGCATAATACATGATAAACGCCGCCGGCTCCCCGATGGAAATTCCGTTCGTTGTGCCGTAGAAGAAATCTATCTTCCGCACTCCCCCGGCCGCCCTGGCCGCCAGGACTATTCCGCCAATCCAGACGAACCAAATCACATATCTCACCCGGTCGGCCCATCCGCTGCGGACCGCTTTCTTATTCACCCCGAAGCACGCTTCCTGCAGTCCCCCGGCTGGGCACAGCCACCCGCAGAACAGCCGGCCGCCCGGAATTGCCGCCAGAAACAGCATCCCAAAGACAATGCCGCTCCCGGCAAGAACTCCCCGACTGGCCGCTTCGATTATCAGATACGGGGATAAATAATAGAAAAGCAAGGGAAAAAGAAGTAACATCAACAACCCCATTGCCTTCCTTATCTTCTGACGCTTCATGCCCCGCAACTCCTCCTCACTGCCAGTTCCAGGGTCTCTCCCGCCATTCGGCCGCGAACTCCTTTCCCTTCTCACCCCTCCGGTTGTCCGAATCCGGCTGCCGCCGGTGCAAAAACGCCTAAACCTCGCATAACAGACATCGCCGCTTTCTTAAGGGTAAGCAATTCGAAAAATCTGTCCGGAACCCTTGCGCCCCATAACGGACAGCCTCTTTGTATCGCCTGTTTCTATTATTACATATTGCTTGCCGGTCAGTAAACATGAAAAAATATCTGCTGCCGGCCGGCAGCAGATATTTTTTCAGTTCGTTATCCCCGTCCGGCAGCCAGCAGCCGTATTGCCATGCGCCCGCCTGCACCAGCCGGGCTGCCGCTCACAGCGGCAGCGATTATGTCTTAATAAGAATCAATTCGCTTGAACCTCAGTCAAAGAACTTCCACAGCGCCAAATGAATCGCTTCCACCTTGTCGCCGTCCGCGACCGGCTTATTCACCCACGACAGATCGTCGTTGTCCGTGTCAAAGATAAGAATCTGACCGTCCCCAATATCGAACCAGCCTTCCAGCTTGTCTTCGCTGTGCCGGCTCATCTTCTCTTCATAATCCGCCCGATACCGTTCCAACACCGCCGCCATGTCCTCGCCCACCTTGTCTCCGGCACTATCCGGAATTTCTGCCGTAGTCGTCGACACCACATAAACCGCAAACGGCTCTCCGCCGAAGATAATTTGCATCCCGTTCGGGTATTCCCAAACGGAGATTGGCACCGGCAGATCGCCGCCGTCTTCCTTCGTCTCCTCGTAATCGCTCCCCAGAGTTTCCATAACGGCATCCATGCTGTCACCGAGGCGCACCCCGGCGATGCTGAATCCGGTTTCCTCTTCTCCGCCTGACGCACAGCCGCCCAGAACCGCTAGAGCCAGCGCAAGCAAAACAATAATTAATTTCCGCATTATTGCCAGCCTCCTAAATTTCATTTCATCTGTATAGACGAGCAGGGCCCCGTTTTGTTCCCGTCGAAATCCGCCATTCACTCAACCCGCCGCCGCTGCCGCTATTTTTCTCTCAACCCATCTCCGGCTTGTCTGCGGCCGTTCGTCCTGTCGGACCCGGGACAAGACAGCCGGAGGCAGTTACGGTACACCTGCCGAGAAAGAAAAGCCGCGCTCCCTTCCCGGAACGCGGCCCTGCGTCACACTCTTTCCCCGTCCACCAATATCTCCCCGACCGGGAAATACGGTATCATCTCATTCTTGACCCGCTGCAGCGCCTCCACCGGCGACAAACCCCAGTTCGTCGGGCAAGCCGAGAGCAGCTCTACGAAACTGAATCCCTTGCCGTCCATTTGCGTCTGAAACGCCTTCCGGATATACTCCTTCGCCTCCGCCACATGCTGCGGATCGTGCAACGACCCGCGAGCGATATAAGCGGAGCCCGGCACCGCCGCCAACAGTTCCGCTTCCTTGATCGGGAAGCCGTCCCGCCGCGCTTCCCGGCCGTCCTGGGTCGTCGTCGTCTTTTGCCCCAGCAGCGTCGTCGGCGCCTTCTGTCCGCCTGTCATTGCGAAAACACCGTTGTTAATCATGAACACGGTGATATTCTCGCTCCGCCCCGCCGCGTGGATAATTTCGGCGGCGCCGATAGAGGAGCAGTCCCCGTC
>JBMNPB010000024.1:0-36997 GCA_050943375.1 bacterium
AGGTATCTCTCAATGACTGAGTACTTTCAGACCTGCAAAGATCTCGCATCAACCCAATCAACCGTAGTTTCCCTTTATTAGCTCCATACTGTCAGAGGGCATTTTACAGAAATTTATTGACACAATCTCACTTGACGACCCCAGATTATTACGACTTCATCATTGTGGATGAGTTTCACCATGCCGCTGCTAAAAGCTATCAAGATTTATTGACTTGGTATATGCCCAAGATTTTATTAGGTTTGACAGCAACGCCAGAGCGTTTAGACGGACGTGATATCCTTGAATACTTCGACGGGCATATGGCTGCTGAAATCCGGTTGCCGGAGGCCATTAATCGTCAATTATTAGCACCGTTCCAATACTTCGGAGTTACGGATGAAGTGGACTTGAGTCAAGTAACTTACGAAAGAGGTCGTTACGATATTAGCGAGCTAGAGAATGTTTATACAGCCAATGACCTCAGGACCAGAGCCGTCATGCAGGCTTTAGAACGATATGTGACGAGTATGGAAATGGTCATCGGTCTAGGGTTCTGCGTCAGTGTTACACACGCTATCTATATGGCAAATCGCTTCACAGAATGGGGCGTCCCTTCCATAGCATTGCATGGCCAATCTACTCCTATGGAGCGGGAAAGTGCGAAACGGCGATTAGTCAGCAAAGAGATACGCTTTATTTTTACCGTAGATTTATATAATGAAGGTGTGGATATCCCGGAAGTTAATACCGTCTTGTTCCTCCGTCCTACTGAAAGTCTAACAGTTTTCTTACAGCAATTAGGCCGTGGTCTACGGCAGTGCGAAGGAAAAGAAGTCCTAACTGTTCTGGACTTTATCGGACAAGCTCATAAGAAATACAGCTTTGAATGGAAATTCCGAGCCTTATTGGGTAACACAAAGCATTCAGTTCAAAAAGAAATTGAGCAAGATTTCTCAACCCTGCCTCGCGGCTGTTTTATTAAGATGGAGAAAGTAGCCAAAGAATATGTGCTGAGCAATATTCGCGGAACACTAATTAATAGAACAAACCTCATTAATAAGCTGCGCACCTTCCGGGCTGATTTCGGAATGCAACCTACTATGACAATCTTTTTACGACAATATGACTTGAAGCCGTTTGACCTTTACCGCGTTGATACATTCTCTCGCTTGTGCTCGCAGGCAGGTGTTGAGACTGATTTTGCCAGTCCAGACGAAGAGGCGATAAGAAAGGCATTGCGGAGAATGACGCATATAAATTCCCGACGGTGGATTGATTTTTTACTAATGGTAATGAAGGAGGGGCTACCAACTAAATTAACTGAGGAAGAAGAGCGGATGTTACTAGTGTTCTATTTTACGGTTTGGCAGAAACCGCTTAATGATTTAGGGTTCAACAGCGTTTGGGATGGTATTGAGCGATTGAGGGAATGCCAACCACTTTACAATGAAATGATTGAGCTGCTTGAATGGAACTATGAGATCATTGATTTCGTGGATGAACCAGTATCAGTCGGTTTCCCTTGTCCACTAGATTTACATTGTACCTATTCGCGTGATGAAATCCTTGCAGCAGTAGGGTATATAACAGAGGCGATTCGCCCAGTTATGCAGTCAGGAGTGCTTTACCTACGTGACTACGATACTGATTTGCTATTTGTGACTCTCACTAAGGCTGAAAAGGATTATTCACCTACTACGCTCTACGATGATTATGCTATCAATAGCACTTTGTTCCACTGGCAGTCACAAAGTACAACGGCAGCTGATTCTCCGACGGGACAGCGGTATATTTATCAACGTGCCAATAATGGGAAGGTTATGCTTTTTGTTCGGGAGAATAAAAAAACTTATAATCAAGCGGAACCCTATGTTTATCTTGGGTTAGTTGACTATGTTTCGCATACAGGTAGTAAACCCATGAGTATTACTTGGGAGTTGCGGCGTGAGATGCCGGCAGGGTTGGTTAATCGAGCGAACAAGATGATTATCGGGTAATCATGTGTGCACTTTCCTCTCTCATGCATTACACCCGCCCTGCAAGGATTCCTCACCCCTAATGCCGAATTCTCCAACATATCCGGATCAGCTTAATCGCTCACCCGGGATCATAACCGCGGATTATCAATATAGCCATACCTTTCATATGGCTATATTTTGTTCTCGAGTCTATTGCCGCAATGTTCCCGCGCGAAAGGAGAAAGTCATGGCCTATATCAAGGTGAACCCCGACACCTGCACCGGGTGCCGCTATTGCGAAGTCGCCTGTAGTTTCGCGAAGGACAAGCACTGCCGTCCGGCGGTGAGCCGGATCAAGGTGCACAAGGACGAAGCAAGCGGCGTCGACCGGCTGGTCGTCTGCCGCCAATGCGCCGAGCCGGCTTGCGCGGCCGTCTGTCCGGTCGGGGCCTTAGTCAAGAATCATACAACGGGCGTAGTGGAGTATAAGGAAGACTTGTGCATCGGCTGTCGGGCTTGCGTCACGGCTTGTCCCTTCGGGGCGATTCGGTACTGGTCGGAGGACAACAAGATCCTCAAATGCGACCTGTGCGGCGGCGACCCAGCCTGCGTCCGCTATTGCGCGACCAAGGCCCTACGCCGCGAAGACTGAGACGCTGACACGGCCGAGATGATACTACGTCGACAAGACCGGACCGAAAAAAAGCCATCCCGCGAAGCAATGCCGTAATTTTTCTATCATTATCGGTCTCGTTCCTTTCACCCTCTCCCAATTGTGGGAGAGGGCAGGGGTGAGGGTTAATTATTTCCCGGGAAACCACCTTATTCCCATCGCTTGCGGAAGGAGGCCTATCCATGTACGGTTGGACCGGCAATATCGCCTATATTGATCTGACCGGCCGGAAGATTCGTTATGATGCCCTGCCGGCGGATCTGTTGCACGAATACATCGGCGGCCGGGGCTTGAACGCCCGGCTGCTTTATGACCTGACGGACGCGGATACCGACCCGCTCGGGCCGGCGAATCCGCTCATCTTCGGCACCGGTCCGCTGACCGGCACTCTCGTTCCGGCGAACGGCCGCTACACGGTGACGGCCCGTTCGCCGCTTACCGGCATCTTCGGCGACGGCAGCGCCGCCGGATTCTGGGCGGCGGAACTGAAATACGCCGGATTCGACGCCCTGGTTGTCACGGGAATTGCCGACCGGCCGGTTTATCTTCTGGTGGAGGACGGGAAGATTTCGATTCGAGAAGCGTCCGAATTTTGGGGCCTGGATACCTGGGAGACGACGGCGGCCCTGCAGCGCGCTCTGGGGGAGGATGTGCAGGCGGCCGTGATCGGCCCGGCCGGGGAGCGTCTGGTCAAATATGCCTGCATTATCAATAACCGGGCGCGGGCGGTGGGCCGTTCCGGCCTGGGCGCGGTGATGGGGTCGAAGAAGCTGAAAGCGATCGCCGTGCGCGGGACGCGGCCCGTCCGCCTCGCTGATCCGGACGGACACGCGGCGGCGGCGGAAGCTGTCTTGCACCATGTTTACGACGCTCCGAGTTATCATCTGCGCTCCCGTTTCGGCACGACGGTCATCACCGACGTCTACCACCGGATGGGGACGATTCCGATCCGGAATTCCCAGGCCGGTTACGACGAACGGGTCGCCGGCCTGACCGCGAACAAAGTAGCCGAGTATACGGAAAGTCTGAAGGGCTGCTTCGCCTGTCCCATCCACTGCAGCCGCTTTACGCGCGCCGGCGGCGAGAGCGGCGAGGGGCCGGAATACGAGACGATCATCGCTCTCGGCCCGCGCTGCGGGAATTTCGACCTGCCGTCTCTGATTGATTTCAATCATCTGCTGAATCGCCTCGGTGTGGATACCATTTCGGCCGGCGGGGTTATTTCTTTTCTCATGGAATGCGCCCAGCGCGGTCTGCTCCGCCCGGCTGACGTCGACGGCATCGACCTTACCTGGGGCAGCCGGGCGGCGATCGCCGCCCTGGTGCGGAAGATCGCGTACCGGGAAGGCTGCGGCAACCGGCTGGCCGAAGGAGTCCGGGCGCTCAGCCGGGAGATACCCGGCTCCGAAGATTTCGCCATTCACGTGAAGGGGATGGAGCCGGCCGAGCAGGAGCCGCGCGGCATGAAGGCGTGGGGTCTGGGCTGGGCCGTCGCCGGCCGCGGTGCCGACCATCTGCGGGCCTTCCCGCTGGCGGAGACGACCTGGACGGCGGAAGAAGCGAAGCGGGTGTTCGGGACGGAGAAGATTGCCGACCGTTTCGCGTACGAGGGGAAGGAGCGGTTGGTCAAATGGTCCGAGGAGGTGAGCGCCGTCGCCGATTCGGCGGAGATGTGCAAGTTCTGCCTGATGGCGATGACCGTGCCTCTGGAGATGATCGCCCGTGCTCTGACGACGGCAACCGGGCGCGAATTTTGGGCGGAAGAATTGCTCACGGCCGGGGAGAGAATTGTGAATCTGGAGCGGATGTACAACGTCCGGATTGGCCTCGGACGGGCGGACGATGTTCTGCCGCGCCGTTTCGCCGCGCCCCTGTCCGGGGGCGCCTCGACGGGGCAGACGTTTGAGCTCGCGAAGATGCTTGACAACTACTATCGGGCTCGCGGCTGGGATGTCCGAACCGGGAAACCGATGCCGGCAAAGCTGCGCGGGCTTGGTTTGGGATTTACTGTCGGTGACTGACCGGCGGACAGGATTTTTGGCAGAGGAAGCAGAAGTATTGGGTTGCTTTCGGCGGTAAGCCGTCTTCTATTAAGCCGGCGGGGATGGATCGAGGGGGAATTGCCTGCGGCTCTTTCGACAGTGACTTCTTTTGGCTTTTAGCTTTGATTTATTCTAAACATCCACTTTCCGGTGTCATTTTGCTTCTGCACGGGCCTCTTATCCCCTACAGACAGTTTCTCAAATAAATATTACAAGGAGGGTTTGCATGAAGACACTGATTAAAAACGCTCATATCCTGACCATGGACGACGCGATGAATGTTTACGAAAACGGGGTCATTGAGATTGCCGACGGCAAGATCACCCATGTCGGACCGGCGGCGACGAACGCCGACAGCTATTTCAACACCGTTATTGACGCCGCCGGCCGTCTCGTCACGCCCGGACTCCACAATGCCCATACCCATTCCCCGTCCAACGTCATCAAGGCCGTCTACGATCTGGCTTTCCACGCCATCGGCATGTGGTACATCCACGCCTGGACGGTGAACCGGACGCCGGAGGAAATTCGCACCAGCACTCTTCTCGGTTGCGTGGAAATGCTGAAGACGGGAGCGATCGGCTGCATCGACCATTCTCCCGTCACCGGCTCGGTCGACTATCTCCCGGGCGGCGGTGCCGACATCGACCCAATCGCCGAGGCGTATCTCCAGGCGAAAATGAAAGCAGCCATCGCCATCAGCATCACGGATCACGAGTATTCCGATATCATCCCGGTGGACAAGGAGCGGATTGACGCGGATTTCGAGCGGAGAATCCGGGACTGCTTCGCCAAGCCTCTGCCGGTGGATACGACGATGGAATTGTGCGAGGCCTCGATCCGGAAATGGCACGGCCATTCCGACAAGCTGCAGATCATGCTCGGCCCCACCTCGCCGCTGCGCTGCTCGCGGGAGATGCTGCAGGCGGTGCGGAAAATGGCGGATGAGCACGGCATCGGTGTCCACACTCACGTCCTGGAGAGCAAAGTCCAAGCGGAACTGATGCAGCGCCGCCACGGACAGACGATGGTGGAAATGCTTGACGATATCGGTCTTCTGACTGAGCGTTTCTCCGGCGCGCATACCATCTGGGTCACCGACGACGATATCCGCCGGCTCGGCGAGCGCAAAGTTTCCGCCGTGCACAATGTCGGCAGCAATCTGCGCGGCTCGGCCGGCGTCTCTCCCGTTCACAAGCTGCTGCAGGCCGGCTGCAATGTAGGCTTGGGGGCGGACGGCTCGAGCAGTAACGGCAGCCAAAATATGTTTACTCTGACCCGTCTCGCTCTCGCCGTACACCGGATCGGCGAGGCGAATATGGATAAATGGCTTACGACCCAAGACATCATGCGGATGGTTACCCGGAACGGGGCGAAGGCCGCTTTGCTGGGTCGGACGTCCGGGACTCTGGAAGCCGGCAAACAGGCCGACCTCGTCCTCTACGACATCAATTCCGTCTGGCTGACCCCGCTCAATGATCCGTACCGGCTGCTCGCCTGGTGCGATAACGGCTCCTCTGTTGACACGGTGCTGATTGACGGCGAAGTTGCCGTCGAGAACGGCAAGGTTCTCACTGTCGATGCGGAACAGGTGAAGAAGGACGCCCGTGAAATGGTCCGGGCCATCCCGATCCGGAACCGGGAAATCTTCCGGGTCATTGAGGAAATTACCCCGATACTGGCGGAGGAACACAAGAAACGTTTCGCCGCGCAATAGCACGGAAACTGTCAGCTTGCATATATTGTAAATAAATGCTATACTATTAGAGTATGGTGTGCCCACGAGCAGGTTTAGCCCGCCAAATCAGGCGGGCTTTTCGTTTCACTTCACAATTATTCGGAACGAAATGTGAACACGGATAATGGTATGGAGAGAACAAAATGCTGCCTGCCGCCGGACAAAAGGGGACCGGCTCAGGCCGCCCAGTAACAGCAACCGGACGCGCGTCCGGAAAAAAGGAGAGGGTTGTTTGAATGGTAAGGACATTTCCCGTCAGCTGAGTTGGATGAAACACGTGGGCACCAATGAAGCCAAATATCTTGCCGACAAGGGCTGTCTGCCCGCCGGGGCGACACCGGACGATAAAGGGTATGAATTGCTCGGGAAAGTGATTGAAGAACACAAAGACCGGGTTCTCGCGGCGCTGCAGAAATACGGCGGCAAAATCCGTGAGACAAGAGACGCCGTCGCTATCGACAAGGCGGTTTTCAATCTGATTATCGATGATTTGTGCGATGACGGAGCGATTCGCCGGGACAACAAGAATAACTTTCGCATAGTCGGATGAGCCTGCGGGCTCATTCTCTTTCTAATCCCGCCCGCAGTCTGCTTTTGCGCCGGCAGAACCGGCTTGCTTGATTTTTCATCCGCCGGGGTCAGGGCATTGCCGCCGAATTAGTCTGCGAACCGGAATTCCGGGCAGAGTGATAAAGATGTTAACCGGGAGCTGCCGGAAAAAGAGCCTGCGGTTCTGCCGGGCTCGCGCTGTCATTCTGAGCCGGGAGAGATATCCCTTGCGGAATGGCACTGCCTTTTTTTAGCATGGCAGACAGAGGAAGCCGGGGGGGCCGGTGCCGAATATTTAGCAGGGCGGCCGGGAAACTCCGCTCTCTGTCCTGGCTTCTTTATACCAAAAGGTGGTGTCGGCAGTGGACCCTTTGCTCAAATGGCCCGGCGGCAAAAAGCGCGAGGCACGGTACGTCCGCCGCTTCCTGCCGGAACATTTCGATCGTTACATTGAGCCTTTCTTCGGCGGGGGCGGCGTCTGCTTTACCCTCCTCGGGGATTATCCGGACGTCCCGGTGGTCGCGAACGATATCGACGGGGATTTAATTCGCTTCTACCGGCTTGTGCAGTCGAATTCCCCGGAACTGCGCCGCCATCTGTCCGCCCAAGCGGAAGAATGGCGGCGGCTGGAGACGGTCGCGGCCATTCTCTTGCCGGTCGCCGAGCCGCTGTTGGACTTTTGTTTCACACGGGGGAAGACCGAACCGGAGCCGGATGGTCTGGACCGGCTGACGACGGCGGTCCGGGATGCTTTGGCGGCCCAGCGGGCCGTCTTCCGGTCGGAAATTTCTTTTGCTTCCTTCACAGCCGTTGCGGCGCATTGCGTCACCGGCAAGGTGCGGCGCCTGGCCGACATGGAGACGAGGCGCCGCGGGGCCAGACTTACCCCGGCCGAACGGTGCGGGCATCTCGAGGCCGGGGTCAAAAGCGGTTACTATTCTTACTTTCGCGGCATCCGCCTGCGCGGGCGCTATGTCCGGCACGTCCCCGCCGACGCGGCGGAGACGGCGGCCATTTTCTTCTTTCTCCGGGAATTTTGCTATGGCTCCATGTTTCGTTACAACGCCGCCGGACAGTTCAACATCCCCTACGGGGGAATGAGCTACAACCGGAAAGATTTTGCGGCGAAGGCGGAACGCCTCTTTCAACCGGAGACGCAGTCCTTCCTCCGCCGGGTCGAATTCCGCCGGGATGATTTCCGGGTAATTATGAAATCCGTTGCCCCCGGTGATTTCGTCTTCCTTGACCCGCCTTACGACAGTGAATTCAGTGCTTACGGCCAGAACGAATTCGGCTTGGACGACCACGCCGCTCTGGCCGGCTGCTTCAGCCGGATGCCGGGCCGGGGCGTCCTGATCATTAAGGATACGCCGCGCATCCGGGCTATTTACCGGGAATACGCCGACCGGGAGGAACTCTTCTGGCTCAATTACGACAAGCAATACGCCTACAACATGCGCGGCCGCAACAACCGGGCGGCAAGCCATCTTCTGATCACAAATTTCTCGCCCGGCTTCGCATAGCCGCGGTTCGTTATTAGCGGCACTGTTGCGATGCCCGGGCGAGAATATAATAAGCGTGCGGACAGTAAAATGGAAAGAGGTGAGATTGATGCGCTTTTTCAGCAGTTATTTCTGGGGTGTTTTCCTCATCTTCATCGGTGCCGTCTATCTCCTGAAAGCGAATTACAATCTGAATATTCCCATCTTCCGGCTCGCCGTTGGCTTCATCCTTGTCTTCCTCGGGCTTTCGCTTATGTTCGGCGGCTTTGGCTGGCGCGGCAACGGTGACATTTTCTTCGACAGTGGCGAGATCAGGGCGGACGAAGACCGGTCTGAATACAATCTCGTTTTCAGCGACGCCACCCTTGATCTGACCGGATTACAGACCGGGACGGCCCGGAAAATCGAAGTTCACAATGTTTTTGCCAACGGTACTCTTGTCCTGGACGCCAGCCGGCCGGCGGCGGTGAAAGTGAACGCTGTTTTTGCCGCTGCGACGCTGCCGGACGACCGGACAATCAATTTCGGTGATGCAGTTTACCGGACGGAGGCGGCCGCAGCCGGCGCGGACGGTCTTCTGGAAATCAAAGTTGATGTGATTTTCGGGCGATTAGGGATCGTGGCGAAATAACATCGCCGCTCGGAAAGGAAATATTAGGTAAACGGCGAATTTATCTTCCGGACTTATCCAACGTTGAGGTGAACGAATGATGAGGACGGGCAGAAAACTTTATCGGGCCGTCGGTGTGCTTCTGCTCGGCTGTCTTCTGGCCGGCGCCGTCATCCCCTTTTTGCCGCCGCCCCCCGTTCACGGCCTGTGGATAAGTTACCGCATTTCCCCGTGGGACGGCATGGCTACGGCCGAGCGACGGCCGGAAATTTCCTTCCAACTGGCGGATTTTGACCACACGGCCCGGGTAAAAAGAATAGAATTACGGCTGGACGGGAAGGTTGTTCCGGCCGCGGTGGATATGGCTAAAGGAATTTGTTTTTATACGCCGCCGCCGTTGGCTCCCGGTGAGCACACCGTTAAAGTCAAATACGAACTTTTCGGCTATTATCCGTCTACGCTGGAAACTACTTTCACTGTACTGAACGCGGGGACGGAACCTTTCGCCGGCAGGGACAAAGAATTTCTGGCCCGGCTCGAGGCGGACGGTATCGCGGCGCTGAACCGCTTCCGTGCCGCCGTCGCCGTCGCCGAACTCACCCCGCATGCCCGGCTCGGCCGGAGCGCCCAGGCGCACGCCAATTATCTGGCCCGGCACGCCGCTTTCACGCACGAAGAGGAAACCGGCCGGCAAGGTTACACCGGGGTTTCAGCCTGGCAGCGGGCCGGTTATTTCGGCTATTTCGGCCCGGTCGGGGAAGGCCTCTCCCGTTTTGACCCTTGTCCGGCTCTTGCCGTCGACGGGTTGATTGATGCGCCTTATCACCGCCTGGATCTCCTCGACCCTTACCACCGGGAGGCCGGGATTGGCTTTGCGACCGCTGTGAGCGGGACTGGGATTACGGTGCTCAATTGCGGCTCCCGGGAAATGAGCGGCGAAGACCGGGTGCTCCTTTATCCTTATCCCGGCCAGGCAGACGCCAAGGCCGGCTGGTACGAGGCGGAGAAGCCGAACCCGCTCCGTTCCTACGGGCGGGAATTCATCTACACCGGCTATCCGGTCAGCCTGAGCATTCACGGCGACATGACGGCGGAGCTGGAAGTGGAAGAAGCTACTCTCGAGGATGCCGCCGGCAATAAGATCCCGTGCTATGTGGTTGACTCGTCCCGGGAAGAAGAAGCCAAAACTCATGTTTTCCTCATCCCGCACGGACCGCTCACCTTTGGCGGGACATACACCGCTTCCGTTTCCGGTGTCAAAGTACAGACGAACGGAGAGAAGCACGATTTTGCGCGGACCTGGTCTTTCCGAACCCTCGCCCGGCCGGAGATCGGGTACGCCGGCCTCGAGACGCGGGATGGGAGAGAACGTTTTGTTCTTCGCCTGAAGAACGGTGAATTCGCCGACTTTACTTATACTCTGCGGCGGGGCGGCCGTGTTTTCCAGACGTACGGCAGGCAGGAATATGCTTTTTATAACGATCTGGTGAACGGCTATTACGAACTCGATGCCACCTGTTCTGTCTTCCCGTATCCGCTCCGCACCGGGGTCGAGATTACCGGGCCGGCCGGCGGCCGTCAGGTCAGGCTGTTGGACTTGGCCGCGATTCCGCCCGGGGCGCTGGCCTCTTCCGGGCAGAACCCAAAGGGGGACATCGCTGTCTTGGTTGACGGGACGCCGCTGGTGCTCGATGTTTCGCCCCTGCTCAGCAGCGGCCGGGTCCTCGTCCCGCTCCGGGCAATTTTCGGGGCGCTCGGCCTTGGCCTCGAATGGGATGAACTGGCCCGGACGGCGACGGCCGCCGGTCCGGGTATGCGTGTGGAACTTCCCGTCGGCAGCCCGGCCGCCCGCGTAAACGGCATGACGGTCAGTCTTGATGTGCCGGCGACGGTTGTCAACGGGCGAACGCTGGTGCCGGTTCGGTTTATCGCCGAGAGTACCGGCGCCGCCGTCGAATGGGACGAAGCGGCCCGGACGGTGCGGATTGCCGGACAATGACCCCGGAAAACGGCTGAACTTGTTTTTTACCGACAATTGTATTATTATCTAAATAATAAATGCAGAGACCGGGAGGCGAATCAATGTCACGGGAGATGACCAAATCGGTTTTGGAAACGGTGCAGATAGTCGTTGTCGCCTTTATTCTTTCCCTGTTCATCCGGACGTACGTAGTGGAAGCGCGCTATGTGCCTTCCGAGTCAATGGTGCCGACGATCGAGGTCGGCGACCGGCTGATGTTTGACAAGGTCTTTTTCCGGCTGAACGGCATCAAGCGGGGCGATACCATCATGTTCGAACCGCCGGCGGCTTCTCATCTGACACTTGACCTGGTGAAAAGAGCGATTGGCCTGCCGGGCGAGACGGTGGAGATAAAAAGCGGACGGGTCTGGATTAACGGGGAAGCAATCGAGGAGCCTTATATCGCCGAGAATCCAAACTATACTTACGGTCCGGTCACGGTGCCGGAAGACAGCCTGTTCGTCCTCGGCGACAACCGGAATTTCAGCAACGACAGTCATTATTGGGGTTTTGTTCCCCTGGAGAACGTCAAAGGCCGGGTTTTGTTCCGATTTTTCCCGTTCCAGAACTTCGGCCGCCTGGACGGCGCTTCCGAATAGGAAACAGCGGGAGAGAGAATCCCACCTCGGCTTGCAGACAAACCTCCGTATCGTCATGGTAACGAAAGAGTACAAGGCAAGCCGGCTTATCCGCGGCCACTCTTAATTAACCCTCACCTCTGCCGTCGGCAACCTTAGCAGATAACCAGCTCTATGCTGTAACCCATTCGCAATGGAGGCCAGCGGCTGGGGTGACAGTTCTTTCCCGTTTTTTTCCCGGAAATTTCCCGTTCACAGACCGGAATCCACAGGCCGGAAATTATGCTATAATGAATACAGCGGGAGCCGTCCGCCCGGGCGGCTCTTAAGCTTATCCGAAGTCCGCCCGGCCCGAGAGTATTTACATGGGAGCTATTATTATTGCAATCTTTGACTTTCAACTACCCTTTTGCGGGGTCGGACAACGTCACGGGTGGTTTTATCCGGCTGCCCCGCCCGGCTTCGCCGGTTACCTGTCCGGGAGCGGTGAATTGCTTGCGGTTTTTTTATTTCCCCGCCCGGTGTTAAATTCCGGAATCTCGAATCCGGACCCCGCATTATTCTGCCGACAGGGTGGGGCGGCCGGAAACGGCCGCTCTTACGCTTATTGCCGGGACGACCGCAGTTCCTGCAGCTCCCGCCGCGTTTCCGCGTATATCTTCTCCAGGTCCGCTTTATCTTGTTCGTCCGGCTGCAGCGACAGACGGCTGATCGTTTCGCTCAGGCGATTTTCCAGCAGGAGTATTCTTGCCGTCCTGTCGTCTGCCGTAACCGTGTTCCTTGCCCGGTACTGCGAATAATTCCCCGCGTATTGGATGATTTTTTTGTTCTCGATAAGCATGATCTGATCGGCGACTACGTCGACGAAGCGCCGGTCGTGCGAGACGAACAGGAGCGTTCCCCGGTAGGAGCGGAGCAATTCTTCCAGGGCCTCCAGGGCGTACAAGTCGAGATAATTGGTTGGTTCGTCCAGAATTATCACATTATTGTCGCCGGTAAAAACGCGGGCCAGGGCGACCTTCACCCGCTCGCCGCCACTCAGGATCGCGGCCGGTTTGTCAACGGCGTCACGCCGGAAGCGCAGCCCGGCCAGAATGGTCCGGACCTCCGTTTCCGAAAGGCGGCTGGTTTCCATGACATTGGCGAGGACCGTTTTGCTGTCGTTCAATTCACCCAAGGTCTGACTGAGATAGCCGAAACGAGCGCCCCGGGCGGCCATAATGCCGACGCTGCCTTCGATTATCAGACGGAGGAGCGTTGTTTTGCCGCTGCCGTTGCGGCCCAGAAGGGCGGCTTTTCGTCCGGTGGGAAGGATGAAGCTGGCCTTGTCGAAAAGAACGCGGTCACCGATAGTAGCGGTGATATTCTCACCGCGGAGGGCCGTTTTGCCGGTCAGCGGCGGCAGTTCCGGCAGCTTCAGGCGGACGGCGGCCGGCGGCGCCGGCGGTCTTTGCTCGGTCAGTTGCCGGAGCTTTGTCGCCAGATTTTTGGCCCGGCTTTCGATTTTTGCCTGTTTCCCGGCCGCTTTTCGCTTATGCAGGCGAGCCTCGGAATTGCCCATCCGGGCCGGCGCTTTGCGCACTTCCTTCGCCGCCTCCTTTCTTTCGGCAATGGCGGTAAGCAGACGTGCTTTCTCCCGCCTGTATTCGGCGGCCAGGAAACTTTGCCGGGCGGTCTCCGCTTCTTTCTGTTGGCGGTAATCCGAGTAATTGCCGCAGTAGAAGGTGATCTTGCCGTCCGCGATTTCCAGGATGCGTCCGCAGACGGCGTCAAGCAGGGCCCGGTCGTGGGAAATAAGCAGGACGGCGCCGCCGTAATTCTTCAGGCTGTCCTCCAATTTTTGAATCCCGGGCAGATCAAGATTGCCAGTCGGCTCGTCGGCCAGGATGATATCGGCCCCGGCCGCGAAAGCGGCGGCCAGCTTCAGCCGTGTGACTTCGCCGCCGCTTGGAGCGGCGGATGCCCCGCCGGCGACCCCGAATGCGCGGGCGGCGGCTGCGTCGACCGGCGGCGCCGGTCCGGTCTGGCTGACGAGCGTTTGTTTGCCGGCGCGGCGGATTGTGCCTTGGTGTTCCGTATCGATACCGGCCAGGATGTTCAGAAGCGTCGTTTTCCCGGCTCCGTTCGCGCCGACGATGCCGAGGCGCTCGCCCGGGCGCACCTTGATTTCGTCGCAGCGGAAAAGAAGGCGATCGCCGTGAGATTTGCTGATGCCTTTCCCGTCCAATAACAGCATAAAAATACCCCTCCTTCGGCCCGGAGGGGATTGCTGACGCCGGCAGACTGCCCCCCAAAACAAGCAGAGCAGTAATACCTGCAATAAATATTTCTTCCTGATATTGGCCACGCGGGCGTGCCGGAGCACACCAATCCCGTCCGGTGAAAACGCATATGAAAGTTGTTTTCCGACAGGATTATAAGCGCATTGTCCGGCAGACCGTCCTTTCCTTTTCGTTGTTCTTGCCTAATATATTTTATCCAGTTCCGGCTGTTCTGTCAAATTTCCGGTATGCGGCCGCGGGTGAGTGCGCCGGCCGGCACCTGAAAGCAAGAAAACCGACGTCGCCTCTAAACTATCATTCCGGAAAACCGATGAATAATGTAAGAAAGGAAATGTCTGGGGTGATAATGGGTGAAAATCGACAGCTCCGCCATTAATCTGGCAAGCCGGCATTCCTATTATGAGGAAAGCGGCCGGGTAGAGCGCCTTGTTTTTCGGGCCGGCCGTCCGGCGGCGATGGAAGATGAGCCGGCTGTTATCATTTCCGATGCCGCCAAAGAAGCGCTGCGGCAGAGCCAGGCGGCGCTGCCGCCCGCCGCGGCGGAAAAGGAGATAACAATCGAGCTTTCGGAAGAGGACCGGGCACGCCTGACCCTGCTCGAAACTCTGCTCAGCGCCTTGACCGGAAAGCAGGTCAGATTTTTGGTACCTGGTAAACTCAAATTGACCGGGGGCAAGGTGAAGACATTCCCGGCCGGCAGCGCCGCCGTTTCGGCTTCGGCCCGGCAGGGCTGGGGCCTTGAGTACGATTTGCGCGAATATTACCGGGAGAAGGAAAGTCTTGCCGTGCGGGCGGCTGGCCGGATTACGGTCACCGGCGGCCGTGAGATTGAATTCGCTTTCGATTTTGCTCTCAGCCGTGAATTCAGTCGGGAAGTTTCGCTGCGGTTTCGGGTCGGTGATGCTCGCATTGTCGACCCGCTGGTGCTCAACTTGGCCGGCGGTCCGGCCCGGTTGACCGCCGCCGTATACCAATTCGACCTGGATGGTGACGGTGCCACCGAAACGATTTCCTTCATCGATGCAGGCAGCGGTTTCCTGGCTCTTGATCGGAACGGCGACGGCAGGATTAACGACGGGCGCGAATTGTTCGGCCCCACCTCCGGCGACGGTTTCGCCGAACTTGCTTCCGGTGACGCGGACGGGAACGGCTGGATTGACGAAAGCGATCCGGTGTTTTCCGAACTGCGGATATGGATGAAAGACGAACAGGGAAAGGATATCCTACTCGCGCTCAGGCAGGCCGGTGTCGGTGCAGTGTATCTCGGCAGCGTCGCGGCGGCATACTCGTACAAAGCAGCGGAACGGCTGCTCGGACAGAATGAGAAGGCCGGGCTGTTCGTGCGGGAGAACGGAACCGTCGGGTCAATTCAGCAAATCAACCTCGCGATCTGAAGCGGTAAACAGGCAGAAGCGGAGATACGGCGGACCGTCGCGACGGTCCGCCGTATCTCCTTTCCGCAGGGGTCTGGCAAAGATTGGCCGGGATGATTTTTTCCCAAAAAGCAGGGAAACGTAGCCCCGGCGGCCAATTATTCATTTTATGTAACCAAGCTGGCGGCTCGCCGGAGAGGAGAGGTTGAGAGAATGGAGTTTATCCAACGGCTTCGCCAAAAACCGGTTTACCTCGGTTTGACTGTTTTTCTTGCTGTTACGCTGCTGACCGGGCTTACTCTGGCCGGCCGGCATTATCTGGCCGGGCGGCAGAATTTGGCGTCGTCCGATCAAGTGCTTATCGCCGCTGGGGATACAGCGGAAGAAGCGGTGCCGGCCGCCGCGGCAGACGCGCACACAACGGCGTCACCCGCCGCCGAACCGGAAAAGCCGCGGCTGCTTGACTATACTGTCGAGGCCGGCGACAATCTCTGGAACATCGCCGCGGCACACGACATTTCTGTCCCCACCCTGACGGCGGTTAACGACCTGTCGGACAATGGCGTGCTGCGCATCGGTCAGAAGCTGAAGATTATGACGGTGGACGGGACCGTACATAAAGTAGCTGCCGGGGACACTTTGAGCGCTATCGCAAAGAAATACGGCGTCACCGAAGCGTCCATCAGCGAGGCCAACACGATAGACCCGCAAAATCTCCCGGCGGGGACGCTGCTTCTCCTGCCCGGCGGCAAAGAGCCGGAACCGCCGGCATCAGCCCGTCCGGCCACGGTCAGCCGCGGCGGCGGGACCCTTGCCTGGCCGGTGCAGGGCAGAATAACTTCCAGGTATGGCTGGCGGACCCATCCGGTCAGCGGCAAGCGTGATTTCCATCCGGGCATTGACATCGGCGCCTCCACCGGGACGCCCATCAAGGCGGCTGCCGCCGGAACGGTGACTTATGCCGGGTGGATGGGCGGCTACGGCAACATGGTTATTGTCGATCACGGCAGCGGCCTGGAGACCCAATATGCCCACAATTCCTCCCTTACCGTCTCCGTCGGGGAAAAAGTGCAACGGGGCGAGACGATTGCCAAAGCCGGGGCGACTGGTGTGGTCACCGGTCCGCACCTTCACTTCAACATAGTCAAGAACGGCGAATATATCAATCCCCTCAATTATCTGAGATAACGTATAAAAAACGTGAAGTCGGAGATATTGCTTCCAAACCGGAATTCTGCCGGGCGGGATGCCAAACCTGCCCGGTTTGTTATTGGCAAACCATTATCAAAAATGGAGAAGCGTTTGCTCTTTTTTTCTCTGCCTCCCATTGGCCGCTCCGTCTCGTTTTCTCTTTTTCCGGCAGGGTTTGCTGTCTTCGCTCCGAATATTGTTTATACCGGCGGAGCAATCCGCCGGAAGAGGATCGAGAGGAGTGATACCATGCTGAAGACAGTGCAGTTGACCCCACGGGTGGCGGAAATCCAGATTCCGGCCAAGGAATCGACGTTCCGTGCCTTCATCGTGACAACGTCGTCCGGTCCGGTGCTGGTTGACGCCGGTATTGCCGAGTTCGCGGACGAATTCGTGGCGACGGTCCGCCGTCTCAACCCGCGCCTTTTGGTTGTCACCGAACGCCACTGGGATCATGCGGACGGATTGCCGAAAATTACGGCGGCCCTGCCGGACCTGAAAATCGCCGCCCATGTCAAGGAAGCGCCCGGGCTGCCCGTTCCGGTGGATCGTCT
This sequence comes from bacterium, assembly GCA_050943375.1. Taxonomy (GTDB): domain Bacteria; phylum Bacillota; class SLNR01; order SLNR01; family JBMNPB01; genus JBMNPB01. The sequence continues at coordinate 17,053 of JBMNPB010000024.1, forward strand.
GCTTGAGCACGACGAGATGGTGGTGCCCGGACTGCGGGTTCTCCACGTACCGGGCCATTCTCAGGGCAACATCGCTCTTCTGCTGGAGGACGAAGGGACGCTGCTGACGGGCGACAGCGTCTTTGGGAAAGGCGACTATGCGCCAGAGCTCAGCTCGCCGCCGGCCAGATACAGTGATGACGCGGCCTTAGCGAAGGAGAATATCAAAATTCTCTTGCGTTACCCGTTCGAGCGGGCCATCTTGAGTCACGGCGACCATCTGCTGGAAGACGCTAAAACCAAAATCGCTGCCTTGGTGGAATAGAAACTGCGGCTGTCCGGTTTTTAGTCTAAAGCCTTGGCCATTCTCCGGAGAAGGGGGAGGCGGGAGAGACTGCGGCGGGAAATTGTGTAACTCCTGCCTCCGGGCAGCCTTCTCTTTCTCAGCTTTCGCCCGCCCCGAAAGCGAGAAGAGCCCGGCAGAGGAAAATGGGCTTCGGACAATCCCCCATCCTTCCGGGGCATAAGTTTCCCTTTTCAGCGCCCGGACGGAACAGCGAAGCAGATTCCGCTTTTCTTGCCTGGCGGTGCTTCTCAGAGCCGGCTTATGAGGAGCCGCCGGCGGGAGATGCCGGACATTGCCGTATTCTTGACGGCTGACCGCCGGGTAGAATATTTCGCTTAGGGGATTGTTACATTATTGGGCTGGGAAGGCACAGAATAATTATGACTGTAATAATATCGGAGTGTGCTGCCGATGGAAAAGCGAACGATGGGCGCGCCGCTACGTGTTGCCGCCGCTATTTTGACCGAGGGGGACAAGATCCTTATTGCCCGCCGCCCGGGCAATGACCGGCTGGCCGGGTGCTGGGAATTTCCTGGCGGCAAGATTGAGACGGGGGAAACCCCGCCGACATGTTTGCGGCGGGAAATGAAAGAAGAGTTCGGCATCGACGTGGCGGTGGGCGATTTTTTTGGCGCCAGCCACTGCAGGAGCGGGCCGGAAGAAATTGTGCTGCTGGCTTACCGGTGCACATGGCGGGGCGGTCATCTGGTCATTAATGCGCACAGCGCCTGTTGTTGGGTGAGCGTGCCGGAACTCGCCCTTTTTGGCTTCGCTCCAGCCGATGTTCCGTTTGTTGACTGGCTCTTGGCCGGTGAGTGATGATGTCAGCAGCATTAGCTTGGCAGATGAAATTCGGCAGCCGCTTGCCATATCCGGCTGCCGAAAGCACCCTTCGGGAGGGAAGAAAATGGCGGATGAAGCGCACCCGGCATACCGGGAAGAAAATGAGCATCTTGACGATACATTGCAACTCCTGCGGACGACGATTGAGCTGCTGGCCGACCGCAAGGAAACGCTGGACCGGGAAGTGGATTGGGGCAGGAAGCATTTCGCTTCCAACGACAGCGAGAGCTATACCAGTTTGATGGTCAACACCCGACGCCAGGGGTGGCTCGCCCTGCGCCTGCGGAATCTGGTCGCCGCCCGGCAAAACCCTTATTTTGTCCGGGTTGACTTTCACGAGGACGGTCGGCCGGTGCCGGAGCGGCTGTATATCGGGAAAATTGCCCTGACCCGGGAACCGGAACAGGAAATCGTGATCGTTGACTGGCGGGCTCCCGTTGCCGCTCTTTATTACGAAGGACGGCTGGGGCGGGCGGATTATCGCAGCCCGGAAGGGGAAATCAGCGGCGAAATCCGTCTGAAGCGTCAGCTCACGGTTGAGAACGGCGAGCTCCGCAGCATTCTCGATATTGATATTACAACTAACGACGAATTTTTGCAGCCTTATTTGAATGCGAGCGCCGACAACCGTCTCAAAGATATCGTCGCCACCATCCAGGCGGAGCAGAACCGCGTCATCCGGGCGGAACTGTGGCGCAATCTTATCGTCCAGGGGGCGGCGGGCAGCGGCAAGACGACTATCGCCTTGCATCGGATTGCTTATCTTCTCTATAATCATGTCGACTTCCTCAAGCCGGAGAACTGTCTGGTTATCGCGCCCAGCCGTCCTTTCCTTAATTACATCGCAGACGTCCTGCCGGATCTCGGTGTCGAGAATGTCCGGCAGACCACATTCACTGATCTGGCGCTATCCTGGTGCGGCCTGCCGCACACGCTCACTGACCCGGACGCCAAACTGACCGCTTCCATCGGCGGCAGTACTGCGGAGGAAGAGAACAGCGCCGCCGTCCTGGCGGCGGCCGTTTTCAAATCCTCGCTTGCGTTCAAGACCGCTCTGGATCGTTTCCTGGCGGAAGTCGAACGGGATTTGCCGCCGCCCGAAGATTTCCGGCTCTGCGATCACACCGTCGTGCCTGCCGCGGAAATCAGACATCTCTTTTTCAGCGAGTATGGGACCTTGCCATACCGGAAACGCCTCAACCGTCTCGCCGCTTTGCTTGAGAACCGCCTGGAGCGGGTGCGCAGCGAAATCGTCCGCCGCCGGCAGGAGCACTCCGACCGGCAGATTGCCGCCATCAAAGCGGCGATGCCGGATATCCCGGACCGCCAAGCTCTGTTCAGAGACATTATCGACCACAAGAATGCGGCGGTGGAGCGGCTGACGGCCCGGGCCGGGACGGCGGTGGCCGACTACATCGCCGCATTCGGGGTGAAGGACCCGCTGGCTTATTACATTGATTTCTTCGCCGGTCGGGATGATTATGAGCGGCATTTGGGGCCCGGGCTGGCGGCGGAACTGCGCTCTTTTCTCCGGCAGGACACCCTCGACCGTCTGCGCCGCCAGATGCTGGAGATGGAAGACTTGGCACCCTTGCTTTACTTGCGGCACCGGGTGGAAGGGATCGAGACGGCGGCCGTTCGCCATACGGTCGTGGACGAAGCTCAGGATCTGAGTCCATTTCAATTTTACATCCTTAAGGCCATCCTGAAGGAAAGCTCCTTCACCATTCTGGGCGACCTGTGTCAGGGTCTCCATTCCTACCGCGGCGTTAAGCAGTGGGAGGAACTCCGCTCGGGCGGGTTCGAAGCCTGGACGGACTATCTGCATCTGGAGCGCAGTTATCGGGCCACAGTGGAGATAATGACAGCGGCAAAACACGTCATCCGCCGCCTTCCCGCTGTGCTCACCCACCCGATTCGGCCTGTTGTCCGACACGGTGAACCGGTGTGCTTCCGCTTGTGTCCGGATGCGGCGGCGCTGCCGGCGGCTTTGGCCAAGGGAATAGCGGAACTTCGAGCGGCGGGCTGCGTCTCCTTGGCTGTAATTGGGAAAACAGCTGAAGAATGCCAGGATCTCCACGGGCGCCTCGCGGCTACCGGGGAGACGGCGCAGCTGCTGACCGGCAAAGAAGAAGAGTACCGGGGCGGCACGGTCGTGGCTCCGGCTTATCTGGTCAAAGGTCTTGAATTCGACGCTGTGCTCATCGCCGACGCCGGGCGGCGGCGGTACTCAGCGACGGAAACGGACAGCAAACTTCTTTACGTAGCCATGACACGGGCGCTGCATCGTTTGGATATTTATTATTGCGGGGAAATCACCCCGCTGCTTGCGGATTTAAAATAATTTTTCCGCCAATGAAACTTTTGCGCGTATCCCCCGTAATACTGAGCAGAGACGGGAAGGAACGGGATAATTATGGAACTGCGGGATGAGGCGATAATCCGAAACTGCCTGGCGGGCGACAAAGAAGCGTTCTCTCTTCTGGTGGACAGATACAAAAAACCAGTTTTCGTCTTTATTTACCGGATGGTGCAGCAGCGGGAAGAAGCTGACGACCTGGCTCAGGAGACGTTCATCCGGGCGTACACGAATCTTTGGCGCTACAATTCGGCTTACAAGTTCTCGACCTGGTTGTTTCAAATCGCCAAGAATTTATGCATCGATTCTCTGCGCCGCCGGCCGGTGCTGTTACCCGAACCGGAAGCCGAAGGCAGAACGGCGGCTCCGGTCACCCCCGAGGGGGAGGTTCTGAGGGAGGAGATGCGGTGCGAATTGGCCGCGGCTGTCGCCGGATTACCGCCGCAGCAGAAAGCCTGCATCATCCTTTACCACTACGACGGCCTCAGTTACCAGGAGACGGCCGAGCAGCTCGGCCTCCCGCTCCAGACCGTTAAAAACAGTCTTTTCCGGGCACGGGAAAAACTGCGTCGGACGATTAAGTCGGAAGGAGGCCTGGCGTTATGAAATGTTACCGGGACGAAGAAATCATGCAATACCTCGACGGGGAAATGACAGCGCGGCAGGCGTTGGCGTTCGAAGCGCACACGGCGGTCTGCCGTCGCTGCCGGGCCGGGTTGGAAGAATATGCCGCCTTGTTTCGCAGCTTGGACTCGGCGGCGGCACCGGAACCGGCAGCTGATTTCACCACCGCTGTCATGGCCGCCCTGCCGGCTGTCGACTTTGCCCGCCGGCGCCGTTCACGGACCATCTTCCACCTGGTTATTCTCGTTCTGACTCTGAGTGCCGCCGCCTTGCCTTACCTCCCGGCCCTGCGCGATTTAGGTCCGCTCTACGACGGCCTGAAAGCTTACGTCGGTCTTAGCTTTAATTTGCTGGGAGTGGCCGGGATGTTTCTGCGAACAGTCTTGCGCCTTGTCAGCATTTTTTGGGACGGGGGCGTGCTGCTGGTTCGCCTGCTGACCGGAAATCAGCCCGCCGTTATGGGCGTGACCGGACTGCTGCTGCTCGGAGAAGTTCTGCTTATCAGACATATTTCACAGGCCAAAAAGGGGGAATACGCCAATGAATAAGAGATTGTTTGCCGCCATTTTGCTTTTGATCAGTCTTTTCACCGCCGGCGCTGTCTTTGCCGGCCCCGCTGATAAATTTACCCCGGCCATCGCAGCCGCGGCGGGAGTCAGCGCTGAAAGCGGGAACAGTATCGTCCGGATTATGAATGATATTACTGTCCCGACCGGAGAAACCGTTAACGGCGATGTCGTGGCCATACTCGGTGACATCCGGATTGACGGCGTCGTCCGGGGTAATGCCATCGCCATCCTCGGCGACATCGACCTGAACAATATTGTCCACGGGGACGTTGTTTCAGTCCTCGGCGATTTGCGCAAGGGGCCGAACGCGCAGATTTACGGACAGACGGTTGAGGCGAGCCGCCCGGAAGATTTTAGGGCCCCGAATATCAATATTCGTCATTTTGGCAGGTGGTCTGGTGTTAACTGGGGGATGCGCCTTTTCAATCTGGCCGTGCTGTTCGGACTGGCGACGCTGATTCTCGCCTTGCTTCCGAACCAAGTGCGGACCATGTCGGCGGCTCTCGCCGGCGATACGGGACGCAAGCTCCTCATCGGATTTGTCACCGTGCTGCTTATTCCCGCTCTCTTCTTGATCACGGCAATATCTATTATCGGGATACCTTTGCTGCCAATCCTCGCCTTGGTCCTGGTTGCGGCCAAGTTTATCGGTTATGTGGCGGTCGCCCTGCATATGGGCGGCCGGATTAAAAACACGGCCGGAATGAGCGGCAATATCTTCCTGGAACTTGGCTTCGGGGTGCTGATCCTCTGGCTCGTCCGCCTTGTTCCCGTCTTCGGCTGGCTGTCGGCGCTGCTGGTGACTATGTTCGCTTTCGGGCTCGTCATTGATACTAAGTTCGGCACGAACAATCCCTGGCTGCGGCGCCGGGCAGTGCAGCCGGTTGGGGCGCCGCTGCCGCCGGCCCGGCCGGATAGGCCCGCCGACGAAACGAATGAACCGGAAGAATAACGGTTGAGGCATAAAGCCCGCCGCCAATGGCGGCGCAGCTAAGGGATATAATTTCCGCCAAATTGGCATAGCCGGTCGAAATATCGGCTATGCCGTTTTTCTTGCGTTTTTGGAGTATCCGCTACCCCAACACAGTTGAATACCGTCTCAATATGCTGCTGCCGATGGCCGCATTCTTAAATATTGCTCGTTCTGAAATGCTTTCCATTTTTTATTTCAGTCACATTATTTCCCGGTAAATCATGGTACAATAAGCTCACAGCATAAAATAATCAAGCGGGAGGAAGAGACAATGGCAGATATACAAATATTTAATGAGACAAAGGCAAAGCATTTTCCGACACTCAGGCAATATGTACCCATTGTTGCCAAGGTTCATGGGAAAAGCCACCCCGAGTTTTATGAAGTGCATAAGCTGTTTGACGCATTGGATAAGAAAATGAAGGATTCAGATGCAGAAAGAGCCGCACTAAACGAAGAATTTGCTAAGTTGCGGGAAATAACCAATAACTACACCGTCCCGGGCGATGTCTGCGAAAGCTATGAAGCTGTATACAAAATGCTGGCCGAGCTGGACGAAGCATATCAGTCTTAAGCGGAGATGGATTAGAAAAAAGATGGTGATGAGGTGCAGCGATTTATCCTTAGGGGAAAAAACCACATAGCCTCGGTAAGCGCCATTTTAATTGTCATAGGCTTCACCAGCGCTCTGGGCTTCAAAAATGAAGCTGTAGCTGTTGCGGCCCTGGTGATCGCTTCGGTTATCGGCGCTGCCCCGATTGCAATTCAGGCGTATCAGGCCTTAAAAGTCAAGGTTGTCAGTATTGATGTTTTGGTTACCATCGCGGTAGCCGGTGCGTTTTTTATTAAAAACTTCGAGGAATCCGCGATTGTCACCTTCTTATTCTTATTCGGCGCTTATTTAGAGCAGCGGACATTGAACAAAACCCGCTCAGCCATTAAAGAACTGACAGAAATGGCGCCGGAAAGCGCTCTGAAGCAAATGGCAAACGGAGAGTTTGCAGAAGTTGAAGTAGACGATGTTGACGTCGGTGACGTTTTATTGGTTAAAACCGGCGCAAAAATCCCGGTTGACGGCACCGTTTTGTCCGGTGAAGGCAGCATCAACGAAGCCAGCATTACAGGGGAATCCCTTCCCGTTTTTAAGGAAAAGGGTTCGTATGTCTTTGCCGGCACAATTCTTGACAATGGAACCATTCAAATTGCCGCCGACCGGGTCGGTGAGGACACGACCTTCGGCAAAATTATCGAGCTGGTGGAGGAAGCCCAAGACTCAAAATCAGAGGCGGAGCGTTTCATAGACCGCTTCTCGAAATACTATACACCGGTCGTTCTTGTTCTGGGCATCGTCGTTTTGGTCTTTTCCCGCAACCTTGAGCTGGCCATTACCATTCTCGTCATCGGCTGCCCCGGCGCTTTAGTGATTGGCGTTCCGGTATCCAATGTGGCCGGTATCGGAAATGGCGCGCGCCACGGCATTTTGCTCAAGGGCAGTGAAGTCATTGGTGACTTCAGCCGATTGGATACCATGGTGTTTGATAAAACAGGCACGCTGACCGCGGGAAATCCGTCGGTTGCGGAAAGAGAGTATTATGGAGATAATATCCCGGAAGCATTGGGGTATCTTGCGAGTATTGAGCGGGAATCCGATCACCCTCTGGCAAAAGCGGTATTAGAGGAAATCGGTGAAACCGTATTCTCGCCGGTTGAAAACACAGCAGTTGTAAAAGGCGGCGGAATTACGGCCAGTATCAATGGACACAGAATAGCCGTTGGCAATGCGGCCCTATTGGAAAAAGAGGGCGCAGAAATCGGTGCGAGGGCGAAAGCCGACATAGCCCGCTTGGAGAAAAACGGCAACTCACTTATTTTGACTTCTGTTGACAGAGAGCTGAAAGTTCTGCTGGGGGTTCGCGATCAGATCCGCCCCGGCGTGAAAGAAAATCTGCTGCAGATGAGGAAATTGGGCGTAAAGAACCTTGTTATGCTGTCCGGCGACAACCAGGGAACGGTTGATGCGGTGAGCCGAGAACTGGGCTTAACCGAGGCCCATGGAAACATGTTGCCGGAGGACAAGTCGGCTTTTATCAAGAGGCTGATTGAGGAAGAGGGCCGAATCGTTGCTTTTGTGGGAGATGGTGTGAATGACAGCCCCTCCCTGGCCCTGGCCAATATCGGCATCGCGATGGGAAGCGGTACGGACGTGGCCATTGAGACATCCGATGTTGTGTTAATGAGTTCGGACTTTAACCGTCTGCCCCATGCCCTTGGGCTGGCAAAAGCCACGGCCGGAAATATGAAACAGAATATTTTTATTGCCGTAGGAGTTGTGTTGTTCTTGCTTGCCAGCGTTTTCTTCAGCGAATGGATGAATATGTCCATTGGGATGCTGGTACACGAAGCCAGCATTCTGGTCGTAATCTTAAACGGCATGAGACTCCTTCGGTACAAATTACATTAAAGTAAGGGAGGGTTAAGATGCAAACAGCAACGCTTCAAATGGAGACATTAACATGTCCGTCTTGTGCTCTGAAAATCGAAAACGCGGTAAAAGCTATGAACGGCGTAGAAAAAGAGAGCGTAAAGGTGTTGTTTAATTCGAGCCGGGTAAAGTTCGACTTTGACGCTGCAAAGTTATCGATGGAAGATGTGGAAAAGGCCATCACCGCACTTGGATACGAGGTTAAAAAATCACAAGTAAAAGCGAAATAAGAGCAATAAAAGGATTCCCCGAGTCAGGCTTTAGCGATGCCCGGGGAATCCTTTTATTTTTAATTATTTAACCGCCTTGCAAAGGGCACTGCCGGATACTGCAAGCGCCATACCGCACGGCAGATGTCTGCCGGAGAAATACCGGCGCAGACGGGGAGTTTACCCGTAATATGGGATGGGCGGCACAAATGGTTGTGATTATTTAACAAGGCTGATTTCCGCCAGCTCCGACTGTCTCTTATGATGATTTTGCGGTGCCCCATTAACAGAATCAGCCCTTCTTTCTGCAAGGCCGCCGGCTTGCGGCTCAGGGTTTCCCGGGTCATACCAAGCTGTAAGGCCAGATCCCCCTTAGTTATGGGCGGGAGGATCTCCTGCTTGCCCACCGGCAGCTCCAGCAGAGCCCCCGCAATCCGCTTAGCCACCGAGCTTAAGCTGATGTCCTCGATTCGGTTTTCCGCTTTCTCCGGCCGGCCGGAGAGCTCATCCATCACCTTAAAGGCAATGGCAGGGTATTTCACCATCAGTTCCTTGAGCCGTTCCCTTGCAGAACGCACATGGTTGTCGCCTCCAACGCCTGGGCGTTATCGGTGAGAGGCAGGGAAGAAAAGAGAGAAAGCTCGCCGGTAAATTCACCCGACCCAACCAGGCGGAGAACCTGCTCTTTTCCGCTTGAAGTTATGCGGAAAAGTTCTGCCCGGCCGATGTAGAGGACAAAGAGGGTGCCGCCTGCATCGCCTGCCCTGTAAATTGTTTCGCCTTTCTCAAAACTGCGGAAGGAGACAATCTCGGCGATCTCCATTTTTTCGGCCCGGCTGAGGCTGGCGAAAAGGGTATATGTTCAACACAGCTTACACGGCTTTTACCGGGGTGGTCGCATTGCGCCTGAGTTTCTCCTTTCCCCTGCATTCTTGTGTTTGATTTTTTAGTATTCCAAATCAGACTCGCCCCGTAAGAGAGCGTTAAGATGTCGGCACCTTTGCCTTGCCGTTACCCTCATCCCGTACTCCTGTTGTCAATCGGCCTTATTGCCATAAGCTTAACGGCTGGAGTCTATTATACGGCATATCAATCATCTTGGCAAACTAAACCGGCTTGCTCAAGGCGGCGCGGTATTTTTTTGGCGATCTGAGGACTGGGCATTGCGGCACAAGCCTTTCCGGTTGCTTTTGAGTCCTATCAAATGTCCGCTGTTATCAGCAGCACGAGTAACAATGAAAGGCGGCTTATGGCAATTTGCCGGTATGGCGCAAAAAAATCTTCCTCTTCTTTACACCGAACAAATGTTCGCATATAATATAAACAGAGAAACAGCGGCGGAGGTGAGAAAGATAAAGGCTTTGATGCAGCCGGTGGACATGATTTCCTGGTTTACCCGGGACGGTGTCCCGACGCCGATCAAATACCGGCTGAGCGGGGAAGACGCTGCCCGTCTGACTGTCAGGGTGGACCGGATTATGGAGCGGAAAGAAGAAAAAAGAGCCGGCAACCGGATGCTGGTTTTCAAATGCCGGAGTATGATCGACGGTACGGAAAAAATCTACGAAATAAAGTACGAAGTGAATACCTGTCGGTGGTATCTCTATAAAATCTGAAAGATTAGTTGTAAGAAATAGCTATTCCAGGAGTTATTTCCCTCGCTAATTATGGTATAATTAGAAAAGTGGAACAATTATGTGTAAGGGGGAAAGTGCATGAAGTATAATTTTGATCAGCTTATCGACCGAAAAAACACTGGCAGTACCAAGTGGGACATGAATGAGCAGCTTTTCGGAACGGATGATGTCCTGGACATGTGGGTTGCCGACATGGATTTTCCGTGCCCGGAGCCGGTGGTGAAGGCGATTCAGGAAAGGGCCAAACACCCGGTCTTTGGGTACACTTTCCCGCCGGCGTCGCTTTACGAAGCGATTGTCGACCGGATGAAACGGTATTACAATTGGGAAATTAAGAAAGAGTGGATCGTTTACACTACCGGTATCGTCAGCGGCGTTCACTCAGCCGTCAAGGCGGTCAGCATGCCCGGTGACCAGATCATTCTGCAGCCGCCGGTTTATTATCCTTTCTACAGCGCGATCAAAGACAATGGCTGCCATGTCGTGGCGAACAATCTTAAATTTGACGGCGAGCGGTACGAGATGGACTTCGATAATCTCGAGAGCCTCTTCAAGCCGAGCACTTCGTTCCCGGTCACGGTGCCCCGGATTCGCGGCATTATTCTCTGCCATCCGCACAACCCGGTAGGCCGCGTCTGGACGAAGGACGAACTTACCAAACTGGCGGAGATCTGCGGCAAGAACAACTGTGTCGTTATCTCCGACGAGATTCACTGCGACCTGCTGATGAAAGGGGTAAAACATTACCCGACGGCGACGCTCTCCAAGGAAATCGAGTTGAATACGATTACGTTCATGTCGGCGAGTAAGACATTCAATATTGCCGGCCTGCCGGCTTCCGTCGGTATCATTCCCGATCCGGTCCTCCGGGCGAAGTTCACCGCGGCCCGGGCCGGCCAGAGCGGCATCAATATCTTCGGTCTTGTGGCCATGGAAGCTGCTTTCCGCTATGGGGACGAATATGTGGAACAATTGCAGGAATACATTGACGCCAACATGAAGTACTTTATCGACTATGTCGAAAAGAATATCCCGCCGCTCAAAGTGGTGGATCCGGAAGGCACCTACCTGGGCTGGGTCGACATGCGCGGTCTCGGTCTGAGCGACGCGGAACTGCATGAATTCATGATTAAGAAAGCGAAATTGGCTTTGGACGACGGGTTTATCTTCGGCACCGGCGGCAGCGGCTTCCAGCGGTTCAATCTTGCCTGCCCGCGGGCGGTTGTCCAGGAAGCTCTCTCCCGGTTAGAAAAAGCTGTCAAAGAACTGAAGAAATAAGCGCAGTTGAAGACCCCCGGACTTGCCGCCCGGGGGTCTTCCTTTTTTACCCGCCCTTCCGATTCTCTTTTTCGATTGCTTGTCTAATTGGTCCCGGTTTGATAGAATATAAATGGTTTTGCTGGCAAGACAGGCAGTGCCGAAAGGAAGGGTGCATGGTGAAAGCCACCAAAAAACAATTGATGCAGGCCGTTCTCGCCGAATGCAAGGTCATTGACGACAATTTGGTCTGCGAAGGCGTCAGCTGTGCGGCGGCCGAGACGGATATGTGCTGCGGGATGTGCGACAGGGCGGCCCGCTGCCCCGACTGCTGCGAATTCGTGGCTTCCCTGCTGGCGAGGCTTTCCAAGGAATAATTCCCCTGCGTCCATTCTAAAATCTTACATTCCCGGCATAAAATGTACTGCCCGGGAGGATATTGAGAAAACGACGGAATGAAAAGCGTGTCTGTATAATCATCAGCCAGGAATTGCCGCGGGAATGTTGCGGTGAATGCCAAACTTCCTGCCAGTTCGCCGGCAAGACCATTCGCGCTGTCATCAACCACGTTTATCTGAAGCAGGAAGAGGAAACTTCTGCCTTATTTCTTTCAGGCCCCTGTCGTCCGGTTTTGTCCGGTCCGCCCAGCGGGCCTGATATTTTCGTGCGGGAAGATGGCTGATTGTATCAGCCGGAAAAGAGTAGTTGAACTACAATTTTACAGTTTCGGGATGCATGACCTGTCCGATATCAACAGGGAAGTCGCCTTTATGGCTGTACTGTTGCCGATACCGTATTTAGCCGGTGTTGACGGTGGAGCATAGCGGAAATTACAGCATATTATAAGAGTAAAGATGATGCCGGCGTAATTGACGCGCTCCGGGAAGAAATTGCCGGTTGGGTAAGGCAGGGCCGCCGGCTTTGTACGAAATCGTCTGTGCTCCGGAGGGAAACGGGTGGAAGGCGCCTTCTGTTTCGATGTCCGGCAGTGTGCCGCGGCAGGCAATAAATGACTGCGGAATTCTTCTTTGTCAAAAAAGGTAAACTCTGCCCAGGCGGCGAATTAATTTGCAGAATGTGCAAATAATAGCAACAGGAAGGGGGAGGTAGATGACCGCTGATAATCAGCAAAAGATGTTGCCGGGAAGGATCAATGCAAAGAAGCAGCTTTTTCTTCTCCCTGCTTTGCTTGTCTTGGTGGCATTTACTTTATTCAGTTTCCAGAACTTCGGCAGCATCTACGCGGTGGAAGTAAACGGAGAAGTAATTGGTTATGTGCGGGACGCCGAAGGCGTCCGGGCTGCGGCGACGGCGATTTTGAATGAACAATCGTCGGAACTTGGCCGACAGGTGACCTTCGGGGATAGTCTCGTTTTGAAAAAAGTTACCAAACCCGGTGGGCCGCTTAAAGAACCGGAGGAATTAATCGACGTATTGAAGGAAAGACTTCCTCTGACGGTGCCGGGCTGTCTGGTTAGAATTGACGGTTGCGACGTGGTAGCTGTGACGACTCGGGAAGAAGGCGCGGCGGTGTTCGCTGCGGTCAAAGCCGATTATGCTGACCGGATTGCCGGAGACAGCAATACCGTTTTTGATGAAATCAGCATTGCGGAGACAGTGGAAATTTGTGAAGCGGATGTACCGCTTGCCTTGCTGAAGACGCCGGAAGAAGCGAAGCAATATCTTCTGACCGGAACGACGGAAATAAAAACTCATGTGGTCACCAAAGGCGATACGCTTTGGACGATCGCCGCGGCAAACGGTGTCGGCGTCAGTGAACTGATTGAGGCAAACCCGGGTATTAACCCCAATCGGTTGTCCATTGACCAGGAACTTAATATGATTGTTCCTAAACCGTACATAAACATTTGCAGCCGGGAACACGTCATTGTGGCGGAAAGTATTCCGTTCCGCGAAGAAGTGACTAAGGACAGCACGCTTTGGGCGTGGGAGCGCAATATCACCCAATACGGTGTCTTCGGACAGAAAGAAGTTGTTTATGCTGTCAGTCGTCGGAACGGACAGGTGACCGACAAACAAACGGTCCGCCAGCAGGTTATCAAGGAACCGGTAACGCAATTGGTTGTGCAGGGGACGAAGCAGGATACGGCGGAGCTTGCCCAGGGCTCCGGCAAATTTCTCTGGCCGGCGGTGGGGCAGATCACATCGTATTTCGGCGTCCGGCGGGTCAGCCGTGGCTCTTCCACGCACACCGGAATTGATATCGGGATGCCGTACGGAACGCCGGTCAAGGCGGCCGACGATGGAGTAGTGACGAAGGCATGTTTCGATGGCGGTTACGGCCGAATGGTTATCATTAATCACGGCAACGGCTATTCCACTTTGTACGCCCACAATCAGACTCTGAAAGTCAGCGCGGGAGATGTGGTTACCCGCGGCCAGGTGATCGCCTTGTCGGGCTCCAGCGGCAACAGTACCGGACCGCATCTCCACTTCGAAATTCGGTATAACGATAAACCGCAGAACCCGCTCAATTACTTCAAATAAATTTTCGGAAAATCCACGGGTCCGCCTGTGGATTTTCTTTCGGTGAAGGTGAGAAAAATGGACCGAATTCTGGTTGTCGACGATGAACCTGCGCTCGTCAAGGCGCTGAAATTTAATTTGGAGAAAGAAGGCTTTACGGTCATAACGGCAGCTGATGGCAAGGAAGCTCTTATCAAGGCAGAGACGGAGGATCCTTCTCTGGTTATCTTGGACGTGATGCTGCCGGAGGTGGATGGCTTTGAAGTGTGCCGGCGGTTGCGCCGCGTGTCCGCCGTTCCGATCATTATGCTGACAGCCAAGGGGGAGGAAATCGATCGGGTAGTCGGGCTCGAAATCGGCGCCGATGATTATCTGACTAAGCCGTTCAGCTTGCGCGAATTAATTTCCCGGGTCAAGGCCTTGTTGCGCCGCGTTCGTTTCGACAGCGATGAGGCCAGGCCGAAGAGCATTATTGCCTGCGGTAATCTTCGCGTTGATCTTGACAAGCACCAAGTAACCGTGTCCGGGCGTAAAGCGGAGCTGACAACGAAGGAATTCGACCTGCTGAAACTGCTTTTGTCTCATGCCGGCAAAGTTTTCACCCGGGATGAACTTCTTACTCAAGTCTGGGGTTACGATTATTACGGCGGGACCAGGACGGTGGACGTGCATATCCGGCGCTTGCGGGAAAAAATTGAACGCGACCCCGGCGCTCCGGAATACATCCTCACCGCTTGGGGAACCGGTTACACATTCCGCGAATTTGCCTGAACGCCCGACGTTAAACGGCAGCATTTACCAGCCGTTTTTCCTTTTTTTTATGATATAATTTTAATTGAGCCGGCTTGACCCAGCTTGACCCGGCGCAGCTTGCGCCGTTTTTTGCCTTTTGTTTCAAGCCCCGGAATCTTGACTGATAACAGGGGGGACGGCGATGCAGACAAAGTTAAATACGACAGTAATGCACAGTCGGACCCCGAAAAAGGCTGTCCGACTGCTTTTTTTAATATCGGTGGTGCTTCTCACTGCATTGATTGCGCAAAACATCAATGCGCGTGCTTTATTATACAATGTGGCACGTGAGCAGGCAAAAAACGTCTTCGCGCACCGGACGGGCGATTGGCCGGAGATATCGGGCGAGTATTTTACCGTCCGCTATAGGGATGAGGATGCGGCTTACGCCTCCCTGGTCCTGGAGACAGCGGAAGATATCTACGCGCCGGTCACGACCAGCCTCGGATATTACCCGACCGCTAAGACGCTGATCGTTATTTATCCCGACCGGGAAAGACTGAACGGCAGCTTCGGCTGGTCCGCCCAGGAAAGTGCCATGGGAGTTTATTGGGCCGGGGTTATCCGTCTTCTTTCACCCGGTGCCTGGATAAAGGAAAGCGACCCGGATCACCTCGCGGCTGTGTTCCGCCGGGACGGTCCGGTTGCCCACGAATTCGCCCATCTGCTTCTTGATTATCGGACGAGCGGCAATTACCCGCGCTGGTTTACCGAGGGTGTCGCCCAACATCAAGAATTCCGATTGACGGGCGATATCTGGGCGATAGAATCAGAAAGCCCGGAGTATTATTCTCTTGCGGAACTTTCCGGTGCGTTTGATCGTTTGCCGAACCAAGGCATGGCATATTATCAATCGTTCCTGCTCGTCGATTACTTGATCCGACAGTGGGGGGAGGACGGCCTGGACGAAATTATCCGGGAGTTGGCCGCCGGCAGCGGTATTGAAAAGGCGATCGAGGCGGTCACCGGTTTCGCTTGTGCGGAGTTTGAATCGGCATGGCTTGACTGGGCAAGCGGTAAATAAAACAGCGCAGATAGTATTTTTTCGCAAAAATGGGTAAAATAAAGATGCGCTTAGGTATAATTTATTCCATTCTTTTGAAGGGGGCCCAAGTTGGTCCCTTTTTTTCCTGCGTTGCGGCGGCAGGATTTTGGGCACCGCAGCGCCAACAATCCGATAATGGCGCGGCGGCGGCCGCCCGGCGGCGGCCGCCGCGCAGCCGGTCATCCGGACGGATTAATTTTTCTCTTGCGCAGGAATTTGCCCGTTTTTGTCAAATAAACGGTATAGTTCACATAAGACAAAGAGATGGCCGGGAACGGGGGATAACGTTGGGAAGAATTGTAGTCGGCAAAAGTGAAGCATTGCAGGGAACGGTCCGGATTTCGGGTGCTAAAAATGCGGCGCTGGCTATCATCCCGGCGACTATTCTGGCGGGCGGTGAGAGCGTCCTGGAAAATATGCCGCCAATCAGTGACGTCCGGGTTTATCGTGATATCCTGGAAGAGTTGGGTATCCGGGTTAACTATGAGCCGGAAGCCGGCAAAATGACCATTAACACTGCTGCGTTGCGCTCCTGTCGGACAAGTTCTGCCAAAGTCCGGCAACTGAGAGCTTCCTCCCTCCTGCTTGGGCCATTGCTCGCCCGCGGGGGCGAGGCGCAGATTGCCATGCCGGGCGGCTGTGATCTGGGACCGCGGCCGATTGATTATCATCTCAAAGGGCTTTTGGCCCTGGGCGCGGAGATCAGCGTGGAGCACGGCTGCATTCAGGCCAAAGCGCCCGAGCTCAAAGGAGCGGAGATATATCTTGATTACCCGAGTGTCGGGGCGACCGAAAACATCATGATGGCGGCCGCGCTCGCGAAAGGGACGACAACGCTGGAAAACGTCGCCAGGGAGCCGGAGATAGTCGACTTGGCCAGTTTCCTCAATGTGATGGGCGGCAAAGTCAAAGGAGCCGGGACCGACACGATTAAAATCACCGGTGTTTCAGGGCTGAACGGCGCAGATCATGCCATTATTCCCGACCGGATTGAGGCGGGGACGTTCATCGCCGCCGCCGCGGCCACTGGCGGCCATGTTGCCCTAACTAATATTATTCCCAAGCATCTCGACCCGGTTTGCGCGAAAATCAGGGAGATGGGTGTAGATATCAGCCTTTCGGAGGATTCTTTGACTGTGCATGGTCGCAATCGGCTCAAACCGGTCGATCTAAAGACGATGCCTTACCCGGGTTTCCCGACCGATATGCAGGCGCAGATGATGGCTGCTGTCTGCAAGGCGCAGGGCACAAGCGTGATTACGGAGACGGTCTTCGAAGGCCGTTACAAACACGTTGATGAATTGAAGCGTCTCGGGGCCAGTATCAAGGTTGAGGGGCGTTCTGCCGTCGTGACCGGTGTGGAGCGGCTGAGCGGAGCGGCCGTTAATGCCACCGATCTGCGGGCCGGCGCTGCGTTGCTGATTGCCGGTTTTACGGCGGAAGGTGAGACGGAAATAAGCGGCGCTGAGCATATTGACCGCGGGTATGCTGGTATCGAAGCTAAGTTCACCAGTTTGGGCGCGCGCATCAGGCGGATATAGCTGTTAAATAACCTCCTTGTGGGGGTTATTTTTTTGCGGTTGCGCTAGGGAAGCCGGAGAAGAGGGCGGCGGGAGATGCCCGCGGAAGAATATGAGATGTGTCGGTCGGTTTTCGGTCCGGTACCGAAAAAGGCAGATAATTCGGCTATTAAGCTAATAGACATTTATACCGGGATGATCGGCTGTGACGCCCGTTCTGCTTTGTTTTCAGTAAACGCCGGTTACCAGGCAGGATTTCCTGCCGGTTTACCGAACACTTAACAGCGTTGGTTAATTATTGCCACTGTCTTGACGGACGGCTGGAGAAGATGTATTATGTTAACGTGTATTCATGTATCCACCAATACGGAATATTAGTGGCCAGCAGGAAAACGACGCTTTATGGCGAAATTTGAAACGGGAGAATATTGGTATAGTGCCTCTATTTTCTTATTCATCTTCCGGAGAATAGTGCAAAATATCACAATGCTGTAATAAAGGAGGTGATGTTTTTGGCCGGTGTTGATGTGTTGCTGAAAGTCAGAGAAGCAGAACAGGAAAGCGAGCGGCGCACCGGTGCGGCAAAAGCACAGGCATCCGGCATTGTCAGTGAGGCTAAGAAAAAGGCGAAACAGATTATGGACGATGCCGTGGCTGCGGCGAATCAGGAAGGCAGAGAATTGATTAAGAAGGCGGAAGCGGATGCCGTTTTAGCGATTGAACAGGCCCGGTCCGAGCGCGATGAGGCAATCGGGAAGATTAAGGAAGCGGCGCAGGCGAATATGGAGAAAGCGGTCACCCTGATTGCTGAAAGGATAGTGAGATAAATGGCTGTTGTTGAAATGAAAAAAGTCTTTGTCGTCTCATTGGCAGACTACAAAGAGAGAATGGTTCAACAACTGCAGAAAATGGGTATCTTGCAGATTGTGGACCTGAAGGAAAAGCTGAACGACCCGGAGTGGGCGGCCATTTTGCAGGAAGACCATTTATCTGAGGCGATTACTTCTTTGGACAGTAAATTGTCCGAAATGAAATTTGCGATCGATTATCTGGGCCGCTACGACCAGCGTAAGAAAAGCTTCCTCGAGACGTTCACCGGTTCTAAGGTACTTATGGGGCAGGAAGAATTTAAGAACAATGCCGAGCGGATGGATAAGGCTGACGAGCTTTACCGGCAGTGCAAAGCGTTCGACGAGAAACTTAATGAGTTGCGGAATGAAGAAGCGAATTGCCGCGGCCTGATTGAGCGGCTGACTCCCTGGCGCGATTTGTCCATTCCTCTTGCGGAAGTCAGGGATACGCAGTATACCCGGATTCTCATGGGGACGGTCGAAAACAATTTTATGGCTCCTCTTCGGGAGGAGCTCGCGGCGGATTCCCCGACCTCATATTTACGAATAGTATCAGATGATAAATACCTCAGCCATATCTTTTTGATTTACCACCCGGACGAATCACCGGAAACGGCGCTGCGAAATGCGAATTTCAGCCGCGTTGCTTTTCCGGAACTTACCGAGACTCCTGCCGAATCCATTCGGCGCCTGGAAGAGAAAATCGCCAAAATTGAGGAAGAAACAAATGCCATTGAAAAGCAGGGCGCGGATATGCTTGTTCATCGTTCAATCCTGCTTGCCATCCATGATTCTTTGGCCGCCGAGCGGGAGCAGAAGGCTGTTGTGCGCAATTTCGCCCGGACGGACCGGACCTTTGTTATTGAGGGCTGGGCCAAAGCGGAAGATATTGAGTCTCTCAGGCAGGCTCTGCAAGAGATAACCGAAGCCGTGGCCGTCGACGTGCGCGAACCTGAAGAAGGTGAACAACCCCCGGTTTCCCTGCAGAACAGTCGACTTGTTGAGCCTTTCGAAGCGGTAACTGAGTTGTACGCGCTTCCGACACCGGGCGGATACGACCCAACGCCGGCCATGGCGCCGTTTTTCCTCATTTTCTTCGGTATGATGCTGGGTGACGTCGGTTACGGTGTCGCACTTTCCGCTCTGGCGTTTCTGGCCTTGAAGCGGATTCGGATGGCGGGTCTGGGCAAGAAATTGTTCGAGCTTCTGGTGCTGGGCGGGATTGCTTCAGCCTTGTTTGGGTTGGTAACCGGTTCCTTTTTCGGGGACCTGTTTCCCATCAAGCCAATCTGGTTTAACCCCAGCGATGACCCGCTGAAGATGCTAGCGCTCTCCATGGCTATCGGCTTCATCCAGATTGTTATTGTCGGCTTAGGCCTGAATTTTCATCTGTTGACCGAACAAGGACAATTCATGGACGCCATTTGGGATTCGGGTTCCTGGATAGTTCTCTTGATTGGTGTTGTGCTGTTTGCCGTCGGAGGTATGCTCAACCCGGCTGTTGCTACGGCGGGTAAGTATCTGGCGATTGCCGGTGCACTGGCGGTGGTGCTGATGACCAGCCGGTCACAGCGCAATCCCTTGAAGCGGATTGGCGCCGGTTTGTACGCTCTCTACGGTGTTTCCGGTTATTTCGGCGATATTTTTTCCTACTCTCGTCTGTTGGCTCTGGGCTTGGCTACGGGAGTCGTGGCTTCGGTGTTCAATACCATGGCTTATATGCTCGGCGATGCCGGAGTCATTGGCAAGATACTCATGGTGATATTCCTCATCGGCACCCACGCCTTCAACCTGATTATCAACGTCTTAGGTGCATATGTCCACTCCAGCCGTCTGCAGTATGTGGAGTTCTTCGGTAAGTTTTATCAGAGCGGCGGAAAGAAGTTTTCACCGTTCAAAATGACCACCAAATACGTGGAGTTAAATAATTAGATTAGAGGAGGAATAAAAGGTGACTTTAGGTACTGTATTG
>JBMNPB010000025.1:0-36462 GCA_050943375.1 bacterium
GGTCATCGTCTTCGCCTCCGATACTTTGGTTTGTCTTGTCAACTACCAATCTATCAGAGGACGATGGCCATTGTCTTTATCTAAAGCCAATTTTACAGAAACTATTTTACACTGCTCTATTTTACACTGCTGGCAATGAAACTTATGGATTGAGTAATAACTATAAAGCAATTTATGATATACTTATAAAGATACCTATAAGTGGTAATATTACATCATTTAATGTTGCATGTACAGCATCCATAATATTGTATGAAATTACCAGATAACGCAAAAAATTATATAGGGTGTTCCAGACATTCTTATATTGTGCTATTTTGGAGAAGAATCATTACTCCTAAAGTACAGAATATTATAGAGAGATAGCAAAGGAGAAGGTATTATGAATTACAGATTTGCTATAGAAAATAGAAATTATGAGGATTACTCAAGTGGCAGGGTATTTTACAGTCAGAAAGGAGCAACTTCATTTCCGGTAAGATTAGCAAGTGAAATTTATCAATTGTGTAAATCTGTTTTGACTAATCAAGGGGTTGATAAGCCCTATGTAATATACGACCCCTGCTGTGGGGGTGCATATCTTTTGGCGTCGATTGGCTTACTCCATGGAGAAGAGATATCAAAAATTTATGCATCTGATATTGACACAGCAATAATACCCTTGGCCCAAAGAAATTTGCATCTATTAACAAGAGAAGGCATAGATGAACGCATTAGAGAGATTCAGAAAATGATTGCAGACTTTGGAAAGGAATCTCACTTAGAGGCACGGAAAAGTGCATTGAATTTAAGGTCTATAGTTGAAAAGCGTGATAAATCTATAGAAGTAAAATGCTTTGTTTCTGATATTACCCAAAATAAGAATTTAGCTGAAAGTGTTCATAATGTTAATATTATTATTACTGATTTACCTTATGGAGATATTGTTGATTGGAATAATATGCTGGACGAAAAAGAAGCTATAGAAAATTTACTGGATAATGTTCTCCAAATTATATCAAAGGATTCTGTAATTGCAATAATCTCAAAAAGTAAGGCTAAAATAAAACATGAAGATTATAAACAAAAAGAACGATTTGTGATTGGAAAAAGGCAGATAACTATTCTGCAGCCTAAATATTAATTTGTAATTATAGCATAGAGATAATATTTTGAAATCATTTTATCACAACGCTATCTTCAATTATGCACTATTGCATGGGTTATCGCCTTAGATGTTAATAGTTATAGCGGCAAGAAGTGTTCCAAAATGTTAAAAATTGAGATTGGTCTGTTTTGATAGCGGTGGCACAAGCGACGGTTAACTGTATAACTAAGCTTCTTGTCTGGCAATAATAAGCCAGTAAGGAGATGGTTAGAAATGACAAAAGAGAAGATCACAACCAAGGACCCGGCGGTCAAGATAGCCGCTCAAAGAATGAGTATCCTGCAGTTGGCAGAAACTCTCGGTAATGTTTCGGAAGCCTGCCGAAGGACCGGCATGGATAGGACCAGCTTCTATGAATGGAAAAGGAGGTTCCAGACCCACGGCTTGGAGGGACTTAAGGACCTTCCTCCCATTCACCATACTCATCCCCAGACCACCCCTAAGGAAGTGGAGGACAAGATACTGGAAGAAAGTCTAAAACATCCTGTCAATGGCGGTGGTAAAATGACCCCATATGGCGGTTGAAAACTGACCCCCTCCGGAAAAGGAGGGAAAGGAATGAGTCTGATAAAACCTCTCACTCATGAGATTATACATGGGAGAGAGGAAGAGATGCTGTCACAAGACTTATGGTCGGAAATCCGCCACATGGCCAGAATGGGAAGGCCCATCAAACAAATTGCCCGGGAGTTGGATATCAGTAAGAATACTGTCAAGAGTGCACTAAAGAAAGAGCGGTATCAACCCTATCAACGGCAGAGGACTAAAACAAATCTGCTGTCAGAATACATGCCTTTCATCCTGGAGCGGTCCCCGCAGCTCGAATTCAACGCCACCAGCCTCTTTCGGGAACTCAAAGAACGAGGCTACGGCGGCGGGTACACCCTGGTCAAAGAAGCCGTCCACCCGCTGCGGGAAATCTACCGCCAGATCGAAGCAGCCACCGTCCGCTTTGAAACTCCCCCCGGCCTGCAGGCCCAAGTTGACTGGGGCAGCCGACAGGTTATCCTGGGCGGCCAAAAGGTCCGCCTCCGCATCTTCGTCCTGGTTTTATGCTACTCCCGTGCTTGCTATGTTGAGTTCACTCCGGACGAGACCCTGCCCACATTGATCGCCTGCCACGAACACGCCTTCCAGTGGTTTGGCGGTGTACCGGAGGAGGTCCTCTACGATAATCCCCGGACCATCGTCCTTGACCGGGGCAGAGCAAACGCCAGGATTAATCCCAAATTCGAAGACTTCTGCCGCTACTACGGTTATGTACCTCGTCTGTGCCGTCCCTACCGGGCCAGAACCAAAGGCAAAGTGGAATCCGGAGTCAAGTATGTCAAACATTCCTTCTTACCGGGAAGGGAGTTCTCTTCTCTGAACCATGCTAATACCCAGGGATGGGACTGGATCAGGAAGGTAGCCGATCAAAGACTCCATGGAACCGTCCACGAACAGCCGGCTGAGCGTTTCCTGCGGGAGAAACTCCGGCCGATAGCCGGGAACCGGCAAGACCCATCTGGCGGTAGCACTCGGGTTAAAGGCAATCCAGAAGCGCTGCCGGACCCTGTTCACCTCCGCTGCCGCCCTGATTACCACTCTCAACAAAGCCTATGCCGAGAACCGTCTGGAAGAAAAGCTCAAAGCATACTGTGTCCCCCGGTTACTGATAATTGATGAAATTGGTTATGTACCGGTGGATGTACATGGAGCCCACTTACTCTTCCAACTGATTTCCCGGCGCTACGAAAGAGGTTCCGTCATCCTGACGAGCAATCGGGGCTTTGGACAGTGGGGAGAAATCTTTGGGGATACGATAATCGCCACGGCTATTCTGGATCGTCTGCTGCACCACTGCACCGTAGTCAATATCAAAGGTGAGTCATACCGGCTAAAAGAGAAGCAGAGAGCTGGATTGATCCGGGAGTCGATGGAACTGACCACGACGGGTGGAGGTGACATGTCGGTAGCTTTGTCTTAGCCGTGATCGGTTAGCTTATGCGGGGGTCAAATTTCGGGCGCCACAAAGGGTCAATTTTCAAACGCCCTTGACAGGCCAACACGCAAAGCCTGACATGCCAGGGCTTGGCGCTCAGTGTTAACAATCAGAACAAGGGTATTGTCACTTGATATGATTGAGTGACAGTACCCTTACTCCTATAGTTCTTCACAGCAAGCGATTGTTTACCGCAAAGGCGCTGGGCAGGGACCCGCAAAAAATGTTAGAATGATATCGGCATAAACTATGGGCAAAGGAGAATTGCGGCTGAAATAAGCGATTTCGCAATCTGCGCTTGGCGGGAGAGAAGTAAAATGAGATTTTGGGCTTTTATGCTCTTAATGGATTTGCTGATACCATTGAGCATGATCGGTTTTGGCAATTATTTTATGAAGAAACCACCGAAAGGAATCAATTACTTGTTCGGTTACAGAATTGCAATGTCAATGAAAAATAAAGACACATGGGAGTTTGCGCATCAGTATGCCGGTAAGATATGGTATGCAAGCGGTTGGGTCACGTTGATTATTTCGCTTGCGGCAGCGCTGATGTTGTTGGGACAAGATAGGGAGACAATTGGCCGTTTAGGCGGAATTATTAGCCTGCTTCAGTGTGTCCCATTGATTGCGGTTATCTTCCCAACGGAAATAGCCTTGAAAAAGAGGTTTGATGAACACGGTAATCGAAGGTGACGGTTTCCGTCGCTATTTTCGGAAAGGCATCCCTGTTTAGAATTAAGCAAAGAGAGAAGCCGCAAGGAATATTGCTGCAGGGGGAGAGCAGGAATGATCGGTCAGTTGTTAACCGGGTTTGGGCTATTTGTCGGATACGATAGATATCCAAGATAGAAGATCTTTATTAATTATGAAACTCATCCATAATCCCTGTACAATCAGGATAAAAGAGGAGTTTGCATAGCAAGACAACCAATCAAAGCAAATATTAAAGTTTTGTCTGAGCAAAGGTACCCAGTCAGGTGCCCGGAATTTGTACAAAGCCTCGGTAATTATGATGTTTGCTCTATTTCCGTAACACATTCAGTTTTAATTTTTTCAACTAGGAATTGCAAAGCCTCGACAACATGCGGTCGAATATCCCCGCCTACCAGCACATACATTATGTCATCACCAACCTCAAGCAAGCCTTCATTAAGCCAAACTT
The DNA here is from genome assembly GCA_050943375.1 of bacterium. GTDB lineage: Bacteria > Bacillota > SLNR01 > SLNR01 > JBMNPB01 > JBMNPB01. The sequence continues at coordinate 4,296 of JBMNPB010000025.1, forward strand.
TAACGAAAAAAATGCCATGCATTTTGCGAGTCGCCGCGACTGCGGCATCCAGTTCCTTTGCATCATAGGCAAATTCCATTCCTTTTACCAGTAAACCATCGTCAAGCCCTTGGCGGACCTTGGCTTTGGGCGTCTGACGTACAACACCGTTATGGACTAAAAACATCCCTGCCTGTAAAGCCATTGAGCCCGCTTTTGCTTCCTTGAGCCATTCATCAATAGACGGTGATGTTTTTTTTCTCTTTTCATTAATCATAAACCAGCACACCCCTTATTTATTAGTATAATTGTGTATTAGCGCGGCGTAATGACTCTTCGCTATTGTGATTAGCTATTTCCTTTATTCTCTGTTGAATCAAACTTGGACTTACCCGAAAAATTGACATCAAATTAGGCAGCTAAGCTGCTGCTGTACCCGCTTGCAGATGAGTATGGCCATTACTGTCGATTTTTGTCCGTTTTATGCTGGCAGCAGCAAGGCGCTATTTCTCGGCCTGATTCCGGTTATCCTGTCTCAAATATGTACCTGCCGATAATCTGACTGGGGTACTGGTTATGGAACAGAGCGATAATGGAGTGTCGGCAAGGAGAAATCAAATCAAATAACAGCCAATGATGCGAGCGGAGGAGGGTACCGGGCGACAGTTTCCTTCTTTTTGGCAGGAAATTTCCATCCGGGTGCGAATAATAGAAAGACCATAATTGGCAGCCCGGGCGGGCGCCGGAAGAACGGGTAAGGCTTAACGGCACAATGAACTAACCGGGAATAGCGCCAGACAGGGAAGGAAAGGTTGAAACCGAACGTCAGCGGCGGCAAGCGAATTGCTACGCCGCCCGGGAGGAAAGCGATGCCGAACATCCGGGAAGAGATTGAACGGGAAGAAAACTTGCTATTGTCTCCGTACGCCTGCCGGGCGGACCGGAGCCGCGGACGGGAGACAGAGGAGGCACCGGATCCGGTGCGGACTTGCTTCATGCGGGACCGGGACCGGGTCATCCACTCCAAGTCGTTTCGTCGCCTGAAGCACAAGACGCAGGTCTTTATCGCGCCGGATAACGATCATTACCGGACGCGGCTGACGCATACTCTGGAAGTCAGTCAGATTGCCCGGACAATCGGGCGCGGCCTGCGTCTCAATCTGGATTTAATCGAGGCGATTGCTCTCGCCCACGATGTGGGCCACACTCCTTTCGCTCATGTCGGCGAGGAGGTGCTGGACAACCTTTTGCCCGGCGGCTTCTGCCACAATGAGAACAGTGTGCGGGTTCTGACCCGGATTGAGGAGGGTGATTCCGGCCGAGGTTTAAATCTGACCGACGAAGTTCTGGACGGGGTCCTCTGGCACAGCGGCCTCGACGAGCAGCCGGGAGGGGCGTCCACCCTGGAAGGACAGGTCATCCGCCTGAGCGACAAAATTGCTTATGTCCAACACGATATCGATGACAGCATCCGGGCGGGCTATTTGCGTCCGGAGGATATCCCGGCCGAATATCTGCGGGTATTGGGCACCACGCACAGTGAGCGCATTGCCGCTCTCGTTCTTGCCGTCATCAGCCAGACCCGAGCCGCACTGGCGACCGGCGGTGATATCCGGGTAACTCTGAGCGGGGAAGTCGGCCAGGCTCTTGCCGGGCTGCGGGCGTTCATGTTCGAGCATATATATCAGGGACCGCGCTGCCGGGAAGAGCGGGAGAGGGCCGCCCGGATTGTGGAGTACCTGTTCCGGCACTATCAAAAACAGCCGGAGCTCTTGCCCGCTTTTTATCGCCGAATCGGGGAAGAAGAGGGGGTAGACCGGGCGGTAGCCGATTATATTTCCGGGATGAGCGATAATTTCTGTATCGCGATGTTCAAAGAAATTACTATTCCGGGCTTTTTCGGGAAAAAATAATGATATACAATGCTAATTGCGGCTTTTAATATCAGCATGGCACTTTTTTATCGCCGCGGCCGGGGCCGGGCAGGAAAACCGGCGCTGAAGCCGAATGTAGGGATGACTTTCCAATTTGGGGTCAGTAAGAAGGAATTGCTTTGAAAATTATTGTTGATGCGGACGCCTGTCCGGTAAAGAACCTGATTATTGAGATTGCCCAACAACACGGCATTCCGGTCGTTATGGTGCTGAGTATCGCTCACTTGACCACATTTCCCGCGACAGTAGAGATGGTCACGGTGGACAGCGTTCCGCAGGCAGTCGATATTGCCATCCTGAACCTGCTTCGTCCGGCTGATATCGTCGTGACCCAGGATATCGGCCTGGCGGCGGCTGTTCTGGGCGGGAGTGCCCTGGCCTTGTCGCCGCGCGGGCTGCGCTACGACGAAGGTAATATTGATTCTCTGCTGCACGAGCGTCATCTAGCCGCCAAAACCAGGCGGGGCGGTCGCAGGGCGAAAGGACCCAGGCCGCATACCCGGGAAGATGACGACAGGTTTCGGAACTGTCTGGAAAGGCTGATCGGCGTTAACGCCTGAAGATCTCGTCCTTGGCGGAAAGGATGAGTTTTTCTTTCCTAAACCGCAAAAAAGAGGAAAATATGAGTCCTTGGCGAATCATATATCCTAAGCGGTACATCTGTTCGGGACCGCGACGGGTGGTGAAAATGAAAACTGGATTTCCGGATTATATTATTGATGAAATCAGGCAGAAAACCGATATCGCGGCGCTCATCGCGGAGGATGTGCTTCTGAAGAAAACCGGCAGAAATTTAACCGGACTTTGTCCCTTTCATTCCGAGCGAACGCCGTCATTTACCGTATCACCGGACAAGCAGATATATTATTGTTTCGGCTGCGGCGCCGGTGGAGACGTTTTTTCATTTTTAATGCAGCGCCGGGGCCTGAGTTTTCCGGAAGCTGTCAAATTCCTGGCCGAGCGTTCTGGCGTTAATCTGCCGGATGAGGCCGGGTCGGCGGAAGAAAAAGCCAGACAGAAAGCTTTAGCCGAGCTTTATCGCGTTAATGAAATGGCCATGCAATATTTTAGCTACAACCTGACCGGGACCAAGCAAGGGACTCAGGCTTTGGCATATTTACGGCGACGGGGCGTCACTGCCGACAGTATCGAGATTTTTCGGCTCGGCTGGGCCTTGCCGGCCTGGGAGGGGCTGCTGGCGGCCGCCCGGGAAAAAGACTGTCCGGCGGAATTGCTGGCGAAAGCCGGTCTGGTGAGCAAAAGACAGCAGGGCGATGGCTATTACGACCGTTTTCGCGGCCGCCTGATGTTCCCGATTTTTGACCTGACCGGTAAAGTCATCGGCTTCGGCGGGCGAGTCCTTGATGACAGTACGCCGAAATACCTGAATTCTCCCGAAACGCCCTTGTTCGAGAAAGGGAAAAATCTGTACGCGTTTCACCTGGCGCGGCCGGAAATCCGCCGGCGGAATCAGGCCATAGTCATGGAAGGGTATATGGATGTGATAGCCGCCCACCAGAGCGGCGTCGGAAATGCCGTCGCATCGCTGGGGACAGCCCTGACGGCGGATCAGGGCCGGACACTGCACCGGTACGGACAGGACATCGTGATTGCCTACGATGCCGACGCAGCCGGGGCAAAAGCGACAGTGCGGGGCCTGGAATTACTGACAGAGATTGGCTGCAATGTGCGGGTAGCGGAGCTGCCGCCCGGTGACGATCCGGATGCATTTATTCGCCGCAAAGGGAAGGAAGCTTTCGGCCGCCTGCTCGAGCGGGCCCTGTCCCTGACAGATTACAAGCTGAAATTGCTTTTTGCTGCCAACAATCACTCATCAATCGAGGGCCGGACAAATATAATTAAGCAAGCCGCCCCGATAATCAGCGCTCTGACGAGCAGCAGTGAGCAGGAACTTTATATCCGGGCTCTCGCCAAACGCCTCGAAGTGACGGAAGAAGCACTACGGACCGATATCCGCCGTTATGGTGAGGACAAAGCTTCGTCAGACGCCCGCGGGAAGGATAAAAGCTGGAAAACCACGCATAATAGGAAGGAACAGCCGGTAGTAAAATTTAACAACCGTTCCGGCGCGGGCACAATGCCTGCTCCGGCTCACATCAAAGCCGAAAAGCTTCTGCTTCGGTTGATGCTGGATAACAGCAAACTGTTGGAGACAGTACGGGGCGAATTGGGTCCGGAGGCGTTTTCCGAAAGCGCCCACCGGGAAATTGTCCGGGTTATTCTGCGGCTGGCGGAAGACGGTGCCAGGGTTGATCCGGCCAAAGTGCTGACTGGCCTGACGGAAGCGTCGGCCGAGACGAGACAGAAAGCATCAGAGATATTCATGGCGGAATTTCTCTTTCCGATAGATGACAAGGTTATCACCGACAATATTAATACGGTAAAAGCCAACAAATTAAATCAGGAAATAGCGTTCTTATTAGACCAGGTCAGACTTTGTGAGAGCCAGGGAGACAATGAGAAAAGACAGCTTTTGCTCAAGCGGATCGATGCGCTTCAATCTGCCAGGGGACGCTGAACTGATAGTGTTGGAAAACTGCCGCCGCGCGGCCGCGGTTTTCCAAAGGAGGTCTAAAAGCATGGAGAAAAAACTCGATACGCTTGGCAGCGTCAAGGAATTAATTCATCGCGGCAAGCAGAAAGGAGTGCTGACCTACAGCGAAATCATGGATTCGCTGCAGGAAATCGCGCTTACGACGGAGCAGATCGAAGAGATTTACGAGACTTTGGCCGAAATGGGCATCGATATCGTTGACGAAGAAGGCGAGACGGAGCAGGAGGATACCGATCTCGAAGATGATATCACATTGGAAGTACCGGAAGGGGTCAGCATCGATGACCCGGTCCGAATGTATTTGAAAGAGATTGGCCGCATCTATCTTTTGAGTGCCGAAGAAGAAGTCGATCTGGCCCTGAAAATGGAAGCCGGCGATGAAGACGCTAAAAGGCGTTTGGTGGAAGCGAACTTACGTCTTGTTGTCAGTATCGCCAAGCGGTATGTCGGCCGGGGGATGCTCTTTCTCGATCTGATCCAGGAGGGTAATCTTGGTCTTATTAAGGCCGTGGAGAAATTTGACTATCGGAAAGGCTTCAAGTTCAGCACTTACGCCACCTGGTGGATCAGGCAGGCCATTACCCGCGCGATTGCGGATCAGGCGAGGACGATTCGCATCCCGGTGCACATGGTCGAGACAATCAATAAACTGATTCGGGTATCTCGCCAACTGCTGCAGGAATTGGGCCGGGATCCGACGCCGGAGGAAATCGCCGAAGAAATGGATGTTTCGGTGGAAAGAATTCGCGAAATCATGAAGATCGCCCAGGAGCCGGTGTCGCTGGAGACGCCGATCGGGGAAGAAGAAGACAGCCATCTGGGTGATTTTATCGAGGATGAGGATGCGCAAGCTCCGGCCGAAGCGGCTTCATTCACTCTCCTGAAGGAGCAACTCGAGGAAGTGCTGGAGACGCTGACACCGCGGGAGAAAAAAGTCCTGCGCTTGCGGTTCGGGCTGGATGACGGCCGAGCCAGGACGCTGGAAGAGGTCGGCCATGAATTCGGCGTTACCCGAGAAAGAATCCGCCAGATCGAGGCCAAGGCACTGCGCAAGCTCCGCCATCCCAGTCGGAGTAAAAAATTGAAAGACTTCCTCGATTGATTTTCTGCCCGAACATCCGAATGAACCGTTTATTGATGGATGTAGCCGTTGCGTTGCTATTCTTTACCGGCGCCGCCAGAATTATCTCTTGACCGACGCCGTTATTTATCGTATAATTAATTTTGCAGTTTCTGCGCGTTTTCCTCGATAGCTCAATGGTAGAGCACCCGGCTGTTAACCGGGTTGTTGTAGGTTCGAATCCTACTCGAGGAGCCAATCCGGGCCTATAGCTCAGTTGGTAGAGCAACCGGCTCATAACCGGTCGGTCCCAGGTTCGAGTCCTGGTGGGCCCACCAATAATGTATTTATCCGGCCTCATGGTCAAGTGGACTAAGACACCGCCCTTTCACGGCGGTAACCCGGGTTCGAATCCCGGTGAGGTCGCCATAGATTAGCTCAAACCTTAAGCAATTAAGGTTTTTTTGTTTCCTTTGCCGGCTGAAAGAGGAAAGGAATCTCATATTTTCCTGCGAAATAGTATATCATAGGAAAGACAAAGCGAACGGAGGCTAGTCTGATGAAACTCTCCCGGCGGCTCGGAGCGATTGCGGCTTATATTCCCGACGGGGCGGCAGTAGCAGATATCGGGACGGACCATGCTTTTCTGCCCGCTTTTCTCGCCCGGGAAAAAGACTGCCGACGGATTATCGCCACCGAAGTTAACGCCGGGCCTTTCGGGCGGGCGGTGGAAACGGTGAACCGATACGGTGTCGGCGAAGCGGTCGAACTGCGGATGGGTGACGGTCTGACTGTTCTGCGCTCGGGTGAGGCCGACATTGTCGTCATCGCCGGAATCGGCGGCACGACGACGGTCGATATTCTGGAGGCCGGTTTGGCGGCTTTGTCCGAGGCCAAGCGGCTCGTTCTGCAGCCGATGGGCGGCGGGGAAGTGGTCCGCCGCTGGCTGGCAGAGAATTCGTATCGGATCGTGGCGGAAAACTTAGTCAAAGAAGACGGCCGGTTTTACGAAATCATCGTCGCTGAACCTGGCGAGGCTGAACCCGGCCGGGATATTCAGTATGTGGTTGGCCCGCGACTGTTGGCGGAACGCCATCCTCTCCTGGCGGAATATCTGACCGAAATCGCGACTCACGCCGAGCAAGTACTGCTGCAGCTCGGGAATACCGATCGGGCTGATGTTGCCGCGCGCCGGGAGGAACTGGCAGCGCGAATTCGGGAGATACGGGAGGTAATTGCATGCTTGCAAGCATCCAGACCGTAATGGAGACCGTGGAGCAATTGGCCCCCCGCTGTCTCGCCGAGAACTGGGATAATGTCGGTCTTCAGCTCGGCGACCCGCAGGCGGAAGTTACGAATATCCTGGTGGCGCTGGATATGGATGAAGCTGTCGGCAAAGAAGCGGCCCGCTGCGGGGCGAATCTGGCCATCGTCCACCATCCTTTGATCTTTCAGCCGATGCGGCAAATCCGCTATGACGCGCCGGCCGGACGATTGCTCCGGCAGCTGATCCAAAACGGGACGGCCGTTTATGTGGCCCATACTAATCTGGATATTGCCGAGGGGGGAGTAAACACCGCTCTGGCGGATCGCCTCGGTCTTGTCAAGACGCGGGTCCTGCAGCCGCTCAGCCCGGCAAAACTGCGGGAGATGACCTCCATCCGGCCCTGCCGGGACCGGGAAGAGGTTCTCGGGTTAGGCCGCATCGGTCATCTTAATGCCAGCTGTCATCTGGAGGAGTTCGCCCGGGCAGTGCGGACCCGCCTCGGCTGTCAGTCTGTTCGGGTCTGCGGGGAGCCCAGCCGTCTCATCCGTAAAGTCGCCGTCTGCGGCGGTAGCGGTTCCTCCCTCATCCCGCTGGCGGCCCGGCTGGGCGCCGACGTCCTGGTGACGGGGGATGTGGGGTATCACGACGCGCAAGAAGCCGAGCGGCTGGGTTTAGCTCTCATTGACGCCGGCCACGCGGCGACGGAACGGCCGATACTTCCGTATCTGGCTGATTATCTGCGGGTGAAAATGGCGGAAGGCGGTTTTGCGACGGCAGTAACCGAAACCAAGATTTGCGGCACACAGTTTTGGCAGAATTAAGATAGACGGATACTTCCGTCTATTTCTTTTTTCCGCGGCAGAATAATTCCGGTTCGGACAAAGACGAATGGGGGGCAGAAGATGCATTTGGCGGATCTGTACCGCTTGCAGGAAATCGACCGGCGCAGTCAGTCCCTGACGGAGCAGTTTGCCGGACTCTCGGCGACCGGGGAAAGCAATATCCTCAGCGAGCGACTGGCGCGACTCAGGAAAGAATTGGCGGAGAAGAAGCGGGAAATTGCTCATTTGGAGAAAGACAGCAGGCGGTGCGAAATGGATGCGGCTGGGGCGGCTGCCAAAGAGAAAGAATTGGCGGAGCGGCTGTACGGCGGCGCTATCAGCAATTTGAAGGAGCTGGAGAAGTTAGAGAAAATGATCGGCGACTGCCAAAAGCTCAAGTCCGACGCGGAGGAGCGGGAATTGGATCTTCTGTTGCGGGCGGAGCGGCTCGGCTCTGCCGTGACGGCGCTACAGGCGGAAGCGGCTGCTCTGCAGACTGAGCTTTTTGCCCGGGAGAGCAAGTATGCGGCAGCAGCGGAGACTCTTCGCGCGGAGCTGTCGGAATTGCCGACTCAACGCCGGGAAATCCTCGCCCGTCTGGACGAACGTACGGTCGGGTTATACGAGGCGCTACGCCAGAAGAAAAATGGAATTGCCATCGTTCTGGTACAGAAACAGACCTGTGGCGGCTGCCGGATTGGCCTTTCGACCGGCACTTTGCAGGAATTGAGAAACCCGGGGAAGCTGGTCCGCTGCGATAATTGCGGCAGGATTCTGTACTGGCGGGGCGAATAATTGACTGATATGCTCTGATTTAGGCTTTCGCCTTGTATCCGCATTAATTTTTATTTGATAACATTGAATGCGAGCACGTCAAGGAGGCAGTCATGGAAGAATTAATCATTTACACGGACGGGGCATCCCGGGGTAATCCGGGGCCAGCCGGCATCGGTGTTGTTGTCACCGACCCGGCCGGTAAGATCATCCGGGAAGTCAGCGCCGGAATCGGTATGACGACGAATAACGTGGCCGAATATCAGGCTCTGCTCCGGGGAATGACTGAAGCGAAGGAACTGGCTGCGACCAGATTGCGGGCTTATGCCGACAGCGAATTGATGGTGAAACAAATGAGCGGCATTTATCAAGTGAAGAACGAAGGCCTGAAACCTTATTACGATGCCGCACAGAAACTGAGACGAGAATTTGCTCATTTCTCCCTGGAGTACATTCCCCGGGAGGAGAACAAGCGGGCCGACGCTCTTTCCAAACAGGGATCGCAGGCGCCGGAGCCGGATGGCTCTGCCGTAGCGACGGAAGTTTACCCCGTCCGGTTCATTTTAGCGAGCGGAACCAAGGGGAGCGAGGGTATGACCGTTATCTACGAGAGAGATGACGGGAAAGCCGGACGCGTCATGATTTCCTTCCCGACGGATCTGGACAAAATCCGCTTTGTCGGGGACGGAGCGAGCCTTGTCACGATTCGTTCCCCGGCTGCCGGCACGAAGCGATCACCGGAAATTGTGGAATTGATTTTTAACCGGAACATGGTAGTTACGGGTCGGTAATGCCATACACCGTTGGCTGGTTTCGCATAATATCATTTGCTATTGCCGGATAACGGCTGAGGGTAATTTTGTCTTTATCGGTAAATTTTGGCATCTTTGCCGGATAAAATCGCTTGCCGTATGCCCGAATTCATGTTATAATCAATTCTTGCCAAGGAAAAAAATCTTTGAGTAGATTGGATGATCGCGGGCGCGCTATCTGGCTGCGCCTGAGGAAAGTCCGAGCTCCGCAGGGCAGGGTGCTGGGTAACACCCAGTGGGGGCGACTCCAAGGCCAGTGCCACAGAAAGAAACCGCCGGGCAACCGGTAAGGGTGCAAAGGTGAGGTAAGAGCTCACCAGCGGCCGGGTGACCGGCCGGCTAGGTAAACCCCACCCGGAGCAAGACCAAATAGGGAGAGGATGAGGCGGCCCGCCGATTCTCCGGGTTAGGTCGCCGGAGGCGCCAGGCAACTGGCGTCCGAGATAGATGATCATCATTCCGTAAGGAATACAGAACTCGGCTTACAGATCTACTCAAAATATTTTGTTGGGAAAACGGGCCTGCATATCTATGCAGTCGCCTTTTTTCTTTTTCGGCAACTTATTTCCCGCCGCCAGCTGACAGACCCGGCGGTTGTAGGTAAGGTTGCGGCTGTCCGAGTCGCCAATAACGTGGCGCTCCGGCCAGCAGCGGAACTGACTCCGAACGCAAGCGGGAAACGAGCGCGGCTGACGTAACAGATCAGATAAGCGAGCAGCGAGGCAAACGCGGACGTAAGTTTTTTGGCTCAACGCGATTTTCTTTGGTTTTTTCGCCGGTAAGAGAGAGAAGCCGCAAAACTATCTCCCAAAATAGGTAAATACCCAAAATTATGGAACATATCGGCGCGAAACCCTTCTAAAGGATACAAACAATACAGCATCGGCATTTTGTGGCGCGCACCTGTCTGCCGAAGCGAGTACCTTCCTTGCAGCAGCAAAGGTCGGGTTGTTTCCATTATCGCCCATACCTCGGCTGCTGTGAAGGGGGTGCCGAAGGGAGGTTAATAATGAAACAAACTAATTAGCTTTATCTCTTACTTGAAAATGAAAAGAAGGAAAGAAGATGTCAAGAAGCTTCAAAATGCTGCTTATTATCTCACTTTTGGTGTGTTTAATTATCCCGCTTAACGTAATGGCCGACTCTGGGAAAAAAGATTTTGTAAATATTATCCCGAGAGAGCTTACAAAGCAAGAAATCTCTCAGGCAGATAGTGAGTCCGCAATGCAGATGCAGACGATTAATGCATGGGTTGAAGAGCATTACAGTAATCAAATTCCTTAAGATCCTTCTGTCGGATGGACTTACCCGGTTACAAATAAACTGAGCGCACCGCTTCATGAGCAGCAAACGACTTATTGGTGGGACCTGCATCTATCTTGTCAATTATTGACTACGATGGATGTGAAGGAGATGTGGCCGGTTCTAATGAATATGCAAAGCAGAACACTTTAGCAAGCGAAGCGGGAACAACTGAGGGTGGTTCAAACACGCTTGACCTCAAAAATGTCCTAAACGATTATTGGTCGGGCATCCGCACTTTAATATAACGAGAATCGATAGCTCGTCTGGTGACATTGACAACTTATGGAACATTCTTGATTACAATATATTTGAGTCAGAGCAGCCAGTCCTGGTATTAGTGAAAACAAGTTATCTGCCATATTATGATGGCAAATCGTTATACCATTATGTCGTTGCAGACGGCATGACAAAGCAAACTGACGATGGGACAGGTACCCCAATAAGAAGTATATCAGAGGTTCGAATTGTTGTTCCGAACTATAACGACACTTATTTAGGATAGCACACAGTATATTTTGGTGATCTTTATAGTGCTGCAAAGGGCTACTATGATGCAGGACTTCAAGCAGATAACCTCTGCTACTAAGTATTAATTCCTACAGGAGAAACAGTATTAAAGGGCTGCCTCCTCAAGGCAGCCCTTTATCATTTTATACGTAAGGAGAGATGGTATGCGCAGAACCATTGTGACAGGATTACTGTTTATTTTGGTATTGTACAGCATTTGGAGTGCATGGGCGTTATTGAGCAGCAAAAATACGGTCATGGCGCTAAGAGAAGCAGGGGAGGATAAGGAAGAAACAATAAACCAGTTAAGTCTCGAATTAAAGCAGGCCCGAAATAGCAATGGGACTAATCGGGAAGAAATTCACAAGTTTATTTCAGACGCGTTTTCCTATTTAAGCAAGGCTGAGGCATCCGACTTATTGAAACGTTTCTGGGTTTATGAAATCAAGGTTAACGATTATTCATTGCCGGCAAACGGTATTATTGCAATTGACGCGAATGATGTTACTGTGGTGACGTCGCAAAGATACATAGAATTGGGCATTCTCCCCCGTGAGATGGAAGAGGCAGGTAAATTGGCTGCGGGTTATAAATTGGAGTTTATCGAAACTCAACCATCTAACATTGATGGAACAGACAGTACTACCGGCTCCACCGTTAAGTATTCATTCGATGATATTCCCGCTGGAAGCACGATACAATTCAAAATCAGCGAAGAACATCAAAACCGATTAAGATTAAGGACTAATATAATCCAAATCCATGTCGAGAGAAAAGAGGACTGATTGGCTGGCGCAAAAAAAGGAACCTTAAGCGGCAAGATAAGGTTTGCGACGGAGCAGTTTTTCTGGAATAATCAGAATAAGCTGATCAGCAGCGGGGAAGAATGCACCCGAAATTATTGCCTCGCGATCGACATGTTATCAGAAATGACAGCCATATTCTTACACCGGCTGTTTGCGAAGTCGGACGGCTCCCGGCGGCAAGAGACAGCGGTAAGAAAGGGGGAATAGCCATGGTCTGCAAAGTAGTGGATCTGGAGGCCGGACGGCCAACGGCGGAAGTGGCTTTGCAGCGGCTGAACAGCGCGATATTTGAAGCAAGGCGGGCTCGGATCAAATATCTGAAGATTATTCACGGCTACGGCTCCAGCGGCGTCGGCGGGAAAATTAAAGCAGAAGTCACAGTCGCCTTGCGCGGGAAAAAAGTACGGAATGAAATCAAAGCATTCATTCCGGGGGGTGACTGGTCCTTATCCAATGCCGATACCCAAGACATCTTGGCCAAATATCCGGTACTGCGCCGGGACAGCGATCTGAACCGGCAAAACAGCGGGATAAGCATTGTGGTTTTGTAACCCGACAAATGAATAAGGTCCGGCCGGAGGCTTAGCTGCATCGGCATCTTCTTGATTTTGGCTTTCACGGTACTTTCCCAGTTGCAGATAGCCGGAAAAAAGCAAAAGGTGATTACTTTTGCTTTTTTCACGCCGTGTTCGCGTTTCCGACGGCTGACCGTTTCACCGGTGACGAATTGAAGATATGGATTTAAGCGCTCGATCCGTTTCATCTGATTTGCCGGACCGAATCGCGCCGCAGAACGGAAAATTGTGGAGGGATATTCTGCTGCTTGTCGAAATACTAAGTAAAATTGGAGAGAATGCCTTTCTACGGAGGAAAGGCTTGTATGGCCGCAGCGGCGATATGATATCTCTTGTGGAGGTCATTCGGATGGCAACCGAACAGGGACTGACGGGAATTCTGGCTGCAGCGACGGCAGTTTTGGATTTTCCGGACGGGACGCTTGATTATCAGATTATTGCTGCCGGGGCAGCGGCGGTGACCGGGGCGCAGGCTACCTTCTTTTGCACTTGCGAGGCGGACGGGAGAATATTGCTGCGGGGAGCTTTCCCGCGCGCCGGGGAGATGGCAGCACGGACGTTGCCGTCCGCGCTGTGCGCGCAAGCAGATGGAATCCGGGTTGAAGCCGGGATGATTACCTGGGAAATACCGGAAAGCATAGGCTGCCTAGGCGGCGACTGGGCAATATATTGGTGGGGTGTCCGCCAGTCAGATTTGCTGGGCGGCTTTCTGCTGGCTGTCCCCCGCGGCGCGCCCGCTCCCGACCCGGCTGCGGTTGAATTGTATGTGAACTGCACCAAGGCGGCCTTGCTGCGTAGCCGGGCGGAAACTTTGCGGCAGCAGCAGGAAGAAAGACTCCTGTCCGCCCTGGAGAGCAGTAAAAGCGGCGCCTGGGAATGGGATGCGCTGACTGGGAAGGTATATGCGACAAAATATTGGCGGGAACTGTTCGGATATTCCGGTGATGATTTGCTTGAGTACAAGAAAGCTTTGGTTCGCAGAGTGCACCCGGAAGACAAAGCGGCAGTATATGCGAAACTACAGGAGCATCTTGCCGGGAAGACGCCGGTTTACGAAAGCGAATGCCGGATTGTGACTTCCGATGGGACCTGCCGGTGGATCTTGGACCGGGGCCGGGTAACTGACCGGTTTGAAGGCGGCAAGCCGCGCCGCATGCTTGGCTCATTCACTGATATTACGGAGCTTAAGGCGGCGGAGCAGAGAATGCAGCAAGCAATTAAGGACTTTCTGACCGTGAATGAGGAATTGGCGGCGAGCAATGCGCAGTTGTTGTCGGCGGAAGAGATGCTTACGAGCCAACTGGCCATCTCCAGACAGATCCAGCGGGAGTTGCGGGAAAGCGAGGACCGTTACCGGGCGCTTTCCGATGCCTCTTTCGAAGCTGTTGTTATCGCGGAGCAGATCGAAGGAGAGTGGATCATTCGCGACGCCAACAAAGCTGCGCTGGAGCTTTTCGGCTACACTCATCTGGAATTTACCGGCAAACGCGGGGCGGACCTTTTACAGTCCGAAAGCCTTGACATCGTCAGCCAAACGGTGAGCAAGGGTTGGGCGGATGTTTATGAAGTTTACTGCTGCCGTAAGGACGGCTCCGCTTTCCCGGCGGAAATCCGGGGAAACATCATCAGTGCGGATGGGCGGAGCATCTGCATCGGCGCCATCCGTGACAGCACCGAGCGTAAACAGACCGAGGCGGAATTGCGACGGAGGGAAGAGGAATTCCGGGCTTTGGCCGAAAACGCCCCCGATGTCATCGTCCGTTTTGACCGCAACTTGCGCCGCCTTTACATCAATCCGGCCATTGAAAAGGAATTGGGAAGCCCGCAGCCGCGCGCCAGACTGATCGGGAAAACGATGCGGGAAGCCGGAATGTCGGTGGAAAATGTCGACAAGCTGGAGGCGGTGGTGAAGGAGGTCTTTGCCACTGGCAAGGAAGGCTCTCTGTATTACGATTATTTCGCTCCCGGCCGGGAGAGTTATTACCATGCCCGGGTTGTTCCGGAATTCGGGGCGGATGGGCGGGTAGATACGGTGCTGAGCATCACCCGCAATATTTCGGCCCAGAAAATCGCCGAAAAAGCTTTGCGGGAAAGCGAGAGGCATTACCGCAGCCTGATTGATAATGTGCCGGGGGCGATTTACCGGCTGGCGGAGAAATCGGCGGCCACGGCGACTTTTTACAGTGAGGAATTTGCCAATATCTGCGGCTATTCCGCGTCCGACTTGTTAAGCAGGCGGGTCAACTGGGTTAACGATATTGTCTACCCCGCCGACCGTTGGAAATTAAGCGACGGCCAGCGTCTGGATAAAAAGCCGCTTCGGTATTCGGAGGAATACCGAATCATACACGCCGACGGGTCGATCCGGTGGGTGCAGGACACCGCCCAGAGCGTCCGGGAAGGAGATATCCTGCTTTGGGTCGACGGTGTGATTATGGACATCACGGCCCGGAAAGAAGCGGAAGAGAAAATCCGCTATCTGACTTTCCGGGACAGCCTGACCGGTCTTTATAACCGCAATTATTTCGAAGCGGAACTGCATCGTCTGGCTGCCGCAAGGCAACTGCCGCTGGCGGTCATCATGGGCGATCTGAATGGATTGAAGCTCGTTAACGATTCTTACGGTCACCATGAAGGGGATCGCCTGCTCCGCGCGGCAGCTGCGGCTTTGCAGACTTCCTGCCGCCGGGAAGATATCATTTGCCGCTGGGGCGGCGACGAATTTGCCATTCTGCTGCCCAAGACGGACGAAGCGGAAGCGACGGCTGAGGCAGTTTGTGAGCGCATCCGGGCCGAATGCGGCCGACGGGGAACCGACTGCCCGCTGCCGATCAGTATCGCCCTGGGTACCGCGGTGCGAACCGATATCGGACAGGGTATGCTGGAAATTATCAGGGAAGCGGAAGACCGGATGTACCGGCACAAACTGCTCGAGGGGCAAAGCGTCCGCAGCTTTTTGCTCACTTCGCTCCAGAGATCACTCGAAAGCAAGACAAAAGAAACCCGCGAGCATACCGAGCGCCTGAAAGAAAAAGCGACGGTCCTGGGACGGGCAGTCGGGCTGTCCGCGAGCGATCTGGACAAACTGACCCTGCTGGTGACAATGCACGATATCGGCAAAATTGCCGTGCCTGACCGGATTCTGGACAAGCCGGGGGCGCTGGATGAGGCGGAATGGCGGATTATCCGCCGGCACTGCGAGCAGGGCTATCGGATTGCCCAATCTTCGCCGGATCTCGCCTATGTCGCGGAAGAGATTCTGTCGCATCACGAGTGGTACGACGGCTCCGGCTATCCGCGGGGATTGAAAGGCGAGGAGATTCCGCTGCTCGCCCGCATTCTGAGTATTGTCGACGCTTACGATGTAATGACGAACGGCCGTTCTTACCGGAAAGCGATAGGACCGGATGAGGCGCTGGCCGAAATCGGCCGTTGCGCCGGCCGCCAGTTCGATCCGGAATTGGTTGCCATCTTCACGGAGAAGATGACAACCAATTCCGGCCAGACGGAGAAGACGGGGGAAAATGGGAAGGCGGAGCCGGAAGGCGGCAGTTGAACTGCCGCCTCAATATTTTCGCCGGGCGTACAGATTATCCGTCAGCAGTTTTAAGAACACCGCCATGGCAATATAGATCGGGAAAGAGTACAGATGATTCCACTTGAGCATTTTATAGATACCAAACCAGACGAGAAACTGCTCTCCGACGAAGGCTAAAAATGCCGCTTGGATTATTGCAGCAATAATGTACGTTTTCCAATAGGGGAAGTATTGATAGATGAACATGTACATAACGGGGAGCAGAGTGACATTCACCGGCTTCATCTGCACGCAGAGCGGCAACAGCGTCATGGTATAAGTCCACAGACGGAGAGTGATACCTGCCTCGTCCAGGGTTGTCGACAGGAACGCTACCAATAAACCGTAGGCCAGGATCTCTCCGGTCCTGCGCTTGTCGACGAGCCGCCACCAGATGAACCAAGGAGCGATAAATACAAAAAGCATCGCCCACCACCGTAAAGAGAAAAGATTACTGAGCCACCTCGCATAGACAACGGCGAAATAATGCCCTTGCGCAGCAATTAATTGTTCCTCAGTCGGCGCCATCCGCTCCCCCCCCCCCCCCGTATTTTCCTCCGGGATTATGATACCCGCCCGCCATTTCCGCCATACCGTCAATAAATGCGGCCGCTGTGGCGGTTTCCGGGCGGATTATCGACTAAGAGCGGCAGAAGAACGCGCAATATAGTGACGCAAAGCGGCGGCCCTCGCTGAGACGGAGGGCCGCCGCTGCCATTGCCCGGATTGGGCCGACCGGCCTGTTGCCAGACAATCCATCCGGCCGCTGCTTTTCGGTCAGTGCCCGAAGGCGGCGCCGGTTATCTCAGGCCGGGCATAACAAATCTTTGGGAGAAAATCCGGAAGGGATTTGTTACCCTTGCAGCCTGTATTTCAAAGCATTTGTCTTGTCAACCAGGGGCGGTATTGCGCCTTCCTCGCCGAGCAGAAGATATTTGCCCGCGTCATCTGTTCCGACGGTAAAATATGCCGACGTGTCGGGCAGCGTTTCTGTGGCGCCCCAGGTTTTGCCGTCGTCATTGCTTTCCGCGACCGCTCTTTCCGTAAGCGCGAGCACCCCGTCCTTGACGTTGTATTTGCCCGTGAAATACAGCGCGCCTGACCAGATACTGAGCGCCGTGTAGGTCCCGTCCGGCTTGAGATTGTAAAGATGACCGAGACCGGACGCTCCGCCCTCGTAGCGGCCGGAGGCGGCGTTGAATTTCCCGCCCGCCAAGGTGCCCAAGACCCATGACCCGGCGACAGAAGCCGACGAGCTTGCCGTTTCGTTGTTCTCCGGAACGGCCTTGATCGTGTCCATTTGATCGTAAGTCCGCAGGCTCATGATGATCGCGGCCTCCCTGGTCGCCATGCCGTAATTCGCCGCCTGCTGCGCCGTTGTCGTTGCCTTCGGCATGAAATTGCCGCCCGCGCCGCCCTTGACGATCCCTAACTTTGACATGTATTTTGTCCCTGCCACGGCGAAGTCCGAGATATCTTTCTGGTCGGGGAAGTCCGGGATACCGGCGATGGAGTAGTCGCCGCCGGGGTTGATAGCTTTGATGGCCCGGAACAGCATGGTGGCGCACTGCTCGCGGGTGATCGGAACCCGCGGGGAAAAGGTGGTGACGCTGGTGCCGCCGGTGATACCCAGCGCATATGCTTTCAGGATCTGCGGGTTAGTCGTATCGGTGAAAGGGTTCACGGGAGCCGGGGCAGGGCTGCTGCCGGTAGATTTTTCATAGAGCAACAGCGCAATCTCGCAAAATTCTTCCCGGGTGATCGGCTTGGTCAGATCGGCCTGCTTGATTGAGGCCGGAATCAGGCCCAGAACCTCGGCTCTTTCCATATCACCGGAAGCCCAGGCGGAGCCTTTGGGGGGCGTAGCGCCGCTCAGTTTAAAAGGGATGCTCATGACAAATGTCGCGTCTGAGTAATAATGATCCTCGGTATAAAGACGCATTTCAAAATCGCCGTTCAGATTAGGGGCAATCAGTTTTATCGTGCTGTCACCGGCCTTAGGATAGGCATAAACGCCCCATTGATCGTGCTCCGCGCCTATTTTATAAATAGCGACAAAGGCGCCGTCCTTTTCCATTTGTTCAGTAATGCCGAATGCTTTTACTGGGATTTCCGAATTAGCCAGATAGGCGTCTTTATCCAGTTCAATTACCCCGGGGTTGCTCACGGATACGTCTCCGACCCGGAAGGCCGCGTTCATGACGAAGGTTTCATCCGTGTATTCATTATCTTTGCGATAGAGCCGCATTTCGTAAGAGCCTCTGTCATCCGGAGCCGGGAGTTCTACCTGACTTGTCCCGGCCTTGACGTAAAAATACCGCCCCCATTCGCTGTGCGCCGCGCCGGCCTCATAAATCGAGACAAAGGCGTCATCCGCCACCATCTGCGGCGTAATCCCCGACACTTCAATAATAATCCGCTCACCCGGCGCATAAACGGTCTTGTTCAGCGAAATGGCCGCTCCTGACGCCATTACTGTCACCGGCAGCATTGACAGGCACAGGACGATTGCCAGTAAGTACCCAAGTCCACGTTTTTTCATGCTAACAGCCTCCTTTAAGTAATCCTTACAAGGAAATTCTATTATTAACGGCTCTTTCACGATATCAGGCTATTGCCAAATACTTGTTAAGTCATTGCTCTAAATACCGCACTGAACAGCTCCCACGCGCAAACGTTACCAAGGTAAAGATAGTAAGGATGATGTTATTATGTTAACATAAAGTATTCCGGGACTGCTCGGTTAATGCCTGGCACTCCTGCTGCCGGGGACAACAAAGCTGCCGGTTCCATTGTCAGAAGAGAACAGAGCCAGACTGCATTTGGTATTCCTGCCACCGATCGCCCCAAGCTTAATCTGATGGAAGGATTATGGCACTGGCAATAAGACGGAGTCATCCGGCAGGTCTTCTTTCCGGCTGCGACAGAAATCCGCAGGGCAGGGCTATTCGCTTCAAGATAAGCAAACCCCGGCCGCAGTTGTCAATAGCTGGTGCGGACAGATAATAGCAATGACTTAACAAGTATATGGCAATCATCTAATATCGCCGATCAGGCCATTAATGATAATATTCCATTGAGTCCCTTTGAGATTATAAAAAAATCCGGAGCCAATGAAATCTTCCCGGATGCAGAGTATTGATCAAAAACAATATTCGAATATGCAGACGAGATTGGGCGGCAAAACCGGAAACGGCTTTACGCTCCTTTATGCTGGAGATTATCCTTATTCCGTAGCTGCCGCAGGTTTAAAAAGATTCCGATTGGAGGGGGAAAATGCAGGGCTATTGTAAAACCAGAAGGACAGCGGAGCTTACAAAGCGCGGGCTGCTAATTCTTCTTGCTGTATTGTTGGCTTTTCCTGGCGGGCTGTTTAATTCCCGGACGGCCGGGGCGGACGGATCGGCCTTCACCTGGGAGGGCACAGGCGGCGACGGCTCTTGGCATACGGCCGACAACTGGAGCCCGGCGCAGGTCCCAGCTGACGGGGATACTGTAATTATCCCCGCGGATTCAGTCGTAGAATACTCTGCCGGCAATACAGCGATAACGCTGCAATGCGCCGGTGAGCTGACCGTCTCAGGCGGCTGTCTGACTCTTGCCGGTGCTTCAGCCCTTTCCGGCGGCAAGCTGGACGGGGAGGGAGATATC
Organism: bacterium; assembly: GCA_050943375.1. Taxonomy (GTDB): domain Bacteria; phylum Bacillota; class SLNR01; order SLNR01; family JBMNPB01; genus JBMNPB01. The sequence goes on from JBMNPB010000025.1 coordinate 23,939, forward strand.
GTCATCACGGGCGCGGAGAGCAAATTGAATTGGAGCGGAGGCGCCATCAGCGGTGCCGGCAGCCTGGCGGTTGAAGGCGGGTCGGTCCTGGAATTGCCGTCCGCCGGCAGGCTGGACCGCAATCTCATCAATGCCGGGTCAATTGACACGACCCGCGGCTCGCCGGATATGCAATTTGCCAAGCCGGTGATAAACAACGGATGTATCAATGTTTCCGGGGGCAGGATTGAATTTGCCGCGCCCGTGATTAATGCCGGCACATTTTCATTTTCTCCGGATTGTACTGCCCGGGCCGTAATGTCCAAAGGTTATACTCAAAGGGAGAACGGAACGCTCCGCTTCGCTATCGGCGGCGAAACTGCCTGCGGGAAGATGATTATCGCGCAAAATCTCGTCCTGGACGGAATTCTGCAGATTAATCTGGCGGATGATTATTCTCCCGCCGCCGGGCAGACTTTCCAGCTGCTTAATTACCGGGACGACGTCACCCGGACCGGGACATTTTCCGATATCACCGGCAGCGATGCCGGCATAAGTTTTGCCACGGACTATGCGGCTGACGGTCTGAAGCTTGCTGCTTACAAAACGGCCGATGATAGGGACGGCGATGGAAAAGCCGAAGATGATGGAAAAGACGGGATCGATGGTGAAGAGGCAAGCAATGATGAAGCCGAAGCTGCCGGCAGTCCGGCGGGAGACAGCCTTGAAGAAGACAGACTTGCCGGGGAAAGCGGCGATTTCTGTCTGATGTCTGCGGCGGCGGCGGTAGTGATTAACGGCGGCGAAGCTGTGGCGGCTAATGGGGCTGCCGGCAGTCCCGCACGCTCTTCCTGGAAGTTATCTTCATTAGAGACTGACTTGCCGGAAGAGGACTGGAGAAAATTCTTTAATCTGGGCGGTTATCACCATTATGGCGACGATGGTACCACTGTATTGTCGACGCCGGATGGCGGTTATGCCATCATAACAACGGTTGGGACATTCAATGACCTCGGCGGTCCGGAAGATGCCTGCGGCCTGATAATCAAAACAGATGCCAAGGGCGCCGAGAAAGCCAGAGCGTATCTGCTCAGCGACATCGGAGGCCGGGTATATCTCCGGGCAGGGGTATGCGATGGCGACGGCGCCATAGTCGCAACCGGATATGAGTATCTACCGGACAGTGCTAAGACAAATCAGATAATCTGCAGGTTTTATCAAAACCCGGAAACGGGGGAATATCTTCTGGAACCCTCTCGGCGCGCGGTTGACGGCGATACATGTATCAGAGCTTATGCAATTGATGCGACCGGTGACGGGGCTATAGTAATCGCCGGCACCAAGTATTTGTTGGATAATCCCGATAAATCTGTCCATCTGACGAAAGTAGACCTCAGCCGGCCCGCCGGGAGCCAGATAATCTGGGAACAGGAATACGGCTCGGGAACTTACAACCGGGCCAGGTCAGTCAGAGAGACTTCCGACGGTGGTTTTATCATTGCCGGACAAGCGCGCGACCCTTTGTCTGACGACGATACCCCCAGCGCTTATTTATTGCGGACGAATAGTGCGGGCTCCAGGCAGTGGGAGCATTTTCACACCGGTGTCGAGGATGCGCAGGAGTACATGGAAGATGCGATTGAAACAAAGGACGGAGCTTTTCTCGCGCTGGGAACTTATGATACGGTATCCGCTGTGCTGTATAAATACAGCTCCTCCGGATCTAAACAATGGGAGCGCTTTTTTTTCTCCGGCAATACCAGTGATGAATGCGTCAAGTCGGTAATCGAAACGCCGGACGGAGGGTACGTTTTCAATGTTATTGCCGACGATTCCAATGATCCCTGGCTGGTCAAAGTTGATGACAGGGGGCAGGAGATTTGGCGGTACAAAATCGCCGATTTTGCTGCCACCAGGATGCAAAGCTATCAGACCAGTCTTATCCTGGCCGGCGACGGGGGCATGGTTACAGCCATCAGTGATTATGATGCCGACCAATTAGTGCTGCTGAAGTTCAAACCTGAGATACCAAGTGTTAAAGTGAAAGCGACTGCCCTGTATAATGATGAAGACAAGACTCTGGATATCACCGCCACAGCCAAATGCGGCAAGGACGGTGAACTGCGCCTGGAAAACACGCGAACCGTCAGCTATTCGCTGCTGAATAGTGACGGAGAGTATCTTGACGTTAACGGACAGTGCGAATGGAGCGGACAGACAGACGAATGGATTGCCGAAGGTATCGGTGTCGATGAAGTAGTAGCTCAGACAGCCAAAGTAATGGTGACCTTCATGGACGATAAGGACCATGTGGGGGCGAAGACCTGCGGCATTATTGCCGATGCCGAAATAGGGGTGTCCTCGTATAATCTTCTGCCGGGAGGACGTCTTCTGGTTCATGCCGCCGCGACCGATCTCAGCGGCGAGAGGGTGGAGGGCAATCCCAAATTAAGTGTCAGGGTGGCCGGGATAGATGAATGGCATAAGCTCAACGACGAAGGTGAAAACGGGGATTTACAGGCGGAAGACGGAATATTCGGGCGATGGTTCGATTTGCCGGTCATGTTTTCTGCGGATTTGGCTTTGGAATTGTACCTTAGCAATCGTTTGGTGGACACAGTATCGCTGGAGATTGTCGCCAAACCTGAATTGGCGGTACTGACTGATTTCGGCGCCTTATACGAAGAATTTGAGGATACGGGGATGGAAGCCGCAGAAGACGCCGATAATAATGGCATTGTGGATTTCTATGACCTGATGGAATGCATGGCGAATTATGCCGCGGAATACGACGGGATAGTCTTCAATCTGCCGCAGGAAATCAGTTCGGATAACGGATATTCGACTGATTATGCTTCCTTGGTTTACGGTGAAGACACTCTCCTGATGACGCAGAGCATCGACCGGCTGGTGCAAAAAATCAGCGGCGGCAGCAAACTGGCGTATGTGGCGATTGTCGGGGATGACGAGGTTGTGCCTTACGGCCGGATTCTCGACCCGGTTAACATGGAACGGGAGTATTCGCAAGGTATCGGCGGCCCGGGGGGCAACCCCGCCCTGATCGACTCCGACAACGGCTATATCTTGACGGATGTAATCTATGGAACTTATGAACGGGACTATATCGAACGCCCGGAACGGGAGTATTTGGATGCCGGCGTGGGGAGGGTGTTTGCGGACAATCCGGCAAAACTGATTGCGGCGATTGAAGGCTACAACACACCGCTCGGTCTGGAGAATGCGGCTGTATTTCAACTGGAAAACGACAGCGTTAACTGGGATAACCAAGTGGAGATTGTGCTGCTTCCTCTGATTTCCGGGAAATTCGCCAAGGGCAATCCGGAGAGCGGCTTTGCGGCCGGCGAGTACTATCATTTTGATAACGAGAGTTTGCCATGGGATCGGGAGGTCTTTACCGACGCTCTGGCGAAGGCGGGCATTACGATGATCTGGACCCACGCGAGCCACATGATAATGAATGCCTCGCAGGGAGAGCCGATTACCGCGTCGGATCTGGATAGGCACACGGCTGCGCCCGGTCATGTATTGATTGGCCCGGGTGGTCATTCCGGCTATTCCGTCGCGCATAATTCCGCGGAAGGAAATTATTTCGCTTATGAGCAAGCCATAGTAAACAGCTGCCTGGAAAAGCAAATTGCCTATTTTGCACCTTCGGTTTTTGGCCTTGGTTATGTCGGCGCCGTCGGTTATCACGAACTGATTCTGCAGAGGTTCCTGGATAATCTGTTTACCCCCGCCGTCTCAACAATCGGCGAAGCGCAGATCAATGCGTACAGGCAATATTGGCAGCAGACAAGTCCTACTTTGCAAGACGGCTACAATGTTTATGCCGCTTACGGTACCTGCTGTTACGGGCTTCCGACGCAAAGCATCAGTTTCGCGGCGGGCAAGACCGGGATAAAGGCGGGTGCGGTGTCCGCTTTCTCAGATTCCGGCGGTGAATTAACCATTGAGTTAAATCCGGAATTTACAATTACCGATGCAACTGAGGGCAAAAAACAAATCCGGATTGTTGGTTCCGAACTGGTTTCTCTCAATCCCTATGCACCTGTCCTGCCGGTGATAAGCCGGACAATTACTCTCCCCGAAGACCAGGTGGTCAGAGATGTTGTTTTGGACGACTTCACTAATTCGGAATATCCGGATACCGTCGAGCTGGAAAAAGCGATGCCGATCAGTCTGCAAACCGGGGAGCCGATCGGGGATGATGCGGGGCCCGGTATCTACCCGGAGCAGTTGTTCTGGTGGGATACTTATGAGGAAGACGGGGAGCGGTTTCTTTCGCTTAGTGTTATCCCCATGGAATACGATACTGAGAGCGGAAGAGCAACTCTGTATAATTATCTGAAATTCACCGTGCAAACCGGAATTGGGTTTGCCGGCGGCGACGGCAGCGAGGAAGAACCATACCTGATTGAGACGCCGGAGCAGCTCAACGCAATCCGGAATTACCCCGATAAACACTTCAAACTGGTCGCGGACATCAATCTGGCCGATTATAGCGCAGGCGAAGGGTGGGAACCTATCGGTACGGAAGAAAACAGTTTCGCCGGCACCTTCGACGGCAACGGGCATACCATCAGCGATTTGGTTATCAACCGGATTGAAGGCTTCGAATTAGGCTTGTTCGGGCATACTCTGGAAGCCGAAATTCGGGATGTGAGACTAACAGCAGTGAATATTACCGGCGGCAGCGGAGTCGGCGGCCTAATAGGTTCGTCTTGGTACAGCAATATCTCCGGTTGCAGCGCGGAAGGAGAAATAACCGGGGATATGTATGTCGGAGGCCTGGTGGGCGGAGACCATTTCGGGGAATACACAAGCTCCGGGGCTGTCTGCTCCGTCATCGGAAACGAAAGAACCGGCGGTTTGGTCGGCGCAACCGACCACGGGGTATTCAGCGGCTGCATAACAGCAGGAATAGTCGGAGGAGTTGAGAATGAATCCGGGGAACTCGGCGGAAGTGAGATCGGCGGCCTGATCGGCAGCGCTGTATCCGTTACAATTTCCGACAGCAGTGCGGAAGGAGAAGTAAAAGGCAATCTCACGGTCGGCGGTCTGGTTGGCAGTGACGAGACAGGTACTATGACTAATTCCGGGGCTGTCTGCATCGTTGTCGGCGCCGATACTGCCGGCGGCTTAGTGGGTTATAGCAACAAAGGCGAGTATGACAGCTGCTTTGCCGCCGGAACGGTCGTAAGCGAGTATGTGACCGGCGGCCTGATCGGGATGTTCAGTTCGGGAAGCAGTATCAACAGTTATTCCGTTAGTGCCGTAACCGGCGGGGATTATACCGGCGGACTGATCGGCGATGCCGATCGTGCGGCCATCACCAACTGCTACGCCGCCGGCCTGGTGATGGGCGGGGAAGGTACCGGCGGCTTGGTAGGAATCGGTTACGATTGCCCGGTTAGCAACAGTTATTGGGACACTGAAGCATCGGGTCAGGCCTCCTCGGCAGACGGCGAAGGCAAGAGCACAGGGGAAATGAAGCAGCCGGATACCTACACAGATTGGGATTTCGACACTGTATGGGACATTGACGCCGCCAATAATTGCGGGTATCCGTTCTTAAGATGGCAGGATTTCGCAAACGGGGAGGCCAATGCGCCAATCTTAAGTGATATCAGTGCCGGTGACATTACTCAGACCGGCGCCGTCCTGAACTTCACCGCGGATAAAGCCGGGATATACTATTATCTGGTCTGTAATGCGGCCGAGCCGGCGCCGGACGCGGCGGCAATCAAGGCTCAGGGAACAGCGGCAGCGAAAGGTACAGGTCCCGCCGCGGCGGCCGAAAATACGTTCAATATTACCGGATTAACCGCGGCAACGGCATATAAGGCTTATCTTGTCGTCGAAGATGCGGCAGGCAACGTTTCGGCTGTGGCAGTCATCATGATAACCACGGCAAATGCAGGAATGTCCGATGCGGAAGCAGTGGCGGCCGATAAAGCGGCTTTGACCTGGGACATTATCAAAGGCAGCAATATAGAGCAGGATAATGTGACTGCGGATTTGGTCAGCCCGCTGCCAACGGCGGGAGCCAACGGGACTGCTGTCACCTGGAGTGCGGCGCCGGCGGACTGGATTGACGCCGTTACCGGGGCAGTTACCAGGCCGACAAGTGACCAAGGCGACCAGACAGTTGTCCTGACGGCAACCGTAAGTAAAGGTACTGTCAGTGCGGTTGTGGACTTTACCCTGCTTATCAAGACTGCGGCGCCGGCAACTTACCGCCTGCTCGTCACGGCGGGTACAGGCGGCAGCATCACTGCCGGTTCAACCGGATTCTATGCGGAAGGCGAAATAATCATCTTGGAAGCGCAGCCAGCTGCGAGGTACAGTTTTAAGAATTGGTCATCCAGCAACGGCGGAACCTTTGCCGATGCCGCCAATGTCCGTACAACTTTTGTCATGCCGGCGAAGGCAACAAATATCACGGCTTCGTTCACTTATAAATCGTCAGGCGGCAGCGGCCGCAGCGATGTTAATCCTCCAAAGTATCTGGCGGAGGTCAAGGGAATCATCGGGGCGGGAAGTACCTTACCGGTTGATGTTCAAGCCGGCACCGGCGGCGCGGAGATCAACCTTGGGAACTTGTCCGGGGAGATATTCAATGAAGCTGAACCAGTCCGGATAACAGCACCCCACATCCCTGATGTGAGTTCATATTTACTCAGAATCCCCGCCGCTGCCTTGTCCGACGCGAAGGGGAAGAACGACCTGACTTTTGCTACCGATGTCGGCAGAATTACTGTCCCGGACAATATGCTCGACGCTCTGCCGGAAGCGGCAGGAAAAGAAGCCGGAATTACCATTGCCCGGGGTGATAAAACCGGCCTGCCCGAAGCAGTGCAGGCAGCCATCGGCGACCGCCCTCTGGTGCGGCTTAATCTGACCTTGGATGGCATCCCGGCAGCATGGAACAATCCCAACGCACCGGTAACCGTTTCTATTCCTTATACCCCGACTGCGGCAGAGATGCAAGATCCGGAACACATCGTCATCTGGTACATCGACGGCAGCGGCAACGCTGTACCCGTACCCAACGGGCGCTATCATCCCGCCGCCGGTGTCGTTACCTTTAGCGCCGACCATTTCAGCCTTTACGCCGTCGCCTGTGTACATAAGACTTTCGGCGATCTGGGCGACGCCGAATGGGCGAGAAAATCCATTGAGGTCATGGCATCCAAAGGTATTATCAGCGGTACGGGAGCGGACAGTTACTCACCGGCGGCAAGCATTATCAGGGCCGACTACCTGATCCTGCTGATCAAAACATTGGGCCTGACGGCGGACTTCAATGATAATTTTGCCGATGTCCGGCCGGACGCTTATTATTACCAAACGCTCGGTATCGCCAAGGAACTGGGCATTGCCGCCGGCAGCGGCAATAATCGGTTCAATCCGCAGGAGTACATCTCCAGGCAGGACATGATGGTGATGACGGCCAGGGCGCTCGAGAAATTCAAAGGGCTCACCGCCGCGGATAGCTCCGCCGTGTTGGCTGGTTTCAGTGATAAAAAGGAAATTGCGGATTATGCAGTCAATAGTCTGGCCACCCTGGTCAAGGAAGGGCTGATTGCCGGCTCCCGGAATCATCTGAACCCCCGCGCCCGAACGACCCGCGCCGAGGCTGCCGCCTTCCTGCACCGGATATATAATCAGTATTGAGGTTGAGTTAAGCTGATTTAACGAGTTACGCAAGCGGGAAAAGGCTGCCGTCTCCGCCTGGTTTGTTCGACCTAAAACAATGGCGCAGAAAATCATTCTAACAAAAATTTGCTGCTCAAAACAAGGGTTTCCGGTTAGGCGGAGATCCTTGTTTTTATTCTGAACCCGGAACTGACCGCTCTTGTCTGCAGCCGTTGTCCATTATTCGGTTACACCAGCCGCATCGGTCTTCGAACGGCCGGCCGGACGGGGAAGGACACAAAAGCACGAAATCTAAAATGAAACGGCAACCGGACTAAAATGCGTTCACCCGGAGCGCAGTATACTATTGATGAGTGACAACTCAGATCCAGCGAAAAGGTTAATTCGCGGCAACTTGAAAGGAGGAGGATCAATGCGGCACCGGATTTATGGGATGAGAAATACTGCTTTATTCCTGCTTCTGCTGGTTTTTATCAATACCGGACTGACCGGGATCGGGGCGGCGACAGACCCGCCGCCAAGCTTCCCGGCCGATGACGGTTACGAGGCGGCCGAGGTATATAATTACTGGCGTAATTATGAGCTTTGGGATATGGACGTCGTTTACACGACTGACCCCGTTGATGCGGCTTGGCATCAGGCGAACGGGTACACTCTTTCCCCGACGTCATGGTATATATCCCCGATCCAGGTTCCTCCCTTAATACCCCTTTACCGCTTATGGAACAGCTCCAGCACTGATCATCTGTATACCACCGCTCCCGAAGAAATAGCGTCCGCGGTTGCCCAGGGTTTTATCCTGGAAGGGCTCATCGGGTACGTGGCTCCTTTGGGCGTAGATTTACCGCAGACAATGACGATCAAGCGGACATGGTACCCGCAGACCTGTCACTCACTGCAAGCCGCCGACTTCTCGGAGCCCCTGCTGATTGCCAGCGGTAACATGTACCCCGGCGGCCCAATCGATCAGCGTGTCCGTCCCGAAGGACCGGTCTTTCAGGCTTTCATGCCCAGCGGCGCCGCAAAGCCCAGGGTGGGAGTGCCCGGCGCGCCGGTCGGACTCGGCGCCGAGGCGGTTTCCGGCACCCGGGTTGACCTGAACTGGCATAATGTTTCCGAAATCGCCGATCGCGTCAATGTATATCGGAAAGAGAGCGATCAGACTGATTATCGTGCGATTGCCAACCTGAGCCCCTGGGAGGACAGCTATACGGATACCAATGTTTTGCCGAACCGCAGCTATACGTACCGGGTGGCGGCGCGCAATGCTTACGGAGAATCCAGCCCCGGCAGTGAGATTGTCGTCAAGACTCCGGTTGCAAAGCCGCAAGCCCCGGCTCAATTGTCGGCCAGCGCCGCCGGCAAAGCCGTCAAATTGGATTGGCAAGACCTAAGCAATGATGAGAGTTCATTTACCGTCGAAAGGAAAAGCGCCGACTCAGGCTACCATCTGATCGAGCGGCTGCCGGCCAACAGTACATCCTACACCGATTCCACCGTGGAAGCCGCTAAGACTTATACATACCGGATTCGTGCCTGGCGGCATCTCACGCCTTCCGAGCCATCGAATGAGGCCGTCGTGAAAATACCGTTCAGTGTTGTTCTGCCCGGCGGAACGACGCCCGGCAATGGGCACGTTATCGGCGCCGGCTTGCTGCCGAAAGCCCCCGGCGGACTGACGGCGAAAGCCGGCAGCGGGAAAAGCGTTCGTCTTGAGTGGAGTGACAACGCCAACAACGAACAAGGCTATCGGGTGGAGCGCTTTGACGGCCAGAGATTTGTCCAGATCGCTGCTCTGGCGGCTAACACGCAAACGTATAGCGACAGCGATATTGACTACGGTAATACTTATCGTTACCGGGTGAAGGCTGTTGGCAGCGTGGGGACTTCCGGCCCGTCCAATGAAGACGAGGTCACGCTTTATGATTACGCGGGGCTGGGATCCGCGGGGAAAATAGTCGGCGTCGTTGTGCCTTTGCCGCTGCCAGAAGCGCCGGGGGCTTTGCAGGTCCAGGCTGCTTCCGCTTCGTCGATCCTGGTGAACTGGCAGGATAAATCCGGCAACGAAGACGGTTTTGAGTTGGAAAGAAAAACATCCGGCGGCGTATTCCAAAAAATCAGCGTCTTCCCGGCGGAGGCAGTCAGCTATATCGATTCCGGCCTGACCGCCAATACCAAATATACTTACCGGGTGAGATCCTTCAACAGCACGGGATATTCGGCGTACAGCGGGGAGAAGAGCCTGACTGTCATCGGCGGCGAATCGGCGGACATCATGCTGCCTTCCCAAACCGGGAACGGTCAGACAACAGTTCTGCCCGGCCAAGAGCAATCCGATTATATCATACCCGGCTTGGGCCAACCCGGTTATACTATCCCGGGCTTCCTGCCGGACCAGCCCGGTCCCACTATACCAGATGCCGGTGTTAAGATACCCGGCAATTTCGACATTGTTGATAACGGCGAAGCCGCGGACGTAACTGACGATCCCGGCGCTGCCGGCCCGGGGACAACCGCGCCCACCACGATTGAACTAACCATAAATCAAGCCGGGTATCGGGTTGGCGGCCAGTCCCGGCAAATGGATGCCCCGCCCGTGATTATTGAGGGGCGCACCATGCTGCCGGTACGCGCTGTGGTGGAAGCCCTGGGCGGAGACATGACCTGGGATGCCGCCGAACAAAAGACGGGAGCGGCTTTGGGAGACAAAACAGTGTTTGTTTGGGTGGGAAGCGCCCAGGCCGAAGCGGGCGGCCGCAAACTCCAGATCGACCCCGCTAATCCTCGGGTCATGCCGATGATTGTGCCGCCCGGCCGCACGCTGCTGCCGCTACGGTTTATCACCGAAAACTTAGGCTGCAGCGTCGCCTGGGATCCGGTCGGTGGGACCATAACGATTCATTATCCCGCTTCGCAATAGCGGCGGGAAAAGCGCTGCTCAATTATAACTGATGAGGGGGTATCTCTAATGGGTAAAAATGCGAAATTCTTCCTGGCGGGGTTTCTCGTAGGTGTCTTGTTGCTGGGAAGCTTCGCGGCGGTGATCGCAGCGGGCGGGGATGCCAACATCAACGCCATTCTGTCCGGCACGATCAAAATGAAACTGTTTGGCCGGGATTTTACGCCCCAGGAAGCAAACGGAAATTACATCAAACCCATTTCCTATAACGGCAGGACCTATCTGCCGGTCAGGACCATTGCCGAGGCGCTGGACATTCCCATCGAATGGGATGGAGCAACCAGCACCATCTGGATTGGCGGCAGAACGGAAATTGTCCCGGTCAACAGCACCAGTCTTTATGAGGATAAATCGCGCACTATCCTGACAACGGACGCCGAAAAACTGACAAGTTCAGATACGGTGTACAAATGGGGCATCACCAACAGTCAGCCGCTCAACAGCGTTTATTTCCGCTGTATCGTTAAAGCGGGCGGCAAGTACAGCCGTTTCACTGCCGACCTTTTCCTGGCTGCCGATGTTAAAAAGGATCTGGTAATTGAATTCCGCAAAGAGGACGTGACCGGACTTGTCATCCGGAGCGTGACTCTCAAGCCCGGTGAGACCATCAGCATTGATATTGATATCGCCGGCGTGCAGAATCTGTTTGTGCATGCGCAGGCAGGCACCGTTTCCAAAGTAATCATCGGGGAACCGACGTTCCGGAGTGGCGGTACTTCCGGGGCGATTACGACAATTCTAAAATGAAGCGTTGATAATAATGAGTCAGCAAATTGCTGACTCATTATTATGTCGGAAAGGTGATGCTGCGGCGAAACTGACTCCTGTACTGGGTTGGGGTAAGGCCGGTTTTTCGCCGGAAGACCTGCGAGAAATAGCTCAGTCCGCTGAAGCCGCAGATGTCGCAAACATGGGTCATGGTATAATCTGTGCTTTGCAGCAATTGCCTGGCTTTTTCGATTTTCAGGGCAAGGAGGAATTCGGAAGGCGTTTTGCCGGTATTCTGTTTGAACAGTCGCAAGAGATGATAAGGGCTGTAATGCATTTCGGCCGCCAAAGCGGCCAGCGATATCTTGCTTTCATAATTGTCTCTGAGATATTCAACTGCTTTGGCGATGCATTTCTTGTCCCGGAACATCTCGGGCTGGAACGATGTGAAAGACAGGCTGTGCCGGCTCTCCCGCAGCAGAAGAATTGCCGCCTGGACGGTCAGGCTTTCCCGCGCCAGGGAACTGCCTGGCTGCCCGGTCCGGCATTCCCGGATAAACGCGGCGGTCAGGCCGCGCAGCGCGGGACTGAACAAAAAGCAAGTGCTGTTCAGCTCGATATCCCGGCGGCCGAACATCTCCTCCGCCACTGTCTGGAGAAACGTTTTCTCCAGATAAAAAACTAAAGCCATGAAATCAGTAAGCCCGGTGTCCTCGATCTGGTGCGGCTGCAGGGGATTGCAAGGGAATACGCTCATTTCCCGCAGTTGATACAATCGGTTCCCGGTCCGGATGAGAGGGGCTTGGCGCAGAGGAATCATAAAATGATATTGGTTGCAGGCGCACTCTTCCAGTGTCAAATATGAGGTTTCGACGATCACCAGATTGGCGCTTGGATATATCTGCGATTGCAGCATCCGCGCATCCGGGAAGCCCGGTTCGATTGACGGTAAAATATTATCCAAAATACCATCACCCGTCCAAGATTATTGTCACAACATGTGTCTATTACTAAATTATAGTATTATGCCGGCAATACAACAAGTACTTATAAACAACAGGCCGGGAAAGCAGTGTAAAATAGTTTCTGTAAAATTGGCTTTAGATAAAGACAATGGCCATCGTCCTCTGATAGATTGGTAGTTGACAAGACAAACCAAAGTATCGGAGGCGAAGACGATGACCCAATATCAGATTAA
>JBMNPB010000026.1:0-35178 GCA_050943375.1 bacterium
TGCTTTGTCAAATGCTCCGCGCTGTTTTTTTTCCGCGCTTGCTTGCTTTGTGTCTTGTTATTATATCGGCCGCAACGACGCCCGTCAACCACCGCTTTTTGGCAATATGATATTCTTTTATCCATATGTATGCTTGGAGCAGTTTCCAAGCGGCGCTTTACATTTCGGCCCGCTAATTACCCGTCCAGATAACCTCAAATAATTGAATAAAACACTCGCCGCAAATAATTCTTCGTTCTATATACTCGTTTTCATTTGGGAAAATCACCGCCTTCTGACCTGAAGGTTGGTGCACTGCCAATACGCAATACGGGCTTCAAGCCCATATTTTCCTACTGAAGCATAGCGCTCAATCCGAGGTAGAGCAGCAGCACACCGGGCAGACAATCGATACCGGTATGAAGAGAGCACATCCGGTAGCGACAGCCAAGCCAGACGCCGATTCTGATGAAACCTACTGCCCCCAGCCCAACAAGCCAGGATTTAAACGCATCAACTGTCCGGAGACTGCCGCACCGGCACCGGCGGCATCCAGCGGCAAGGCTGTTCCCAGGGCAACTGCTTCCCGAAGACTGATGTGCCCCGATTTGTCGACATCGGCAGCGGCCGGCTCGCTGATAATTTGCACGATTAACTGAGGGAACGGGTTCGGATACGGACAACCGAACGGCTAGTTACCGTCCCTGTTCAATATCAGCGGCCCGCCGGCCCGTTTCGCCGCAAGGGGGTTTAAGAGGAATGCCGCCCAGTCGCCGGCAAACATGTCCGCAGCGATGGCAGCTGTGGCTATCAAACCGATGCTGAGTATAGATATAACCGGCAGAGAAACCCGTCGCAAGCTGTAAACGATCCCGACTCCGAGTCCGTCGTTACTGATCGCCAAAACAAGCAAAAAAATCCGTAACAAGAACTGCCTCTCCCTCCGGTCCGGCGTATCCAGGCTGTCTCGCCAACTGCTTACCAGTACATGCCCAAGAGAGAAAGTCGGTTACCAGGCCCATTATTTCCGGCTCCCCGGCAACCGCTGACCGGCCAGGAGCAGTCGACGCATTTCGACCGCAAAAGAACCAGCCCCGGCAACAGCCAACACAAGCGTCCATTCACCGACCGTAAGCGCCACCGTCTCGAACACCGCCTGCAGTGGCGGCACATAAATCGCGGCGAAAGTCATCAACAAAGAACAGAGAACGGCCAAAAGCAGCCCGATATTTGACAGCCAATTCAATTCCAGCAGGGAGCGCCGCTCCGAGCGGCAGTCGAAAACATGAACCAACTGACAAAGAACCAAAGTGGCGAAAGCCAGGGTGCGTGCCTGCGCGAGGCTCCCCCCCGTCCCGTAAAGACAGCCGGCGAAAACCGCCACCGTGCTCACCCCGATTAGCAAGCCACGCCCGATAATTTTTCGCGCCAATCCCCGGGCGAAAATACTTTCTTTAATCCTGCGGGGGGGGCGATCCATGATATCCTTTTCCGCCAGGTCGACGCCCAGGGCAATCGCCGGCAGTCCATCCGTGACCAAGTTCACCCACAGGACCTGGACCGGCAACAGCGGCAGCGGCATACCGGCGAAAGCGGCAAGGAACATAGTCAGCACTTCGCCGACGTTGCAGGAGAGTAAATAGCGAATGAATTTACGGATGTTGTCGTAAATGCCCCGCCCTTCTTCAACCGCCGCAACGATAGTGGCAAAATTGTCGTCCAGGAGCACCATGGCCGCTGCCTCTTTCGTCACATCGGTCCCGCTCCGCCCCATGGCAATACCGATATCCGCTTCTTTCACTGCCGGAGCATCGTTTACACCGTCTCCGGTCATTGCCACGACGTGACCGCGGCGGCGTAGCGCCTTGACGATGCGCAGCTTATGTCGGGGTGAAACCCGGGCATAAACGCTGACGCTATCCACAGCGGACGCCAGTGCCTGTTCACCCATCGCATCCAATTCCGCCCCGGTCAGAACTCCGTCCGGCCCGCTCAGAAGCCCGATTTCCCTTGCTACCGCTGTCGCCGTCGCCAGATGGTCCCCGGTCACCATCACCGTTCTAATTCCCGCCCGGCGGCATTTCTCAACCGCCATCTTCACCTCCGGCCGCGGCGGATCAACCATGCCGACAAGACCGAGGAAAACCAAATCTTTTTCTAAAACTGCGGCGTCGTTTGACTTCGGCAAAGCGGGCAAACGACGATAAGCAACCGCCAGCACCCTCAATGCTTCTCCGGCCATCGCCTCGTTCGCCTGCAGCAGTCTTTGCCGTTCCAGCCCATTCATTTTCTTAATTTTTCCGCCGGCGGCAACAGCACTGCACCGGTCAAGCGTAGTTTCCGGTGCTCCCTTCAAAAACAGGAAATATTCCCCCCGCGGGCCCCGACACAGTACGCTCATCCGTTTTCGGTCCGCGTCAAAAGGGATTTCCGATATCCGCTCGTATTGACCGACCGTTTCTATCCCGCCTTTGGCCACTGCTGTGAGCAGCGCCCCTTCCGTCGGATCGCCTTGGACTGTCCAGACTGCTTTAGCGAGAGAAAGCATTTTCATTACTTTGCCGCCTAAACCGGCCGGCGCACCGTCCTCCGTTACCAAGCGGGCATTGTTGCATACCGCTCCCGCCACCAATAACAGCCGCAAATCCGGGTCGTCCGGCGGGCTGCTCTTTTTCCTGCGCCAGAGAAACTCCCCTTCCGGACGGTAACCGCTTCCGGTCACCGTAATCTGCCTCCCGTCCAGATAAATCCGGCGTACCGTCATATTATTTTCAGTCAATGTCCCCGTTTTATCGGAACAGATTACGGTCGCGCAGCCAAGCGTTTCCACGGCGGGCAGCTTACGAACAAGCGCGTTCCGCCGGACCATTCTCTGGACTCCGAGCGCGAGAGCGACGGTGACAATGGCCGGCAGCCCTTCCGGAATGGCCGCCACCGCCAAGCTGACACCGGCCATAAACATAATATAAACCGGTTCGCCCCGGACAATCCCGGTGGCGGAGACAGCAGCACAGACCAAAAGACAGGCCAGGACCAGCCAGCGCCCTAACTGCTCCAGCCGTATCTGCAACGGGGTCGCCTCTTTCTCAATTCTCTGCATCATCCCGGCAATCCGACCGATTTCTGTCCGCATCCCCGTTGTCACGACACATGCGATTCCCCGCCCGCCCGTAATGTTCGTGCCCATATACACCATATTGCGGCAGTCGCCCGGATTCACTTTACCGGGGGGGCCGACAGAGAGCCTTTTATTTACCGGCAGTGACTCTCCTGTCAGCACCGCCTCGTCCGCCTGAAGAAAAGATAGTTCAAGCAGACGGGCGTCGGCCGGAACCCGGTCGCCGGCTTCCAGTTCGATAATATCGCCCGGGACGAGCACTGCTGCCTCCACCTCCTGGAGTGTCCCGTCCCGGCGGACTCTGGCCCGGGGGGAAGAGAGTTCCTGTAAAGCCTCGAGGGAACGTTCGGCCCGGTATTCCTGAATGAACCCGAGAACAGCATTCAACAGGACAATGGCAGTGATGGTGACAGCGTCAGCCACCTCGCCGAGCAAAGCGGAAACGACTGTCGCCCCCAGCAGGACTATAATCATGAAGTCCTTGAACTGAGCGAGGAAAATGACTGCCGGTGCAATGCGCCGGTGCCGGATGATGGCGTTCACGCCGCCGCGCTCAAGCCGCCGGGCCGCTTCTCTCCGGCTGAGTCCCCGCTCGGGGTCGACGCGAAAATGATTGAGCAGGCTGCCTGGTTCCATCGCATGCCAGGCTTTTGCTTCCAAATGTATCCCCCCCGGAAAAAGTCCCTGTTTATCTTCAGTAACTTTATTCGCCGGCCCGGTCATTTATGATTGCCGCCTTCCGGCGCAAGCAAGAACCCCGGCTTCGCCGGGGCAATAACGGATAATATTTTGCAATTTACCGCTCCCAAAGGGTATTCTTACGTTCTGCCAGTTGCCAGGAGACTGTTGCCGGCGTCTTGGGCACGGTTTAGTTTCCCTGCCCGAAACTGAACTGAAGATAAGATGATGGCACCCGCCCGACGATAACCGCTTCCGACACGGGGATAATCTGGTTGACGGGCACATCACGCGTTATCCCCGGCATGACGATCCGGATAACCGCTTCAATATTGATGCTGATCCGGTGCCGCGTTTGGTTAATCCCCGCCTGTTCGAATTCGTCCACAAACACGGGCTGGACCGCACCGATTGGAAAAAGGCGAAGCTTGATGCGCGGGCCGACGTTTGCGAACAATTGGCTGCCCATCACTTGACCGAATGGGATGCTCAAATGCGCGTCCGCCAATTCCTGCAGCGTATCTCCGATAACGACCGCCGTTTTACCGGCAAGACGGGTTATCTCCGGTGTGTTCGGTTGCATCAGGACAATATTGCCGTCCGTATCTGTCCGGACCAGAATCAGATTCTCATATTGGATATGAGGGCCAATCTCCGTCTGCACCGCCATATTAATGGCCCGGAGAGCGACACTGCGCGCCGTCGCCTCAGCCACCTTGACCACGACAGGTTTTAACTCCCGCTCAAACCAAGCAAAAGCGCCCAGGAAAATCAAGCTAAACAAGAGAAGGAACGTCGGCAGCGACATTTTCCGGCGCCGCGACCTTCGCATATCTCCCACCTCCTCCGCCTACATCATATGAGATAAATGTCCCGACTGTGCCCAAAAGCCGAAACTTTATCCTGGTTATCGCAGCGTAATTTTCGGAACTGACCATTCGCTCCGCTCGTCATAATATTTATCGGTGTCGCATTTTGTGCTATAATGTTTTTATTGGACAAGTTTATGGTGCCGCCTGCTGCGGTTTGACCACGTTCTTCCAGGAATCATGTTTGCCATCAAAGGGGGAAAAAACATGAGTAAGCCCGCGCGAGTAAATAAAAAACTGAATATCGCCAGGCTGCTTCTGGTTGTCTTCCTAGTTGTCTGTTCTATCGCTGCCGGAGCTACTATCGGCTTAGTTGTCAGCTACACTCGCGATATGCCGGCGCTTGAGAATCTACCGAATCAGCTCAGCCGCTCTTCCAAAATCTTCAATGCGGACGGCACGCAGCAAATCGCTTCGCTGCATTACATTGAAAACCGTGAAATCGTTCCTCTGGAGCAAATTCCGGAAGTCGTCCGGGAAGCGTTCATCGCCACCGAGGACGAGCGTTTCAACACGCACCGCGGTGTCGATATCCGCTCCTTTTTCCGGGCGCTGTCGGCGAACATTCTGCATATGCGGATTGACCAAGGATTCAGCACGATTACTATGCAGCTGGCAGGGAATGCTTTCCTCGACCGCTCTCAGAAAGTACTCAGCCGTAAATTGCAGGAAGTCGTTCTGGCCGTCCAGATCGAGCGCATGTACACTAAAGATGATATTCTGGAAATGTATTTAAATCAGGTTTTCCTCGGCTACAACGCCCACGGCGTTCAGACGGCCGCGCAGCATTATTTCGGTAAGGACATCAGCGAAGTTGATTTGGCGGAGGCGGCCATCCTGGCTGGCATAACCCGATCGCCCAATTACTATTCGCCCCACAGCAATTTCGAAGGGGCCAAAGCACGGCAGGAAACCGTCCTCAGGCTAATGGTCCGGAATGGCTATATCACTCAGGAAGAAGCGGACGCCGCAACCGCGGCCGAAGTGGAAATAGTTCCGGTCAAGCCAAGCGGCCATTCCGCCGCCTATTTTGTGGACTACGTCCTGCAATATCTTCTTAACCAATACGGAGAAGACTTGGTTTATCACGGCGGACTGCAGGTCTACACAACACTTGATCTCGCCATGCAGGAAGCGGCCGAGGCGGGTTTTGCGGAAATCCTCGACAAAGCCTTCCCGCCTAAGGGTGACACTTATGACCCGCAAGCTGCCCTTATCTTCCTCGACCCGAAGACCGGACACATCAAAGCCATGATCGGAGGACGGAAGCACGACACTATTCTCGCTCTGAACCGGACGCTCCAGCCGCGGCAGCCCGGTTCCGCCTTCAAACCCATAGTCGTGTACGCCCCAGCCATCGCCGCCGGGTACTCCGCCTCGACCGTTATTGTCGACGAGCCGGTCACTTTCCAGGTCGGCACGAAAACATGGTCGCCGCGCAACTATGACAACTCTTACCGCGGTCCGATGTCCCTGCGGGAGGCGTTGGCGCGCTCCGTCAATATCGTGGCCGCCAAGTTGTTTATGGAACTGGGGGTCAATACCGGGGTCGAATTCGCCCAGAAGTTGGGTATTACGACGCTGGAACTGGAGAATCGAGCTGTCAATGACTGGGCGCCGGCCATTTCTCTCGGCGGTCTGACCCGGGGGGTAACCCCGCTGGAACTCGCCTCGGCTTACGGCGTCTTCGCGGCCGGCGGCGTCAAAGCTGAGCCTTTTGCCATTCTTAAAGTTGTCGACCGGAACGGCAAGGTTTTGGAGGAGAACAAGCCGAAGACACGGGAAGTGCTCGACCCGAAAGCCGCCTATCTCGTCACTGATATGCTTAAAGGCACCATTTCTCTGCCATACGGCACCGGAACCAGAGCCGCAATCGGCCGCCCAGCCGCCGGGAAGACCGGAACGACCCAGGATGACCGTGACGCGTGGTTTGTCGGCTACACCCCGGAGCTGGTTGGCGCCATCTGGCTTGGGCACGATATTCCTAAAGACATGGGGAGTGTTTTCGGCGGAAATTACCCGGCCCAAATCTGGGCGAAAGTGATGCGGGTCGGCCACGCCGGCAAACCGGTGGCTGATTTCCCGGTCCCGGCCGGCCTTGTGTCTCAGGATGTCTGCACTGCCTCCGGCCAGCTCCCCGGACCGGACTGCCCGCCGGAGAACATTTATCGTGAAAAATTTATTCCCGGCACCGAGCCGGCGGAAGTCTGCCCGATCCATTCTCCGGTCAGCGCGGAAACAGTTCAGGTTTGCCCGGACAGCCACAAATTGGCGACTCCCGGCTGTCCCATCCGGATTACCGTTCCCGTCAGCCCCTGGCCGGGCGCGGACGGAACAAGCCCGGATCTGCCGCTGACCGTTCCCACCGAATATTGCGACCTGCACGGCGGCCACCCGGGACCGGATTGGCCGGATGAAGACGATGACCGGGACAATGGCGACCGGGATGATGATGACCAGAACGACCACAACCAAAGGAATAACCGCCGAGATAACCGGGATTAAATCCATACACAAAAAAACGGGCTGCCGCCCGTTTTTTTGCTTGCAATTAAGAGAGATATGCGACCGTTACGCCCAGACCGCCTTCCCCGCTTTCGCCGGGACGGAAGGATTTAATCCGCCCGTTGCCTGCCAGATACTCCTGGACAGCACTTCGCAGCGCTCCCGTCCCTTTGCCGTGGATTATCCTAACTTGTTTTAAG
Organism: bacterium; assembly: GCA_050943375.1. GTDB lineage: Bacteria > Bacillota > SLNR01 > SLNR01 > JBMNPB01 > JBMNPB01. Next base: position 7,350 of record JBMNPB010000026.1, read on the forward strand.
CCGGCGAGCATGGCGTCGTCCAGATATTTGTCAAGTTTGAGCAGTGTTTCCTCAACCATCATCCCCCGCAAGTCAAGTTCGCTTGCGGCTGCCGCCGATTTTGTGACCAGAATCCGACCGACGCCGGCCGACTGAGCCGGCGTCGCTTTCTCTTCCGTCGCCCGGCGCAATTCACCGGCGGGAACGGTCACCCGCATTATTCCGGCCTGGACTTCCACATCGCCGGTGGCATTGGGTCCGCTCAGAATGTAGCCTTTCTGATTTAGGCTTTTGATGAACACAGGCATCCCTTTTTTAATTTCCCCCGGCGACAGCACCGCCTCTTCCGGCTGGATTTCTCCGGCCGTATCCTCCACCGTCATCCGCACTTGCCGCAGCCTTTCCCGGCTTTCTCGGATGACTTTCTCGCGCTGACTTGCCGGGACCTGCCGGGAGAGCTCGCGCAGCTCTTTGATGACGCTTTCCGCCTCACTCCGAGCCAGTCGTACAATGGTCCGCGCCTCACTCTGCGCCCTGCTGATAATCGCCTGCTCTCTTTTCTGCAGATCGCTCAGCTTGGCCACGTGCTCTGACCGCAGCTCCGCCAATTCCCGCTTCATCGTTTCCGCTTCCATCTTTTCCTTCTGCAGCCTTCCTTCCAGAGCCCCGATGGAGCTGAGCATTTCATCCACCTGCACGTCTTCCTGCCGCATCATCTGCCTGGCCTGCTTGACTAAGGTTGAAGGCAATCCGAGCCGGCCGGCGATTTCAAACGCATTGCTCCGCCCCGGCATTCCCAGCAGAAGGCGGTATGTCGGCCGCAATGTGTCAACGTCAAATTCCACTGAGGCATTCTCCACCCGCTCCCGGGTAAAAGCGAATGCTTTCAGTTCACTGTAATGGGTCGTGGCGACCGTCTTGACCCCGGCAGCGTGCAAATGTTCCAAGATGGACATGGCAAGCGCCGCGCCTTCGGTAGGATCCGTACCGGCTCCGATTTCATCCAAAAGAACAAGCGAACCCGGCTGCACGGAGCGGAGTATCCGAACGATATTGCGCATGTGACCGGAAAATGTGCTCAAATTTTGTTCGATACTCTGCTCGTCGCCGATATCACAGAAAATCTGCCGAAAGACAGCCAGTTCCGTCCCGGGATCGGCCGGGACGTGTAATCCGGCCTGCGCCATCAAGGTCAGAAGACCGATTGTCTTAAGCGTGACTGTTTTCCCGCCCGTATTCGGACCGGTAATTACCAACGTGTCGAATTGCTTGCCTAAAGTCAGGTCAATTGGGACCACGTCGCCTTGCAACAGTGGGTGCCGGCCCTGTCTGACGGCGAGACGGCCTCTCGTATTCAGTGCCGGTTCCGAGCCGCGCAAATCGTAACTGAAACGGGCTTTGGCAAAGATGAAATCGAGCCGGGCGAGGATGGCCAGAGTATCCTCGATTTCTTCCGCACGGGTAGCGACCAGTCCGCTCAATTCCGCGAGAAGACGCTGAATTTCCTGCTTTTCTTTCAGGAGAAGCTGACGTAGATCGTTATTCGCCTCTACGACAGCCATCGGCTCAATGAAAAGTGTGGCACCGCTGGCCGACTGATCATGGATGATACCGGGAACTTGTCCCCGGTATTCCTGCTTGACGGGGATGACATACCGGTCTCCCCGCATAGTGACGATAGGCTCCTGAATCATTTTTTGCTTGGCGGCGGCATGAAGGAAAGCGTCGAGGCGCTCCTTAATCCGGCTGTTAGCTGCTCGAATTTGTCGGCGCAGTCGGCCCAGTTCCTCACTCGCCGAGTCCTTCACTTCGCCATAATCGTTGATGCAGGCGCGGATCTCATTCTCCACGCTGTTGTATATCCCGATCCCGGCGGCGAGCGCCGCCAGACGCGGTTGGCGCTCCGCCGTTTCTTCCTCGGTAAGATAACCTCGCAGGCGCCTTCCGCCGCTCAAAGTATCGGCCACCTCGAGTAACTCTCCTGGTTCCAAAGCGCCACCGACGGAAACCCGCCGCAAATGGGGTCGCAAATTCCGAATCCCGCCGAAAGGGATTTCCGGCGCATAGCCAAGCAATGCTTTCGCCTCGCTGGTTTCTTTCTGCCATACATTTACAGCCTCGATATCGGCCGATGGCCCCAGAGCATCGACCATCTCACGCCCGAGGACGGTCGCCGTCCGCTCCGCCAATAATTTCTTCACTTTCGCAAATTCGAGAATTTCTTCCGTCCGTTTATCCATCGCTCCCGCCCCCTATTCAACGCCGCGGAAATAATGTCCTTTCGTCAATCCGCCTCGGCTCAGCCGTTCCAATTCCGCCTTCGTATTCGAATCAACCGCAAAGGAACGCGGGTCGGCCCAGGCCGTTTCCAAAGCACGGCGGTAGATTGGCAGCACTTTCTGCACATAGGCGAAGTCGTTACTCTGCACTTCAAGGCGGAGACAGTCGATGCCCGCCTCGATAAACAAGGGCAGATGTTCAATCAGGCAGTGCTCCCGGGAATTGAAGATATGAGTCCGGCAATCCTCGTCTGACGCCACCGGGAAATCGACTCCCAAGCGATCCCGGAGATAGTACGGCCCGCTGCGGCAAGGCGCCGCGGCGCAGCCATGTCCCTCCCGCCGGCCGACGATGAGACTGCCGGGCAGGCAATACTCCGACACCATCATCGTCAGCGCGCCATGGATTATGCATTCTACCTCTACTCCCGCCGGAATCCGAAGCGCCCTGATCTGTTCAAAGGTCAGCTCCGGTGACAACGTCACCCGCCGGACACCTTGCTCCCGCCAAAAAGCGATGGCCGCACTGTTAAAGGCATAAAGGGAATAATCGGTCTGAATGGGAATATCGGTGAGCTCGCGCAGGATAGACAGCACTCCAAGGTTGGCGGCACGGAAAGCGTCCGGCCTTAAGGCAACGAGTGCCGCCAGCCGGTCCCGGATTTCACCGGGCTGCCGTTCTTTCGTAATCCGCGGGAGCGCGAAAGAAATTTCCCGCCCGTTTTCCCGGCACAGCTCCATTGCCTGCGCGTAATCAGTCAAAGTAAGTCCGCCGGGCCGGAAAACATCGCCGCCGAAATAGATAATATCAGCACCCAATTGCACCGCGCTGCCGACTTTCTCCGGAGTATTGACGTTAATGGCGAGGCGCGGTTTGCCGGCCGGCTGCTTGCGGTGCGGGAAAGAAAAATAATCATAGTTCTGGACACGTGCCGCGACGGTTGCTCCATCGTTCGGTTTCCCTTTTTCCGCCCGCAGCGCTGTTAGTTTGGCGACAGCATCCCGGCGAACCGCGTTAATCTCACTCAGCGGCACCATCACATCGCCCTCGATTTCCACCGTCAAGTCTTCCAGACTGAAGGGAGTGTTCCCCAGCCGGTCTATCTGCCCGGCGAGCGTGTCCAAAGTCAGAGGACGCTTGATTGCTGTCGCGGCGCTTAATGCGGTCGCCGCCACGGCCGTATTCCCGTCCGCGTCCGTCAGCGACAGCCGTAGCGGCTCACCCGGCCGGGCCCAAACGGCCGCCCGGATGTCGATTTTGCGTGTCAGCCGGGGCGAAGTGTACGACTGTCGCGCCCGAGCCATCAACGCGGCATCATTCGTCTTGAATACCCGGTCGCCCGGGCGGATATGACCTTCGATATTGAAGATAACCGTCTCCCCGGGTGCGGCAGCCGCCGTTTCCCGGCCGGCAACCCGCAACCAGTCGACGTTCGCCCCGACCCGCCCACCTTCCGTTACCCAGACTTCGATGCCATCCCCGACGCCCAGTTCCGTCTCCAGTTTAAGCTTTGCTTCCTTCTTCCGGCAATCGTAATCCATAATCCGGCCCGCGAAAAGGCCCCGGTTGCTGGGCCGGGCGTAACTAATCAGTTCTCCCCCCTGTTTTTCGGCGAGAAAACCGGTAGTGAAATCACGGTTGAAAATCTGGGCCAATTCCCGTTTTTCTTCCTCCGTCACGGCAAAGGCTGCCGGGTCGGCATAACAACGGTCAATCAGCTGCCGATATATCCGGACAACTGTCGCGACATATTCCGGCCGCTTCATTCTTCCCTCGATTTTAATCCCGCTGACTCCGAGGCGAACAAGATCAGGCAAGCGGTCCGCCAGATTCAGATCTTTAGGGCTCAGCAGATGTTCACCGGGCTGCCGCCCATTATTTTCTCCCCGTTCATCTACGAAGGCATATTCCAGACGGCAAGGTTGGGCGCAGCGCCCCCGGTTGCCGCTCCGGCCGCCAATGAGGCTGCTCATCAGGCACTGCCCGGAATAGGCAATACACAAGGCTCCGTGCGCGAAGACCTCAACTTCGAGGGGGGCAGTATCGCATATCACTTTGACCTCATCTTCAGTCAACTGCCGTTCCAGAATAACGCGGCTGAAGCCGCGTTGATACAGATATTCGGCTGCCGCCCCGTTGTGAGTCGTCATCTGCGTGCTCGCGTGCAGCGGCAGGCGCGGAAACAGGCTCGCCGCTATTTTGGCGAGGCCAATGTCCTGAACAATGACGGCGTCGACTCCGGTCTGGTACAGGAACAAAAGATATTCGACCGCCGCCGGGATTTCATCGTCTCGCAGCAGCGTGTTCACCGCGACATAAACATTGACACCGCGGACATGGGCGTAAGCCACAGCCCGCGTCATTTCCACGGCGTCGAAATTGGCGGCGGACTTTCGGGCGCTGAACAATTTCCCGCCCAGATAAACGGCGTCCGCGCCGTTTTCCACCGCCGCCACAAAAGCGTCCCATTCCCCGGCCGGCGCCAACAGTTCCAACTTCGGCATCGTTAGTTACTCCTTCCCGTTCTTTGCACCTCGAATGGGCGGGAGAAAGCACCCGCCCTAATCTTGCTGTCCTTATTCTGCCATCCTAATCTCGATACTCTGAGCATGAGCCAAAATTCTGTCCTTCTTGTAACAATATCTCCAGGGTCTGTTCCGGCGTAAATCCGTTCCCTAATCCCGGCTCAATCCGGGCGTCAGGCACCAGCCAGCCAATCGATAGTTTTCTCCCAGCGGCTGATCGGCAATAATAGCAGCGGCTAAACAGAACCGCAATTGCTGCTTTAATTTCCGGACTGGTCAGTGGGGCGATGCCGGCGGAGCAGAGCGAGCAGGGCCGGTGCGATATCAGTCAGATCGCTTATTTTCCCGGCCGCCTCTTCCCGCCCCGCCCCGTACAATATTGTCGGTACTGGATTGCGGGTATGTGTCCGGACGCTCATATCCTCCACGTTACCGTGATCGCTCGCAATAACAAGAAGACAATCTTCTGTCAAGTGCGCCGCCGTCGCGCCGAAAAACCGGTCGAGCGTCTCCATCAGTTCGACAGCCCGGGGCAGATTTCCGCTGTGGCCGGCCAAATCAGTCTGAAAATACTCGAACAGAGTGAAATCATTCTTCCGGGTTATCCGGGCCAAGTATTCTCCCGCCGTTTCCGGCGTCAATGCGGGAACAGCCTGGCCGCGGGCTAAAAGCAGACCGCTCGTGACATCCTGATAAACGGCATGACCAGCTCGTAAATCTTCCAGAGAACGGAAAGGCACCCCTGCTGCGATTGCGGCGAGCGCAATTGCGGCGTGCCTTCGCTTTCCGGTTTCAATTAACGTAAAATATTCCGGACTGTAGGCGTTTGCCAAGGCCACCCGGAAGCCTTCCCGGCGCAGGCGTAGCATGATATTGGCGTCATCCAGCATTTGGCGCAGTTGCAGGGTTGGAAAACCGTTGACGTGCCGCCCGACCGCCGCCGGAGCATTCAGCCCGGTCAGTAGGGCTGTCTGTCCAGTCGCGCTTTGGGGTAGCCCGTCCACCCCGAGACAAGCATCGGTGGGAACAACGCAGACGGCAGCATTGTCTAGGCGCCGCGGCGGCAGAGTCATTCTCTTGCCGCTCAGCCAGGCGTCCAACGTTGGCGTCTGGGCTGTGACATACGGGTTTGCCGTGGCATAAGCGGGGCCGATCCCGAACCCGTCAACAAACAGCAGTAATACGTGCAAATAAAACGTCTCCCTCTGTTATAATCAACTCTTTATCTGAATTGCTTCGGCATTACCCCTGTCACTTCCTGCCGCCGCCTATCCGCCTTATTCATCGGGTTATTCCCCTTTCCCGTCTCCCTGCCGGAGCTTGCGGGCTGCTTCCCGAACGACTGGGTCGCGCGCGTTGGCGCTGAGCCAATCCAGATAACTTCGGTCTTCCTTGTATATCGTTCCCAGGGACTTGTTTGCGTATTTGCCGAAACTGATGACAACGTCCTCGGCTTTCATTTCGCTCTCATCGAGACCCGTCTCGTCACCCAGTTCCTCAAATGTGGTCATCCCGATATTGACGGCGAAACGCAGCGCCCGGGCGAGTGCTCTCGTTTCCGCCAGACGAACCGTATGCGGTGCCATCATCCGGTTGACCGACTCGGGTGAAGCGTCGCCGATGCCAGAAAAGATGCCTTTCTCCGTCTCCACCTGCGCCCGGACGATAGCCAGCATGCCATTTTCCGAAGTGGGAGCCTGTACAAGCTCCGTCTCCACCCGGCGGAGTCCTTCCCGGTGCGCCAGATCCAGAAGGCCCTCGAACAGGACATAATCTTTCCCCTGCAATTTTATGATGAACTGTCCCGGAACTTTCTGCCGGTTTTCCATTACGCGACCTCCTTTCAGCCGCCGATAAGGCGGCAATTTATATATCTATATCAAATTCTTCCCGTTTCGATGCATCCTCATCCCAGCCGGCTGGCCGCAAAAAACGCTGTTGGTGCAAACGCCACACCTTTTCGGTGTGGCGTCAATTACACTTCCTCGGTGACCGGGACGTCCCGGCGGGGGATAAACTGCTCGGGAACAAGGCTTTCCACCTGACGGAATGTGTTTTCGGTTATGATGACCAGAATTCCGGCGTAGCGCGATTTAGCAATTTCCATCTCTACACCCGGCAAGGCCGGGAGTACGGCAAGGCGCAAGACGATACTGCAAAGGATGATACCCTTGATGAGCCCCAGACCGGCCCCGCCGAGCCGGTCGAGGAGAGACAGATGGGCGGCTTTGATAATTCCCGCCGCCATTACCCCGGCGCAATTCAGCAAGATACTGACACCGAAGTAAATCAAAATCAGACTGATGATGTTCAGGAAAAGTTCGCTGGCGCCCGGCACGGTCAGACTTCCCCGGCCGAGCAATGCTTGCAAAGTCGTTCCCAGATGCAGATATTGCTCCAGCGCAGCGGCAACCGTACCGTAATACATAAAAGCCGCCGCCAGTCCCAACAGAGTCCCAAGCAAGGCGGCAATCTGCCGCGTCAGTCCGGTCCGGAATCCGAATAAAAAATAAAAACCCAGAAGAACAAGGATTGCGCTGTCCACAATTCCCATGCGTACCGCCCCCCATTACAGGCCGCCACCGTCGGCCTTTAGCTTGGCCGGTGCATCTCCTTGTCGCCGTTTTGCCCCACCAGACGTTCGTATTCTTTCTGCAGCCGGAACAGTTCATTGGCAATGTTCAGCGCGGCCAGAACCGCTGCTTTGTTCGCCGAGATTCGCGCGTCGGCGGCGGCTATCTGACGCATCTTCCGATCCACATAACCGGCCAACGCCTCAATATGCTCGGGCGTCGTATCCCCTTTGATATTGTATTCTTCACCTAAAATTCTGACCGTCACCCGTGCTTTCGTTTCGGGCATTCTTACCCCTCCCCGCCGTACCGCCTCTGTACCTACAGATAATTTCGCTTATTGGTTACGGATTCCTTCTTTCCGGCTACTGCCACCCGCACCCGAGCCGGATATGCCGGAGAAGAAAGGAACAAAGAAAAATAGGATTGTTATGGTGTTCTTCACCGGCACTGGCCAGGCGGAGCGGCTATGGGATGCGAAACCGGAAATCGCAGCGGCGCGGGAAAACACCGGCTCCTCGCGATGACAGTAGTTCTGCTGCGCAGACAGTAAAAATGCAATTGTGAGGCCGCAGTCCGGACAAGGCATGCGCGAAGGCGTAAAATCCGCAACTGCTGCGGCACCGGGGGGAATATCGGCCTCTGCGCCGGTTTCATTGGCGATGATTTGCCGTTGCGAGGGGCTTTTCTGCTATACTAACCGGCGGCGATGGCATTCGGTTTGCTACAAGGCATAGACCAGTAAGTCCCCGAATAAAAGAAGAGAACTGCCGGCAATCTTCCTCCAGCCGCCTTCTTTCGCATAAAATGAGCAACCTAAAATAAATGCTTCCGCCCCCAAAAGGGCGGAAGCTCCTTGAATGACATTTGATCATCCCTGTACGAAATTCGGGTTTACCTGACCGACGCCGGGGTGTAAACACTCAGTGACGACCGCTTCACTAATGATGAAAGCTTCCGGGCGGCCAGCCAAGCTTGCGCATTTTGTCGGCACTGCTTTCTTCCGGACAAGCTGAGACGAAATCACTGTCTCCGTCACTATCCGTTCGTCTAATATTGACAAGTTCCAGACTTTATTGCAGTAGCAATTGCCTGTACATCAAATAAGCTGTTATCGAACCGGTTAATTCAAAAATCCTCCAAAAAAACTCAGCACGCACCATCCGTGAAACACTTCCTTTCGAGGATATTTCCGGTTTCTGCTTAAGTAGATTATAGCATACTGGTGCGCTGTTTTCAAGTTACTGGGGCAGAATAGTTTTTTTTCGCTGCCTGACGGCTTCATACAGCAAAATACTCGCTGCAACGCCCGCATTCAAGGACTCGGCCTTCCCGAGCAATGGGATTTTGACGGCCACTGCAGCCATCGAGCGAACCGCCGCGCCCGGCCCCGCCGCTTCGCTCCCAACGGCGAGGGCCACTCGGCCGCGCCAATCGACTGCGTCGTAATCCTGCGCCGCCGCCACATCGCCGACGATCAGGCGGACCTGTGCCGTCTTCAATTGCGCGAGTAGTGTAACGGCATCCTCCGCCTGGAGCACTGGAACGTGTAGCAGAGATCCCATGGCGGAGCGAACCGCCTTAGGGTTGAAAATATCTACCGTGCCAGGCAGCGTAATCACTCCGTCCGCCCCCGCCGCGTCAGCGGTGCGGATAATCGTTCCCAGATTTCCCGGATCCTGCACTCCGTCGACCACGACGAGAAGCGGGTTCTTCTGCGCCGTCATCTCGGACACGGTCGTCTCCGTCCAGCGAACCACGGCCAATATACCCTGCGGAGTGTTGGTGTCCGCCATCTGAGCAAATACGGCGTCGGAAACTTCGACGCAACGCGCGCCGGCTTGCCGCAGCGACGCGAGCAGATCTTCCCCTCTGCTCCGGTTCAGCAATTTCGCGGCGAAATAAACCGTGTCCAGATTGGCCGCCGCTCGGGCCGCCTCTTCCAGCTGACGGATGCCTTCAATGATGAATTTCCGTTCCTGCAAGCGGTATTTCCGCTCATACAGGCGGCGGACAGCCATCACTTCCCGGTTCCGGACGCTGCTGATCTGCTTCGCCATACTCTTACCTCCCTGGAGTTGCCTGTTCCATCGTACCTCCTGGCGACCGAACCGCTGTTCCCGCTCCTGTGCCGGGCTGGTCTGTATCCGCCGTCTGCGCAAATAAACCGGTGGTTTCCTTCATTTCCGCCAGCACCGGCTACTGCACCACTCAATTATGATTCAGTAGCGGAATTTACGCGATACTGTCAAGCCGGCAAGCGCTTTCCCGCACTTGACCGAAGCTATATCCCGCATAAATGAAAGGAATGCCGGTTAAGTGCGCCGCCGTATCGCCGACGAATACGAGCCGCGCCGCCTGTTTGCCGCCACATCCGCGCCCACTCCGGAACACCCAGACCTAACAGTTTCCTAAGCCTGGCCCGGGGTTTTCCCACTGCTTCCACAGATGTATCCTAATTCTCCGGCGTATCCTTGCGGAGATGGTTGCCGAATACTTGACATACCCGGTGGGTTTTTCCAGATAAGAAGATTTTTTCTGCTTATGTACCTGCCCCGTTTAACTGCCGCAACCTTTGGGGGTTTTGGACTTGTCATGTCAGAGTGAGTTATACGACTGTAACAGTCTAGAACGGGTTCACGTAGTTCAGGTTAATCATTTGTCCCGGGCATCCTTCAGATTCTACTTGGCGGCGGATACTTTTCCCTTTGGCTAAAGATGGTGCCCATGTCGGGCGTACAGGGATAAAAAAGACCTTTGCAGGTCTTTTTTGATTTGCTTACAGATTGGCTTTGGCCGCCTCGGCGAGTTGGCCGAAGGCCGGCATATCGTGCACAGCGAGCTCCGCAAGCATCTTTCGATTAACCTCGATTCCGGCTTTCCGCAAACCGTTAATCATTCGGCTATAGGAAATACCGTTCAGCCGGGCCGCCGCATTAATCCGGGCAATCCACAGCTTCCTAAAATCACGCTTGCGCGTCTTCCGGTGAATATATGCGTAATTAAGCGCCTTCATTACCGACTGATTCGCAACGCGGAACAGCTTGCTCCGGGTGCCCCGGTAACCCCGCGCCATTTTCAGAATCTTTTTATGTCTTCTGCGGGTAGTCACGCCACCTCTTGCTCTTGGCATGATAATCACCTCCTTTTAACCGATATCCTGCCTGCGGCAGCAAATAATCATAAATAGGGAAGCAGCTTGCGCAGACGCCCTTCATCTGCCTTACTGACAATGGTCTTGCGGCTAAGGTTCCTTTTCCGCGACGACGTCTTCTTTTCCAGCTTATGCCGCTTGAAGGCTTTGCTGCGCTTGAATTTTCCAGTGCCGGTTAGCCCGAAACGCTTGGCGGCCGCCCGGTGCGTTTTTATTTTCGGCATGCGATATCCTCCCCTCTAGGCTTGTTTCGGTGCCAGGATCATTATCATATTACGTCCTTCCAGTTTGGGCTCCCGTTCAATGACAGCCGCTTCGGTCCCGATGTCTTTGGCAAGACGCACAAGAACAGTCTTCCCCGCTTCCGCATGAGTGACTTCGCGGCCGCGGAACATCACCGTCGCTTTGACTTTATCGCCGTCCTGCAGAAAACGCTGGGCATTGCGCAATTTAACCTGATAATCGTGCTCGTCGATCGACGGGCGAAACTTGACTTCTTTAATACTGATCTGCTTTTGTTTCTTCCTGGCCTCTTTCTCCCGTTTGCTCTGGTCGTACTTATAACGCCCATAATCCATAACCCGGCAGACCGGTGGTCGGGCGCTCGGCGCCACTTCGACCAAGTCAAGTTTTTGCTCGAAAGCAATTCGCAATGCTTCCCGCAAAGGCTGGATGCCCAACTGGGTGCCGTCGTTGCCGACGACGCGCACTTCGCGCGCCCGGATTCCCTCATTGATCCTGAGCTCTTTGCTAATAATCTATCACCTCCGTAAAAATAGAGAAATAAAACGAAACGGGTGGCAATCACCACCCGTTCAATAACAACAAAATAGAATCATCCTATTGCATAGACCATACTAGCAACCGACAGGCGCCGTAAGGTGAGAAGCGGATGGCTTCTGCTTAATCAGCTATATTGACTTAACTATTTTACAATACCACAACTATTCCCATCAGTCAAGTAATTATATTTGGTCCCGATTTCCTCTCTGATTTTGCTGACGAACGCGGCGAAATCCATGGCACCTTGGTCGCCGCCTTCCCGCGTCCGCACGGAAACAGTGCCATTCGCCATTTCCTTGTCACCGACAACGAGCATATACGGTATTTTCTCGCCTTGGGCTTCCCGAATCTTATAACCGATTTTTTCGTTTCTCCCATCCATTTCAACCCTGATGTCCCCGTCGGACAATTCCCGGCACAATTTTTGGGCGTAAGAGGTGTGCCGGTCGGCAATCGGGATTACTTTCACCTGGACCGGAGCGAGCCAGACCGGGAAAGCGCCGGCGAAGTGTTCGATCAGGATGCCGATGAATCGCTCAAAACTGCCTAAGACCGTCCTGTGAATCATTATCGGGCGGTGCCGTTCACCGTCGGCGCCGACATAAGTCAGGTCAAACAGCTCCGGCATTTGCATGTCTAGCTGGATGGTCCCGCACTGCCATGTCCGGCCGAGACAATCCTGCAGATGGAAGTCGATTTTCGGGCCGTAGAAAGCGCCATCACCCGGATTTATTTTATAGTTCACTCCAAGGTCTTCCAAGGCGTCCCGGAGCGCATCTGTAGCCCGCTCCCAATCTTCGTCCGTCCCGAGCGCCTTTTCCGGTTTCGTGCTCAATTCGACGTGGTAATCAAACCCGAATACCTTGTACATATAATCGTCCAGCTTGATAATTTCCTGGATCTCGCTCCGAATCTGCTCCGGCAGCATATAGATGTGCGCGTCGTCCTGAGTAAAGCAGCGTACCCGCATCAATCCGTGCAGGGCGCCGGAAAGTTCATGCCGGTGCACAAGACCGAGCTCGGCCACGCGCAGCGGAAAATCACGGTAACTGTGGACGTCCTGTCGGTAGAGCAGCATTCCCCCCGGGCAATTCATTGGTTTCACGCAGTAGTCCTGCTCGTCGATCTTCGTGTAATACATATTCTCCCGGTAATGTTCGTAATGACCCGACCGTTTCCAAAGCTCTTCGTTCAGAATGATGGGCGTCTTGATTTCTTGATAGCCGCGTTTGAAATGTTCCCGGCGCCAGAAGTCTTCCAGAATGTTCCGGAGGACCATGCCTTTCGGGTGGAAAAAAGGAAAACCGGGCCCTTCTTCCTGAATACTGAACAGATCGAGCTCCTTGCCGATTTTGCGGTGATCACGCCGTTTCGCTTCTTCCAGCCGTTCCAAGTATTCCGCCAGTTCTTTCGGGCGAGGGAACGACGTCCCATAAACTCTCTGCAGCATCGGCCGTTTCTCGTCGCCGCGCCAATAGGCGCCGGCTACGCTCATCAATTTCACCGCCCCGATCATTTTGGTCGACGGAAGGTGCGGCCCGGCGCACAGATCAACGAAATCACCTTGCCGGTAAAGACTGATAGCTGCGTCCTCCGGCAGATCCTCAATCAGCTCAACCTTATACACTTCTCCGGCTTCCCCGAACAACCGGAGCGCTTCCTCGCGGCTGACCTCTATTCTTTCGAAGGGCAAGTCGGCCTTGACGATTTCTGCCATTTCCGCCTCGATTTTGGCCAAGTCTTCCGTTGTAAAAGGCTTCGGCACATCGAAGTCGTAATAGAACCCGTCGGCGATGGCCGGACCGATAGCCAGCCTGACGCCCGGATAAAGGCGTCTTACGGCCTGCGCAAGAACGTGGGACGAACTGTGCCGGAAGACAGTCTTCCCCTCCGGCGCATCAAAAGTGACAATTTCGACCGTAGCATCCTCTCCGATCGGGGCGCTCAAATCGGTCAGATTGCCGTTTACTTTGACCGCCAGAGCGTTTTGGGCCAACCTTTTGCCAATCGCGGCGGCTATCTCCGCGCCGGTAATCCCGGCCGGATGCTCCTGCACCGACCCGTCGGGCAACGTAATTTTAATGTTCGCCAATTCTTTCGTCCTCCTTCTATTTATTCCGGGGATATAAAAAAACCTCCGCCGTCCGTAAGGACGGGAAGGTTGTTTCCCGCGGTTCCACCCTGCTTGCCCCGTCTTGCGGGGCCGCTCAATTCCGATAACGGCCGGTCCGGCGCGGCTTAATCAGGCTTTCGCCCTTTTGCCGGCAGCTCGCAGGAGGTTTTCCGTCGTGCCCGGCCGCGCGGGTACTTCCAGCCGATGATACCCGCTCTCTGTCAGCGTTTCCGACGTACTCTTCCTGTTCATCACTGATGCTTTATTATTCCATTATTATATGCTTTAGAATCGCCCCTGTCAAGCATGGTTACGGGAAAGCGTCTGAAAGGGTCTTAAACGCGGCCGTTAAGAAAATAAACGAACGACGCCTGCCCGAAGCCAATGATGAAGCCAAGCACGCCCCCGAGGATTTCGATATGGCGCAGTTCCCGCGCCGCCACCCGTAGAACGAGACGCTCCATTCCGGCCAGGTCAAGTTCCGCTAATTTTTCCTCCACCAGCCGGCCGATTTTGATTTCCTCGCTGGCAGCGGCCGTCAGCCGGACGGTCAGTCCTTCCACCATCGCCGCTGCTTCTTTTTCCGTTTCGGTCCGGATATACTCGACGAGCAGGCTGGCCAGATACGGGGGAATAAACGGGGGAAGCTTCGCCTGGACTTTTTCGCTGATAGCCGCGACTATCGCCGCGGCTATCTCCTCTTTGCGCTCCGGCGTGAGAAATCGTTCCAACAGTATTTCCGAAGAAAGAATCTCTTCTTCTATCGCCGCCCCGATGGTCCGGGCAATTTCTTCCCGCCGGCGGGGGAGAAGTCCCTGCACTTGGTAACCGATGAGCGGAATCCGCCAAGCCCGGTATGGCCGAAACAAAAGCTTAATCGCCAGGACGTTCGTTACCCAGCCAATAAGCGCCCCGACTAAGGGCATCACGGTGAACAAAAAAATCACTTCCTGCATCTGCGCCACCTCTGACTAATTGCTGACAATATTCTACCACGCTCGCCCCTTTTTTGCCAGATGACAGAAATCCTAACCCACGCCCGGGACCAGGAGTCGACTGCCGCCCCGCAACTCCTGCTCGCCGATCATATGCCTCGGACAATCGATCCTGAGTGCAAAAGTGACTTTCTCAAACCGACAAATGACGCGAGAGGGCTGGTAATTCCCGCCCTCTCGCATCGTTTTAATCTTATCTGAGATTCTGCGGCGCCTTACCGGCCGCCCTTTCGGCCGGCCGGGTGCGGCAAAGCTTGCACCCGAAGCAAAATAGTGCTCGCGGCCCAAAAACGTCTTTAATCATTGCCGTGATCTCCGGCTGCTCCTGCCCGTCGGCGTAATGAACCGTCACTCGTCGGGGTGCGACGGTTACGAGAGCGCTGATAAGCAAATCCTCCAGATTAATGTCCCCTGCTTCGCCCTGATCTGCCGTTTCCTCGAAACATTCGCTCCCCAGCAATTCCCGGTCGCCGCCGTACATTTGAAATACCCCGGCCGCCTTCACAATCACATGCACCTCTTCGACTTTCGGCTCCTGGATACTGACGAAGTAGCGCAGAAGACGGATAAACTCCGTATATTCCCTCTCCAGAAAGAACTCGTCAACGGCCGATTCGACGGCGTCTCTCAGCAGCCGGCAATACTCCCGGAGGCGGAAAATGATAAATCCGCCGATATTGAGATACCGGTATGTAGCGAGGTAATCCAGCAGAACAGTCATGATTTCTTCCTTTTGCCTGATTTTATACGCCGGAATCGCCTCTCCTTCAGTCTCGGCCGCCAGACTTTTGCGCGCGTAACGACAGATAATGGATTGCTCTTCCGAAGAAAAATAATTGTAACGAGTCCGGATACGACGCCGGAGAAGCAGCTCTTCCCATTCATTGACAATCACGTCCGACAAGGCATTGGCGGTAAACCGTAGGAACAATTCCTCTCCGCTGTTTGTGTCTTTGGCAGGTTCGAAGCGGCAAATCAATTCCGTCCGCCCCGCCCGCTCATGTCTGTCGATGACTGGGCGTCCGAAGCCTTGCCAATTTCCGTATTCCAGTTCCAGACGGCGCAGCGTTTCCACGTTTTTTTCCGTTGTCTCGATAATGATGACTGCCATAAACCGCTCCACCCCTTTCACAATAATATTATATGTTCGGGGTGAATTTAGTATACAGCGGCGCTGTTTTGGTGTTTTTCAGACCTTTCCAGTCAGTGGAACGATTGAGCCGACATCGATGCATTCACCGCGGCACGGCACAATTATCCGAACGCTGTGTTTGTCACAAAAATCAATGCTTGCGCCGCTATCGGGATGAGTGCCGATGGCGTCGGGCATAGCCAGGATATCCGGCGCGACGAGGCCGCAGGCACCGCCAAGAAAGCAGCGCGGCAGTCCGGGAAGACGCACCGCCCCGGCGGGAATGAATGGATGAGATTGGCTTGACATTAAGCCGCCGCCTTTCCCGGTTTGATTGCCGCGCTGCTTTTCTAGCCACCGGCTGTCTCCGTCACTATCTCGGGTTTCGGCTCCTGCCTCGTTTTGCCGAGCCGCGATTCAGCCCCGCCGGCAGCTTCGCTGCCTTCTTTGCGGCTATTCAACTATGCCTGTTATTTGTAAGCAGCTTCATCGTAATATCCTCTTGGCCTCAATCCCAATAAGCCTTTTGTCTGGCATCTCTCTTGTTCCTGCATTTACTCAGGCGGACGTACAGTCCGGCTGACGTCCACCTCCCCCCGAAAACGACGCTCGCCGCCTCCGGCAGAAGGAAGCGGCGAAGCGCAGCGGACGACCTGTCGCCGTCCCCGATTAATGCGTAAGGGGAAATTAATTTACAACTGCTGTCGCACGACCTCGCTCAGCCGCTTGATGCCGGCGTCGATCTGCTCCGGCGTCGTCGCCGAAAAGCTCAGCCGCATTGTATTCATCCCCTTGCCGTCCGGGTAGAAAGCGTATCCCGGCACGTAGCATACTTTGTTCGCGGCTGCCACCGGGAAGATATCTTTCGTGTTCACTTTTTCCGGCAGCGTCACCCAGAGGAAGAAACCTCCCTCCGGCTTGGTCCACGTCGCCTCGACCGGAAAATATTCGTTCATCGCCTGCAGCATTGCCTCCCGGCGCACCGCGTACAGCGGGAGGATTTTCCGGATGTGCGAATCGAGGTAATCGCGCCGGCAATATTCATAAGCGATGCCCTGAGTGAAAGTGCTCGTGTGGAGATCGACTGCTTCTTTCAGATAGACAAGCTTGTCGATGAGTTTCTTGTCTGCGATAATCCAGGCAAGCCGCGCTCCCGGCGAGAAGATTTTCGAGAACGTCGAGAGATATACGACCCGTCCCTCCGGGTCGAACGACTTGACGGGCGGAACAGTTTCGCCGGCATAACGAAGTTCGCTATAAGGATCATCCTCGACAATCAAAGTATCGTACCGTCCGGCCAATTCCACCAACGCCTGCCGCCGTGCCGCCGATAACGTTACACCGGTGGGATTCTGGAATGTCGCGATAAGATAAATGAATTTTACTTGTTTGCCAACCCGGCGCCGTTGTGCCAGCATTTCCTCCAGCACATCGATCCGGATACCGTCCGAGTCCAGCGGGACTTCGGTCATTTTCGCCCGCACGTTTTCGAAGGGCCCGATGGCGCCGAGATAAGTAGGCGACTCGACGAAAACCTCGTCACCCGGATTGAGCAGAAGACGGGCGAGCATATCAAGACCTTGCTGGGAGCCGCTGGTAATCAGGACATTTTCCGGCGCCGCCTCAATCCCATAATTCCGGGAGCGCTCCGCCAGGAAATGGATCAATTTGTCATAACCCTGTGTTGATCCGTACTGGAGGGCCGTAGCATACTCCTGCTCCATGATGTAGTCGACAACTTCCTTGATTTCCGGCACCGGGAACGTGGCGGAATGCGGCAGTCCGCCGCTGAAGGAAATGATGTCCGGTTCCGTCAGATATTGTAGCAGATCCGTCAAGGCGGACTGCCGCAAATCATTCCCTAACAGCGACATTTTTTCTGACCAGATGATACTCATATTGCACCTCCACAGTCCTAGTTGAATATTATTTCTATTTTAACAAATTGCATCCCATTTTAAAAGCTTCAATATTCAGAGGACGCTTGGCGAAACGCTCCGCCATTACTTTTTCCACGGCAGCCACTCCCACGACCCCGGTCAGGGCCACAATTGCCCCCAGAGCAACCATATTGGCCATTCCGGGATTGCCGGCCTCCCGCGCCATCTCGGTGAAAGGAAAGGCGTGTACTCCTGCCGCCGTCCCGTCCACGTCCGCAATCTGCGAATTGTCGCAGACAAAGAAACAACCCGCCGTTATCTTGCTGTGATAGCGATTATAAGCTTCCTGAGTCAGGGCGAGGACGATATCCGGTTCGATTACTTTGGGATACGCGATTTCCTGGCTGCTGATAACCACTTCCGATTTGGAAAAGCCGCCGCGTGATTCCACCCCGTAGGACTGCGTCTGAACGGCATTTTTCCCTTCGATCAGGACGGCGGCTTCACCCAGAAGCGTACCCGCCAGGATGAGTCCCTGCCCGCCGGCTCCGCTTAACACCACCTGCCATTTATCCCGCATGTTTATCCCTCCTCGCTGTTGGCGGCCGGATCACCGGCCGGCACCGCCTTCCCGCTTTTCCTTCGCCTGTCGCGCCTTGTCCTGCGGTGCCGCGTACTTAGTGCTCAGGTCAACGCGTTCTCGGTCGACAAACTTGCCAATGGTGAAAACCTTTGCCTGCTCTTCCGTCGGCAGCGCCGCATACGCTTTCTCCGTCACAGCATGATCCCGCAGCCATTCCATCATCTGTACGGGTGTTGCAAGTTGGTTGCGCCGGCCGTAATGGGTCGGGCAGATACTCATGACGTCCACCAGGCCGAAGCCTTTCTTGGCGATAGCCTCTTTGATGAAACCCTGCAACTGCTGAATGTGGTAAGGCGTTGAACGGGCGACGAAAGGAGCGCCGGCCGCTTTCCCCAATTCGCAAAGGTCGAAAGCCGGCTCGAGGGAGCCGAGCGGGGAGGTGCTTGTGCTGCTGCCTTCCGGTGTCGTCGCCGAATATTGGCCGCCGGTCATTCCATAATTCAGGTTGTTGACGACGATAGCCGTCACGCCGATGTTGCGCCGTGCCGCGTGGATAAAATGGTTGCCGCCGATGGTGGCGCAGTCGCCGTCCCCCATCAAGGCAACCACAGTAAGTTCCGGCTTCGCCGCCTTGACGCCGGTCGCGAACGCAAGCGCCCGGCCGTGGGTTACGTGCAACGTATGGGTTCCGAGATAATCATCCGCCTTTCCCCAGCAACCGATGCCGGTGACGACAACGATTTCCTCCTTCTTCAATCCCAATTCGGCGAAAGAGCGTACTATCGCGCCGAGGACAATGCCGTCGCTGCAACCGGGACACCAGAAAAGAGGTAATTTGTCGTAACGCAGATATTCACCGATTTGCGTCCGGTCGTTCATTTCGCCACCTCCTCAACCAGAGCGAGAATCTCACCGGGGGTGATCGATTCGCTGTCTACCCGGCTCAACCCGTGCACCGGAGTCGTCCCGGGGTTGACGCGCCTGACCTCGCCGACGATCTGCCCCAAGTTCATTTCCGGCACAATGACAGCTTCCGCCTTAGCGCACAAGGCCGCAACTTCCGCGTCGGGGAAAGACCAGAGGGTAATCAGCTGAATCATTCCCACTCTCCGGCCCGCCGCGCGGGCGAGGTGAACCGCCTCCTGCGCCGAACGGGTCGTGGAACCGTAAACGACGATAACGATCTCGGCATCTTCCGTCGCCGTCTCCTTGGTCATGACAATTCGGTCCCGATTCCGGTATATCTTGTCCGAGAGGCGCCTAATCAGAGAGTCCGCGTTGCGGGGAGTAGTATTGGGAAAACCCGTCTCATCGTGCATGGAGCCGTTCGCGTGCTGGATATATTTGCCGCCGAACACCGCAAACGGCGGCACGCCGTCCGCATCCGGACGATAAGGCAGAAAGTCCCGCGGGTCGCCGGTTGGCAACTTCCGCTCCTTAAGGGTTAATTCATCCCGGCTGCGGATGATGACCTTCTCCCGCATGTGACCGACGACCTCGTCGGCCAACAGGATGACCGGGTTCCGGTATTCCTCGGCGAAGTTGAACGCCTGCACCGTCAGGTCAAAGCATTCCTGAACCGAGGCAGGGCAGAGAGCGATGATGGCATGGTCGCCGTGTGTTCCCCACCGCGCCTGCAGCACATCCATCTGGGCCGGTTTGGTCGCGAGGCCGGTACTCGGGCCGGAGCGCATCACATTAACAAGAACGCAGGGTACTTCCGCCATTATCGCCACACCCAGATTCTCCTGCATAAGGGAAAATCCCGGCCCGCTTGTCGCCGTGAACGCTTTCTTTCCGGCCATGGCTGCGCCGATCACCGCCCCGATGCTCCCCAACTCGTCTTCCATCTGCAGGAAGACCCCGCCGCATTCGGGCAGGCGCCGGGAAGCGATTTCGGCGATCTCGGAAGAAGGCGTAATCGGGTATCCGGCGAAAAAACCGGCGCCGGCCGACAGCGCTCCTTCCGCGATTGTCTCATTCCCCTGCAAAAAACGGATATCTTTCTGCTTGGGCATTACGCATTCTCCTCCATTTCCACGGCAAAGTCAGGGCAGCGCAGCACGCACAGGCCGCAGGCGATGCACAGTTCCGGACGGACGATTTCCGGGCCGCCCAACCGGTCCGGCGCAAATACCTGTTTCGGACAGAAGGCAATGCAAATGCCGCACTCCTTGCACAATTTCCGGTTCACGCGGATTGTCGCTTTCAGTTCACTTTTTCCGGCTGCCATTTTCCCCCTCCTCTGAACTGATTTTCCGTTCCAGCTATGAACTTCCCCACCAACCTCCTTCTTGTTCGTTCTCCCGTCATCCCAACGGGCTTGACCTTGAAAAACAGTCCCGCAGGGCAAAACCGTAACCTATCCGCAGCAATACAGACGTGACAGAAGTAACCGGAATCCGGTTACTTCTGCGTCAATGACTTGTTTATTCCTCCAGGACGGGCAGGACCCCGAGATAAATAATGTCGTCCCGGTTCGCCGCTTCACCCAAGGCCAGAACAGCCGCCCGTGCGACCACCCGGCCGCCGGCCCTGGTCACCAACCGTTCCAGAGCGTCAACGGAAGCGCCGGTGCTGATGACGTCATCAACAATTGCCACGCGCTTCCCTTTTATCGCTTCAATATCCGGACCATTGATACATAAAACGTCCGGTTTATAGCTGTCGTCCGCCACTATCTCTTCCAGCATCGGTTCGTCCATATAAGCCTTGATGTTTTTCCGGGCTACGACATAATTCATTCCGAGCAGGCGGGAGACCTCGTGCACTAAAGGGATCCCTTTCGCTTCCGCCGAGACGATTGCGTCAACCTCCGGCAGCCGGCTGACAACTTCCGGCGCTACCCGGCAGACGAGTTCCGTATCCCCCAAAATGACAAAACTGGGAATGCTTTTTCCGGGAGCGTAACCGATTACCGGCAGTTCGCGGGTGAGGCCGCAAAGGTCCAGGCGATAGGTTTTCCTCACATTTTTTCCTCCTTTCACAATTCTGCGGTAATTAAAGCCGCCGCAACGGCTATTTTGAGTCGGTTCAGGAACTGGCTTTGAATTTTGTTATCCATAAAATAAATGTTGATTTCGCTACCGGCCAGGTCATTTCCTGCCTTGCCGCCTGATTTTGCCGGCAGTCCCGGAATTTTTCCGGCCGCCGCCGGCAAAAAGACCTCCCGGCGGAGGTCAGGCTGAGAAGCACGCTTTTTGGCTGTTCAAATCTTCCCTTTCGGCTGGCGTATTCTGCTTCGTTCCCGATAACCCGTTCCTTTAGCTTATTTCGCCCAGTTCCGCCCGGTGGCAGGCGACATAATGCCCGGATGCCACCTCGCCCAGAACGGGCTCGACCGTCGTACATTTCTGTCCTTTCCGGGCGAAACAGCGCGGATGAAAAGGACAGCCCGGGGGAATGGCAATCGGACTGGGGACTCCGCCCTGCAGACGAATCATTTTCTGCCGGTTCCGCCGGCGGATGGAAGGGATGGCCGACAGCAATGCCTGGGTGTACGGGTGTAGGCTGTGCCGGAACAACTCTTCCGTCGGGGCAATTTCGACAATTCGTCCCAGATACATAACCGCTGTCCGGTCACTGATAT
Source organism: bacterium (assembly GCA_050943375.1). GTDB lineage: Bacteria > Bacillota > SLNR01 > SLNR01 > JBMNPB01 > JBMNPB01. The sequence goes on from JBMNPB010000026.1 coordinate 28,936, forward strand.
AAAAAACTACGCTCAGATCGTGGGCAATAAACAAATAAGTCAGTCCGAACTCGGCCTTAAGTCCCTCCATAAGATTGATGATTTGTGCTTGAATGGAGACATCCAGAGCGGAGACGGGCTCGTCGGCAACAATAAAAGCGGGATTGACAGCAAGGGCCCGGGCAATACCGATCCGCTGCCGCTGCCCGCCGCTGAACTGATGGGGATAACTGTCAAGCTGCCATTTCTTCAAACCGACCCGGTCGGCAAGTCCGCGAACTCTCTCTTCCCGCTCGGCCGGCGGCAGATCCGTCAAATTATGCAGCGGGGAAAGAAGAATTTCCCGAACCGTTTTGCGCGGGTTGAGAGAAGCATACGGATTCTGGAAGATCATCTGTGCCTTCCGGTAATATTCCCGCCGGGCGGCGAATGTTCCCGTCTTCACTTCTTTCCCGGCAAACAGAACCTGCCCCGCCGTCGGTCGGTACAACCCCATGAGAGTCCGTCCGAATGTCGTCTTGCCGCATCCGCTCTCTCCGACGAGACCTACCGTTTCACCCCGTTTGATACCCAGCGAGACTTCCCGGACAGCCCGGACAACCGCCGGCGGTTCCCGCCGGACAAGGCCGGAGATGAAACTCCGCCGCCGCGGAAAATGCTTGCTCAAGCTTACCGCTTGTACCAAATTCGCCGTTTCAGGCACTCTCATCCACTCCTTGCTCCCCGCACAAATGACAAAGCACCTGCCGCCCGCCGGACAATGTCGACATTTCCACCGTCTGGTAGCGACAAATCTCCTGCCGTTGCCCGCAGCGATCATAAAAGGAACACCGCTCGTCTGTTTCGGTCAGGTCGGGCACCAGACCGAAAATGGGACTCAGTTTCTTCTTTTTGTCCCCGATTTGCGGAATTGATTGGAGTAATCCCTGCGTGTAAGGGTGGTACGGATTCTCCAGCACTTCCGATGCCGGACCGCTCTCGACGATTTTACCGGCATACATCACAGCGATGCTTTGGCAGAATTGCGCCGCAACGCCGAGATCGTGGGTGACGAAAATGATGCTCGTCTTCCGCGTCCGGTTGACCCGTTCGAGCAAATCCAAGATTTGCGCCTGAACAGTCACATCCAAGGCTGTCGTCGGTTCATCCGCCAGCAAGACGTTTGGACTGCAGGCAAGGGCAATCGCGATGAGTGCCCTCTGCTGCATTCCGCCGCTAAACTCATGGGGATATTGGAAGAACCTCTCCTCCGGCGCCGCCACACCCACTTCCCGCAACAGCTCGACCGCCCGCTCGAAGACTCCGGCGTCCCGGCCCGGCCGCCCGAAGCGCCGGAAACCGCCGTCGCCCAGGCCGTGCACCCGCAGCACTTCCGTGATTTGCTCCCCGACCGGAATGACCGGATTCAATGTCGTCATCGGATCCTGGAAGATGATTGACATCTCCCTCCCCCTGATTCGCCGCATCTCTTTCGGCTTTAAGCTCATAATGTCTTTTCCGTTCAGGCAGATTGACCCGCCGGCCAACCGCCCCGGATAAGGCAGGAGGCGCAGCAGCGACAGCAAAGTAACGCTTTTGCCGCAGCCAGACTCCCCGACCAGCCCCAGAATTCCGCCCCGCGGCAAAGTGAAACTGATTCCATCAACCGCCTTGACTATCCCTTTGCGGGTAGGAAAGACAACACGTAAATCCTCCACTTTCAGCATCGGTTCCCCTCCTAATCCGTCTTCAGCCTGGGGTCGAGAATATCCCGGAGCCCTTCCCCCAGGAGATTGATAGCCAGGACCAACAACAACAAGGCGAAACCCGGCATGGTCGAAATCCACCAGGCGTTCCAGATGAATCCCCGGCCGTCGCTGATCATTCCGCCCCAGGAGGGGAGATGCGGATCGACTCCTAAGCCCAGAAAACTAAGCGAGGCTTCCATGATAATCAGGGTTCCCATGCGGAGTGTGCCCAGAACCAGAACCGAATGAAACACGTTCGGCAGAATCTCCCCGAACATAACGCTACGATTACTGCTGCCGGCAACTCTCGCCGCATCGGCGTATTCCTGTGTCTTCTCCGCCATCACTTCACTGCGCGTCAGGCGAAAAAATTCCACCCATTCTTTGAACGTCAAGGCGAAAATCAGGTTCCAAAAGCCGGGACCGATGATGGTCATCGCCCAGATGGCGAAGATGAGAAAAGGAAAAGCGAGCAGCAGATCGGCAAAGCGGGACAGCACTTCATCAAACCAGCCACGATAATACCCGGCGAGCATCCCCAGGACGACGCCGATGCTAACCGACACAACCGAGGCAATCAGGCCGACGGCGATGGAGATGCGCGCCCCGTAAATAATTCGGGAAAGGATGTCCCGGCCCAGTTGGTCAGCGCCGAGACTGTAGACGGCGCCGGCAGCGCCCCATGTGGGAGGGGACATCCGAAAACTGAGATCGATAGCCTCGGGTGCCCGCGGTGCCAGCATCGGCGCCAACAGCGCGACGGTGCAGAATAGAATCAGAATAGCGCATCCGGCGATGACTCCCGGGTGGCGGCGGCATTCCCACCAGAATTCAGCCAGGCCCTTACGCGCCTGGCTGAGACGATATGAGAGCGGACTTATTACTGTCGTATTTTTTTTCAGAACAGTCATCGTTTCCTCCCGCGTTCGTTTTACAGGTCGATGCGCGGATTGACGAGAGTATACATGATATCGGCCAGCAAGTTGAAAAGAACATATGTGAAGGCGTAAACCATCACCGCCCCCTGTACGAGAGGGTAATCCCGGCTGAAGATGGCATCAACCACCAGCCGGCCAATGCCCGGCCAGCCGAATATCGTCTCCACAATCATATTGCCGCCCAGAAAAGCTCCCATCTGCAAACTGACCACCGTCACGACCGGGATGAGGGCATTTCTGAGACCATGCCAGACGACAACCGCAAACTCACTGAGGCCTTTGGCCCGCGCCAGGTTGATATAATCCTGCCCCATCACTTCGAGCATACTGGAGCGGGTTACTCTGGCCACCGTCGCAATCATGGCCAGTGCCATGGTGAAGGCGGGCAGAATCAGGTGACGGACCGCCGTCCCCAGCCCAACCCAATTGCCCGTCAGCAGGCTGTCGATGATATGCAGATTAGTAATCGGCGCAATCCGGACATGGTAGGGCAGTCGCCCGGCCACTGGCAGAAGATGAAGCGAGACGCCGAAGACAAGCATCAGAATAATGCCGAACCAGAAAGCGGGCATGGAAATGCCAAGATACGCCCCGGCCATACTCAGACGATCCAGCCACGAATACTTGTTGACGGCCGAAATTACCCCGACCGGGACGGCAATGAGCACGGCGATACAAAATGCTGCCGCCGCCAATTCAATTGTGGCCGGTAAACGTTGCCGGATCAGCTCGGCTACCGGCCGCCGGTTGACGATGGATTGTCCGAGATCGCCCCGGGCCACGTCCCGGAAAAAGAGAGCGAGTTGTTCGGAGAGGGGCAGATCCAGATTGAACTCCTCCCGCAGCACCGCCATCTCCGCTTCGCTCACATTCCCGTCATTGCCCATCAACAGGTCGACCGGGTCTCCCGGTGTCAGATGCATGAACAGAAAAACAATCAGCGCAACACCTAACATCACCGGGACAGTGGCGAGGATTCTTTCAACTATCTTTATCCAGCGCATCGGCTCTCCTCCCAAAAGTGAGAAAGGGGGGCCGCCCCCCCCTTTACTCTTTAATCTGCACGTCGTGCAGATTGATCCTCCCGTCAGGGCTGGGCTCCCAGTTGGAGATTTTGGCAGAGCAGGCTTCAATCACTTTCCGCGTGTATGTCATTACCCACACATGCTCATCATGAATGACCTTTTCCGCTTCCTGGTACATTCTGCCTCTTTCTGCCGGATCAATTTCCACGGCAGCCTCCTCCAGCAGAGCGTCAAGGTCGGGATTGCTGTAATGAGAGTAATTACCTCTCCCTCCCGTCTTAAACACGGGATCGAGCAGATCATACGGATCCATAGAAGCGTTCCCGTAATAATTCAGAAGTACTGACCGGCTGCCGTCCAGCAGCAGCGGCTTCAGGACTCCCCACTCCCAAGTGCGGACCGAAGCATCGATGCCGGCGTCTCGCAGATGGGCGGCGACAGCATCCGCGTCGTCCTTCATACTGTCTTCCGTATCGATGACGAGACTGAATCCGTCCGCATACCCGGCATCCGCGAGCAGCGCTTTCGCGGCTTCGATATCTCTTTCGATCTTTTGCAGTTCAGTGTTTTTACCGAAGCCGCCCGGCAGAAGCGGCCCCGTCATCGGTACGCCATAATCCCCGTAAATACCCTGGACAATCTCTTCCGTGCCGATAGCGAGGGCAATCGCTTCGCGAACCCGGTGGTCGTCCAGTGGCGGCTGCGTCACGTTCAGTGACACATAATGGACATTGGTGCCGTTCGTCGTCTTGACTACCGCTTCCGGATTGCCGGCCGCTTCCTCCGCCATATGCGGCGGGAGATTAGTGACGATATGGGCTTCTCCGGTTAACAGAAGGGCAAGGCGGGTATTCGCTTCCGGTACAACCCGGAAAATAACTTGCGCAACTTGCGCCGGACCGACCGGCCTGATATCCGGGGAACCGCCGTAATAATCGTCAAACCGCTTCAGCACGATTTGCTCGTTGATATCTCCGCCTTCGAACATGAATGGTCCGGTCCCCACGGGATTTGCCGCGAAATAAGTCTCGCCGTTTTCCTCGATATACTTTTTCGGTACTATCTGCTGATGCGGCAGCATTGTCAGGAAAAGCGACCATGGTTCGGAAAAGACGAATTTGACTTCATAATCCCCTGTTTTCTCCACGCTCCGTAGCGGACCGAGCAGACCGACCCGCGGCGATGTCTGACCGTTGATTGCACCTTCCGTCAGCAGGCGCTCGAAGGTGAAAACAACATCATCGGCCGTCATCGGGTCACCATTATGGAATTTCACATCTTCCCGCAATTTGAAATTGTACTCCGTAGGAGTCACCGCTTCCCATGACTCGGCCAGCTCCGGCACTACCTTCATATCCGTCGTCCGGGTCACCAAGCCGTCGAACATATTCCGGATGACCGTTTCCGTAACCCGGTCGCGGTGCATCGCCGGGTCCAGCGTCAGGATATCGCTTTCCAGCGCCACGACGATGGTTCCGTCTCCGCCCGCCTGTTCGGTCCCCGCGCATCCGCCGGCACCGCCCAGCAGAGCGATAAGCAGCAACAACGCCCAAAACCTCGTGAACCCACTGTGCATTAGCTATCCTCCTCCTTGTAATCTTCTTTACCAGGTAACCACCACATAATCCTTTGTTTACCATTATTAACAACATTTCTTTCTGCTGCCCGCAATTTCCTCCTTTTTCTTAAAAAGAAACCAAAACTCTTAAAATCTCCCCGATAGCTGACACTTCCTTGCGTTAGCAAACTGTTGCTTCCTATATGTGTGATTTTGATTTATTAGCTCGAAACATGTCGATAAAATACCCGGCCTGCGGTGTTGCTAACACTGTTAAACCTTTGACGGTGAAGCCAATTCACGGTCTTTTCCGAATCCGTCCGCCGAATACCCAAGGGATACAAAACCGCCTGCGAGAAATGCGGGACCGTGATACCTTCGCGAAGACCAAAACGATAATAGCAAACCATCCCACAGCGGTATTTAACTGGAATAGTATATTGTATAACCATTCACCTTTTGGCTTGGCCTTTTTGGGCCTTTTTATTTAATGGAAATGGCTAAATAAGAACATAATCATGCGTAATCTTTGAAGCATTCAAACTTTCGACAAATCTCTTGACAAATTGACACTTCAACTATAGAATAGCCGTTTGTTGCTATCATACTAGCCTCGCAATCAAGTCGTCGCACGCTTCATAATAATTAGTATAAACGAAACAGCAAAAGCTGGTGGCATAAAAATTATTAAGGAGCTGAAAAAATGACTCGGGTTATTGCGCCAAGGGATTACTTTAACCAAAAAGGAGTGTTGCTGCTGGCAAAAGGGACAGAGACAACCGAAGAGATATTATCGAGATTGGGTAAGCTCTGCGGTCCTAGCAATGCAGCACCAGACACACCTGAAAATAAGGAGCATCCGGATCATCTGCCCATTGCCCTGGAACTGGGGAAGAAAATGCAGCTTCCCAATCTTGCTGCCATTGAGAAGCCGAACAAGGTGCTCACCGAGGTCATCTTCGGATCCAAGAAAAGGTCATGGTGGATGTTTGTCAGCGCTTTAAGCAATTATGTGG
>JBMNPB010000027.1:0-34927 GCA_050943375.1 bacterium
CGTTACTCACCCGTTCGCCGCTGGGTGCATTGCTGCACCCCGCTCGACTTGCATGTGTTAGGCACGCCGCCAGCGTTCGTCCTGAGCCAGGATCAAACTCTCCGATAAATCTATCAGAAAGCTTCTCTAGCTCTCTTGTCTTGCTGACTTGATTTAAATTACCTGACTTGCGCTTTCTGCACTGTTCAGTTTTCAATGACCAGAGAAAAAATAGCGTCTGCTATAGTCATTATTGCTGATAGATTTTTTCTGCTGCTGTGCGAGACGCTTGGTTATCTTATCACACAATTTTTTATTTGTCAAACTTTATTATTCGACCAATTCTTGCCCGAAATGCGCAAAATTTAACTGCCTTCTTTATTACTGCTATTTGTATAACACATATTATTCAATCATGACGGCAAAAATATGCAATCGCCTTGTCATTGGCACTCCGAAAACCGCTCGGCGCAGATGCCAGCGGACGGTCTTCGGCTGCAAATCCGGCATATTGTCGGGCAATGCGGTCTTGCTTATTCCCGCGGCCGCATCAGCGGGAAAAGAATAACATCGCGGATGGAGGCCGCATCAGTCAGAAGCATCACCAGGCGGTCGATGCCAATGCCCATGCCGCCCGTCGGCGGCAGACCGTACTCGAGCGCGGTTATGTAATCTTCGTCCATCATATGCGCCTCTTCGTCGCCTTTTTCACGCTCAGCCAATTGCTGCAGGAAACGATTCCTCTGGTCAATCGGATCATTCAGCTCAGAGAACGCGTTCGCGATTTCCCGGGAATAAATAAAAGCCTCAAACCGGTACGTCAGTTCTGGATTTTCCTTTTGCATTTTCGCCAGCGGAGAAATTTCGGTGGGATAATCAAGGACAAATGTCGGCTGTATTAATTCCGGCTCGACATAAGCTTCAAACATCTCGTCCAGAATTTGTGCTTTGGTCGCATTATCCTCCACGGACATCTCCAGACTGCGCGCAGCTTGCCGCGCCGCCGCGTCATCCTTAAGGGCGGCAAAATCAACTCCGGCATATTGCTTAATCGCTTCCAGCATGGAAATCCGCCGCCAGGGAGGGGTCAGGTCGATAGCTTGCCCCTGATAATTGAGCTGCATTGTACCCAGCACTTCGAAAGCAACCTGAGAAACTAAGGTCTCCGCCAGATGCATCATGTCCTCAAAATCGGCATAAGCCTGATATAACTCCATCATTGTAAATTCCGGGTTATGTTTGGTCGAAATCCCTTCATTGCGGAAGTTCCGGTTAATTTCATAGACCCGTTCCAGCCCCCCAACCGTCAACCGCTTCAGGTAAAGCTCCGGTGCGATACGCAGGAAGAGATCCATGTCTAAGGCATTATGGTGGGTCGTGAACGGTTTGGCCAAAGCTCCTCCCGCGATCGGATGCATCATCGGCGTCTCAACTTCCAGAAAACCGAGGTTGTCCATAAACCGCCGAATCGCCTGAACAATTTTAGCCCGTTTAATGAAAACATCCCGGACTTCCGGGTTGGCTATCAGATCGACATAACGCTGCCGGTAACGTAATTCCACGTCCTTCAGGCCATGCCATTTTTCCGGGAGGGGGCGCAGCGATTTGGCCAGGAGCGTAAAATTATCCGCGGCGACAGTGACTTCACCCCGCTTCGTCTTAAAAACAGAGCCGACTATACCGAGGATATCGCCCACGTCGATTAAGTGGGAAAAAACATCATATTGTTCGGCCCCGATAGTATCCTCCCGCAAATAGATCTGGATTTTCCCTGACAAATCCCTTAAATCAGCAAAAGCAGCCTTGCCGTGCCCGCGCCGGCTCATCACCCGCCCGGCGACCCGGACCGCCTTCCCCTCCAGTTCGGCAAAACCGTCAATTATCTCTTGCGCCGAATGACTCACTTCGTATTTTTCCCCGTACGGGTCAATGTTTCTGCTCCTAAGCTCGTCCAATTTGGCGAGACGGTGACGCATGATCTCATTGACATCAGTTTGAACATTCTCTTCGTTCATTTCTCTCCCCCTCTCGGCTTGCGGATTAAATTTCCGGTCACTCAACAGCGAGTACTTTGTATTGCAGTTTCCCGGCCGGAACGTTGATATCGACTGTAGCACCGCTCTTTTTCCCCAGCAGGGCTTTACCGACCGGCGATTCGTTCGATATCTTGCTGCCCGCCGGATTCGCCTCCGCGGAGCCGACAATTGTATACTTAAACATATCACCCGTTTCAATATCTTGCAAAGTGACTGTGCTGCCTACCGAAACCTCCCCCGTGCTGACCAAATTCTCCTCGATGATCCGGGCACTCCGCAGCATCTTTTCCAGAGTTATTATTCGTCCTTCGGTAAAAGCCTGCTCATTCTTGGCGTCTTCGTATTCGGAGTTCTCGCTGATATCGCCGAATTCCCTGGCTTGTTTGATTCTTTCCGCTACTTCCCGCCGTCTTACTGATTTGAGATGCTCCAATTCGTTCTCCAGTTTTTTTAACCCTTCCACGGTCAAAATTACTTCCTTGTCTGCCATGATGCCTGCACTCCTTTTCCCCGGGTACCCCCGAGTTCTATGGAATCAATATATGCACGGAATTCTTATATATTCTCTGCAGGTCCCACCCAATCCATACCGGAGCTTATAGCAAAAAAAATAGGAAACAGGGTGCCGAGACAGCTGTCCGACACCTGTTTGACCGTACGTTTGTCGCTTTTCGTCGCTTTAATTATAGCTGCGATAGGAGTATCTGTCAATAATGACTTTTTCTGCAAAGAACAGGCGGGATAGCGAGGCGCAATCAGCCCACCTGACGCTGCGTTTTTTTCGCCGCTGCATTTTGCTTGACTGAAGTGATATGCTCGGAAGTCAGCGCCCGCTCAAAACTACGAAAACCAGCCAGCTTAAATCCGTGCTTTTTGGCCAGCGCAGAGATTTCCTCAATCTGCCGAACCGACATTTCCCGACCGAGTGAGAAGTTTTCGTAGCGGCGCTCCAGCGCCAGAAGCATCGTTTCCGCCATGCAGGCATATGACATCCCGGGCGGGAAGCCAAAGTTGAAGTTAAATTCCACATCGCCTGGCGGCACAACCACACCGCCCTCAATTACCAGAACATCATTTCGAGCTTCGGCCACAGCTCTGGAGACACTCCGGGGACGGGCCACATCGCAGACTATTGCCCCCGGTTTCAAATCTTCCGCATCTATGAGCGCGTCGACCGCGCTGCTGACGGCCACGACAATATCGGCCTGGCGAACCGCTTTCTTAACATCAGTGGCAATCCGGGCGGACAGTCCGTATTCGCTTAGTAATTGCCGGGCCAGACGCTCCAGTTTGATCTCATCCCGGGCAACCAGCGTCATATACTTGGCGTCGCGGGCCAGAATCTGCGAGCAAACGCTGCCGATCGAGCCGGTGGCTCCGAGGACAACGATTTCCGCCTCAACCATGTCGACGTCCATAATCCTGGCCGCCTCTCTTGTCCCCTGGAGCGCGGTTGCCACAGTATAGCTGTTTCCGGTCGTCACAGCGATGTTCAGATTTTTTGCCACTGTTAATCCGGCGTCACCGACAATAGAGGTGAACGCACCGAGTCCGACGATTTTCGCCCCCTGTTTCTCAGCTATCCGCCCGGCCTGAATAATCCGCCGCAATACGAAATCAGTCGGCAGGCTAACCATTTGCCGGGGAGTCAATGGGACAGCGACGAACCACCCTTCCGCCGCATTGTGCTCTGATCTTACTCCGGTTATATGAGATACCTTCAGCGGCGGCACCAACTTGAATATCCCCTCCAGAACCGGGTCGGGCAGATGCTTGGCAAAACCGAATTTGCGTGAGAAATCCTGGACACTGATCGGGTGTAGTATGAAAGCGAATTTTTCCATGAATAATCTCCTCTCCTGGTTACTAATCAGTTTAATTTTTCAATCCGCGGCACAAAGCCGATCCGATCAAGCAAGGCGAGATAATCTTCCGGCTGCATTTGCGCAGCCGGTTTGCCGGCGAGTGTGACCAGGACTCCCTCCATAACATTAGTGCCGAAAGAACGTCCATTCAGGACCGGAGTGGTCGTAATCAGCATCCGGACGCCACGTTTTTGCAATTCTCCCACATCGTCCGCTGTAACCGTGTTGGTAATGATTATTTTGCCGCTCATTTCTTCCGGCATAAAACGGCGAATGAAATGGAAATCACCGGCGACAATATCGGCGGCGGCGTAATATTTCGCGTAACGCGGCTCGACTCTCTCCTGCTTTCCCCCGGTCGGATAAAGGAGGCTGAACGGCAATTTGCTGATAATCGGGCCCAAGACGGAGGCAACCAGATTCAATGTCCGTAATGAAGTCAGGGGCAGCGGAATCCCCAATGTGAAAATGAGGTCACCAAAGACCATCCGGCAATCGGCCGCCGCCAGGGACTCGGCCATGCCAAAGCGATCGACTGCGCAGACCATCAAAACCTTCTTGCCGGGGAAATCAATAACATTATTCTCCTGCAGATAGTTGATAACCCGCCGTTCCAATGTATTCTTAAGTCCGCTTCCATCTACGATCGGGGTCATTTTCGCCGCTTTGGCAATCGGTACGGCATCTCTCAGGATATATCTCCTTTTGCCGGCCCAGACATACAGGTCGATACCGCCCATGCCAAAAGCGTCGACCTGGCCGTCCAGCTCATTTATCAAAGCGACTGCCCGTTTGGAATCACCATCCGTTCCCAGTCTCTCAATCCTGAACTGTTCGCCCAAGATTTCCACTTCCGCCACGTGATTCCGTTTTGAAGAGCCAAGACTAACACTGACAACTCTTTTCAACTTACTCCTCCTCCTGTTCCGGTCCGATCAGCGCCGGACATGGCGAATTATGTCCGCCACCTTTTCCGGGTCGACATATTTGTCTTCCCCAATCGGGGAAGAGCCGATTTCAATACTGATTACTTCCTTATCTAACAAGCTTTCCACCAGCTTGACCCGCTTGTTCGACGCCAGAATGATGACCACATCGAACTCGCGGATCTGCGCGAGCAAAGTCATAATCGCATTAAACAGTTCCAGACCACTGCGGTCTTCAACAAAACTCCAGCGCTCCTCCTCACTCAGGAGAAAAACCAGTTCGACTCCTTCCTGCTCGGCGGTCCGCCTTATCTCCTCCTTGTTGGCAACAGGGAACCCGACAATGGCAATGCGCCGGCCGCGCCGGACTTCCCCGAGTGTTTCCAGCCGGGAAATGAACGTCCGGTCGGTGTTGATCTCATCGGCGATATCCTGCTGTGACCAGCCGCGGCTGCGCAACTCGAATATTTTAGTGATAAGTTTATTGATTTTGCTACGGCTGATAATTTTATCGCCAATCCGGATGAAGTCCATGTCACCACTCCCATATTATGTGCACAGATTTGTGTTCATGTCAATTTTATCAGCCATCGGGCAAAAAAACAAGAGGGATATCCGAATTCTCGCATATCCCTCTTTAGCCTGGTCAAGAATTCATCCCCATGGATGCGGCGGAAACTTCGCCAACACCCGGTGCAGGGTACTCTCCGCCAGCAATGTGTCGTCGTGCTGCATCCCGCGCTTCAACCCCGCAAGTACCCGCAGACCGGCCCGAGTAGAGATGTCAAGTTCTCCGGCCAGACGAGAAAGCGTTTTGTTACGCGCCCCCACCAGCGACTCCCGGAAATTATTCCCGTCCCTGTACCGTTTCACTGTCTCCTGCGTCAGATAAAACCGGGCTAAATTTGTCATTGGATTGCCGCACATCCCCGCCGCCGTTACCCCGAAGATCTCGGGCATTCGGAAGCGGAAACCCGCGGCCACGGATTCCTTCAATTCCGCCGTTTCCTGGCTGATTGCCTCCCGCAGCGTTTTGGGAGTGCAAAGACCGTAAGCACGAAGGGAACGGATAACGGCATGCTCAACCGTATGCGCCTGCTCCGGCGTGATAACAGTTCCCAACTCAGCCTGAACCGATACTCTGGTCCCGCCTTCCGGGTCAAAACCGTAAATGGTCACTACGATCTCCCGCTCCGACCTGACTTCCGTGTACCCGCCCTGGGGTGTCCACCCCGCCCCGCAAAGCGTTGGATAACCTCTGGACCGCAATTCCTCCAAATCCAAAGCGCGGATACCGGTAGCCATAATCAGATTATCCCGGGGGAAGAAATTCGCCGCCTTGGCCCGTGCCTTCCCCGTCAGGCGCACAAACAAAGCCGTTTTCTTCTGCCGCAGTTGCGGCAGCATCACTTCCTGCCGCCACATCGCACTGATTGATGCCAACACACCTGAGGGATAAAACTTTCCGTCCACCGGGGATAGCGGGCAAACGAATACGTTGCCGCCAATTCCGACGGACGGCAGACCCTGCACGGCAAACTGATCGATAAATACACCCCGGAGAGTTCCGCCTTCCGCTCGCGGCAGCATACCGTTGACAACAGGAATAACGTAAGCTTCCATCCTACACACCCCCTGCCGGACCGGTCAATTCCGCCCGGTAGGCGAGCAGGATGTTTTTCATCTCTGTTATAGTGTCCGCCCGGTTCAGCCGTGTCCGCACTGTCGCTGCCGCCCGGAGGCCTTTAATATACCAGGAAGCATGTTTCCGCATCTCCCGCACCCCGCTCTTTTCCCCTTTGTATTCCGTCAACATCATCAAATGGCGAAGGGCAAGGGCGATTTTTTCTGCTCCCGACGGCTCCGGTAGCAGTTCCCCCGTCGTCAGATAATGAAGCGTCCTCTGAAACAGCCAGGGGTTCCCCAGCGCTCCCCGGCCAATCATCACCGCATCACAGCCTGTTTCGGCAAACATCCTGGCCGCATCAGGCGGTGCAAAAATATCACCGTTGCCGATAACCGGCACACTTATTCTCTCCTTGACAGCCCGAATAACTTCCCAATCAGCTTCTCCGCTGTAGAACTGTTCCCGGGTTCGACCGTGCACCGCAACGGCCTTGGCACCGGCCGCTTCGGCCAGGACGGCAAGCTCCACCGCATTGCTCTCTTTCTCGTCCCAGCCTTTCCGCATCTTGACCGTGACCGGAAGCGGAGTCGCTTCAGCCACCGCCCTGATAACAGCAGCCGCCAATTTTAAGTTGCGCATCATCGCGCAGCCTTCCCCATTCTTAACCACCTTGGTTACCGGACAACCCATATTAATATCGATAATGTCGGCTCCGTTAGCCGCCGCGATTTGTGCTGCATCGGCCATTACGAACCGGTCGGAACCGAAAAGCTGTACTGCCACCGGTTTTTCTTCCGGCACGATGTCGAGAAGGCGGTATGAATTCCGGTTGGCACGAATAAGGCCCTGAGCGCTGATCATTTCCGTATATACCAAGCCGCAACCCGCTTGCTTGGCGAACAGCCGGAAAGGCAAGTCCGATACTCCGGCCAGAGGCGCAAGAAAAACCGGGTTATCGGGGACAACTGAGCCGATCCGGATATTATTTTGTTCCATTCTTGCCATAGCAATCACTCACCCAACACCGGCAGGCGGTCCGGCGGCACTAATTCGACGCGGGCTATCGCCTGCCCGAGCAGACGGCTCCCCACCGCCCGGAGATGCTCCGGATCTTTACTGGCAATGAACCGATGCCGCGGCGGAGAAATCCGCCGCCGCAGCATACCCCGCTCCTGTAAAATTGCTTTCATTTCTCGTACTGTCTCCGCCGCCGGGTCGACGAGGGCGACGGCGGGACCGAGAATAGCCCCGATTCCCGCCCGCAAATACGGGTAATGAGTACAACCTAAAATTAAGGTGTCAATTCGCTGCGCCTGCAAGGGAGCTAAGTATGAACGGAGAACTCGGTCCGTTTCCCCGCCTTGCAGACAGCCAAGTTCGACCAGCTGTGTCAGCAAAGGACAGGCTTGCTGATAGACAGTTATGCCCGTTCCTTCCCGGTGCAGTTCCACCTCATAAGAACGGCTCCGCACTGTTCCTTCCGTCGCAATCACCCCGACCTGTTTGTTTCTTGCCACCTTCGCCCCCGGACTGATGACTCCGACGATCGGAACCGGAAAGAGTTCTCGCAAAAGCGGCAAAGCCACGGCAGTAGAAGTATTGCAGGCGACGATGATAGCTTTCGCTGCTTGCTCGACCAGATATCCGGCAATCCCCGCCGCGACTTGACTAATCTCGGAATGGGGACGGCCGCCGTACGGAAAGCGGGCCGTATCGGCAAAATAAATTATCGCTTCCCGCGGCATCATCCGGAAGATTTCTGAGACAACGGTCAGGCCGCCTACTCCGGAATCGAAAAGTCCGATTGGTCTAGTGTCCGGCACGTTCTTTGCTCCTTTGGGCCTGATTTGCGTACTATGCATACTGTGAGCTTCCGGTCGGTTTTTATACCTGCCGTTTTGGCGACAGTGCTTCCCAAACGAATGGCTAAAAATAATTATAGCCGAAAAAATAGCCGGCGTAAACCACACCCGGCAAATACAAAAACCCGGCTGCCACCGGGCCCGGCTGATCAGAATATTCTTCGAGACAGACTGAGCAAGGAAGCGACCAGCCCGGCTGCAACGAGGGGACCGACGGGAATGCCCTGGAAAAAAGCTGTCCCGGCAATCGACCCGAATGTAATCCCCAGAATAATTTCCGGCCGTACGTGGAGCAGGCCGACTCCAAGACGGCCGAGTACTGTTGCCCACACTCCAATTCCGAGTGCTATCAGTCCTTCCCGCGAAAGAACGGCGGCGGCAATTTGCTTAAATTCGACATTGCCGGAAATCAGCGGCAACAGCAGAGCAAAAAGCAAGGACAGCACTCCCAGATTGAGAAAAAAGGGTTGCAGGCATTGCACCTCCCGCCCAAACCGAGCAGCGGAAAACAAAGCCAGGCAGGCGGCGGCAATCGTCAGCAATCGGTTCCGGGCCAGTACCCCCAGCACAAAAATCGCGAGCATCAGAATCGTCGTCTGCACTTATCCGCTCCCCTCCTTCTTTACAATCTATTTCCCATC
Organism: bacterium; assembly: GCA_050943375.1. GTDB lineage: Bacteria > Bacillota > SLNR01 > SLNR01 > JBMNPB01 > JBMNPB01. The sequence goes on from JBMNPB010000027.1 coordinate 8,937, forward strand.
CGGTCCCGATATACCAGCAATTTGCTGGGAGATGAGTCCCCCCCATCACAGATAAACGCCCTATTGAATATGATGGGCTAGACAATCATATTGTCCCGCAAAGAAAGGAGATGCCCCATGCCTACTGCCAAGAAAACTGCTGTCCTGCTCCTCATCGTCTTCCTGGCTATCGCTTGTCTGACAGGTTGCCAGCGGTCGCCCGGACCAGCCGCGGCCGAGAATAACGGCCAAAATGAGACCATCTGTATCGCCGGCCAATTCGGCCTGGTCTACGCTCCCTTGATGGTCGCGAAGGATCGGAACCTCTTCGACAAATACGGACTGACCGTCGAGTGGAAAGAATACGGCTCCGGCGGTGCCGTCCGGGAAGCCTTGACGTCGGGCGACATCGACGTCGGTTTCATGGGCATTCCCCCGTTTCTGATCGGCTGGGATAAGGGAGTCCCCGCCAAAGTAGCCATCGGCTTTGCTTGCTGCCCTGTTACCCTGATTTCCTACGACCCGGAAATCACTTCCATCGAAGATTTCCAGACTGATGACAAGATTGCCCTGCCGTCCCCCGGAAGCATCCAGCACATCCTGCTGGCAATGCACGCAGAAAACTCTCTTGGCGACCCTACGGCCCTCGATGACCAATTAATTGCTTTGCCCCATCCGGACGGCACTTCCGCCATGCTGGCGAAAAAAGACATCAACGCTCATTTCACGACTCCCCCGTATTCCTTTCAACAGCTGACCGAACCTGACTACCATATCGTTCTGAGCGACCGGGAAGCTTTTGGAAGTGATTTCAGCTTCAACGTCGGCCTTGTCACCGAGCAATATCATGACGCGCATCCGCGGGGTTATGCGTCATTTGTGATGGCTATCAACGAAGCAATGGCTTGGATTAATGAAAACCCGTACGAAGCGGCTGAACTCTTATCGCCGCATTTCAATCTCGATGCAGCAACAACACTCAAATACATGACTTGGGAAGGTATGAATTATACTACGGCTCCATATGGCCTGCTCGGTTTCGCTGACTTCATGCAGAAAGCCGGTTACCTTACCAAAGTCCCGGAGAAGCTCAGTGATATCGCCTGGGAGAACGTTCTGGCCATCGTTGGCAAACGGGGCGGCTCTCCTTCCGATCTTGAAATGCTACAGCATCGCTCGGCGCAACAGTAATTCCGGCGCTGAGATTTGAGGAGGCGGCCCTTTGTCTAGACAATACTGCTTCAATCGAAGACAAAACTTACGGGGAAAGGTGCTGCGGCAAGCAACGGTCCTGGGCAGTCTGCTCGGAGCCTGGCAGATAACGGCCGCTGCCGGCCTCTTCCATAAACTGCTTTTCCCGCCATTACCCGCAATCTTCGCTCATCTGTTCCTGGAAAGAGCTGAGATTTGGCAAAAAACCCGTTTCTCCCTCTCCTTGATCGGGATCGGTCTTTCTGCCGCCATCACCGCCGCTTTTGTCGTTGCCTGCCTGGCGGCATTGCTCCCTATTCTCCATGAAGCAGTGATGTTGCTGATGGCCGTAATGCACCCTCTCCCCGGGATTGCCCTTTTGCCGATTTTCCTGCTCTGGTTCGGCATCGGGGAAGCGTCCATCATCAACACCATTATCTTCTCCGCCTTTTGGCCGCTATTGGCCAATATTATCGCCGGCTTCAAAACCGTTCCGGCCGCCCAGTTGGAAGTCGGGCGCAATCTGGGCCTACGGGGCTTCCCCCTCGTTTGCCTGGTGATGCTGCCATCCGCTACTCCTCACATCCTTTCTGGTCTCCGGGTCAGCTGGGCCAGAGCCTGGCAGTCCTCCGTAGCCGCCGAACTGATGTATGGGGCTGCCGGAGGCTTGGGCGGCCTGGGGTGGTATCTTTACAAAAAAAGATACATGATGGAGATCCCCGGGGTCTATGCCGCTATGCTGGTAATCATCGCCATCGGTATCTTGATGGAGCAGCTTGTCTTTACCACAATCGAACAGAAAACAATCCGTAAATGGCGGATGAGCAGCGAATAACCCCGGAAAGGAGCATGCCGCAATGCAACCCAAGCTGGAAGTTAAAGGCGTTATCAAAACGTTCCCGCAGGACGGGAAAGAAGTGACTGCCTTAAATGATATTAATCTGACGGTCTACTATAAGGAGTTTCTAACCGTTATCGGTCCGTCCGGGTGCGGCAAATCGACATTGCTCCGCTGCATTGCCGGGCTTGAATCCCCCGACTCCGGCCGGGTCACTCTCAACGGGCGGGAAGTCAAGACACCGGGACCGGAGCGGATGATGGTCTTCCAGGGATTTGACCAGCTCTTTCCCTGGCTCAATGTTCTCGGCAATATCACTTATCCTCTTCGTATCGCCAACCGGCGGATGACGGCCGGAGAAAGAAAGCTGGCGGCAGAATACTATCTTAATTTGGTTGGACTGCCGGACGCCGCCGGACTCTACCCTTATCAGCTATCGGGAGGCATGAAGCAGAGAGTTGCCATCGCCCGGGCGCTCAGCCTTAACCCGGAAGTACTTCTCATGGATGAGCCTTTCGGCAGTCTCGACGCCATCACCCGCGGCACGTTGCAGAAGGAATTGATCCGGATCTGGCGGGAAACAGGCGTAACCATTATCTTTGTCACTCATAATCTGGAGGAGGCTATCGCCTTAGCCGACCGGGTCGCTGTTTTCAGCCAGGGGAGAATTCGTGCTATCGTCAATAATCATCTGCCGCGGCCGCGCTCGCTCGACAATCCCGAATTCGGAATGCTCTGGGATCGTTTGCACTACCTTCTTGATGCCGGCACCGACAGCAAAGACGCCCGGGTCGTCGCCAGCGGAGCCGCGACAGCCGGACTCGTTTATTGACCGGAGAGATTACCGGCCGGCACTCCACCGGGACAACTGCGGCGGAACTGCCGTAGTGCGGTCTCTTGCAAGAATAACCATTGCTGCTTTCAATGCCGCGGCCCGGTCCACCGACCGGGCCGTTCTCTTAATATTCATACTTGAAATCGGAATCCCAGACAAAATCCTCTTCCGTTCGGTCTTCCTCCGTCCCGGGATCCACCCCGAGCGCCGCCGGGGCCGGATGCAATCCCGCTTCTGTATTCTCCGGCTTTGTACCGTTGGTATCACCGGCGCTGCTGCTTTCCCCGCTCAGTAGTTTTTCCGGCAGCATGATTTTCGGTTTAATCAGCAGGAGACCAATCACGCCGGCCCCCCCGGCCAAAGCCGCCGCTCCGAGCAAAATCGGAGCTTTGCCAATCGTAGCGGCAAAACCGAACAGAGGAGGGCCGAAGGCCACGCCAAAAAAGCGCACCGTCCCGTACAGGCAAGTGATCAGTCCCCGTTTCTGCTTGTCCGTACAGCTCGTAATGAGAGTATTCAGAGATGGAAGAACGGCGCCGGTTCCCAGGCCGATGACGCAAATAGCGGCAAACAGCAGCCATTGCGCCGATAGCAAAGCCATCAGAATGAGCCCGGCGATGATGGCTGCAATGCCCGCCACGAGCGCCGGTTTCAGAAGCTTGGCCAGTTTCCTCTGCAATATGACTCCCAATGTCAGTGAAGTCGCAGCCATGACCAGAACCGGCCCGGCCATCACAAAGCCTTTGACGAAACCGGTCACCCCAAATTGTTCTTCCAAAATATCGGAGTAAAGCGATAAAACCCCGAATAATGTAAACAAAGCGACCATCCCCAGGAAGAAAGAACTCAGCAAAGACGCTCCTTTTCCCCGGAATACTTCTTTCACGTCGTTGAAGTATTGCGGCAGCGGCTGTTTTTTTCTCTCGCCCGCTTCCTCTACCATCAGCCAAACGGCAACAGCCACCGGAATTGCCAGTGCCCCGTAGGTGAAGAAAGGCGCATACCAGGCAAGCAAACCAATCGCGGCGCCCAGGATGGGGCTGACTACTTTCCCCAGACCGTTGGATGCCTCCAATAGACCCAGTGATTTCGTCCTCTCCCGGCTTTTGAAGATGTCACCGGTGAGAGCCATGGCCAGTTGATATGTTCCCCCGGCACCGATCCCCTGAATAATCCGGCCGACGATTATCCCAAGAAACTTCTGACCGAGATAAAGGGAAGCCAGACCGCAAATCAGGCCACCCAGACCGTAGATAACCAAGGCCGGAGCCATGATTGTCTTCCTGCCCACATGGTCGGATAAAATTCCGGCAAAAGGAATGACAATTCCGGCCGGGATGGAAAAAGCAGTGACCAGAAGCCCGATACGGGCTTCGTCCACTCCCAGAGCATTTTGCATCGCCGGCAGGACTGGAATTAACATGGAGTTGCCCAGGACCATGATAAAGGGAACAAGACAGAGGATTGAGAATTTGAGTTTCATTGCTGCTTTCATTGCCATCATCCTTTCCGCCTATAAGATAACCAGTTCGCCTGCAATTTAGACCTGCCGGCAAATTTTGCCGGCAGGTTCTTTTTCGGCTGCGGCGACATAGAACAAGCATGGAAAGGATTTTGGCGAAGGAGGCATCCCCTTGATCATCACTCCGAATCGGGTCGTGCTGACCATGGCGGCAATCCGGGTTCTATCCGCCTGCCTTGAATTCGGGGCCGCCCTGCTTTTTCTTAAATCCAACCGGGTGGAAACGGCCCTGCGCATCAACAGCCTGCTCGGCCTCGTGGGCCCGGCTATCTTCCTGCTCGTCAGTCTGCTCGGAGTAACGGCGCTGGCCGGCCGGGTCGAGCCAGCGAAAATGACGGTTATCATTGCCGGCATCGCTCTTGTCTTGTACGGAACCACTCGTTGAGAACTGAGAAGCCGCCGTAAAAAACGGACAGAGTTCTACTGTCCGTTTCTCTTGCAGCATCCTCGCTTTACTCTTCCCAAGCCGGCAGCGAAAGCGGCGAAAGCTCATCGACTGACCGGCCGGCCCGGTCGTGCTTTACTGCTTCCGCCCATAGCCGTTCCATAGCCGCCTGAAAAGACGCCGCCAGTTCTGACTCGTCAACTCCCGTCACCCGTCCGCCCTCAACCACAAACCGGCCGTCGATCATCACCCGGTCAATATCCTCGCTGCCGGAATTGAAGACAATGTTTTTGAGCGGGTCGCGTAGCGGTGACATCCGTAAAGTGTGACGCTTGAAGAAGAGAAGATCGGCCTTCGCTCCCGGGGCGATCCGGCCCAGATCTCCCCGGCCAAGGGCTTTGGCGCCGCCAAGCGTTGCCGCGTTGAAAACATCCCGGGCCGAGGCGGTACAACAATCTCGGTCGACAAGCTTGGAAACAGTGGAAGCGATCTTCATGTCATGAACGATATCCTGAGGGAAAGTATCCGTGCCGATGGCAAGATTGACGCCAGCCTTCAGATAACGAGAGAAGGATTCGAGCGCTATGGAGCGCCGGGCGAACACCCAGGGACAATGAGCAACGGTCGCCCCGGACGCGGCCAGCAAATTAAGATCGTGCCCGCCCGGATAATTGACGGCGCTGTACCCGCTGATGAAGATACAGTGCGCAATAATCAGATTGCCATCCAGGACTCCCAAATGATCCAGCCACTGGATCGGGGTCATCCCTTGCCGCTCCATGATTGCGTTGAATTCTACCAGCGACTGGGCAGCGTGTGTATGAAGGCGCACCCCGAGCTTCTCCGCCGCTTTTTTCGACGCTTTGAACAGTTCCGCCGTACAAGTGTCGATTTGATAAGGACTGAGCATCGAATCGATTCTGCCGCCGAAAGAACCCCGGTGCTTTTCAATGAATTCAACGGCGTAGTGCAGACCATCGAAACCGCCGCCTTCGTTCCAGCGGTAATGGACCTTCTTCCCGTCCGGCGTATACCAACTGCCGGAGCGGTAAGCCGGTACGATGTATGCCCGCAGCCCCATGTTTCCAATGACGTCTACGGCAATTTCCGCATTCTGCCGGTTCAGTTCCACAACTGTCGTCGCCCCTGTTTTCAGCATTTCTGCCGCGGAAAACCGGGCGCAAAGGCGGAAATCGTCCTCCGTCGCCGCGCTGTCGACGGCGCCGAAATCATACAGGCCGCTCATCCCGAATTGACGGCTGCCCGTATCCTCGAAGAAGCTCTTGTTCAATGGACTGTTCATCATATGGGCGTGGATACTGATAAAACCGGGAGAAATCAGATAATCCGAAGCGTCAATAACCGTGTCCGCCGCTCCGCCGTATCTCTTGCCGACATGAACGATACTGTTCCCCTCTACCACGACAACCCCGTCTTTGAGAAGAGCGTGCTCCCTGCCATTATAAGCGATGATCCAGCCGCCCCGAATCAAGGTTTTTTTCACCGTCAAAATTATCCCCTCCTTCAATGTCAATTTCTGACCATTCATTCTCCCTAGTGGAAGATAATTCCTTTCGGCCGAAACATCCCATTAAAAAAGAGATTGCCCGGATACCCGGGCAATCTCCGAATTATTCGCTCCGCCGGATTCGGAAGTCGGCACAAACAAAGCGGTCGGCCGCCGCATCATATATAACCGGGTTCATATCCATCTCCGCAATTTCCGGGAAATCAAGCAGAAGCTGACTCATCTGAATAATGGCAACCGTCAGAGCGTCTAGATTGGCCCCCGCTGCTCCCCGATAACCAGCCAGGAGCGGATAACATTGCAGTCCCCGCAACAATTCCCCGGCCGCCGTCCGATCGACCGGTACCAGCGCAAATCGGACGTCGCGAATAAGTTCCACCCACGTCCCGCCGAGTCCGGCCATGACGACATGCCCGTTATGCGGGTCGCCGGCGGCTCCAAGCACCAATTCCAATCCTCCCGGTATCTGCTCCTGCACCAGAACGCCCCGGGCGCCGGGGAATTTATCAAGCAGCCGGGTGACTGTGCCGGCGAGGGTTTTTTTGTCGGCAATATTTAATATGACTCCGCCGGCATCGCTTTTGTGAACAATCTCCGGATGTTCAATTTTGGCGACAGCAGGAAAGCTCAATTCTGATGCCGCCGCCTCCGCCGGATCGGTCAGGAATACGGAGCGGACCGGGGCCAGATTATAAGCCTGCAGCAATTCAGCGGCAATAGTCGAGGGAAGGAAACTGCCGGGCGGGGAAGAGTGAAGCATAGCGCGCAAACGATTTCTCACCGCCGCCGCCGGGCTTGCTCCCGGTATTCCCGGCTCTGCAGCCGCGGGGACCGGCTGCCGCATGCGGCTCAGCGTCTGCGCAACCTGCTCCGGAAAATTGAAAGCCGGGATGCCGGCCCGATGCATCACCGCTCGCCCCGAGGCCCCGAGATTGGGCCCGAAGAAAGTTGCCAGAACCGGTACCGGGGCCCCCGCCAGTTCACGGGCGGCGGCTTCGGCCACCGCGCCGGTATCGACCGTCGCCGGCGGCACGCAGACAAGCAAAAGAGCGTCGTACAGTCCGCTCTGCCGCATGGCCCGGACAGCGGCGGCATAATGCTCCGGCGGAGCCGGCGCTACAACGTCGACAGGATTGCCGGTGGACGCCTCAGGTAAAAGTTCGGCCGCCAGAGCTGCCTGCGCTGCCGCCGGCAGCGCAGGCAATGTAAAACCGGCTCGTCCTAAAGCATCGGCGACCAGAATACCCGGCCCACCGGCATTCGTAATTACTCCGACCCGCTCTCCCCGGACCGGCGGCATGCGGCTGAAGGCCGCCGCAAGATGAAAAGCTTCTTCCAGTGTATCGGCCCGGATGGCGCCGCATTTGTCAAGCAGCGCGGCCACCGTCTGATCGCTGCCTACCAGACTGCCCGTGTGCGAGCCGGCGGCCGCCGCCCCCGCCGCCGTCCGGCCGCTTTTGACCACAATGACCGGCTTGCGACGGCTTAGAAGAGCAACATTACGGGCAAACCGCGCCGGCTCGGAGAGAGCTTCCAGGTAAAGAAGCACGACCTTCGTCCTCTCATCTTCTGCTAACAGTGGCAAGAGGTCATTCACATTTATATCGGGTTGATTGCCGAGGGAGGCGATAACGGAAAAGCCCAGACCCAACATAGCAGCCGAATCCACCATCGCGGCGCCGATTGCGCCGCTTTGAGTCACAAAGCCGATCCCGCCTGCCTGCGGGCTTCCTTGCAGGATAGTCGCGTTAAGCCTTGCCGCCGGGTCGGTGTTAAGCACTCCCATGCAATTGGGCCCCAGGAGGCGCATGTTGTAACGGTTGACAATCTCCATCAGCTCTCGCTCCCGCCCGGCGCCTGCAACCCCGGTTTCCCGGAATCCGGCGGCGACACACACGAGAATTTTCACACCTTTTCTCCCGCACTCCTCCGCCGCTGCCAGGACAGCTTGGGCAGGTACAGCGAGGACAGCCATATCGACGGCTTCGGGGATAGCCCCGACCGACGCGTATCCCGGTACGTCCAGAACATTCTCGCCTTTCCGGTTTACAGCGCAAACAGCGCCGGGAAAGGAAAAGCTCCGAATATTCCGTACGATGGCCTGCCCAATGCCGCCTTTGGCCGAAGCGCCGATGACCGCGATGCTTTCCGGTCGGATGAGTTTAGCTGTCGCCCGCAAATGATGCGGCTGGTTCTCCTCCCAACTGCGGATACGAATCCCAGCCGGGACGGGCTGCCCCCGGTAGTAAACGCAACCGACCTCGTCCCGGCCGAAACTGCCCCGGGCGATTTCCAGTACAGTCCGGGCCGCCAGCAAGCGGGACTGGCTGTTGACCGGCCCGAGATAATGCCGGTCCCTTTCCGTCTTACTCGCAAAACGAAGCGTTTTGTCGACCGTTACTGGCGGTGAAATCATTAATAGCGGCCCGCTGTCAAGCTCGCGGGTCGCGATGTGGGACGTGGAAGCAAGATATTCCTTCCCGTCATCCAAAGCGTCCCCGATGCCGTTCGCCCCGGCGTAAACCCGGCGTCCGTCCCGGCAGACCGACAAATCAGCCGGATGCACATTGACGACCGGATAAGAGTTAACAACAATATCCGTCGTTGCCCAGACGTAACCGGCCAGGAGAATTAAATCAGGCCGAAACGGCCGGATGAGTTCCAGGACCGCCGCGTCGTATTGCGCCCGCACCTCCCGGTCCCGGAGCGGCCGGCCGGCCTGACGGTAATACTCCCGGATATCGAGACTCACGTGCGGGAAGTTATGTTCTTTGGCAATCCGGATGGCCTGAGCGCCCGGATTGTCAGAAAATATCCCAACGACTTCAAACGGCGAACCTTCCCAAGTTTTCATCAATTCCCGCTCCAGTTCGAGCACTTTCCAGAGCGTCTTGCCGGAACCGGAAGCATAACCAAAGACACGCAGTTTTCCCTTGAACGGATTATGTAGCGGAATAATCATATTATCTTTCCTCCTCTGAATTCCAATCGATGACAAACGGTGTCCGCGTAAGCGCGCACCCCCGCCCAATGATATTCCACAAAATTCCCCCGTAACCTGCTGCCCTCAAAACCGCCAGATGCGCCGCCGCTGCGCCGCCGCGTACTGGGCATAGCTCATTTCGCCGGCCAATACCCGCGCATAGTCCCCGATTAATTCCGGCCGCCAACGGAACAAACGGTGCAGCAGCCCGGAGACTGGATGAAACCAACGGGCAGTCTGGTAGGCAGCCGCCATCTCCGGGCCGATTTTCTCCCGTACGAGACGGGTATAATCCGCAAGGTCCGGTCTGGCGCGCCTGATTTGCCCGGCAATCACTTCCGCCGCCATTACCGCACTCAAAAGAGCATGGTAAATCCCTTCACCGGTCAGCGCGTCGGCACAGCCGGCTGCGTCGCCGAGCACCAAGCCGCGCCCGCGGTGCAAAATGTTCACACCCCGGCGGTAAGGAATAATCCAGCCCCGTCCAACCACCGGGGCGGCATCAGCCAGCCCCGCCGCTCCCGCCACCGAATTGAGGCAGCAGCTCAGCCCCCGGTAAGCCCGAAGCATCGTCCCCGCCCCAATGGAAACCGTGCTCTGTTTGGGGAACAGCCAGGCGTAGCCGTACGGTGCCAGCCCGTAATCAGCTCTGGCGACACCCCGGTAACAATGCATTGCAGCATCAGACAAAGCAATTTCTTTTTCCAGGGTTACGGCGAACTCACCCGTTCCGGTAAGGTGCAAAGAACGGGCCACAATGCCGCAGGCCCCATCCGCTCCTGCCACCACCAGCCCAGGCCATTCCTCGTCACCGGCCCGGACAATTACCCCGCCGGAGACAGACTGCACCCCAGTCACTCGCACCCCCACCCTGACCCGGGCCCCGGCCAGTTTCGCCTGCTCCAGCAAGTAAGCGTCGAAACAAGCCCGCCGCACAGTGTAGATTATCGGTTTCCCGCCGGCAACTCTGACCGGATTCGCCAGGCGGTGGGTGAAGATAACCTCGGTGATTCGATCTTCAATAACCGGTTCCAGGTTGAATTCCAGCAACCGCACCACTTTCGGCGATATGCCGCCGGCACATGGCTTGCTGCGTGGAAACCGCTCTTTTTCCAATAGCAAGACGTCGATCCCTTCCCGCGCCAGCCGATAAGCGAGGTACGCCCCGGCTGGTCCCGCGCCGACGATAATAACCTGATGCATATTCCCCTCCGCCCCCCAAAAAAGTCTTGCCGATATTTGCTCCGAATGGCATTACCTATCAATCCGTCGCCAAGAATTAATTCGCCAAGCTTGCCGTCGCGTCCGGAGAAAAACCGGACACTCGGCTCTATTATTGTCATTATTAAGAAAAAAGCTGCAAACCGGATTGCCCGATCTGCGGCAAAATTTATCATTGGCCGGGATAAACAGATTTAATGCTGCGGCAGGCGCTTTCCCGCCGGCGACAGCGAAAAAAGAGCCTCCCGCACAAAACGGGAAGCTCGCCGGCTCATTTGACAAGGGCGGCAATCTGCTCTTTCGCGTCCGCCAGAAGATGTTCGCCGTGGCTTAAGACGGCCTTGTCGAAATCATGGTTCAGCAGCAAGGCAACGTTCCGTTCCGCCGTGGCCACATCGGCGCAGAACCGGGCCGGCGGAGGCGCCAGCCGCTCCGTGTAAGCCCCGGCTCCGAATACGCAGTCGCCGGCGATCAGTGTTCCTTCGCCCTTCAGCAGCAGGGCGATGTTCCCCGCCGAATGTCCGGGCACATGGACGACCTCGAGCCCCGGGACGATCTCTTCTCCGTCCTGCAGTTGCCGCTGGGCCGGAACCGGCAGAGCTTCGGCTTCCTCCGCGTGCGCCGCGACCGGCAAATCCGGCAACTCCGCCGTCACTTTCGGCAACCCGGCCGTGTGATCCCCGTGGCGATGCGTTATCACCAGCATAATTGGGCGCAGCGGTTTGATAGTTTCCACGAATTCTGACGCCGTTGCTTCGACTCCGGCATCGACAATCACAGTGCCAACCGCAGTTTCGACCGCAAAAGCCCGGAACAGCGTCTCATTCGACGGCACCTGAATCTCCGTCACCTGCGGGGTAAGCTTAACCGTTTTCAGCATATTACCACTCCTTCCGGAATTCGATACTTCAGTTATTCTCTCCCCGCCCCTTTTCTCCTCCATGATTTACCATTCCGGAATTGAAAACATATGCGCCGAACAGCACCGGAGAAACGACAGCGGCGCAGAAAACAACGGAACCGCCTCGAACTTCTATTCCCGGACGGTATGCCTGTTTTCTCGCAGAACGGTGATCGCTGCGTCAAGCTTATTCTCTTTCACCAGCAGATAATCGGTATCGTAAGTGGATACGGCGAAGATGCTGATGCCGGCCGCTGCCAGCGCTCCGGCCAGCGCGGCCAGAATCCCGACGAGGGAAAAGTCAAGCGGCCCTTCCACCTTGAGGATGCGCCAATCGGCCTCGCTTTGCACTCCGGACGGAACGCACCGCGCTTCACAGACCACGGACAATTCGTCCATCGTTTTCGCAACGGCAAAAAAAGCACTCGCTTCGACCCAAGCCGGAATCGGTTCGGCAGCAGTCAGACGACAGACGGAGTAAGTCCCGGATAGAACTGTAATATGCATCGGATTTCTCCTTTCGGCCGTTTCATTCATCCAAAATAGCCAGAATTCTTTCCACCGTTTCATTTGGCGACGTCTTATCGATCTGCCGGGTACTCATTGCCCGGTAACGGGGCAAAAGAGCGGCGCTCCTTTCGATTACAGACTCCTCTCGCCCGTCCTGCTGCATCCTTGCCCGCAGTGCCGCCTCCGAGCAGATAAGCGTCAAACGGAAGAGATAATAATCCGCCTCCCCCAGTCGGTCGAGAATCTGCCGGAAAATAGCCTCATCCGGAATAACCCAGCTAAGGATAATATAACGGAATGAACCGCTTTTCAGGTAATTACGCAGCAGAAAAGAGATATTTTCCAGCACCATCGCTTTGTTTTGGGCTGAGTAATCCCAGGGATGCATAAGCCAACACCAGTCTCCGTCCAGCCAGACCGCCCCGTCCAGCCGCTGATACAATTGGCGGCAGACGGTACTCTTGCCCACTCCGGGCGGGCCATTGACAATAATCAATCTCGTCAAGGCAAAGACTCCTTTCGATCTGCCCGCCGACTGGCCAAAACTGTCACGGGCAGCAGGCCGACCATCTCATCCGGCTTTGTCGCCGCTACGCCGGGCTATTCCAGACAATAGCCGGCTCACGCCTGAAGCTAATCTGTGCTACCGTATCCATGCTCCCAAAACAATCCATATCCTCTGACGGGATGGTCATGATTCATCAATCGCCAAAACCGTATGTAAAAGAACCTCGGTCCCTCTCTCAACATCCTCCCAGTCCGTCCACTCCTGGGGGGAATGGCTGATGCCGCCCCGGCTGGGAACAAAAAGCATCGCCGTCGGGGTGATGTATGACATGGCCACGGCGTCGTGTCCGGCCGCGCTGGGCATCAAGTGATATTCAATGCCGCGACTGCGGCAAGCCGTCCTGATTTTGTCCTGAATGCCCGGATGGAGACGCACCGGCTCCTTCTCCGCGATGCGTCGAAATTCGACCCCGCCCAGGCCGGCGGCGAAGCTTTTCAGCCGCTCCAGCACCATTACCGGTCCCCAGGCATTAATATCACGCAATTCGACGGTAAATTTAGCCTCTCCGGGAATAACGTTGATGGCGTTCGGTTTCACGGCAATAGTCCCTACCGTGCCCACGATTTCGTCGTTTTCCTCGACGGTGAATTCCCGTAGCGCGAGAATGAGCCGGGCTGCCTTAACGAGAGCATCATTCCGCTTGGTCATAGGGGTAGAGCCGGCGTGATTGGCTTCCCCGGTTACAGTCACTTCGTGCCGATAGATGCCCACAATACCGGAGACAAGTCCGATTGGGATGCCGAGGTCTTCCAGCACCTTCCCCTGCTCAATATGCAGCTCGACAAATGCCTTTATTGATTCCGGACCCCTTTTGGCCGCAGATAAATCGGGACCGCTGAGATTATAGGCCTGCAGATTAAGATCGATAGCCGTTTTTTCCCGCTCCGTCAACTTACTCCATTCGATTTGCCCGGCCATCGCCCGGCTGCCAAATGTGCCGCCGAGACTGCTGCCTTCCTCAGCGGCAAAAGCAACCACCTCAATCGGATGTCTGGTTTCCAGGCAAAGCTCTTGGAGGGAGCGGACGCATTCAAGGCCGCCAAGTACCCCTAAGGCTCCGTCGAATATACCGCCGTTAGGGACGGTATCGATATGGGAACCGATCATGATGCACGGCAGTCTGTCCTCCTGGCCGGGATAGCGGCCGATCAGATTGCCGGCGGCATCCTGGCGAACAGTGAAGCCGGCTGCCTGCAGTCGGTCAGTCAGAAATTCCCTGCCTTTCAGATCAGCCGGCGTAAATGCCCGCCGGCTGACTCCTCCCTCCGCCGTCCGCCCGATTTTCCCCAAAGCCAGAATATCTCTCTGCAATCTCGCCAGATTTATCCTCATCTGCGCGCCTCCTCCGGCTTATCCAAAAAATACCCGCCTTTATTATAACGGAAAGGACGGCGGCATTCCAGACAATCAACGAAAAGCCATGCTGCTTCAATCCGGGCAAATTCTCCCGTTCCGTCCGTCTCAGAAAAGAAACAAGGCGGCCCCGCCAGGTCTTGACCCGGCAGGACCGCCGCCATCTCCCGCTTCGATATTCCGGCAATGTCTTCCGGCAGCCGGCGGCAAAACCGCAATGACGGACAACCGCAAGTTCCGACTATTGCTGCCGGAGGTTTTGTCTCTTATTAAAGCCCGGCCATTTATCCGTCCCGGATGCTTACGCCGCCGCAAACGGGCCGGCGAAAATTGGCATTGCAGTCATCTATCCTTGTCCGCGATTCCGTTCATAGAGCAAACGTAATCCTTCCAGCGTCAACAGCGGATCCACCGTCTGAATTGTTTCCGACTCCGCGGCTATCAATTCAGCCAACGAGCCGGTTGCCACAACGGAGGCGCTGCCGCCCATTTCCGCCCGGAAACGCCGGACTATCGCATCCACCAGTCCGGCATAACCGAAGACAATGCCAGACTGCATACTCGTAACAATATTCCGGCCGATTGCTGTCTTCGGCCGCGCCAGTTCAATCCGCGGCAATTTCGCCGCCCGCTGGAAAAGCGCCTCCGCGGCAATGCGGATACCGGGAACGATGGCCCCTCCCAGATAATCGCCGGCTGCATTGATGGCGTCGAAAGCAGTCGCGGTGCCGAAATCGACGACAATGACCGGTCCGCCGTACTTTGCCAGAGCGGCAACAGCATTGACTATCCGATCCGCCCCCACTTCCTTTGGATTGTCGTACAGGATTTTGATCCCGGTCTTAATCCCAGGGCCGATCAGAAGCGGTTCAACCCCGAAAAAAGTGCGCGCCATCTGTTCAATGTTATCCATCAACGGCGGGACAACGGAGGAAATTACCATCGCCGTGACATCTTTCGCCGCCAGCCCCTCACAATTAAACAATGTCTTAATCAATATGCCGTATTCATCAGCCGTCTGCTGGCGGTTCGTCGAAAGCCGCCAATGGGCGAGCAATTCCTTACCGCGGTAAACGCCCAACACAATATTGGTATTGCCGATATCAAAGACCAAAACCATCAACACCGCCGCCTCTCCGCCAAAGATAGCAATTCGCCCCAAAAGCAACAGCCGTGCCTGCTTTCGGGCGACCGCGCTTCTATTTCACGATGTCCCGGCTGGCAGGGATGCCGGGTATCCCCGTTGCCGCCAGGGCCGCTCTTTTCACCGCTTCAGCGACGACTTCCACTGCCGCCGTTCCCACCGCATTTACATCACCGTCCAAGTCGCCGCAGGAAAGCGCGAAAACAGTATCGCCGTCAAACATGGTATGTACCGGCCGCAAGGCAAGAGCGAGACCATTGTGCGCCATCTGGGCCACTTTGTTCGCCTCGGCCTTTGTCAAGGCAGCGTTCGTGGCCACAACCGCCAGAGTGGTATTGCCAGCCGGGAAACCCGCCCCGCCGCCTCCCCCCAACAGCAAGTCCGCCGTCGGCTGCAAGGCACCGGCCGCGTCAACCCTGACACCGGTCAGATAAGTCCCGCTGCGCCAATCCACTACATCCCCGAAAGCGTTCACAGCCACAAGCGCACCGACAATAATGCCGCCGGCAAGCGTACAACTCCAGTTGCCGATGCCGCCCTTCATGCAGCCGGCAAGACCGCAGAATTTACTCACGGTCGCGCCGGTTCCGGCACCGACGTTTCCTTCCGCCAACTGTCCGGATGCAGCCATCGTGCAGGCCGCATACCCCATGGCCGCATCCGGCCGCCGCTGGCTATCACCGACGCCCAGATCGAACAGCACCGCTGCTGGAACAATCGGTATTCTGGCTACTCCCGTCTCAAAACCGCAGTTACGCTCTTCCAAATACTGCATCACCCCGGTGGCGGCGTCCAGGCCGAAAGCACTGCCGCCGCTTAAAACGACGGCATGCACCTTTTCCACCAGCCGTCCGGACTGCAGTAAATCTGTTTCCCGGGTCCCGGGAGCTGCTCCCCGCACATCGACGCCGCCGACGGCGCCGTTTTCGGTCAGAATCACAGTACAACCGGTAAGAGCAGCCGCATCAGATATCTGACCGACTTTGACACCGGGAACATCAGTTATATTGTAAAACATCCGTTTCCCTCTTTTCCCAGTCGCCGCGCCCGCTTACAGCACTTCCCCAGTTACAACGTGCACTTGTAACCCATCTTCCCGGCTTACAATCAGAGCTCCGTCCGGTGTGACGGCAATGGCCCTGCCGGAGAATCCGCCGGCGGGAGAGGTTACATGGACAATTTGACCCAGGCTGACCGTCCGCCGGCACCACTCCGCACGGATGGCGGCAAATTCACCACCCAAAAGCTGTATGTACACATCTTCCACAGCTCGGAGCATTTCGGCCAGAAGCAAAGCCCTGGAAACGGGACGGCCAAGGATTCCTTTGAGCGAGGCAGCCTTATCCCGCAGTGCCGCGGGAAAAGCATCCCGCTCCGTATTGACATTGATGCCAATGCCGACAATGACAAATTCGGTCTTCGCCGCCCCGACAGCTGCTTCGGTCAGAATCCCGCAAATCTTCCTGCCTTCGGCCAAAATATCGTTAGGCCATTTGATACCCGGCTTCAGATCAGTCACGGCCTCAATCGCCCTGGCTATTCCCACCGCCGTTGTCAGCGTGATCTTCGGCAGCTCCGCCGGGGAAAGTTCGGGCCGCAGAATGAGCGACAGCCAGATACCGCTTGCGGGAGGGGAAGCCCAAGACCTTCCCAATCGTCCCCGGCCGCCCGTCTGGGTTTCGGCCACGATTAGGGTTCCGTCAACTGCTCCGGCCCGAGCCAATTGTTTCGCGAGATCATTAGTTGAATCTACCGTCGGCAGATAGACGTAGTTGCGGCCCAGCCTTTCCGTCCGCAGCAACGGCAGGACTTCCGTCGGCAGCAGAAGATCCGGCCGTCCGCCCAGGCGGTAACCTTTTGCGAAACTCCCGTTAATTACATAACCGCCCAAACGCAAACCCAGCACTGCCTCCGACAGCTCTTTTTCGGTCAGGCGCAGCCTCTCCCGGAGGACCCAGGACGGAATAAATTCGCCTTCTTGCTCACTCAACAGACTCAGCAATGCCACCTTCAACCGGCGGCACCTCCCCGCCCGGCCCCGATTTCACTTCGCCAATCTGCAGGACCAAATCCAGACGGTTAAATGCATCTGTCAGACTGTCAAGGGAAATGTAATCGACACCCGTCTTTGCTATCTCAACAATTTTATCACCACTGATATCACCCGACACCTCAATGATTGCCCGACCATCCACTTTCTGCACAACCTCTTTGATTTGCTCCGGGGGCATGCTGTTGAGCATAATGATGTCCACCCGGGCATCCAAAGCTTCCTCGACCTGCGCCAGACTGTTCACTTCGACCTCGATACGCATCGTGTGGGGCGTGTTTTCCCTGGACAAAGCGACCGCCTGCTTGATGCCGCCGGACAGACGGAGATGATTATCCTTAATAACCACCGCGTCATACAAGCCGCGCCGATGATTAAAGCCGCCGCCGACCCGGATGGCGTACTTCTCGAGCAGGCGCAGTCCCGGGGTTGTCTTGCGGGTATCGGTGATTTTTGCGTTATAGTATTTGATTTTAGCAGCCAGTCTGGCTGTGGTAGTGGCAATCCCAGAAAGGTGCTGGAGAAAATTGAGGGCCACTCTCTCTCCCGTCAGTATTCCCATGCCCGGCCCTTCCACCGTAGCAACCGGCTGACCGGCGTCAGCCTCTTCACTGTCCTGAACGAGAGGGCTGTAGACAATTCGCCGGTCCACCAGACTGAAAACAAGCTTAGCCACATCCCCGCCGGCGATGATCCCGGCCTCCCGGGCTATGATGGTCGCCGCCGCAAAAGTATTGACCGGCACAATCGAATCGGTCGTAATATCGCCGCTCCCCACATCTTCCACGAGCGCCCGCCGGACAATATCTTCAATCTGGAACTGGCTGAGTTTCAATTCCTGACCCCCTTCCCGGTAAATGGGTATAATCAACTACATTTTATATTCTCTCCCCCGAACTGTCAAGAATATCCGCTTGACACGCTGCAGCGCTTCCCTTAGCCGCCCCAGGCTTTAATTTTTCTTATTCCGCCCGCCGGGCTTAATTTCTCCGCCAGCCCGGCGGCTGTTACCCCGCCCGGAAGAATGAGCCCGGGCGCTATCTCAGCCAGCGGAATGATGACAAAACCCCGCTCGGTCAGCCGCGGATGCGGCAATGTCAATTCCGCCGTCTCCATCTGCACATCGCCGTACAGCAGAAGGTCGATGTCAATCAAGCGGGGTCCCCAACGGAACGTGGGTGTTCGCCCGAGTAGCACCTCAATCTTTTTGGTGGCGGCGAGCAAGGCGGATGGCGCCAGGGCCGCTTCGCCGGCAACAGCGATATTTAGAAACAAAGGCTGCGTCGTGTACCCGACCGGCACCGTTTCGTAAATAGAAGAGACGGCGCCCACCCGCACTGCCTTCTCCTCGGCCATAAGACTGACCGCCGCCCGCAGGCTCTCTTCCCGCGCCCCCAGATTAGTTCCCAGGCTCAAATATACCGGTGGCAAATCACCGCCCCCTCACAATTTCCACTGCGGCAAAGGCAAGAACCCCCTGGATGGGCGCTTCCGGCTTTTTCACCCGGACCGTGACTTCCCGCACCGGCGGGAAAGCGACCAGGATTTCCCGGGCGATACTTTCCGCCAAAGACTCGATCAGATTGAAAGCGGGACCTTCTGCTATCTTCCGCACCAAGCGGTAAACGTGCCCGTAATGCACAGTCGCCTTCAAGTCATCCGCTGTTCCGGCCGGCACCAAGTCGACAGACATAATGACGTCGATAGTGAAGCGCTGCCCCAGTTCCTTTTCCGCCGCTTTTGCCCCGTGGTGCCCGAAAAAGACCATCCCATCCAGAATTATTTTGTCTTTAACCATTGCTCCCGCCTTTCCGGATCACCGGCGGACGACTGCGTCAGCCATCCTGGCAACCCTGACCATCTCGGCCACATCATGCACACGGATGAGGTCTGCGCCCTGGGCGATGCCCAAGGCGACAGTCGCGGCCGTTCCCTCCAGCCGTTGCCCTACCGGCAGGCCGAGAACGTTACCGATGAAAGATTTCCGGGAAGTCCCGAGCAAGACCGGCTTTTCCAGACAGCTCAGGCGGCGCAGCTCCCGCAGAACGGTCAGATTGTGCTCTGTCGTTTTCCCAAAGCCGATTCCCGGGTCAACAATGATTTTTTCCGATGCTATCCCGGCAGCCCGGGCGATAGCAATGCTTTCCCGCAAATCGCTGATAATCTCCCCCATCAAATCGGTGTAAACTGCCTTTGCCCGATTGTGCATCAACACTACCGGCAGACCAGCCCGGGCGACTATTCCAGCCATAGCTCGGTCCCCTTTCAGGCCGGTGACGTCGTTGATCAGATGGGCGCCGGCTGCAACCGCAGCGGCAGCGATTACCGCTTTGGAAGTATCAACGGACACCGGCACTCCGCATTCCCGGATAATTTCCCCAAGAACCGGAAACAGCCTTTCCGCTTCTTCCGCTGGCTGGACGGGCACCGCCTCCGGGCGGGTTGACTCCGCACCGATGTCGATGATATCCGCACCTTCCGCCGCCATTTGACAGGCCCGCCTTATCGCCGCCTCGCTGCGGTTGTAACAGCCGCCGTCGGAGAACGAATCGGGAGTCAGATTTAGAATACCCATAACATACGTTTTTTCACCCCAGGCGAACCGGAAAGAGCCGCAGTCCGTCGTCGGCA
This sequence comes from bacterium, assembly GCA_050943375.1. GTDB lineage: Bacteria > Bacillota > SLNR01 > SLNR01 > JBMNPB01 > JBMNPB01. The sequence continues at coordinate 28,576 of JBMNPB010000027.1, forward strand.
GCATCTCTGTCTGTATCATGCTCCCACCCCTTTGCCGCGGATGAGAGAGAAGAATTCTGCCCGCGTCACTTCTTTCTGGCGGAAGATGCCCCGCAAGGCCGATGTGACGGTTAGGGAACCCGGTTTATTGATGCCCCGCATGGTCATGCACATATGCTCGGCTTCAATCACCACCGCAACCCCGTAAGGATTAAGCATTTCCATCAGCAAATCCGCCACGTCACCGGTCAAGCGTTCCTGTACCTGCGGGCGGCGGGCTACCGTGTCCACAACCCGCGCCAGTTTGCTCAGCCCGGTAATCATCCCCTGGCGGGGGATATAAGCCACATGCGCCTTCCCGAAAAAAGGGAGTAAATGATGCTCGCATATCGAGTAAAGAGGAATATCCCGAACTAAAATCATTTCCTCATGCTTCTCTTCATGAAACACCTTCAACTCTTCCCGCGGATTCCGTTGCAACCCGGCAAAGATTTCCCCGCACATGCGAGCCACCCGCTCCGGAGTCTCCCGCAGCCCTTCCCGCTCTAGGTCCTCACCAACCGCCTCCAGAAACATCCGCACCGCTGTTTTAATCTTGTCCGTATCGAACAAAGTCTTCACCCGCCTTTTTTGCCATAACAATATTATACCTTGCCGGGTAGACAAAATAAAGGGGAAGGCGGCGGGGCAATGCAGACCGGAAAAGAGGACCGAACAGGAAAGGACGGGATTCCTTCCCGTCCTGATGTTCAGCTGCTACCCGTACCGGTGCCGAAAATGCGTTTAGAAAACAAACAGCGGCAAATCTACCCGGCTTGATTGCCCCGCCGCCGGAAACCGCTGCGCAATATGTACTTCTCCATCGTGACGCCTTCTTCCCCGGTCCGCAGTAAATAAAGATTGCCTTTCCGATCTACCCTGACCCGCTGCGTCGCAGGCGGGAGACTGATAATCTGATCCGGCAGCAGTGGCGCGGCCATTGGGCGCTGGTCAACCCGGCAGAGAAGAGAAACTGCCGCCCCCGGGTTAATATGCAGATACATCCTCCCCCGGGCATCAACTCCGGCGGTGGCAATCCGCAAAATTTTCTCCTGTCCCGGCAAAACAACGCTGCTGCTTTGACCGGCCTGCCCGCGCCGGGTAATCAGGTCCAACTGCCTGAGCCGGTCACCGGCTTTGCTCTCGAGATATATGTTGCCGCGGCGGTTAACGGCAAAGCTATTGACTTTCTGTTCCGGCGGGAAGCCGCCTTCCTGCTGCACGCCGCCAGTATTCTCGATTGTTACTGCGTGAATCATTTTCCATTCACCCACCCGTGTGTCCAAGCGGCGCAGCCGGTAGACGACGCTGTACCGATAAAGGATGGCTTCCTGCACATACAGGGCGCCCGGTTCCCCGGTCTGGATATCCTCGACAGTGTACAGCTCCCGTTTTTCCTCTTCCCCGTCGCCCAGCGGATAAGTGTCGAGTACGTCTCCCGCCGGCGCCAGACGGACGATTTTCTCCCCGGCAATGTCCAAAGTAAATATATCATCCTTTTCATCCACTGCCAATAGATTGAAGGGACCGCCCTCCGGCAATCTCACTTCCTGCTGCCGGCGGCCGTGTTGATTATACACCTGAATCCGGCCGTTACCGCTGTCAAGAATATACAATACGCCGTCTTCGCCCAGACAAAATTCGGCCGGTCCCGTACCCGCTTCGCCGCGGGCGAATTCACCCTTCTGCTCTCCCCACTCGCCAGCCAGCAGCTTAGCCGCCTGATAGAATTCCGTTCTCTGCCACACAAGCCCCTGTTTCAGAAGCAGTGCCACAGTCAGAATTGCGGCCAGAATCCAGGCCGGCTTTTTCAGCAGACGTACTGTCAGCAATTCTGTCCCGCCTTTCCGTCCCCATAGTGGCGATATGCCATCCCTCTCTAGCATCTTATGGCGGCGGAAGGCGAAATAGACCGGCCCGGTTCCGGTACTATTCAGCCACTATTTTCATTTTGGCTTTCGCCAGGAATTTCTCTGCCGGCACAATATAGCGCTCATGCCTGCCATCCCCGATTCTCTCCCGTTCGTCCCGGGCTTCTACCCAAAACGTCAGCCGGCGTCCATCAATTTCCTGCAAAGTAGCGCAAGCCGTGACCTTCATTCCGACTGGCGTGGCCGCCAGATGCCGGAAGTCGAGACGGGTACCGACGGTTGTCATCCCATCCGGAAGCTGAGAGCTAACGGCAGCAAAGGCCGCGTTCTCCACCCAGGCTAGCAGAGTCGGCGTAGCCAACACCGGCTGGTCCCCGCTACCGACGACAGCTGCCGTATCGGTCGCAGTGACTTGCCGGACAGTTTCGCCTTGCAGACCGACAGTCGGAAACACTTCCATGGTTCCACCTCCCTCCGGTTGCTGCAGTCCGAAATAACAAAAGAAAAAAGCCGACTTAAGCGCCGGCCTCGTCGTCAATTTCCGTCAGAAGTTCTTCCAATTCCTTGCCTTCGATCGTTTCCCGCTCAATCAGCACCTGAGCAATTTTCTCTAATTTGGCTATGTTTTCGGTCAGCAGAGTCTTGGCATATTCGTATTGCGTCTCAACCAGATGGCGGGTCTCCCGGTCAATAGCGGATGCGATCTCCTCACTATAATTTCTCTCCCGCACAATATCCCGGCCGAGGAAAACCTGTTCCTGTTTCGAGCCCAGAGTCACCGGACCGAGTTCATCACTCATCCCGTATTCGCAGATCATCTTACGCACCAATTTGCTGGCTTGTTCAAGATCATTTTGGGCCCCGGTGCTTACTTCTTGGAAAATGAGGTCCTCAGCTGCCCGTCCGGCCAGCAAAGTGGTGATCTTATCCAAAATTTCCGATTTCGTAACCAGATACCGGTCTTCAATTGGCAGTTGGAGAACGTACCCAAGGGCCGCTCCGCGCGGAATAATTGAAACCTTGTGTACCGGATCAGTGTTTTTAAGAAGCTTGGCAACTAAAGCGTGTGCCGCTTCGTGATGAGCCACTATTTTCTTCTCTTTTTCACTGATGCTTCGGCTTTTTCGCTCCGGCCCAGCCATGACCCGGTCAATTGACTCTTCCAATTGTTCCATGCCAATTCGCCGCAAGTTGAGGCGCGCAGCAAGCAGTGCGCCTTCATTGATAATATTGGCCAGATCAGCTCCGGTAAATCCGGCCGTCCGGCGCGCCAAAACTTCCAGATCGACCGCTTCGGACAACGGCTTGCCTTTTACATGCACTCGCAATATTTCCAGCCGCCCGCTGACATCGGGACGATCCAAAATAATCCGACGGTCAAAGCGACCGGGCCGTAGCAGGGCTGGGTCGAGAACATCATGACGGTTCGTCGCGGCGACGACGATGATGCCTTCATTGATACCGAAACCATCCATTTCGACCAGCAGTTGATTGAGCGTCTGTTCCCGCTCGTCATGGCCTCCGCCGTAGCCGGCGCCGCGCTGTCGTCCGACCGCATCAATTTCATCGATAAAGACAATGCAGGGAGCATTTTTTTTGGCTTGGTCAAATAAATCGCGCACCCGCGATGCCCCGACGCCAACAAACATCTCCACAAAATCGGAGCCGCTGATACTGAAAAAAGGCACCCCGGCTTCCCCGGCTATCGCCCGGGCGAGCAATGTTTTCCCGGTCCCCGGCGGTCCGAAAAGCAGGACACCTTTGGGAATGCGGGCGCCAATCTCAATATATTTTTTGGGATGTTTGAGGAAATCGACAATTTCAGTTACTTCTTCTTTAGCCTCATCGATTCCGGCCACGTCAGCGAACGTAATCTTTTTCTTCTGCTCCACGTGCAGTCTGGCGCGGCTTTTCCCGAAGGTCATCACCCGGTTGCCGCCGCTCTGGGTCTGCTGCATCAAAAAGAAGAATGCCCCGACCACCAGCAGAATGGGAAACGCGGTAGTAAATATCTGCATCAAGACTGAAGGCGCCGGCGGCGTCTCGACTTCCACCGTGACATTCTTATCTCGCAAGGCCGCGACAATCGCCGGGTCTTCCAGGATTATCGTCCGGAATTGCGTCTTGTCTTTCAAGGTGCCGGTTATCGTATTCGTTCCGCTGGCTTCTTGCACAATAGTAACACTTTCGATATCGCCATTTTCCAGATGCGCAGAGAACTGTGAATAATTAATCTGCTGGATTTCCTGATTGCGACCCTGGAAATAACTACTGAGCATTATGGGAATTAAGAAGAGAAGCAGATAAAATGCGATATTTCGAAAATTCCTGCCCAACCCCAACCCTCCTTACCATGCTTACTGTCTCTTGCGCGTTACAGCAGTTAATTCTATCATATGTCGGTCAGAAGCGCAAATATCGTGAGAAATAAGGCCTTTTATTCCATACCCCCAGTTTATGCCGGAGCAGTCACGCGTATACCTCCGGCTTCAAAACACTGACAAAGGGCAGGTTGCGATATTTCCCGGCGTAATCAAGCCCGTAACCGACCACGAATTTATCGGGAATGACAAACCCGGTGTAGTCGATGTTCACATCCACGCGGCGGTTTTTCGGCTTGTCAAGAAGAGCACAGATTTTCAGACTCGCCGGCTTCCTTGCCTGCAGATTCTTCAGCAAATAATTGAGGGTCAGTCCGGTATCGATAATGTCTTCCACAAGCAGAATATTTTTCTCCTCAACGCTCCGGTCCAGATCTTTTAAAATCCTGACCACCCCGGACGTTTCTGTGGCTGACCCGTAGCTGGAGACAGCCATGAAGTCAAAGTACGTCGGAACGGCAATCGCCCGCGCCAAGTCAGCCATGAACGTCACCGCCCCTTTAAGAATGCAGATGAGAATGATTTCCTTGCCCGCATAATCCCGGGAAATCTGCTGTCCCAAAGCGGCGACTCGCGCCTTGATTTCTTCTTCGGTCAATAGTATTTCTTCAATATCCCCGACCATTTCCCAACCTCCCCGTCTAATTTAACCTAATAAATATCCCGCCGGTGGTCAACTATTCTCTATTGCCCACACGACCCGCAAACTGAGCGGCCGGAGCGTACTTTCCCCGGCCGACACACCGCCGGCCAGACGGTGTCCTACCACCCAGACAATAGCGCCAGTCGCGTCGACGACAACAGGTACTGCATCCCGCAGACGCCGCGGTACTTTCCGCTCAATTAAGACATCTTTGATTTTCTTTGTGCCGCCGTCCGACGGCAAACTGATCCGGTCGCCGGCCCGCCGTGTCCGTACGGCCAGCGGCAGACGCAGTCTTTCCGGATCAAGAAGGACTTCCCAATTATCCGCCGGCTTGCTGCCGGAAGTATAAGACGCTTCGAAGCGGCAGCCGAATTCTCCAATCAGAGTGTTGCCCGGTATTCGCAGCAGCCAAAGCCGCGCTGGCACAGCCGCTGTTTGCACCCCCGCCAGGTAAAAAACGATGTCGGCATACTCTTTTTCCACCCGCAGACCATGCGGCAGACTGAGACGCTTCCCCGACTCGCCGGCATCAGCCAAAGCGAGAACCATCTCGATATGCCGGAAACCAATTCCTCGCAGACTGCCGCTGATTTTCCGGATGCATTCCCGGACCAGGCGGCGCTGCATTGCCGGGTGTTGTTCTGTCAATGCCTGCACCGGCAAAACTGCCTGACCAGCTCGCATCACCAACCGGTTCTGCAGCAGACGGCGCGCCTCTCCCGCGAGATAATCATTTTCATCCCGCAGCAAAGCAGCTGTCCGGGCCAGAAGACGACGGATATTCGGATTATATTCGTTTTCAAGTAACGGCAACAGCTGCAGCCGGATACGATTGCGCAGATAGATCGGCTGCAGATTGGTTGCGTCAACCCGCGGGACAAGCCCGCTCGCCGCGCAATACGCCTCGATTTCCCGACGGCTGACGTCCAGCAGCGGCCGGATAACGCGATCTTCCCGGAAAGGTATTACTCCGGCCAGACCTTCCGCCCCGGCTCCCCGGAGCAGCCGCAAAAGAACAGTTTCGGCCTGATCGTCCATATTCTGCCCGACCGCAATTTTATCCGCCGCCGTCTTTCCAGCCACCTGTTCGAAAAACTCATACCGCGCTTTCCGACCCGCCTCTTCCGATGACATTCCGGCGGCAGCGAGCTTCGGAACATCGACGCTTTCGATAAAAGACAAAAGTCCCAGACGGTCAGCCACCGCTCGAACAAATTCAGCATCTCGAACAGCCGCCTCGCCCCGAAACATATGATTAAGATGAGCCACAACCAGTGAAAGGCCGAAATCGCTCCGCAGCTCAGTTAACGCATGCAAAAGCGTCAGCGAATCGGGCCCGCCGGAAACGCCGACAACAACCTTGTCACCCTCTCGCAGGAGATTATAACGGATAATTGTCCGCCTGATTTTCGCCAGAACGGTTGGAACCATTCTCT
>JBMNPB010000028.1:0-33492 GCA_050943375.1 bacterium
AGCAAAGGTTAGCATAGTTGTCGTAACTGTCTGTTGCAGCCGAAAGGTTGCTGCAGGCGGCGCAGGCAGCTGTGTTAGCTGTAGCGTAGGTCGTTACAGGCTCTTTTCTCTCCCACGCTTTGCCCCGTCCGCTATCGGGCGGGGTTATTATTGGGATAAGTAATAATGCCAGGATAATCAGCGCAAGACATTGCCCGCCGTCAGCTGTCCACGTAAGGCTTCAATCAGGCTTGCCGTCCAGGAGGATTTCAATCATCCGGTCGGCCGGGTCAATTACAGGCAGAATGTTCAAAGCCTGCAACTCTTCTTTCAGATAAGGGAAATGGGTGCAGCCCAGGAGCAAAACTTCGGAGCCGAACTCCCGCATCGCTTCCAGCACCCCGGCCAGTTTATAGCCGGCGACAATCTCGCGCGGCGGGCGGCCGTTTTCGATGTCGATTACCACCGGCAGCTGGGCGAAGCCGATCGGCCAGCAGGCGGGATTGCTCGCCTGCAGGGTACGCTCGATCCCGGCGAGGCTCTGGTTGTTCGCCGCCATAACGCCCAGACGGGTATAGTCCCGGGCCAGTTCGCGGTACACATCCAGTGGAGTAACTATTTTCAGGCCCGTCTGCCGCCGCAGGTAAGGCAGGTCAATCGCGCCGCTCATTGAGTTGCAGTAAAGGAAAATGCCGTCCGCTCCCAGCCCACGCAGTTCTCCGATCAGTGTCTCCACCCGAGCGGTCAGTTCCGCCGGGGCCAGAATCTGCAGCAGTGACTGTTCTTCCGGCGTCGCCGCAGCCGGTAGGCCCAAAGAAAGCAAACCCCGCGCAGCCAGACAGTCCATTCCCATCCGGGTATCTACCGGAGTCCCAGCAATGCAGCCAATGACGCGCTCAATTCCGCCTTTCTCTTTCCGTCCGATCATCTCAGCTACCGGGATGTCCGTCAGCAAATTCGCCTTCAATCGCTTTCTCCTCCATTCTTGCCTCGCGATAAGCATAAGATAGAATTCCTCCCCCAGCCCGGATTTCCTGCCCCGGAGCCCCGGCTCTTTCCTGCCGTTCCGGATGGATTTGTCCGTCTGCCCGTGAAAATAATCAGGCCACCTTAAACTGCAAGGTAGCCCAATCATTCATTCTGCCGCCGGACACAGCAGTTCTGCCCGCCGGCGGAGCACCCCGGCCCGGTATCTGGCAGCCTCAATCTCTTCCGCGATAGCAGCCCGGGTGGCCAGACTGTATGTCGCGGCATGCATTCCATACAGTCGCTCCAGATCAGCCTCTTCATACCGGATTCCCCGCCGCAGCCGCCGGCACACCCGGCCTGCCTCCGTGCCGGTCGCATAGGTTTCGGCCGGTTCTTCCTTGACTTCCTCAATCACTTGAATCTGGCATTCCCCAGCCGCATCCGGCCGGATTATTTCGCATTCGTCATTCCGCTTCTCTTCCGCCGCCCGGTCCTTTCTTCGCCAGCCCCAGGGAGAACAGAAATTACGGCGTCGCAAATAACTCACCACCCAACGCTTAGTACCCGAATAACAGCCAAATATGACCTGTTCCAGTGTATCTTATTTATCCCGCCGGCCGGATGAAATGGGTAATCTGCCCCAAATCAGTCTCACCGCCGGCCCAAATCCGTACGCAGCGAAAAGGACCCGGGGGTTCTCGGGTCCTTCCTTTATCTTTCCGCTGTCTCCCGCCGTCCGGCGAGCGGCAACGTAACCGTGAATTCAGCCCGGGCTGGATTGGTGACGGCCACCGTCCCGCCGTGGGCCTCCACGATCGCCCGGACCACCGCGAGTCCGAGTCCGCTGCCCGGCTCGTCCGCAGCCTGATTCTTACCGCGGTAAAAGCGCTGAAACAGTTTGGGTACATCTTCTTCCGCTATCCCCGGTCCCTCATCCGAAACGGTCAGCCGGCCCCAGCCGTCCTGTTCCGCAAGGGCCAGGCGCACCGTGCTGCCGGGCGGGGAGTATTTGATGGCGTTGCCCGCCAGATTATCAATTACCTGTTCCAACCGGCTGGCGTCGCAGTGCGCCTTCACCGGCTCCGCCGGCAGGCGGCAGTCAATAGTCACCCCTTTTATGGCCGCCGTCGCCTCCAGCCGCTCCACCGCCTCGCCCACTACTTCCCGGAGATCGGCCGGGACTATCTCCAGCGGCAATAAGCCGGCGTCCAACCGGGAAAGCTGCAGAAGATTCTCCGTCAACTGCTGCATCCGCCGGATCTGCTGCCCCGCATTAAGCAGAAACTCCCGGCGTGCCGCCGGGTCGGCGTCCGCCCCGTCCAGCAAGAGTTCATTGAATGTGCTCAGGGCTGTCAGCGGGGTGCGCAATTCGTGCGACATCTCGGCGACGAAATCCTTCAGCCGGTCGCGCTCGCGGGAAACCGCCCGGAAGCTCGCCTGCAGCTGCTCACTCATTTGATTGAAATTCCGTGCGAGGACGCCCAGTTCATCATCACGCCCAACTGGTATTTTATGCGCCCAATTGCCGGCCCCGAGTTCCGTCGTGGCCGTCGTCAGTTGTTGAACCGGCCGGCTGATATAACGGCTGAGCCAGACGGACAAACCTACTGCTGCCAGCAGGCTGAGAACACCGAGCCGGAGCAGCGCGATATTCACCGTCCGCACCGCCGGATTGAAACCGACCGTCGGGTCGATTACTACCACCGCAGTAATCCGGCCGAAACGGGTGAAAGAAACGACCATCCGATAAGGATTGGCCTCGCGGATTCGGGCGGAATTAGGATAACCCGGCAGCATCCGGAGCAATTCCGCCTCGTCCTCGATAATCGTAATTTTCACCCCGGCGGTCCGTTCCAACTGAGACCGGACCGCCTTTAGACTATCGAGGTTCCCGAACAGATTTTTGTCCATCACCATAGCCGCCACTACCTGCGCCCGGCGGGTAAGTTCATCCGCCTCGTATTGTCGCAGATAAGCGCGCAGAATGTTATTGACGAAAATTCCCGATAAGGCAAGAAGAAGGACGATCAGCAACAGGAAAGAAAGAAAGAAGCGCATCTGAATGCTGCGTAGCTTCAGCAATCAGCCTCACCCCATTTATAACCGATGCCGCGGACCGTTTCGATATATTTTCCGCCGCCCAGTTTCTTGCGCAGATTCTTGATATGAACGTCGACCGTTTTCGTATCCCCGGTATAGCTCACATCCCAGATGCTGTTCAGCAGTTCTTCGCGTGTGAACACTTTGCCGGGCCGGCCGGCTAAATGGCGCAGCAGCTCAAATTCCGTCAGCGTCAAGTAAATGCGTTCGTTACCGCGGGTGACGCGGTGTCCTTCCAGATCGATCACCAAGTCCCCCGCCGGCAAGGTGCTGGCAGCCGCCGGCTGCGCCGGGCGGGAACGGCGGACAAGCGCCCGCACCCGGGCGCACAGTTCGCGCACTCCGAAGGGTTTTGTCACATAATCGTCGCCCCCGAGTTCCAGTCCGAGAACTTTATCGATTTCCATATCCCGCGCCGTGAGGAAAATGATGGGTACGGCGGAACTGCGCCGCCACTCCCTACACAGGTCGAAGCCGGTTCCGTCCGGCAAACCGACGTCGAGAAGCACCAGGACATATTGCCGCCGCGGGAATTCCTGTCGCGCTTCCGCCGCATTCCTCGCCTCCGTCACCTGCCAGCCATCCTGCCGAAGCGCATAGCTGACCCCCATGGCGACGCCGCGGTCGTCCTCTACCAGCAGAATATCGCGTCCGGCTCTGTTCCCGGTTTCCATCTTCCATCCCCCCGGTCGTTCAAAGAATACTCTTTTATCTATTTTACCATAAACGGTGCGGAGAAAAAAACAGCGGCGCGCCCGCCGGGGCGCGCCGCTGTTCCTACCGCCGTCCGAGCACCTTCTGCAGATACCCGGCCAGCAGATCCAATCCCTGATTGAATTTGGCTGGAGCCGTGCCAAAACCGATGCGCAGATAGCCCGGCCGGTCAAAACATTCCCCGGGAACGAGAAGCACTCCCTCATCCCGGTAAATCCGCCGGCAGAACTCCTCCGTACTGAACGGAAGACCGTGCAGGCGCGGGAAAGACAGGACACCCGCCCGGGGCACGGCGTATTCGATGATTCCATCACTGCGCCGGTACCATTCCAGTAGTCGGGTCAGATTCTGCCTGGCCAGCGGAATATTTCGGCCCATGATTTGCTCCTTGTGCTCGAGCGCAAAGGCGGCCAGATAATCGCTCAACGGGGAGTTGCTGATGGAAGTGTAATCTTTCCAGCACCAGCACCGATAGACGATGTCTTCCGGCGCCGCAACCCACCCCAGGCGCAGGCCGGACAGACCGAAGGACTTGGACATGCTCCCGATACTGATGGCTTTTTCGCTCAAACTCCGGGCCGGCATCGGAATGATGCCTTCCTCCAGGGCGAGATCGTGATAAACCTCGTCGCAGATAACCCAGAAGTCCTTCTCCTCCGCCCAGCCGATAATCGTTTCCAAGTCGTCCTGGCTGATGACAGCTCCGGTGGGATTGTGCGGGATATTGATGATGACGGCCTTCGTCCCGGCGTCGATAAGCGCGGCCAGTTCCGCCAGATCCGGCCGGTAACCGGCCGCCAGGCTCATCTGCCAATGTTTGACCTTCGCTCCCCGTGCTTCGGCTACGGAATATAAAGCCTGGTACGCCGGTGACTGAATAATCACCGTATCACCCGGGTCAATCAAGACATTCGCCAAGAGAAAATTCGCCTCGACTGCTCCGCCGGTGACGAGCACGTTGGCCGCCGCCGTTCGGTTGTAACGGGCGGCGATGACTTCCTGCAGGCGGGGGCTGCCCATGGTCGGGTTATAAGTTATCCGCATTTTCAGTAATTCGGAAATTAATTTCTCCCGGTCACCAAGGGACAGCAGTTCCTCCAGAGTAAAAGGCTCGGCGTCCGTCTCCGCCAGATTATATCTCGCGTCGTCCTCGTAAGTGTCAATCCACCGCTCCACCTTAAAATCCTGAATTGAAAACCCGGTCTCGCCCAATTGCCGACCTCCTTTAATTCTCGCTATTTCTGGAACAGCTCCAGGATCTCCCCGCTGGGCCCCTGAAAGAAAGCTATTTTACTGCCGCCGAATACCATCCGCGGCGTTTCGTCCCGGACAACGGCGCCGCTTTCCTTCACCTTCTGAAGTACTGCCTCGATGTCATCCACGGCGAGAGCAACATGACTCACAACTCCTTCTGACGGTGCATCATCTTTCTGCTCCGGGTAATGGAGCAATTCAAGCTCGCTGTCCCCGATGGCGACAAAGGCAATTTTCACACCGGAAGCCGGAATTTCCCGCCGATCCCGCTCGGTCAGGCCGAGTACCTGCGTATAGAAACGCACCGCTTCGTCCAAATCCCGCACTTTAATCCCCACATGCTCTATTTTCTTGATCATTTCCCAACGCCCTCCTCTGGCAGTATATTCCTGTTTTAATATTCAACCTGCTTGCTTTATAATCCTGCGTCCATGCGACAGGAAGAGCAGCTCTTGCATTGCGGCGGCGTCATACCGTGATACTCCCATTATACCCGCAAAGCTGTCTTGCAGTGCGTCGCCTGCAATAGAAAAGCCGGCATCAGAATCCGATGGATGATAGTACAGCTCAGGCCGGCAGGAGACTGTCTTGGCTTGGAGAAATAAACAAAAATACCGCATAATGGAAAATACCGTCAACGCTTAGTGTTCATTAAACCTTAAAAACAACTGCTGGTGAGCCTCAAAAAACCAATGAAGGGATGATAAAATTGGCGGAAAAGAAAAAAGTGCTGATGCTGGAAGCGAGAGAAAGAGATCTTTCCGAACTGCAGGCGATGATTCGCGCGGCATACCCGGCGGTGGAGTTTACGGTTGTCTTCGGCCGCCCGGTCGACGCGGCCGAGGTGATTGCCCGCGGCCGGGACGCGGCGGTGCTGTTTTGCCATTCGTCGCCGATCACCGAAGAAATCTTCGCCGGACTGCCGGGACTGCGGGCGGTGGTCTTCGGCGCCGTCGGTTTCGATGCCGCCGACCCGGCAATCGCGACCCGGTACGGCGCTGCGGTGACCAATGTTCCCGACTATTGCGTGGACGAGGTCAGCGCCCACACAGTTGCTCTGCTTCTCTACCTGCAGCGGGGCTTTGACCGCCTGGTAAACTGGATCAAAGACGGCGGTTGGGGGATTCAACCCGTCATGACGGTACCGCGCCTCGCCGGCAAAACGGTCGGGCTGTTCGGCTTCGGGCGGATCGGGCGGGCGGTGGCGCGGAAGCTGGCCGGATTCGACCTGAACCTCATCGCCTGCGACCCCTTTATCCCGCCGGCAGAAGCCAAGCCGTACGGGGTGGAACTGATGAGTTTTGAGGCAATGCTGGAGCAGTCCAACTTCGTTTCCCTCCACGCCCCTTTGGACGCTTCCACCCGCGGGGTGTTCGGCGAAGCGGCCCTGCGCCGAATGAAGCCGACGGCCTATCTGATCAACTGCGCCCGTGGCCCCATCGTCGACACGGAAGCGCTCTACCGGGCGCTGACGGAAAAACGGCTCGCCGGAGCCGGCCTGGATGTGCTGGCGAATGAGCCGCCAACGGCGGCGGAGCAGAAGCTCATCGCCCTGCCCAATGTGGTGGTCACGCCCCATTCCGCATTTTACTCGGCGGAAGCGTATGCGGACAGCCGGCGCAAAGCGGTGGACGAAGTGGTCCGCGCCCTGCGGGGCGAGCCGCCGCGCATGTGCGTCAATCCGGAAGTTCTCCCGCAACTGGGTTTTCCGGCCTGAGCGACACGTCCGCCCGGGGAAATTGCCCTGCGCAGCGGCATTCAGCACCGGGCATGACAGGCGGGACAGGATATAGTAAAATAGAATAAATGCATCGACGAATATTATGCGCCGGCCGCCGGCCGCCGCCAAGGAGGACAACCATGCCCGAATTTCTCACTTTAGACACCGCTACCGCCGCCGACTATGTCAAAAAGATTCCCGGCCTCTTTCCACCGGACGCCGAACTTAGCTGCACGGAAATCGGCGACGGCAACATTAACTTCGTCTTCATCGTCAGGGACGGGAAAACCGGCCGCAGCGCCGTCATCAAACAATCCCTCCCTTATCTGCGCTCCTCCGGCAAGAATCGCCTTCTGACCGTCGACCGGGCCCGAATTGAAAACGAGGCACTGCAGATCGAGCATTCTTTCTGCCCGGACCTGGTGCCAGCCATTTATCACACAGACAAGGACAATGCGCTGACGGTCATGGAAGATATTTCGGACCACCTGAATCTGCGCAAAGGGCTGATTCAGCGCCGCAAATACCCGGCCTTTCCCCGTCACATCGGCCGCTTTCTCGCCCGCACTCTGTTTCTGACCTCGGATCTCGCCCTCGACGGCAAAGCAAAGAAAACGCTGCTAAGCCGTTTCATCAATCCGGAAATGTGCGAAATCACGGAAAATCTCGTCTTTACCGTTCCTTATTACGATGCCGCGACCACCAAATACACTCCGGGAGCGGCCGCGGCCGGAGCGGCTCTGCGGGAAAACGGACCCTTAAAACTGGAAATTGCCCGGCTCAAAGACGGCTTCCTGACCCGGGGGCAGGCACTGCTGCACGGTGACTTGCATACCGGAAGCATTTTCGTGACCGAGACATCCACGAAAGTGATTGACCCGGAATTCGCCTTCTTCGGGCCGATGGGGTTCGATATCGGGGCGGTCATCGGCAATCTGGTTCTGAACTATGCCGCCCAGGCTTACCACAGCCCGACCCCGGCGGAGCGGGAGGATTACCGCAGTTACCTCCTGAACACCGTGGCGGAAACCTGGCGGACGTTTGAGGCCGAATTCCGCCGCCTCTGGGCGGAAAAAGCCGTCGAAATCACCGCCCGGGCTCCCGGCTATCAGGACTATTATCTCCGGAGCGTCCTGCGGGATGCGTGCGGCTACGGCGGCTGCAAGGCCATCCGGCGTATCGGCCGGGCCCAGGTGGATGATTTCAAGGCCATCTCGGACGAGGCGGCGCGGGGACGGGCCGAAGTTCACGCTCTCGCCCTCGGCGCGGCGATGATCATGCACCGGGAGGAAATCGACCGGATCGAGGACCTGACGGAGATGGTCAGAAGCATCACGGAACCGAAAGACTGATATCGGAAACAAAAACCGGACCGGCAGTTCAATCCGCCGGCCCGGTTTTATTACTTAATCAACTCATAAATGGCCCGGGCGTAAATCTTCGTGTTCAGGATCAAGTCGTCCACCGGGATATACTCGTTTTCCTTGTGGGCCACGTCCGGCCGGCCCGGAAAGCCCGGCCCGAAAGCTACCGAATTGGGCATTTTCCGGGCGTAGGTCCCGCCGCCGATGGCGATCAGGCGGGTCTTGTCTCCGGTCATTTCCTCGTACACTTTTGACAAAGCCTTAATCAGGAAATGGTCGCCCGGCACATGGTGCGGCGCGCTGTCGGACATATCTTCCAGGCGGAGGCCGGTGCCGGCGAGATTTTCCCGGATGGCCGCCGCAACCTGTTCGCCCGTGCAGGAAATCGGGTAACGGATATTGACGATAATTTCGGCCTTGTCCGGCGTCATCTCAGCCATACCGACGTTGAAAATCAGGCGGCCGGAAATTTCGTCGCTCCAGTCGACCCCGAGGGATTCTCCGTAATACTCCCGGCCGATTTTGTCGTTGTACGTCCGAACGAAATCCGCCGCGCCGCCAACGCCCAATGGCAAGGTATTCAGGAAAAGCATCATCTGCATAATCGCGTTCTGTCCCTGCTCCGGTGTGCTGCCGTGGGCGGCGACGCCTACCGACTTGACCCGGCAGAGGCCGGACTCAATTTCTTCGCATTCCATTTTGAAGCTGTTCTGCCGGGCAAATGCAGCCAATTTTTCTCTCACGTCAACAGCCAGACCAGACACCGCCAAGTCGCATTCACAGTAGTCGGGCACGGAATTCGGCGCCGTGCCGCCGCTCAGGTGCCGGATAGCGACATCCCCCGGTGTCCCGCCGGCCAGGTCCTGCCGCAGCGCGAAGCGCATGATCCCTTTTTCCGTGTTGATAATCGGATAATCGGCGTCGGGAGCGAAGCCGCAGACGGGGATTTCTTCGTGCTCTTTGTAATAGGCGATGCATTTCATTCCGCTCTCTTCGTTCGCCCCGACAATTACCCGGACGCGGCGGCTTACCGGCAGGCCGGCTTCCATGATCGCCTTGACGGCGTACAATGATGCAATCGCCGGCCCCTTGTTGTCCACGGCGCCCCGGCCGTAAAGCTTCCCGTCGTGAATCTCTCCGCCGTAAGGCGGATATTTCCAACCGTCTCCTTCCGGGACGATGTCGACATGCACCAGGACACCGACCATTTCCTCCCCGGCCCCATACTCGGCAAAGCCGGCATAACCCTCCAGATTCTTAGTTTTCATTCCAAGTTTCTCTCCCACTTCGAGGGCATAATCGAGGGCCGCCGCCACATTCGCCCCGAAAGGCGCCGCCGGGCCCGCCGGCGCCGCTTCCAGGCTCCGGAAGCTGATGATTTCCTGAGTGTCCCGGATGATATCATCCTTAAGCTGGTCAACAATTTTGTCAAGCACTTTTCCGTCCAATCTTCTGCCTCCATTTTTTCATCCCGCCCGAGATGATTATTGTTGAAATTCTCCCGCCGCCGGCCGGAACGATCCTTCCAGTTCCAGCAATTGCCGCTTCAAAGCAAGCCCGCCGCCGTATCCGGTCAAAGTCCCGTCGCTCCCCACCACTCGGTGGCAGGGAATAAAGGGCGGCACCGGATTGGCGCCATTGGCCGCCCCGACCGCCCGATATGCGGCCGGCCGCCCGATGCGCGCCGCTATCTCCCGGTATGTAGCCGTCCGGCCGTAAGGAATCCGGCCGACCTCCATCCAGACCAAGCGCTGAAAAGCCGTCCCGCGCAGGTCCAGGGGCACGGTGAATTCCCGGACGTCCCCGGCCAGGTAAGCGGCAATCGCTGCCGCGTACCGCAGATTCGCTCCGGCTGACATGATTATCTCTCCCTCCGGGATGTGCTTTGCCAGCCAACGGAAAAGGCCATCCCGGCCCCGTTGCGGCAAAGCGACCCGGCAGAGGCCCGCCGCCGTGGCAGCGAGCCACATTTCCCCGACGGCGAAGGGGAAAGCGGCACAATAAACTGTCTCCACGTTTATCTCTCCTGTTCGCCTTCGCTCAAAGTTTGCCGCTGATCAACCGCAGACCGACGAAAAGCAGCAGAACGCCGGCTACCCGGGAAGGACTGATGGGTATCTTCTCCAGGCCCAGAAAACCATAATAGTCAATCACCATCGACATCAGCATCTGTCCGGTCAGGATGGCGACCGCCACCCCGGCGCTGCCCAATTTCGGCACGGTGACAATCGCCGCCGTGACGGCGTAGACACCCATCAGGCCGCCGGTAAACAGATACCAGGGGGCATGCCTGGCCTGGGTGATATCGCCCTTGCCCCAAATCGCAATAATGATTAACAAGGCCGCCCCGCCGACCAGAAAATTGAACAGAGCGCCTTCCAGCACCCCGACCCGTTTGCCGAGATTGGAATTAATCACCGGCTGGACGCTCATCAGGATGCCGGACAACAACGCAATCCCCAAAGCTGCAATTCTGCTCACATCGCTACCTCCTGCCCGCTGCCGGGAGTTCATTTTTCTTCATTATTTCCCGGCTGCTTTCTTTTGCTCCAGCAAATAGACAAAAGCTAATACTTCCGCCACTGCCCTGTACAACTCCGGCGGGATTTCCCGGCCCAGTTCCACGTTCTGCAGCGCCGCCGCCAGCGTCGGTTCCCGATGGAGCGGAACACCGTGGCTCTGCGCCGTCCGGATGATTTCCCGGGCGATATAACCCTGCCCGGCAGCGACCACTTTCGGCGCTCCCGGCTTGCCCGGCTCGTATTTCAGGGCTGCCGCCCGCTCGGTCTGTCCATTCTTTTCGCGCACCGTTCTTCCCCTCCCCTAAACGGTCAAATCGACGCGGCGGATGGTGTCGCCCGCACCTCCCCCTCCGCCCCAGAACTCGGCGAGCCAGTCGAGCCGACCAACGGTGCAAGGAAGCACTTTCGCCCGATAGCCGCTTTCCCGCAAGGCAGCGGCCAGCGTCTCGCTGGCGGCGTCGGCCAGCTGCTGTACCGCCGCGTCTTCCACCTGCAAGCGGCAAGTGAGCGTCCCATCCCGCAGACGAAGCCGGGCGCAAAGACGACCGAGGCAAGGCAGAGTCAGGAGAAGATTAACCCGCAGTTCCGCTTCCCCGCCTGACCGCGCCCGGCGGCGAAAAGACTTCACGGCGATGAGCAGCGGCGTCCGACCGCCCGGCGCTCCGGCCAAAGCCGGCAGGAAGCCCCATTCCGCCGCCGCGTCCGCATTCAGACGGCGACAGATTTCCAGGCTCTCCGACAGCTTGGGGGAAAGGCCGGAATTTCCTGCCCGCAGCCGGGCGGCCAATTCCCGCCCTAACCGGGGGAGTTCGGCCAGATTATCCGCCGCCTCTCCCGGAGGCGCCGGCAGAGTCATCCGTTCCAGCCGGAGGGCCGCTTCGCTCTCTGCCGGAGGATAGTCGTCTTCCGCCAGCCAGCGCCCGGCGAACAATTCCTCCAACCGGGCGAGGCTCCTGTCCGTCAGAGGCAGTCCGCGAGCCGCCAGGAAAGCGAGCAAAGACATATCCGCGGCCGCGTTCCCCGCGGCCCGGGTCAGGGCGAGCACCGTCTCCCGTTCCAGGGGCAGCCGCTGCGCCAACAGCGCCGCTACCGCCTGCCGCCCCGCCGCCGTATCCGGGAGGCCCAATTCCCGCAATACAGTTTCGGGTACCCCGGTCAGGCTTTGCCCGGCGGCACCGTCGGGCTGGCCGGCGACTTTCAAGATCAGTACTCCTCCCCCATTACTTTCCACTGCTAAACGGAGCGTCTGTCCGACAGCGAAGGGAATTTCCGTCCGGGCCGTCATTTCACCTCGTCCGGCGCAAAGGACAACCGTTCCTTGCCCCGTCTCCCGCACCGTCGCCACAACCACATCACCCGGACGCAGCTCCCGTCCGGACACCCGGACAGCCGCAGCGGCCGGAACGGAAACAATGCCGCCGGAAACCGGTAATGCCATGAACCCACCTCCCAACTGCCGGCAAAGGGAAATCTTACGCTGCTAATATTCTCCCTTTTCCCGCCGACCCCTTTCGCCGGGCGGCAAAGCAAGAGAGCGGGGCGGCCCGCTCTCTTGCTTATTCGTCTTTGGTGATAACGGACAAATTCCCGCCAAAATCGTAACGGCGCAACCCATGACTGTCCACTTTGAAAGGATGGCCGCCGACGAGCACCGTCTGGAGCGCCGCCGCTACTTTCGGCAGCACCTCCGGGCTGACGATAGGCTCGTTGTGGGAGGGGTAAATATATTTGATTGCCGGGGCAAGTTCCGCCACCTTCGCCATCGTCGCCGCGTACGTCTTCAGATTGGAAGTGCCGGTGTGGGCGTAAAGCGGCGCCGGGTAATAAGTGTCGCCGGTGAAGAGAATCCCGTTTTTCCGATCCAGGAACATCACGCTGTCGTCCGAGTGGCCGGGCGTATGCATTACTTCCAGTTCCCGGTTTCCCAGGTCGATGACGTCCCCGTCGTGCAGCAGCCACGTCGGCGCCTTGCCGGGAATCACATAATTATTCGGATCGAAACCTTCCGGATAAGGCATCCAAACGGAATCGCCCTCGATGTTCCGTTTCAGGCGCTCGTGCCCGGCCCCGTCCGTGAGGGTCTTGATTGTTTCCGGATTGTCGAAGACAGCGACATCGTCGAACCGGTAATTGTCGCCCAAATGGTCGAAATGGGAGTGAGTGTTGAGCACGAAAATCTTCTTGTCCGTCAGTTTGTCCGTCACCGACTTGATATTCCCCATCCCCATGCCGGTGTCGATGAGGACGGCCTTCTCCGACCCGAGGACGAGGAAGGAAATAACCTCCTGGAACTGCCCCGGCTCATAAATTGCATAAACAGCCGCGGGGAGCTTGTAGACCTCAAACCAGGGATTCCCGGTGTCCACTTTCTCCAGGGTTTTGTAAATCGGGCGCGGCAAAGCACTGAACCACCCTTTGGGCTGCACGGCATTTTCCATCTTTTCCGGTTCGGTCATTCTCTTTCCTCCTCTTTAAATTGGGCGGGGCACCCGTCGGGCGCTCCGGCCGGATGGTATGTTTATTCAAAGTATTGTTTAATTCGCCCTCACTTCCCCAATTCCTGCCGCCCGGCGCCGAAACGTTCCTTCCTGCCCCGTCGACCCTCTCCCGCTGCCATTAACCCCCCGGATTCGGCTGTTCGGCGGAAAACCGTTTCCGGATTTGTTTCTTTCCCTTATCATGGATATCAACTCGACTGGGGAAGGGGCAAAAACTATGGCAATCAAAGAAAATATTCTCACCGGCCGGCCGGCGGCTGACACCGCCCGGCGGAAGAAAGCTTATTGGCAGGCGGCAGCGGACCGCGGCGCCTTCTGGGATAAAACCGCCCGCAGTCTCGACTGGATGCAGCCGTGGGATACTGTCCTGGATTGGCAAGAACCCGAAGCCCGCTGGTTCGTCAACGGCAAACTGAACGCAGCGGCGAACTGCGTCGACCGACATCTGCAGCAAGGGAGAAAGAACAAAGCGGCCATCATCTTCGAAGGTGAGCCCGGCGACTCCCGGATTCTTACGTATCAAGACCTGCACCGGGAAGTAACCCGGTTTGCCGACAGCCTTGTTACCCTGGGCGTCGGCAAAGGCGATATCGTGACGATCTATCTGCCGATGGTGCCGGAGCTGCCGATTGCCATGCTGGCCTGCGCCCGCATCGGCGTCCCGCATAATGTGGTCTTCGGCGGTTTCAGCGCGGACGCGCTCGCCGACCGCCTCCGCGCGACGCGGTCGAAAATTATCGTTACCGCCGACGGCGGCTGGCGCCGGGGTCAAATCGTCCCGCTGAAGAAAAACGCCGACAAGGCCGCGGCCAATTGCCCCAATCTGGAAAAGATGGTGGTAGTCAGGCGGACCGGACAACCGATCGAAATGACCGCCCGCGACGTCTGGTATCACGAACTCACGGCCAATGCCGCCGGGAGCGGCAGCCCGGTTGCGGCCGACGCCGAAAACGTCCTTTTCCTCCTGTACACCAGCGGGACCACCGGCAAACCGAAAGGCATCGTTCACACCACCGGCGGTTATCTGGTCGGCGCCAGTTTCACGCACCGCTTCATCTTCGGGCTGCAGGAAGACGACGTCTATTGGTGCACCGCCGACATCGGCTGGATTACCGGCCACAGCTACGTCGTCTACGGGCCTCTCGCCAACGGGGCAACGATATTGTTGTACGAAGGAGCACCCGACTGCCCCGATCCGGGGCGGCTGTGGCGCATTATCGAAAAGCACGGGGTCAGCGTCCTCTATACCGCGCCGACTCTGATTCGCGGCTGCATGAAATGGGGGGAAGAATGGCTCGCGACGGCCGATATCAGCAGCCTGCGCCTGCTGGGTTCGGTGGGAGAGCCGCTCAATCCGGAAGCCTGGAAATGGTTTCATCACACGGTCGGCCGGGGAAAATGCCCGATTGTCAACACTTGGTGGCAAACGGAAACGGGGATGATTCTCGCCTCCCCCGTCCCCGGTGTCACCCCGGCCAAACCGGGCTCGGTCGGGGTTCCCCTCCCGGGAATTGAACTCGCCGTTGTCGATGAAAATAACCGGCCTGTGCCGGCCGGCCAGGAAGGCTATCTGACGGTGCGGGCGCCATGGCCGGCCATGCTGCGCGGTCTCCACGGCGACGGGGAGCGTTACCGGCAGCAATACTGGAGCCGTTTTCCCGGCGCCTTCTGTACCGGCGACGGGGCGAAGCGGGATGAGGACGGCAGTCTCTGGATCACCGGCCGCATCGACGATGTGATAAAGGTATCCGGCCACCGCCTGAGCACGGCCGAACTGGAAAGCGCCCTTGTCGCCCACCCGGCCGTGGCGGAAGCGGCCGTCATCGGCGTCAAGCATCATCTCAAGGGACAGGCTGTTGCCGCTTTCGTCGTCCGGCGCGCTGCGTCAGGAAATTCCAGCAATCTGGGGCAGGAATTGCAGTCCCATTTAGCCAATATCATCGGGAAAATCGCCCGGCCTGAGACGGTCATCATCGTACCGGAGCTGCCCAAGACCAGAAGCGGTAAAATCATGCGCCGCCTCCTCCAGAATCTGCTGGAAGGGAAACTCACCGGCGATATATCCACCCTGGCCGATTCTGCCGTTTTCGCCGCTTTGCGGCGGAGCTGCCGGGCCCGAGGAATTCAATGCTGAAGGATGATAACCATGAAACCAATCGCCCGGCCGGAACTGCCTTCCCGCAACTGTTGGGCCATCCTATTGGGCGCCGTCGCGCTGACGGCCGGGGAAGCCTATTGGCTT
The DNA here is from genome assembly GCA_050943375.1 of bacterium. GTDB lineage: Bacteria > Bacillota > SLNR01 > SLNR01 > JBMNPB01 > JBMNPB01. Next base: position 15,363 of record JBMNPB010000028.1, read on the forward strand.
GGGACGCTGCCGCTGCCCGTCCTGCTGGGAAACGCAGCCTTCGCGGCCCTGAGCCTCCTTGTCCGAGCCGCCCGGGACCGGACGACCCGGCCGGCGGCCGGGAAAAAGCGGCCGACCGTAGCCGACTCCACCTTGCAGATTGCCAATGCTACACTGCCTTATATGCGGCAGGGGCTCACCCAGGAAACAGCGGGACAAATCGCCGCCATCATCCAGAAAATCAGCGACGTCCCGGCCGTAGCCATCACCGACACCCAGACGGTCCTGGCCTTTCTCGGGGAAGGCTGTGAATATCACCCGCCCGGCGGTTATATAGTCACCAACGCCACTAAAGAAGTGGTTCGCACGGGGCGGCTGCGGCTGGTGGAAAACCAGGAGGACTTCGACTGTCCCCGGAAAGACTGCGCCTGCCCGCTGGGCGGCGCCGTCATCACCCCTCTCGTCTGCCGCGGCGAGACGGTAGGGACTGTGAAGCTGTACAAAACAACGGACAAGCCTTTCTCTCTTTCGACAGTGAAGCTCGCCGCCGGTCTTTCCCAATTGCTGGGCATGCAGCTGGAACTGGCCGAGCTGGACCGTCTGGCCCAGCTCGCCACCAAAGCGGAGCTGGACGCCCTGCAGGCCCAGATCAACCCTCATTTCCTGTTCAATACCCTGAACACCATCGGCATGTTCACCCGGACCAACGCCGACATCGCCCGGGATTTGCTCTTCCGCCTCGCCGCTTTTCTCCGTCACTCGCTGCGGCGGCGGGGCGCGCTGATCACTCTCCAGGAAGAAATCGAGTATGTCCGGAATTACCTGGCGCTGGAGCAGGCCCGCTTCAAGGACAAAATCAAGGTGGACTGGAACATTGACAACGATCTCCTGGAAGCCTGTCTTCCGGTCCTCACGGTCCAGCCGCTGGTGGAAAACGCGGTCCGGCACGGCATCATTCCCAAAACCGGCAGCGGGCACATTGCCGTAGCCGCCGCAAGCGTTGGCGGCCGGCTCCTGATCACAGTTGACGACGACGGGGTGGGCATCCCGGCGCCGGCAGTGCCGCGTCTCTTCCTGCCCGGGTCCGGCTCAGGCAACGGGGTCGCCCTGAACAATATCCAGGAGCGGATTCGTCTCCTCTTCGGCGGCGAGCACGGCCTGGATATCGAAAGCGAGCCGGGCCGGGGGACGACGGTGCGGATCAGCGTGCCGCTGGTCTTCAATCCGCCCGGAAATGAGGTGTCAGGCAATGAAGCTGAGAGCGCTGCTCGTTGACGATGAATATCCGGCGCGGCAGGAGCTCCGCTACGCTTTGGCGCAAATTGAAGATATCGAAGTTATCGGCGAGGCGGCCGGCACGCCGGAAGCTCTGCACTTGCTGCAAAGCCTGGACTATTCCGTCGTCTTTCTGGATATCCAGATGCCCGGCCTGAACGGCCTCGCCCTCAGCCGCGTCCTCGGCAAGCTCAAAAACCCGCCGCGGGTAATCTTCGTGACCGCCTACGAGGAATATGCCGTCACCGCCTTTGAAGTCGACGCGGTCGATTATATTCTGAAACCGGTGGAGGTAAACCGGCTGCGCAAAGCGGTGGAGCGAGTCAAAGCATTGGCCGGCAATGACGGCAGGACCGACCCGCCGTCCGGCCCGGGCGAAGGCCAAAAGCATTACAGCCGTCTGCCGGTGGAGCTGTCCGGGCGGACGTTCCTCGTGGACCTCACCAACATTGCCTACGTCTATTCGGAAAATGAGAGCGTGTACTGCCGAATCGGCCGGGACAGCTATCTCACCCGCCTGACGATGCGCGCCATGGAGCAGCGCCTGGGCAGTCAGGATTTTTTCCGCGTACACCGCTGCTATATCGTCAATCTGCGGCAAGTGAAGGAAATCGTCCCTTATTTCAACGGCGCTTACAGCCTGATCATGGACGACGCGGCGGACACGGAAATCCCCGTAAGCCGCAACCGGGTCAAAAAGCTGCGCAGTTTGCTCGGATTCTGAGCGGGTCCGAAAACCGGCGCATCCTGCCACCTCCCGACGGCAACTTCAGATTAACACAAAGGAGATACTGCTATTTTTATCATCCCGTAATTTTACACTTTGTGAACAAATACCTTTCGCTATCTTACCCGGAATTTTGCGGTAAGAAGCCGGCCAAAGCGGTTGCCGGCAGCCGCATTTGATGATAGACTAATTGTAAAAAGTGGAAATTACTGGCCGCCCAGGCTCCGCAGTCCAATCACCTTCATCATTATCCCGGCAAAAGCCGAAAGACTTGCCGGGGAAGCATGCCAGCCAGAATAAAAGAGGTGAGCAGGATGGAGGAAACCTTAAAACAAATCCTCGGGAAAATAGACTCGATGGACAAGCGGTTCGACGCGATGGATCAGCGGTTTGACGCGATGGACAAGCGATTCGATTTTGTTGACCAAAGGCTTGCAGCGCTGGAAACAGGACAGCGGGAGCTCAAAACCGAGGTTGGCGAAGTCAAGACCGACGTCAAAGAGCTGTCCCGCAAGCTGGACGCCGTCTATGAGCAGACAGCCGGCCGGAGCGAATTTCGTACCCAGGTGGCGGATACAATCGGAGTAAGCAGGGAAAACCAAAAATCGCTGACCGCCATCGTCGGCGAACATGAAGTGCAAATCAGAAGCCTGCAGCGAAAAAAGGCGTGAAGCGGAAAACCGGCTGATACCAGCCGGTTTCGGTGTCATTATCTTAACTCTTAAGCCATTCAGATTTTTAACTGGCTGAGAATCTCCTTAGCCGCTACGACGATAAGCAAGACACCGGCTGCACAAACGAATAGCGGATTAATATCCGCAAAAGTTGCCCTGGCAATATGGCTAAGCAAATCACCAGGACCTGATATGTCGACACCGTTAACGCCGGCAAAAGTAATAATTATCTTTTGGGCGTTATCTATATGAAGGTAAATTAAACCACTTCCTCAGCGCCCGTATTTCATGGCAAAATACAGATCGAGATAATTCCCTTCCCCGATTCTTTCGGCCTGGATTTCGCCGTCAACCGGACTCAGCAGGATATAATATTTAATCTTGTCTTGTTCGCCGCCGTAAAGATATGCCTCCGGGATTAGACGAGTTTTCTTTAACCGAAATGAGGTAATCGATTTGTCCTGTAACTCATATAGGTTGGCATAGCCGTGCGAAGCAATAATGTCCTTTCCTTCTTCATAGGTAATCCGAGGCTTGAAGCCGAGAAACAGCGCTATTGTAACGGCAAGCAATAAAAAGGTAAACCAGCGGAACTTCGGATACTCTTTGTTTGCTTCTGTTCGCCAATTGACCAAAGTAGCACCGATCCAGTTCGGCAAAAGATAAGCAATAAATCCGATGCGAAACGCGTTCGCGTAAACAGATTGAACAATTAAACCCATAATAACGGCAACCGACAGACATAAGAGAATTTCGAAAACCAGAATTCTCTTTTGGCTTTTCATGTGTTTTTCCCCTTAATGGTTTAATAATGAAGACAGGAGAAGGTTCCTCCGTCGCCATCGCTTTCGAGACAGCGTTCGATTTCCTGCTTCAATAATCCGGCCAAATCATCAGCTTCGCGGCTGAGAACGCTCCAATCGTCGGCGCCTTCCCCTCGGTAGGCACTTGCGGCTAAACAAAGCAAGGCGCCGCATTCAGCCGAGAGGCGCTTCGCCGCCCATTCCGCCGCTTTATCCTTGGGGAGGAAGCTGCCGGTCACTGCTGTCACCCACATTCGGGCTAAAGTCAAGAGGACATTCCGCTCATCGCCTTTTAAATTGTTCAGCAAACCGGGCAGGCAGTCTTTCATCGCCCGCCGCAAATCCGCCGCCGGAATTGGTTCCAACAGCCGGGAAGCATCGATGCCCGTCAGCGCAGTACTGTGCTGCCGCGCCTGGCTGAGGGTAATGGCTAAATCCGGGTCGTTACGGGTCTGCGATATCCAACCGCGCGCAAAATCATCCATCAGCCACTCCCCATACTGATAGAGCAATTTAGGCGGATACTGCCACGGAACGACATCATTCAGTTTCACAAGGGTGAGCTCCAGACACCGTATCCCGTCGCTGTTTCCAATTCGGCCCGATGTTTTCAGTAACCTGTCCGTCAGTGCTTTGCGGGTTTCCTCCCCGATATCGCAGTCGACAACCGCCAGAATATCTACATCGCTGTCTTTGCGCAGACCGCCGAACGCCGCCGAACCGTGCAAATACACCGCGACTACGGCGCTGCCAAACAGTTCCGCTATTATCTTTTGCGCCCGCACCGCTTCGACGGGCAAATCAGTCAGGTCAGTCATTCTAACCATTCCTCGCTTTCGGTTTAATCAGGGCGGAGCTGCCCGCGGCCGGCCGCTCCGGGCAACCGGTTAGCGGATCCGGGATTACCGGCTGAATATCTTATTCCGGTTTAGCCGCATTTCCGATATCAGCCGAATTCGCCGCCTGACCGGCGACTCCTGCCCGGTTGATGAATTGGCACCCGGTAAGCCGCTCCGGGCGAGATCGCAATCTCGCCGAAATACATAAAACAAGGGCCGCTTGCCGCAACGTAGCCCTTGCTTCAACTTTCCCGGCGCCTACGAAGTGATATGGCCGGAAAGGATGCGTCATTCGCGGCGCCATTCCGGCCGGCCGACGTTTCCCGCCCCGCCGCTCCTTATTACCAGCGGGACGAGGCCCCGCCGCCGCCGGAGGACCCGCCGCCGAAGCCGCGGCCCCCGCCGAAGCCGCCAAAACCGCCCCCGAAACCGCCGCTACCGAAACCGCGCCCCGTGGGCCAGCTCCGTCCGGGCATTCCCCCGCCGAAGCCGCCGCCGATGCCGCGGCCGCCGCGAGCGAAAATAGTAATCAGCAAGATGATGAGAATTAAAACAACCAAGGGAATAATGAATCCGGCCGGCAATTCATTCCCGGCCCGCTCCGGGAGCGGCCCGTCCAGCAGGCCGGCTGCCTGCGGATCCACACCGTACTCGGCGGCGACTATCGTGACAATGCGGCCGAAAGCCAGTGTGGTCCCCCCGTCGAAATCGCCGGCCTGGTAATAATCCATCATTTCCCGCAGGATTGCGCCCGCCTTGCCGTCGGGCAAGGCCCCTTCGAGCCCGTAACCGACCTCGATCCGGGCTTCTCGCTCCGCCGCAGCGACCAGGAGCAGTACGCCGTTGTCCTTTTCCGCAGCGCCGATGCCCCAAGCACGGAACAGCTCATTGGCATATTCCTCAACAGTTGCGTCGCCCAGGGTTTCCACCGTCACCACGCAAAGCTGGGCTGTTGTGCTGTCTTCCAGCCGTTCCGCCCGGCTTTGCAGTTCCGCTTCCGTCGCCGCCGAGAGCATCCCGGCATCATCCTGAACGAAGATATTCTCCGTCGGCCGGGACGGAAGTACGGGCGCCGCAGCGGCCAGACCGGCTGTCAGCAAGACAAGCAGGATGACCGGGCCGGTCAACGCTTTTCTTTTCATCATTCCGCCCGCCCCCTTATTTCTCAGTCGGTAAAGTTGACTCCCGGCGCCTGTCTCGCCGCGTCGTCGATCTCATAATAGTCAAACGGGGTGAAATTGAACAACCCCGCGATTATCATACCGGGAAAGCGCCGGATGCGCGTGTTGTACATCTGAACCGCTTCATTATAATCCTTGCGGGCGATGGCCAGCCGGTTCTCGGTCCCGGCCAGTTCGTGCTGCAGATTCAAAAACTGCGTATCCGCCTTCAACGTCGGATAATTCTCCACGACGACGAGCAGCCGCGACAAGGCGGCAGAGAGCTCCGCGTCCGCCTGCGCCATTTCCGCTGCGGTGCCGCCCTGCCCCAGCTTCGCCCGGGCGTCGGCGAGGGCCGTGAACACCTCTTCTTCGTGTCGGACGTAGCCTTTGACCGTCTCCACCAAATTCGGGATCAGGTCGTAGCGCCGCTGCAACTGATTGTCGATCTGCATCCACTTCCCGGTCACGTCTTCCCGCTGCGCGACAAATCCATTGTAAGAAGAAATGAGCGGCAGTCCCAGCAACAGCAAGCCGACCACCAGAATTACGGCAGCGGTGAGGCAGCCTTTGTTTTTCATTATCTTTCACCCTTTCCCCAATCTTCTTCTCTATCTTAGCATTTTCGGCGGTATCAGTCTATTCTTATTCCCGGTTTCCGGAAAAAGAGCAGAATTTTCCGCCGCCGCTCCGGCCGCTTTTCCGGGATTCATGCTTGAGGCTGCCTCATCCCGGCCGGTTTGACTCAATTGAGTCCCGTCCGGCCCGCAGGGCCTTCGCTGCCTGAACCGAATACCCCAGCCGTCATAAAATATAGCGACAGAAAGGAGGAAAGCAAATGGTTTGGGAAACAGACAATCAAAAGACGCGTTCGGCCCCGCCGCCGAACGGCAGCTGCCGGCAGCAGCCGGGAGTTTTGCTGCGGGTAACCGTCCCGGCCGGAGCCGTCGTCAAAATGGCGGATAATGCGGAAATGAGTGCGCCGGGCGGAATTAACCTGCTGCTCCGCCTTCCGTCCCTGGGCGACAGCTCCGCCTTCAGCCCGCTGATTGCGGCAATCCGGCAGGTCGGCGGCACCATCGAGACGGTGGGCGGCTGAGCCGGAATAATTTCGCTCCGGGCGACCGGCCCGCTGAAGAGGAATAACCCGCGGCGGATCCGGCCAACGAAACGAATGAGGAAAGATTAAAAAAGACGGCGCAGGCCGTCTTTTCTTTTCCTAATATTGAACTCAGCGAGTGTTGCCGCCGCCGGGACGTCCGGCACCGCCGATGTTGCCGGTGAAACCGGCGCCGCCGGCAATCTGCGCCTCGGCCATTTGAATCATGGCTTTCACCATATTGCCGCCTACCGCGCCGCACTGCCGGGCGGACATGTCGCCCCAGTAGCCGGAAGCCGGCGGCGTCACGCCGATTTGGCTGGCCACTTGATGTTTCAACCCGTCGAGAGCGTTTTTTGCACCTTGCACGAGAACCTGATTGTTATTCTTGTTAGGCATTTATTACACCTCCAGTACTATTGGTGGGTCGGAAATCATAATTATTGTTCACCGGCGGCACCGTCTTTTATGCTGGAAAATCGAGGCTGCGGCGACCCGCGAAAAGCCGGAGCGTTCCGGCTTTTCGCCGCGCAGTCAGCGGCGCTTCAACGGGTTAATTTACCGTCCTGACGCAGAAAACGGTGAAAGAAAAACTCGGCTGCAGCGATCAAAAGCCCGAAAACCAGCATTGAAACGCCAGTTGTTGCCAGCGCCCGGTCGACCAGCCCGTAGGAAAACGCGACCGCCGCGGCCAGTCCGCCGTCAACGATGGCGGCGACGATATTGCCGAAAGCGGGCAGGATGAGATAATCGCCCAACAGATAATTGAGAACGGCGGCCAGCAGGCTCATCAGCAGAATTGACAGCAACGCCCCTTCACTTACCCCATAAAAGGCAATGACGGCGGCAAGGAAAGTCAGGAGGAATTTCAGCAGCAATTTGGTCGATGTCCGGCTCATTTTATCACCTCCGGCAATATTATCTCTCCTTGCGCCGGGAGTATTCCGCCGGACGCCGCCGCCGGCCGGGAACGAAATACGGCGCCAAACCGCGCCGTATTTCGTTCCGCAAACATCTCGCTCCGCTCCGCCCGCGCATCGTTCGAACCGCAACAATGCCTAATTATGCCCCCGGCTATCCGGCGCCGCTACTGCATAACCTGCTTGCCGGCGGCAGCGCCTCCCGTCGACGGCAGCGGAATCGGGCCGAATGCTTTCTCGTATTTCTCGATATTATTCAGCAGAATTCGGCTCAGCACTTTGGCGTGCTGCGGGCTCATGACAAGCTTGAGCAGGGATGCCTGCCCCTCGTCGCCGGGAACTCTCATCCCCACATCCAGCACGAAATCGAAAACGGAAAAATCCACGCCGACCCGATTGGAATAAACAAATTTCGTTTCTTCGGAGATGTTTTCACTCCTCCCGGTTTTTCTGATCAAGATGGCCGTTCGGCAGCCGCCGCCTTTTCCCTGCTGCGAGTTGGGAAACCGGGCAACAGAGCCATTAATCTGCCACCATCCAGGGAAAAAACAGCGTAAGCGGAGGAAATCGGGGGAATGACGGCGAAGGTATCAAATAGTGGTCTGAAAAAGGCTGTACAAACAAAGGCGGCAGGTAAACAGGAATTGCCTGAGCGACGGAAACGGAGGAAATGACAATGCTGCGGATGCTGCTGGTGCGGCACGGGGAATCGATGGGAAACGTGGACAGGAAATTCAGCGGCTATACGGACGACGAACTCAGTACCCTGGGGAAGGAACAGGCCAAAAAGGTGGCGGCCAGGCTGCGGGAAGAAAAAATCGCCGCCGTCTACGCCAGCGACCTGACCCGGGCGTACGATACCGCGGCGGCCATCGCCGCCGAACATGGTCTCCCGGTGGAAAAAATCCCCGGCCTGCGGGAAATCAATTTCGGCGACTGGGACGGGGTGCTCGCGGCCGAAATAACGGCCAAGTGGGGAGAAGAACTCGCCCGCTGGCGGGAAGATCCTCTGCTCGTCCGGGCGCCGGGCGGCGAGACGTATACCGAAGTCAAGGAACGCTTCCTGACGGCCCTGGAGTCCATCGCCGCCCGGCATCAGGACGGGACGGTGGCCGTCGTAACCCATGGCGGGCCAATCGCCGCCTTGTACTGCGGGCTGCTGCAAAAACGTTTCTATGAGTGCGCCGTGCCGAATACTGCCGTCTGCGAGCTGGAATTCGGACCGGAGGGAGTAAAGGCAGTCAGTCACGGGGACGCCCGCCATCTGGAGGGCTGAATAGACGGCAACGGCTATTTTGCCGCGATTGCGTTTTACTCTCCAGCCCGCTCGGCTCCATCTTCGTTAGCTGGTCTGACAGGCACAATATCTAATATCTCCTGGCAGAGAATCCAAAACGCAAAATGGGAGGAAAATCATGAAACTAATCCTTGCGATCATCCGCAACGATGATTCCGTCGGAGCGGTCAACGCGCTGCGGAAGAATAATTTCCAGGTAACCAAGCTTACATCCACAGGCGGTTTTCTGATGATTGGCAACACCACGCTACTCATGGGCGTGCCGGACGAAAGGGTGGACGAATTAAAAGCCATTCTGCGCCGCACCTGCTCGCAGCGGGAGCACATCAACTCAAACCCCCTCTCATACAGCCTGGGCTACGGCGAAAGCAAAGAGGGGGAGATGGTAACGGTCGGCGGAGCCACGGTATTTACCCTGAATGTGGAGCAAATGGATAAATTATGATCCGGGCTGTGTTAGCCGTGCTGATCGGAGCAACCTTCGGTGCTGGGCAATACCTGGTATTGCGCAAGATAGTGCCGGAGATTACCAAAAGCGGCAGAACCGGCCGCCTGCTGCTGACTCTGCCCCTGACAATCATATTATTCGGCGGATGCGCCTTGCTGTCGCCCGGGCACCTGCCCTGGACCATGGCCGGTTTCCTGCCGGTGCTTACCGGCGCGGCAATGCGAGGTCTGCTCCGGCCGGGCAAAAAGGAGTGATGAAATGCTCTGGATTGTGCCGGGTCTGGCAATCGCCGCTATCGGTTGGCAAATGCGCCGGCGGGAAACACAGATACCGAAAAAAGAAGCGGGCGGGAAGCTGTATAAAATTTTTTCCATTGCGCTGATGATCGCCGGGAGCTGGTTGGTCGCAGTCAATTTGCTGGCTCTGACCAGCGGTGCTCCCGCCGGCGATAAACTTAGCGTGGAGATCATGCCCGAACGGGTCTCCTTCCTGGGTATGGATGTGAGCGTTACCATCTTATGCTCCTGGGCAATGATGCTCCTCACCATCGCCGCAGCAGTCATCATCAGGCTGACAGTAATCCCCCGGATGGCAAAAAAACCGCACGGCGTGCAGAATGTCCTGGAAACAGCCATCGAGGCCATCCAGAAATACGCGGCTTCCAAAACGAAGGTGCGCAGCGATTTCCTGTACGCCTATGTGTTCACTATCGGCGCAACAATGCTGGGATTTCTGCTGGCGGAGTTCGCCGGAGCGCGCTCACCCATGTCTGACATCACTTTCACAATGATGCTGGCGATCTTCACTCTAATCGTGGTCAATTATTTCGGCATCCGGGAAAAAAAACTGAGCGGCAGATTCAAAGATATCGCCACCCCGCTCTTCATCTTCCCCATCCGGGTGATTAACGACCTGTCCCTCCCCGTATCCATGGGCTGCCGGCTTTTTGGCAACATTACCAGCGGTACCATTGTCATGAACCTAATCTACGCCGCTTTGGGCGGCAGCGCCTTAGGCATCCCGTCAATCCCGGCGCTTTATTTCACTGTTTTCGCCGGCGCCATCCAAACATTCATTTTTATCACCCTTACGCTGGTCTATGTCGGCGAGGCGACGGACTAAGAACATCCGAAAGGAGAAAACGAGATGACCAAAGAAATCGCTATCGCGCTGTGCCTTATCCCGGCCGCAGCCTGCGGAATTGTCGAGGGGCTTGCCACCGGCAAAGCGGTGGAGGCGATCGCCCGCAATCCGGAGGCGGCTGACAGGATTAATTCATTGCTGATTCTGGGCTTGGCTCTGACCGAATCGTCGTCCATATACGGTTTTGTCATAGCCCTCATCATGCTGTTCCGGTGAGCTGCGGGATGGAAGGAGAAACGCTATGAATATCAAGATGACCGATTTCGTCATCCATTTTGTGAATTTCGCGGTGCTCTTCCTGCTGCTTTATTTGCTGTTGTACAGACCAGTCAGCAAATTTCTGCGGGAAAGAGCCGAGGGCATCAGCAGCGCTATGGACAGCATCGACTGCAGCCGCCGCGAAGCGCAAGAAGCGCTGGCGGAGGCAAAGAAAATCAAGGCCGCGGCCGACGTCCGCGCGGAAGAAATCCTGCGGGACGCGGCACTCCGCGCCTATGAAGCGCGCGAAATGATCCTGGAAGACGCGCAGAAGCAAGCAGCTGCCCTGCTGCGGGAAGCACAGGCGGAAGCGGCGGAATTCCGGCGGCACGCCCAGCGCGAAATGTTTGAGGAGACGGTGCTTCTGGCCGCGGATATCGCGAGACAGGTCCTGGGCCGCGGGGCAACGAAAGCGGACAACGAAACAACAGTCAACGAATTCGCCGACGCCGAACTCCCGCTGGCGGAGGAATTCCGCCAGCGGGCCCGGCGCGAGGCTCATGAGGATATTGTCGCCCTGGCGGTAGAAATGGCCGAACATATCCTTGGCCGGGCGGTAACAAAGGAAGACAACAAGAGGGTGAGCGAAGATTTCTATGAAGAACATTAAAGCCGAACGTGTGTTGGTACATATCGCCCCGCCGTATGACGAGCAGACGGTGGCCCGCTTGCGGGCAAGCTTTGAGAAGCAGCTGGGCAGCCCGGTGGAAATGAAGATAGTGGAAGACCCTTCCCTGATCAACGGTTTCGTGGCTTATGCCGGCGGCATGGTTTATGACCGGAGCGCCAAAAACCGACTGCAAGCCATGCAAGAATTTCTGCTTGATTCCGCCGGGCAAACGGAAAGACTGAAGACATTGACATTCGACCCCGGCCGGGTGGGGGCTTTCCTCCGGGACAAGATCGCCGCTTTCGAATTCGAGGATAAGGCCTTTCCCACCGGCATTGTTTTATCATCGGGGGATGAAGTGGTGCAAATCGAAGGTCTGCGGGATTGCGGCTACGGTGAGGTGATCAGCTTTGAGAACAATGTTTACGGCCTTGCCCTGGACCTGCGGGAAGACAACGTAGGCGCCGTGCTCCTCAACCGGGGGGAGGTCTCCCCGGGTATGCTGGTGCGGAACACGGGGCACATCGCGAATATCCAAGTCGGCGACGCACTGCTGGGTCGGGTCGTGGACCCAGTGGGCATGCCCCTGGACGGCAGAAAGCTGGCGACAGGGGAATACCGCCCACTGGAAAGCCCCGCGCCCGCGCTGGTGGAACGCAGTCAGGTAAAACGCCCGCTGGAGACGGGCGTATTGGTCGTCGACAGCATGATTCCCATCGGACGGGGACAGCGCGAGCTGATCATTGGCGACCGGCAAACCGGCAAGACCTCCCTGGCGCTGTCCGCCATCTTGAACCAGAAAGGCAAGAACGTCGTTTGCGTCTACTGCGCAATCGGCCAAAAGGCGGCGACAGTCGCGCGGCTGGTGCACACACTGCGCCAGGCAGGAGCCATGGAGTATACATGCGTGGTGGCTTCCACCGCCTCCGACTTCACTGCCGTGCAATATCTGGCGCCCTTCGCAGCCTGTGCGGTAGCCGAACATTTCATGCGGGAGGGCCGCGACACTCTGGTGGTTTACGATGATCTCTCCAAGCACGCGGCCGCCTATCGCGCCATCTCGCTGCTGCTGCGCCGCCCCTCCGGCCGGGAAGCGTACCCCGGCGATATTTTTTATCTGCACAGCCGTCTGCTGGAAAGAAGCGCGCAGCTTTCCCCAGCTTGCGGCGGCGGCTCAATGACCGCCCTCCCCATCGTTGAAACCATGGCAGACAATATCTCCGCCTATATCCCAACCAACCTGATATCAATCACCGACGGTCAGATCTATCTGAGCACCGATCTGTTTAACGCCGGCATCCGCCCCGCTGTAAACGTAGGGCTGTCAGTCTCCCGGATCGGCGGCGTTGCCCAGCAGAAAGCACTGCGCAAGGTGTCCTCCATGCTCCGGCTGGTGATGGCGCAGCACCGGGACATGGCTGCTTTCTCGCAATTCGGCGCGGACGTGGATGCCCACACCGCCGCTCAGCTCCACAAAGGCAATATCCTGATCGAACTGATGAAACAAGGCCTGGACGAAAGATTCACCCTGGCCCAGGAAACACTGATTTTGGCCGCTTACGGCCACGGAATGTTCGCCAAGGCTAATCTTACCGACATCACCGACTGGCGGAAACGCCTTCTGGAATACGCAGAAAACGCCTGCGCAACGGCTATCCGCGGCATCAACACCACCGGCGACCTGCCGAATGAAACCTTGCGAAGCCTGACGGCAACGCTGGACAAATTCATTTATCCGGAGGGGTAATATGGATACGCTGGTTACGCTGCGGCGCCGCATCAATGCGGCGGAGCAGACGAAGAAAATAACCGCGGCCATGGAACTGGCCGCGGCGGCGCGGGCCCGCAAAAACGACGGCCGCCGTGCCGGCGCAACCGCCTGGAAAAAAGAATTGACAGCGCTGGCGGAAGAATTGCAGCTGTGCGGGCTGATACCGGATAAATACCGGCAGGGCGGCGCAAAACCCTGCTACGTGGCCATCGGCGGGGAAAGGGGACTGGCGGGAGGCTACAACGCCGCCGCGCTGCAGCTGGCCGGGAAGGAAATCCCGCCGGGCGCTCCGCTGCTCGCCGTCGGCACTAAGCTGGCAGAGGGCTTGCGCTCCCGGGGATATGAGACTCTCTCAGGTCCATGGGAAGTTTTCGATCTTCCCCGCCTCGGAACAGCGGAGCAAATCACCGGGAAGATTCTTTCCCTGCTGTCGGAGGGTAAAGCGGACGGTGTGGAACTGGTCGCCGGGGGCACACGGCGGCGCATCCTGCCGCTGGCAGCGCCAAAAAGAAAAAAAGAGCGGGATTTCCTTTGTGATTCCGACCCGGGGAAAATGTTTGACACCCTTTTGCCCCAATGGCTGTGCGCCTTGTTGTACGACGCGCTGGTGCACTCATACGGAGAGGAACAAAAGGCACGGATAATCGCCATGGGTGACGCCACCAGGAACGCGGACGACATGATCGCGAACCTTGGCCTGCAATTTACGCTCCTCCGGCAGTCACAAATTACCGGGGAGATTATTGAAATCACCGGCGCGGCCGAAGCGCTGAAAGGAGGTCGATAACAATTAAGAATACGGGAACAATTGTCAGCGTTGGCGGACCGGTTGTGGAAGTACGCTTCCGGGAAGGAGAATTACCCGCCATGAATGATTTGCTGGTGTGTGAGCGGCCGCAAAATAACGTTCATCTGGAAGTGGCGGCGCAGGTATCCCTTTCCGTGGTACGATGTGTGGCGCTGGACGCCACCGACGGCCTGCGCTGCGGTGATCCCGTGCGCCCGACCGGTGACTGCATCCTCGTTCCGGTAGGCGACGGTACCTTAGGCCGGGTAGTGGACGTGCTGGGCCGGCCCGTGGACGGCGGCCCACCCATCGCCGGAGAACGCCGGCCTATTCATAAAGATCCGCCCGCTATCAAGGATATCAACCCGGTTACCGAATTCTTCGAGACGGGAATCAAAGCAATCGACCTGCTGACACCTTACGCTAAAGGCGCCAAAATTGGTCTCTTCGGCGGCGCCGGCGTCGGCAAGACAGTCTTAATCATGGAACTCACCCATAACATTGCGCGCAACGCCGGCGGCGTCTCGGTGTTCGCCGGGGTGGGCGAACGCACCCGGGAAGGCAGCGACCTGATTGCGGACATGACCCTGTCCGGCGCATTGTCGAACACGGCCTTGGCTTTCGGGCAGATGAACGAGCCGCCGGGCGCCCGGATGAGGGCTGCCCTGACCGGGCTGACCATGGCCGAATATTTCCGGGACGAGCAGAATCTTGACGTGTTGCTCTTCATCGACAACGTCTTCCGTTATGTGCAGGCAGGCAGCGAGGTTTCCGCCCTGCTGGGCCGCATGCCTTCGGCAGTCGGCTATCAGCCTACACTCAATCAGGAGGTGGGTCAGCTGCAGGAGAGGATTTGCTCCACCATGAGCGGCTCCATCACGTCGGTGCAGGCAGTCTATGTGCCGGCCGACGACCTGACCGACCCGGCCCCGGCCGCTATCTTCAGCCATCTGGATGCCTCGACGGTGCTGTCCCGCTCCATTGCGGAGATGGGCATCTATCCCGCGGTTGACCCGCTGGCCTCCTCCAGCCGCATCCTGGACCGGGCGGTGGTGGGACAGGAGCATTACGACGTGGCCCAAGCGGTGCTGGCCTGCCTGCAAAGATACAACCAGCTTAAAGATATCATCGCCATCCTCGGCCTTGAGGAACTTTCCGCCGAGGATCAAAAAATCGTCGCCCGGGCAAGACGAATCCAGAAATTCCTGTCGCAGCCCATGTTTGTGTCGGAAACCTTTACCGGCTTATCCGGCACGTTCGTACCGGTAGCGGCCACAACGGACGGCTTCGGACAGATCATCGCCGGCGAAGCGGATGACCTGCCAGAAGACGCCTTCCTCATGGTGGGCGACATGGATGATGTCCGAAAGAAAGCCAAAGGGATGAGGGCATGAGCAAGTTATTCGATCTCACCATTATCACACCGGAAGCGCCGCCGCGGCATGAGTCGGTGGAGGCCTTGACGTTGCCTACCAGCACCGGGGAGATTACCATCTTGGCCGGTCACATGCCGCTGATCGCGGAAGTAATTGCAGGAACGCTGCGCTACCGGCAAAACGGCGCATGGGAGAGTGCTCATTGTAAGGAGGGCTTCCTGCGAATCAAAGACGGTGCCGCCCGCCTGATCTTGCGGCGGGCAATGTAGCGGAATGCGCGGTGAATTATCGCCCAGCCGTAGCAGAGAAAATAACGGCGCCGCAACGCGCCTTTACTCCCTACTTATTGGGATTGCGTCGTGCTCAGATATTCCAGATGCCGCTCCGCAGGGATGAAAGCCGTTTCCCCCGTTATTTCTCTTCGATGGATAGCGCAAAGCCAGATATAAATCTTGCCGGCTGATAGAGTCGTTCGTTATCAGGCCATAACTACCGATTGTTTCATCCTGCCACAGCATTAAAACCAACGCGGCAGAAGGCTTTGCGTCTTAATGCTGCTACCGATGCAGTCTTCATAAATATCTTCTGTCAATAGCCCCATTTGACAGCAAAACAATCGATTGCTCTTTCAAGGTATTCAGGATTTTCCCGCATCCCGACAATTCTATAATCCATCCTAAGCCTCCGGAATGGCGAATTTGTTTCTGCTTCCCGCCATGCGTTTATCATTGTGTTCCGCCCGCTCCTTTTACCGCCGCAATCGCAATCCAATCACCGCCCGCGGTGAAACTGCTCCCCGTCAGGTCATTCCAGACGTGCTTTGTCTGAAAACCGGCTTTTCTCAATACCGGGTCAATCGTCGCAAGCGAATAATCATGAAACCAGTTCCGGTAAACTTTGATTCCACTGTCGTCCGCAATGATATATTGATCCAACCAAACATCCGCAGCAGGATAATCATAACCCTGTTCAAGCACCAGATGACGCCCCGGCCGCCAAAAACCTCCCTCGTTTACCGCCCAGCGATTCGTCAGTCCATGTTTTGCCCGCAGCGCCCGGGTGGAAACATCAAAGACGAAAACGCCGTCTTTCTTCAAAGCCCGGTGCACCAAGCGCAAAAGTCTGTCGCGCAATTCATCGGAAAATGTATTGAGTTCGCCGTAAATCTGGAGGACGGCGTCAAATTTCTCATTGAAATCAAGGTCAAAGAAATTCATGCACCGGTATTCAATATCCAACCCTGCCCGGGCGGCACTAGCCCGAGCATAGGCAAGAGAACGCTCCGAAATGTCGAGACCCACAACGTGGGTTCCGGCCCGGCAGATCCTTTCGGAATAGAGCCCGGGCCCGCACCCGAGATCAAGAACTCTCATTCCAGGCGCCAGCACTTGTGAAGCAAACAGGTGCCGGACCGTCTTGTCTATCGTCTCAGGCTTTCGGCTGGCCAGATCATGTTTCGAATTAAGATGAGCCGCCAGCATACTGCGGGAGATATGGGGATCATCCCAGAATTTTGCCTCGCCGCGTTCATATAGTAATGGCTTGGCGGTCATTACTGACAAAATATCAAGCACCTCTCGCATGACTCATCCCTCCAAAATTCCATGTCCGTCAGTCTGCCGACGTTACCGGCAGGTAGTAACATTTAACATCGCAACAGCTTCTGAGCACGCCTTAATGCCGGTAATAACCTCTCCCACCCGGTCAGCATCAGGCCGTTTTGCTTATGGATTCCTTCATTTTGCAGCCAGAGACGCTCCGGAGCCATCTGGCGGCTTAGTTATCGCCTGCCGTATCCATTTGCAAAAGGCATTTGCGGATAAGCCGATCTCCTGGCAGCATAGTTATCCCACCGTACCGAACGCCTGCCGGTCTGAGCAACTCCAAGTCCGGTCAGCCCCGGTAAATTTAGTGTTCCCTGCTGTTGTCAGTCATCTCCATCATCGTTTCCGCATCCAGCCCCCAACTAAGTCGCTTTATTTTTATCATTTCACCGGACTCGTCGGCTATAAAAAGAAATACCTTTTCCTGTCTGCCAAGCTCCTGAATAAACTTAATTTGCTTATCCCCAAGTTCCCCATAGATAACAGACTCCCAGGCGATTTCCTCTTCGGGAAAGCTGAATGTAAATCGAATTACAAGGTCACGCCTTTCAGCATTATTCCGGTTGTCTTTAACATAAACCTTTGTCGTGATATCCGTTTTATCCGCTTGCTCAGTATAGAAATGTTTAACCATATCTCTTTGCCCCAAAATTAAAAAGGATATATTCTTTTTATGCAGGTGCTCGGATATTGCGGCTGTCATGCTGTTCCCTGGGAATGCTCTCCAGTCCGGGAAGACATTCTCCATCGTGTTTTGAAGCATTTCCTGTGTTGGTTTAATTGTCAGTCCTCCTATCATTATGAATTAGACGCGGCTCAAATACCATATTACGTTAAAATGTGGCTATTCCTGCCGGCGGCTTCAAATCGGGATATGCAGGCCGTCGCAGCCGCAAACGGGGCGAATTAATAGTAATCTGGCATTGTGCTAATTCATTTCCCCTTAATTAAGTGTTTGCCTGCAACTCACATTCTGAATAGGGGGATTGATTCCGGCTTCCTTTTTCCGCACCATTATCCGAAATTGACTATGCTGCCATCAGGCTTTTGAACTTATGCAAAGAAGACTAAAATACAAAAAGAGCCACGATCTTTCGTGGCTCTTGGTCTTCCGGATGGTGGGCGATACTGGTTTCGAACCAGTGGCCTCTTGAATGTGAGTCCTATAATCTTTATTTAATCTAGTTTAGCCTAATTTATAAAAGCCCGATTTTACGGGCTTTTTGGCCTTTCTGCTGGTATAATTTCCCTGCTGGTTTAGTCTTTTCTAATGTAATTCAATCGTTACTGCATTACAAATTGCATTACTGTAGTAACTTTGGATACGGCCTATTGGCTGTTATTTTCTCTCCATTTCCAA
>JBMNPB010000005.1:0-107897 GCA_050943375.1 bacterium
CCTTCTGTGTATTGGTGTTTTGAGCAATACGCTATTTACACAGAGGGCAATTTCTCACCTGTTTTGGTTATATGGTAAATCAACCCATTTTATGGTTAACTGTTTGTACAAATTCTAGGTAGGTAGGTAACATAAACTTAGAAAAGTTAATATTGTATATCCTTCAGTGGCAATAAAAAAAGGGTATTGTCTATTATAATAACTTGAGACAATACCCTTCTTTTACTTTATCTTACTTCGATTGGTCTTTAGTGTTTTACAGCCGCTTGGGCGGCGGCGAGTCTTGCCACCGGCACCCGGAACGGCGAGCAGCTGACATAAGTGAGCCCTACCAGATGGCAGAATTCGATGGAATTCGGATCGCCGCCGTGCTCGCCGCAGATGCCGACTTTCAGATCCGGGTTTTGTCTTTTGCCAAGGTCAAAAGCCATGGAGACGAGCTTGCCGACGCCGTCGCGGTCCAAGACGGCGAACGGGTTTTCCGGCAGGATTTTGTCCGCCACATATTGGTGCAGGAATTTGCCTTCCGCGTCATCGCGGCTGAAGCCGAACGCTGTCTGCGTCAAATCGTTCGTGCCGAAGGAGAAGAAGTCGGCGCTCGCCGCAATCCGGTCGGCCACGAGACAAGCCCGCGGCAGTTCAATCATCGTTCCCACCGGATAAGCGCATTTGATGCCCGTTTCCGCCTCGATCTCCCGGGCAATCCGGTTGACCATATCCCGGTTCATAATCAGTTCTTTTTCGTGCCCCACCAGCGGAATCATGATTTCCGGCATCGGATTATACCCGTCTTTCAGAAGGCGGACCGTCGCCTGAAGAATTGCCTTGACCTGCATTTCGTAGATTTCCGGATAGACAATACCCAGGCGGCAGCCCCGCAGCCCGAGCATTGGATTGAACTCGGAGAGCGAGCGGACTTTGCGCAGCAGGCCTTCCTTCTCCTTAATCTCTGCTTCACTTCCGCCCTGCAGGCGCATTTTCGTGAGGTCTACCAAGATTTCCTCAGCGTTCGGCAGAAATTCGTGCAGCGGCGGATCAAGGAGGCGGATGGTCACCGGATAGCCGTCCATCGCCCGCAGAATGCCTTCAAAATCACCCTGCTGAATAGGCAGTAAGCGTACCAGCGCTGCCTCCCGGTCTTCCTTCGTCTCGGCCATAATCATTTGCTGGACAATGGGCAGCCGGTCAGGGGCGAAAAACATATGTTCCGTCCGGCAAAGTCCAATCCCCGCCGCCCCTAATTCCCGCGCCCGGTTGGCGTCCTCCGGGTTATCGGCGTTCGCCCGAACCCCGAGGTGTCTGATCTCGTCAGCCCAAGTCAGCAAAAGTTGGAATTCGTCGCTTAATTCCGGATCAATCATCGGCACTTGCCCCAGGATAACCTGCCCGAGGGCGCCGTCAATGGAAATGACATCGCCGGCCCGGACAGTGACGCCCCCGGCCGTGAATTCCTGCTGCGCCAGATTGACTTTAATCGCCTCGCAGCCGCTGACGCACGGTTTGCCCATCCCGCGGGCGACAACAGCGGCGTGGCTCGTCATGCCGCCGCGGGTGGTGAGGATGCCCTGCGCCGCGATCATGCCATGAATATCATCCGGTGTCGTCTCCGGCCGGACGAGGATGACTTTATGACCTTCCCCGGCTGCTTTTTCGGCCTCGTCGACATCGAAGATGACAATGCCGGACGCCGCACCCGGCGAGGCCGGCAACCCGCTTGCGATCACTGTTAATTTGGCGTCGGGATCGATGCGGCGGTGCATCACTTGACTGATTTGCCCCGGCTCAACCCGCAGCAGTGCTTCTTCCTTGGTAATCACGCCTTCCGATACCAGGTCGGCCGCGATTTTCACCGCCGCATTCGCGGTACGTTTCCCCGTCCGCGTCTGCAGCAGATAAAGAGTGCCGTTCTCGATCGTAAACTCAATATCCTGTACATCCCGGTAATGCTTCTCCAGAAGATCGCAGAGGCGGGCGAATTCGCGGTACGCCGCCGGAATTTCCTGCGCCAGTTCGCTGATCGGCTTGGGTGTCCGGATACCGGCCACCACATCCTCACCCTGAGCGTTGATCAGATATTCTCCGTACAATTCCCGGGTCCCGTCCGAAGGATTGCGGGTGAAGGCCACTCCGGTGGCGCAGTCGTCTCCCATATTCCCGAATACCATCGCCTGAACGTTGACCGCCGTTCCCAAATCGTCCGGAATCCGGCTGACTTTCCGGTAAGTGATGGCCCGCGGGTTGCTCCAGGAGTCAAAAACAGCCCGGACCGCCATCAGCAGTTGCTCACGGGGATCCTGCGGGAAAGCGGTGCCGGCCGCTTTCCGAACCAAATCCTGATAATCATTCACTACCGCCCGGAGAGCGTCGGCCGTCAGCTCACTGTCGTAACTGACTCCCTGCCGCCGCTTATGCTCAGCCAAAACGGCTTCAAATTCGTGATGTTCGACTTTCATCACCACATCCCCGAACATCTGGATGAAACGCCGGTAGCAGTCGTAAGCAAATCGTTCATTCCCTGTCCGGGCGGCCAGACTCTTGACTGTGTCGTCATTCAGCCCGAGGTTTAAGATCGTGTCCATCATTCCCGGCATGGAAATAGCCGCGCCGGAGCGGACGGAAACAAGGAGGGGGTTTTCACCCTGTCCGAATGACTTCTGAGTTTTTGCTTCCAGCCAGGCAACATTCTCGGCGACCGCTGCTGCCAAACCGTCCGGGAAAATCCGGCCGCCGGCGATATATTGGTTGCAGGCTTCCGTGGTAATGGTGAAACCCGGGGGTACCGGCAGCCCGATGGAAGTCATCTCGGCCAGCCCGGCGCCTTTGCCGCCCAGCAGGCTTTTCATCCCGCCGTTCCCTTCGGCAAATGTGTAAACCAGCTTTTTCTTACTCATTTCTTTCCCTCCTGCTGATAATCTCTAATATCTTCCCGGCTGTTTCTTCCACCGCCTTATTCGTGACCTCGATTACCGGGCAGCCGATTCGGCGCATAATTCCCTCGGCGTATTCCAGCTCGTGTAAAATTCGCTCCACACTCGCATACTCGGCCGTGGCCGTAAGCCCCATAGTCCGCAGCCGTTCCTGCCGGATTTCGTGCAGCTGTTCGGGGCCAATCGTCAGCCCGATCACCCGAAACGGCGGCAGCTTGAATAATTCCTCCGGCGGCTGAATTTCCGGCACGAGGGGTATATTGGCCACCTTCAATCGTTTATGGGCCAGATACATGCTAAGTGGAGTCTTCGATGTCCGCGACACTCCGATTAATGTCAGATCGGCCCGGAGCAAGCCACGCGGGTCCTTGCCGTCGTCGTACTTGACGGCGAATTCCACCGCTTCCACCCGCCGAAAATAATCTTCATCAATCTTGTGCACCAGCCCGGGCTGCAGTTTTGGATCCGCGCTCACCTTGAGCGTCAGGGCGTCCAGGATCGGCCCCAGGATATCAACGGTGACCACCCCCTGCCGGCGGCCTTCCTTCTCCATCGCTACCCGCAATTCGGGTAAAACCAGAGTATAGGCAACGATGCTGTTAGTCTCGGCTGCTTTGGCAACGGCCTCGGCAATCTGCTCCTCCGTGCCGGTATAAGGGATGCGTTTGATTTCCAGGTAACCGGAATTGAATTGACTCGCGGCCGCTCGGACAACGAATTCCGCCGTTTCCCCGACTGAGTCGGATACCACAAATACCATCGGGTACACAGCATCACCCATCTCTCTCTCCTCCTTTATCTGACTTCCGCCAGTTCTACGAGCAGTCTGGTGATGCTCGTTTTCGTAATCCGGCCGATCACTTCATATTCTTCGCGCCGCTGCCCGCCCTTCTCACTATCCGGGCTGAGCGGGCGGACGACAGGCAGGGCGTCAACCTCCTTGTCCACAATCTTTTTGGCCGCTTCATATACTGTCTCATCCGGATCGGTTATCACAATATTCGGCATCCTGGTCATGATGATGCCGACGGGCATCTGATGAATGTCGGCATTCCCCAGTGTCGCCTTCAGCAAATCCTTGCGCGAGACGACTCCTTCCAGAATACCGCCTTCCCGGACGACGAAAAGCGTGCCTACATCCTCCAGAAACAGCATCACGATGGCGTCGTATACCGATGAATTTTCCTGAATCACGGCCGGGACCGACTTAATTTCATTGACCTTCATCGTCCTGATTTGCTCGCCAATCAAATAATTGCTTTTCCGGCCGGAAAAAAAATAACCCACCCGTGGCTTCGCTTCCAGGATATGGGACATGGTCAGGATAGCCAGATCAGTCCGGATTGCCGCCCTGGTCAGCGACAATGTCTCAGCGATCTGCTCACCGGTTATCGGCTCATTTTCCCTGACTATATCGATGATTCTTTCCTGCCGGGATGTCAGTTCGATTTTGTTCACCACCTTTCCCGGATGCAGCGCGGCACATTATGTTATACTATATAGTGAGAGTCTAATATATAGTATATACTGTACCTCGGGAATATTTCCTGCTGCCCGGAATCATTTTTCGACATAAAATTAGGTGCCGGAAAGGAGTTTTATTCCGACACCTGCCTTCGCACCAACTCTATTCGACGTTCATTTCCCCCTCGGATTGTTCCGGGTTTGGTGGGGTCCGCTCAATTTCGATCGTGCATTTCGTCAGCAATGCCGCAATCGCTCCCAGCGCGGCCAGCTTCGGGACAATAATCGCCCCGATGGCACCGGCCGTAACCGGGATTTCCACAATTGTCTGATCGCCGTTTTTCACCTTAAGCTTGGTGACATTTCCTTTATGAATAATTTCCCGGATTTTCTCGGCCAGTTCATTCCCCTTGACCTGGATTTCCTCCTGCCATGATTTATCCTTGCTTTCCGCCATAATCAAGGCTTCGACGACGTCGCCCCCCGTACTCTCCAGCAATTCCTTCGCTTGCCGGTAGCTAAGTCCCGTTCTTTCTCGAATTAGATCGATTTTGGCCAAATCAATCGTCACGCTAATCACCTTCTTTCAATGCTTTCTCTCCGCTAGTTTAACCATTTGCAGAAAATCCAATGATTTGAGAGGGCGCGGCAGATGCTCGTTCAGGGCAGCCCGCATTATTTTTTCCAGTTCGTAACGCATTTCGTAAGACAGTTTCAGAACATGGAGGCGGGCCGGATCGGCGTTCAAAAGATGTTTCAGTACTTCCAGGGCGCCGGGGGAAATCCGGAATGCATCCGCCGCCCCGGCGGTGCATCCGGCACAGAGGAGACCGCCCTGGGAAGGGCTGAACCAAACGTCCCCGCCGGCGGCGGGGCGTTTCCGGCAGACGAGGCAGGAAGCCAGTTCCGGCTTGTAGCCGAGCGCTGCCAAGAGACGAATTTCAAAAAAGCAGGCCAGGATTTCCGGATCCTCCCCCTGCTCAAGCCGGCTGAAGACGGATACAAGGAGAGAATACAGTTCCCCGCCCGCCTCCTCTTCCACCATCACATCCAATATCTCGGCGAAGTAAGCGGCATAAGTCATCTTCGTCAGATCTTCCCGCAGACTGAGATAAGGCTCGGTTATCTGACCTTGATTAAGGCTGGCGAGTCCTCTTCCGGCATAAAGGGAATAGACACCGGAGCAGAAAAGCTGGGTGCTCCCGCTCAAACGGTTGCGAGGCCGGCGCGCGCCTTTGGCGACAGATCTAATCTTCCCCCGTTCCCGGGAGAACAGCGTCACAATGCGATCGGCTTCCTGAAAATCCCTGACCCTGATAATGATGGCGTTGACCCGGTAAAAATCCATGTGCGCCCGCTCCTTATTCGTAGCCGAACTGCCGGAGGGCTTTTTCCCGTTTCCGCCAGTCTTTTTTCACTTTCACCCACAAGTCCAGATAGATTTTCGAGCCAAGCAGGTTTTCGATGTCCTGCCGGGCCCGCCGGCCGATTTCCTTCAGTTTTGTCCCGCCGGCGCCGATGATTATCCCTTTTTGGGAATCTTTTTCTGCGTAGAGCACCGCCCGGATGAATACCATATCGTTCTCCCGCGTCGCCATCTCTTCGATATCGACGGCCACGGCGTGCGGTACTTCCTCATTCGTCAGTTGCATCGCCTTTTCCCGAATCAATTCGGCGACAATAAACCGTTCCGGCTGATCAATAACCATGTCTTCAGGATAATAGCGGGGTCCTTCCGGCAGAAGTCCGATAATTGCGGCCAGCAAAGCCGGGAGATTGGTCTGGCGCAGAGCCGAAACGGGAATTATGCCGGCGAAAGGAAACCAGTCCCGGTATGTGGCAGTGAGTTCAGCCGTGTGTTCAGCGGAAACAAGATCAGTTTTGTTCAAAGCAAGAAGGACCGGCGTTTGGATTTCCCGGAGACTCTCGACGACATAACGGTCGCCCGCTCCGATGCTGACGGCCGCATCGATAAGCAAAAGGACGACGTCAACTTCTTTGTAGGCAGATTGGGCGGTACCGACCATGTATTCACCCAGCTTCGTCTTCGGCTTGTGCAGTCCGGGAGTATCAAGGAAAATAATCTGGGCGTCCGGCCGGGTTAAAATGCAGGTAATCTTGTTGCGGGTTGTTTGCGGCTTATCTGAGACAATAACAAGTTTTTCCCCGAGCAGCGAATTGAGTAATGTCGATTTGCCGGCATTCGGACGGCCGATTACCGCGACAAAGCCTGATTTGTTTGACGTGGCCCTGTCAGCCATTCTTTTCCCTCCCAGTCATTTATAAAATACCCGCCGGACCGGCGGGCGTTGCTGGCAGAATTATCCGGCGAGCATCCGGCACAGTAGCGGCAGAAGGCGGGGTGCGAAAACAAGGAGACCGATAATTATAGCGTTGGCTGCTGTCAGCAGCACGGCTCCGGCCGCAACGTTCTTGGCTGCCGCCGCCCGAGGGTTGTACGCGTCGGTGAACAAGTCGACGCAATTCTCCACCGCCGTGTTAATCATTTCGGCCACCAGCACAAAGAGAATGGCTGTCAACAACAAGGCCGTTTCCGCCGCCGTCGTCCCCAGCAGCGCCGCCGCCAGGAGCACCAGGGCAGCGACAGCGCCATGGATTCGCATATTCCGCTGAGTCCGGAGAGCAAAAGCGATACCGGCAAATGCGTCGTGAAAACTGGACGCCAGCGTTCTTCGCTTCATCGTACCGTCAGCGCCCGAGCCCGTTTTGGGCCAGAATCGCTTCCGTTCTGGCGTTCATCAGCGCAGCGGCGGCGTCATCGCCGTGATCATAGCCGAGAAGATGTAGCAAACCGTGGATCACGAGAAAGCCAATCTCCCGCTCCAGACTGTGCCCGTATTCGGCGGCTTGCGCCGCCGCCCGTTCCATTGAAATTACGATATCGCCCAACGATACAGCGGTTGGGTCGAACACCGGCGGCTCCGGCTCACCCGTTTCCAACTGGGAGAAAGACAGAACATCGGTCGGGGCGTCAATACCCCGGTATTCGTAGTTCAGCCCCTGCATATATTCGTCGTCGACGAAGGTAACGCTGACCTCCGTCGCCGCATTGTTCCCCGCTTCCACTGCCGTCTGCACGAGCCGCTCAACCAGACGGCTGACGGCCGGCGTTATTTCATTCCTAGTCTGAAGATTGCCAATCAGTACTTCCGTCTGTCTCACCTCCGTCTGCCTCCTTTTCTTCCCCGGCCGGATATTCGATTCGGGAATGAAAGATACCCAGGAGAATCCGGGTAAAACTTTCTGCTATCCGGTCAAGGTCCTTGAACGTCAAGGCGCTTTCATCCAATTGCCCGTCGTCAAGCCTGCCTTTGATAATCTTGTACACCACATCCGCAATTCGCTCGGGAGTTGGCTTTGCCAGAGAGCGGGTCGCCGCTTCCACCGAGTCGGCCAGCATTACCGCGGCCGCTTCTTTTGTCTGCGGTTTCGGACCTTCATAACGAAAGTCCTCTTCCGTCACCGTGTCGCTTTTGTCTTTTCCGGCCGCCAGATTATAGAAATAAGCAACGAGACTGGTGCCGTGATGCTGCTCAATAATGTCGATAATGACCGGCGGCAGGCGGTATTCGCGGGCCAGTTCCACCCCGTCCTTGATATGGGAAGTGATCATCAGGGTGCTCAGATTCGGCGAAACGTTATCATGGGGATTGCCGCCGCTCAATTGGTTCTCAATGAAGAAATAAGGACGCTTGATCTTACCGATGTCGTGATAATATGCTCCGGCCCGGGCCAACAAAGGCTCGCCCCCCACTGTTTCCACCGCCGCTTCGGCCAAATTGCCGACAATGATGCTGTGATGGTATGTGCCGGGTGCCTCCACCAGCAGACGACGCAGCAGCGGGTGGCTTGGGTTGGAAAGCTCGGAAAGTTTAACGGCCGTCGTAATCCCGAAATTGTTCTCCAGATAAGGCAAAAGGCCGTTGGCCAGAACGATCGAAAGCAAGCCGCCGGCTATTCCTAACGTTCCCAGAACGCTTTCCCTTAATACTTCGTCGAACGGCACGCCGGCCGCCGCCGCCGTCCCGAAAATCGCCAGGACGTTGGCCGCGCCCACATTTGCCCCGGCCCGCGTCAGGTCGCTGCGCTGCGTCACTTTCGAGATGCTGTAGATACCGGCGTAGCCCCCGATCAGGGCAATCACGATGTAGCGCAGTTCGCCGCCCAAAATTATGCCGGCCAGAATGCTCAGGACCATATTGATGGTGACGGCAAGGCGCGCGTCCAGAAGAACGGCGACGAGGATGGCCCCGGCCGCGACTGGCAGCAAGTAGGCGGAAATCGTCCCCAGAATCCGACTGAGCAGGAGCGTCATAATCACAATCAGCCCGAGCAGAATAATATGCGATTCATTGTGGAAACTAGCCCGGAGGAAACGATGCAGATAAACAGCCACCAAAGCTTCCATCAACAGAACAAAAAGAGCGAGACCCAGCAGACGCCAATAGTCGGTGTGCTCGCGCAGCAGTCCCAGATCTTCCAACATGGCGATGTGCTCCGGGGTGACAAGATCGCCGCTCCGGACGATAATCTGGCCGTTCAGGATTTTGACCGGGTCCGCCTCGACAGCCAGCTCGGCCTCAGCCCGTCGCTGGTTCGTCATTGCTTCATTGAAGACCAAATTCGGCCGGAGAACGTGTTTACCCAAAGCGGCTGCGAAATTCCTCTGTTCCCGGGTTGCCGCCAGGGTCTCAGTCTGGGCCGCAATCTGTCCCTGCGCTTCGGGCAATCTTTCTTCCTTGATTCCCGCCTGCATTACCGAACGGACTATTTGGCTCGTAGCCGTCGCCAGTTCGTCAATCCCGGCCCGGTCCAGCCGCAGCACGCTCAGAATTGTGTTGTCGCTGCTCTCGAAAGGCAGCGACTCTCTCAGGCTGGCGAGAGACTCGCTCTCGGACTGACCACTCGCTGCCGCCGTCCGGAACAGATCATAAACAAGCGCGACCTGCTCCGCCGCATCATCCACAACCGTCAGATCCATATCGTATACTTCCTTGACGGCAGCCCGCGCTTCTTCCTTTTTGGCATCGGTAGCCCGGCGGTTAGTCACCGTTTTCTGCGCCTTAATCTCCTCCGGGGCGATTTCCCCTGCTTTGATCTGTACTTGTCGCGGCATGACGCCGCTGACAACCGTTGCCAACAAGACAAGATAAATCAGCGCCGCCCAAAACAGACGCCGTCCCGACCCGTTTGACCTAAAGCTGAGCTGCCGCCAGCGGCTGGTTAAATTCGACTGCCAACCGGAAAGATTCATTTTGCACTCCACCTTTGCGCCGGCATCTCCAGTCAGAGATTCTCCTTTTGCTCCTGATCGTATTTTTCGTAAGCCTTAATAATTTTCTGGACCAATTCATGCCGGACCACATCCCGGTCGGAGAAATAGATGAACGCAATCCCCTCAATCGCTCCCAGAATAAAGCGGGCGTGCTCCAACCCGGAATATTGACCGGGGGGCAGGTCCATCTGAGTAATGTCACCGGTTATCACTGCTTTTGACCCAAAGCCAAACCGCGTCAGAAGCATTTTCATCTGCTCCGGGGTGGTGTTCTGCGCTTCATCCAGAATGACGAAGGAGTCGTCAAGTGTCCTCCCCCGCATGTAAGCCAGAGGAGCGACTTCGATGATACCCCTCTCCATGTATTTCTGGAACGTCTCCACCCCCACAATATCATAAAGGGAATCGTACAGCGGGCGCAGATAAGGATCTACCTTGTCCTGCAGATCGCCAGGCAAAAAACCGAGCTTCTCCCCGGCTTCGATGGCCGGGCGGGTTAAAATAATCCGGTTCACTTCCCGGTTTTTCAGCGCTGTAACGGCCATAGCCACCGCCAGGTATGTTTTCCCGGTGCCGGCCGGCCCGATACCAAAGACCAGGTCGTTTCCCCGGATCGCTTCAACGTACAGTTTCTGCCCGAGTGTTTTCGGTTTTATTTGTTTCCCCCGGGCGGTGATGCCAATTAAGTCATGCAACATCTCGCCGAGTTTCGCTTCTTTC
Organism: bacterium; assembly: GCA_050943375.1. GTDB lineage: Bacteria > Bacillota > SLNR01 > SLNR01 > JBMNPB01 > JBMNPB01. Next base: position 10,408 of record JBMNPB010000005.1, read on the forward strand.
CCTTCTTTGATGAGACGGATGGCATATTTTACATCCGGCAAGCCGATGCCGGCATTCTCCCGATAGACTGCCTTGAGATGTTCAACCAGTTTCATTACTTGTTCGGCTGTTACCCGGTCGCCAGTTACTTGCAGGGAATTTCCCCGGGCCACCAGTTTCACCGGGAAGTTTTTCTCGATTATTTTCAGATTTTCGTCGAATTTCCCGAACAAGGCAATCGCTTCACTATTGTCGTCGAGCAATATCTGCCGGGTTAACTGCCTGTCTTCTGTCAAAGTCTGCGATACCCTCCCCTGGCAAATGAATGCGCGGGGACCGTTATTGGTTAGTCAGACAGTCCCCGGGCAACACCGATGTTTTCCTCTGTCTCAATGATGGCACGAACACGAACCCGGCTCACATCATCCGCGGCCAGAACCTCAAACCGCCGGTCGATGACCTTCGCCTCTGGGCTCAACTGCTTCTGCAGGAGCATGACTGCTTCCTGCCGGGCCAAGTCTGCGGCCTTCTCTTGGCTTAAAACTTCCTCAATTATTTCCGTTTCATAATAGACAATGTAACCAATTTCGACAGACAGCCCGGAATTCCTCCAGCCGGACAGTTTTTTGCTGGTGGACTCGCTCTCGAACGTCACGAAAGGAATAGCGTCACCACCCAGCTTAATTACTCCGTCCATACCGTATTTTATTAGTCCCCGGGCCGCACGACGCCCGGTGCGCCGGGCATAGCGGCGCGTCAGAGAGGCTTCGCCGGTTGCTTCGCGCCACACCCGGCCCTGAGTGATGCCGCTCGCCCGGACAATCTGCGGACCGGCGCCGCTGTCCGGGACGCGCCCGCTGATTAATACCTGGCCGCGCCGCACCGTTTCTCCTTCTCCGACAACGGCTATTCCCTCCAGAGCCGTAATCCGGGTGATAATTCCGTCGGCGGCTGCCACTATATCGCAGGGCCCGGTCGCCGCACCGTCTCGCGGCGGCGGCAATTTCTTCTCGATGACCTCGATAATCGCTTTGGTGCCCCGGATATTGATGCCGACCCAGGCTAATTCATTATATTCAATTAACAGTTCGCTCTTAACCGTCGGGATATCGATGGAAAACCGCATTACCCCGGGGCGGATACCGAGACTGGCCGCTTTTTCCCGGATCAGACCGGGCTCCAGTTCGTCTGTTCCCGCAATCTCCACAAACCAGATAAAGGATGACAGAAAGTAAAGAGTCAGGCAAAAGAGCAGGGCGCCGGCGGCAAACGTTTTTCGTTTCCGTAAACGAAGGACGACAAACGGTAAGCCGTGTCGTCCCAGAATTCTTACCCGGCACTGCGTCTTCCGGGCCAGAGGACGCAGACAGCGAAAATCACTGACGTTAATCTTTGCATTAACCGTTTGGTTTATTCTCCGGATATCCCAAGGTGAAACACCCTGCTGTGTCGCCAGGTTAATGAATCTTTCCACCATCGCGCCCCGGATGCTGATTTCCAGGTATCCTTTCAGATACAGCCAGAGTCTGACCACAAACATCTTCCTAGCCTCCTCACCTTACACAAAACGCAGACTCTCAATTGAACCTTCGATAATAATTTCATCTTCGGTAATGGAGCCGATGGCAAGATTGGCGCCGGATATTGACAGTTCCTGTCCGGACAGGTTGACCCGGATTGTCTCTCCGGTATACTCAATAATCCCGCGGTGGTTTTCAATGCAAAGCTGCAGAGCGCCGATGATTGTCAGCCGCGGCAAATCAAGCATGATATCCCGCGGCAATTCAAACGCCCTGGCGACGCTGTGTTTAATTCTCCGGCCGCTGCCCCCTTGCGCCATGTTCTCTCCTCCCTATGCTATTTTATGCTCGGAGGCGGCCATTATTACCGGAAAGCGGGACGGCAAAAAGGAAGCCGTGAAGGCTTCCCTTGGTGCATTTTCCTTGACTATTTATTATCCCGCCAAAACGGAGGGCGGTACGGCTGCAGGCATCGGGGCGGCCCGAGCACTTCCGCCATGGCGATACCGAACCGGACCCCGCTGGCCGACAGCCTGCCCCCGGATGACGGGGCGGCGGCACGGCGAGGCGCCGCAGAGGACGTGGCAGGGGAAACAGCCGTATCCATACTGTCTGTTTTTGCAGTCACCGCCGGCGGCTCCGCCCGCCCCAGTGGCGGAACAACTGCCTTCTTGTCCCTCCGGCCGGAAAGACGCGGTCTGACCATGGACGGCCGATCCGGAGCCGCCGGCGGCTGAGGAACATTGTCTCCCCGACGCCGCGGCGGCTGCGGGGTGCGGACTTCCCGGTGCTGAGGCGGCTGCTTGAGAGCATTGCGTATTACTCCGGAAAGCAACCAAAATAAAATCAGGGGTATTAACGATCCTATGCCTGTTCACCTCGCTCCCGACCCGCCCGGCAGCTATTTTTTCTCATCGGTCGGCTCATTTCCCGGACCAAAGCGGGCGATGGAATCACGCATCTCTGTATCAGCCAATATGTTGCGCATGGAATAATAATCCATCACTCCCATTTTCCCTTCCTGCAATGCCTGGGCCAGAGCCCGCGGCACAGTCGCTTCCGCTTCGACCACTTTTGCCCGCATCTCCTGGACGGCCGCGATCATTTCCTGTTCTTTCGCGACCGCCATCGCCCGGCGTTCTTCCGCCTTCGCCTGGGCAATCCGCTTGTCGGCTTCCGCTTGGTCGCTCTGCAGTTCAGCTCCGATATTCCGGCCGACGTCCACATCGGCGATATCAATCGAGAGAATTTCGAAAGCCGTGCCGGCATCGAGGCCTTTGGCCAGAACGGTCCGGGAAATCGAATCGGGGTTTTCCAGCACATCCTCATGGGACTCCGAGCTGCCGACCGTTGTGACAATGCCTTCACCGACTCGGGCAATAATCGTCTCTTCGCCGGCTCCGCCGACGAGGCGGTCGATATTGGCCCGGACCGTCACCCGCGCCTTCGCCTTCACCTCAATGCCGTTTTTGGCGACAGCAGCGATTGTCGGCGTCTCCATTACTTTCGGATTGACACTCATCTGGACAGCCTGAAGAACATCCCGGCCGGCCAGATCGATCGCCGCCGCCCGTTCGAAAACAAGGGGTATACCGGCCCGCTGCGCGGCAATCAGGGCGTTTACGACCCGGTCGACGTTGCCGCCGGCCAAAAAATGCGCTTCCAGTTTATCGACCCCCACATCAAGCCCCGCCTTCGTCGCCTTAATCAAAGGCATGACGATTTTGGCCGGCGGCACCCGCCGCAGGCGCATCCCGACCAGATTAAATATTCCGACGTGAACGCCGGCCGCCGCCGCCGAAATCCACAGGCCAATAGGGATGAAGCTGAACAAAATCGATACCCCAATCAACAAAACAGCAATAAGAAACAGATAAAAAATTATCTCCATTTTGTCACCTCCGCTTATTCTTTTGCTTTTTCCGGCCGGACTATCACCCTGACGCCTTCGACCTTAACCACTTCGATGGAGGCCCCGGCCGGAATGTAACTGCCCTCGGACACCACATCGACCCGGACACCGCCGATGGCGGCAATCCCCGCCGGCCGAAGTGTGGTGACTGCCGTCCCGGTTTGCCCAACCAGATTTTCCTTCTCTCCGGCAGCAATATACCCGCCGGCCCGGTTCAGGCTGACCCCGAGCCGGAGTCGTTGCCAGACGCGGCTCTCGTCAAAATGACGGGCGGCAAAGACAAGAATCGCACCCGTCCCCAGCATGGCGAGAAGGAGAGTCCGCGCCGCCCGCAGCGGGTCACCGGCAGCAAGGAAAATCCCGGCGCTGATCAGCAGAATTCCTCCGATACCCGCCACGCCAAACCCGGGAAGAACGAAAATCTCCAGCAGAAGCAACAGCAGTCCGACGATGAAACTGAGCAGCGCCTCCCAGCCGGCCAGTCCGGCCAGCATATGACCGCCGAAGAAGAGGCCGAGAGACATTACCCCGATTATTCCGGCGATGCCCCAGCCGGGAATGAACATTTCCAGAATAATGCCGGTGAAGCCGACAATCAGCAGCAGCGGGGCGACGCTTGCCCGCGTCAGAATTCCGGCCGCTCTTTCCGACCACGTCGGCGTCACCTCGACACTTTGAGTGCCGGACAGGCCATAATGGACAAGAAGTTCGTTACGGTCATCAGCCAGAAGATCGGCATAACCCACCTCGCTCGCCTGTACTGCTGTCAGCGACAGCAATTCACCTTGCTGCACAAGAGAAGGAATCGCGGCATTCCGGTCGACCATCGCCCCGGCAATCGCCGGATCTCTGCCGTTCCGGCTGGCCGTCGCCTCCATCTCGCTTTTCCAGGCCGCGACATTCTTGGCGGTAGTGGGGATTGGCTCAGCCGCGCCCATGCTGCTGCCGGGAGTCATCACCAGTTGGTCCGCCGCCAGCGCAATCAGCGCCCCGGCCGACCAAGCCCTTCCCCGGACAAACGCAATCACCTGAATGTCGCTTTCAACTATCGCATCCCTGATTAGCAAAGCTGCGTCCACCAAACCGCCCGGCGTGCTTATCTCGATGACCACCGCTCTCGCCCCGGCATTCTGTGCCTGCCTCAGGCCCCGCCGTACCGTTGTGGCGACTGCCGGACTGATTTCTTCCTGCACCGGAATGTAATAAACGGTCTCCTCCGCCGCCGGCAACCGCATGGGGAATAGGCAGAAGCAAAATATCAATAAAATCCCGGTCAGCACTGTTTTCCGCATCGCCTGCACTCCTCCTTGAACACAGCCTCCGTATTATTATGCGCCTGCCGGCGCGCTCTTAATCCCGCCGCAGGATGCCGTCCAATCCTTTCCTGCTATCATTATACCGCAGCGGGGATAGAATTGCCGCCGGGCGAAAGAAAAAGCCCGGCAACCACTCATCGGGCTTTTTATTCTTATTCATTTTCCAGCATCTCTTTGACAATCCGGCTGACAGTGCGTCCGTCGGCCTTCCCTTTGACCTGCGGGGCAAGGACAGCCATAACTTTTCCCATCTCTTTCGGTGACTCGGCGCCAACGTCGGCAATCACCGTCGTAACGAGCTTGCGGATAGTCGCTTCGTCCATCTGTTCCGGCAGATATTCCATTAACACAGCGATTTCCTGCTTGTTCTGCCTGATAAAATCCTGCCGCCTTTCTCGCTCGGTGGCTGGAATAGTCTCATTTGCTTCCCGGCGCAGTTTAACTTCTTTCGCCAGAATGCCCAGGATATCGGCATCAGTCAATTCGCTGCGGCGCTCGATTTCCGCGTTTTTGACCGCGGACCGGACCATCCGGATTACGGAAAGTCGCAATTTGCCGGCTTCCCTTGCTTTCATAGCCGTCTTCATGTCCGCATCCAGTCTATCTTTAAGGGTCATCTGCTCACCCCCTGTCAACTGACCGGTTTAACTGAATTTCCTCCTGCGCGCCGCTTCTGATTTCTTCTTCCGACGAACACTTGGCTTCTCATAATGTTCCCGCTTCCGTGCTTCGGACAAAACCCCGGCCCGCTGGCACTGCTTCTTGAAACGGCGGAGTGCACTGTCAAGGGATTCGTTTTTCCCAACTTTAATATCCGTCACTTAACTTCCCTCCCTCCGCTGGTAGGAATTATCTTCTTCCGCTGCTAAGTTGAGTGCTGCAATTTGGCTTCATCTGACTGCTGTTCACGGCATTGCTTACCTTGCCGGAATATAACAAATTATATTATACACTGAGACCCGGAATACCGTCAATAAGCAGGCGCCGTTATCGTCAAAGTCCGGCGGCGAAGCATCTCTGCGCCCAATCCTGCGCTGAAGTCGTCCCTAATCGAAGTCTTTCCCGCCAAGCAGGTGAAAATGCAGGTGACCGACCGTTTGCCCCGCCGACTGCCCGCAGTTTGTGATAACCCGAAAACCGCGTTCGGCAATACCCGCTTCGATCGCAATGCGCCGGATAGCTCCGAAAATTGCCGGCAGCAGAGCGTCGTCCGCCTCTGTCATTGCCGTAAGGGAAGGGATATGCTTTTTGCTGACAATCAGAACATGAACCGGTGCCTGTGGCTGAATATCATTAAAAGCAAGCACATTCTCGTCTTCGTACACGATTTGGCTGGGAATTTGCTTGTCCCGGATTTGGCAAAAAATACAGTCGCTCAACTTTGCCACCTCCTTCTGGCTGAAACGGCTCTACTTATTTTTCGCCGGAACCTCCGCCGAATCCTGCTGTCCCGGCTGATTAATTTCCCGTCCCCCGCATCTGTCCGGTCTGTTAACCAACTCCCCGGCCAGATGTTCAGGCGTTGCCTGTTTGATAAGGACCGGCACAATCTCCCCGCGCAGACAGTCGCTGCCCGGGAACAGAACCCGGATATAATTCCCGGTCAGGCCTTCCATCAACCCGGTGCCGGCATTCATCCTCTCCGCCAGAACGTCCAAAGTATGCCCGATGAAGCGGCGGTGAAATTCACCTGCCATCCGGGCGGCGATTCCAAGCAATTGTTTGCTCCGTCTCTCTTTTTCGGCCGGGCTGATTTGGTTTGGCATTTTCGCCGCCGGGGTGCCGGTCCGGCGGCTGTATTGAAAGATATGCATGCGGCCGAAACGGACTTCTTCGACGAAATTACACGTGTTGGTAAATTGCTCCGCCGTTTCCCCCGGAAAACCGACAATCACATCCGTACTGATCCCCACATTAGTTATCGTTGCCCGGACCCGGTCGATTACAGCGGCATATTCGGCCGTGCTGTAACGGCGGTTCATCCGGCGCAGCACCGTATCGTCGCCGCTTTGGAGCGGAATATGGAGATGCGGACAGACTTTGGGGGACGCAGCCAACATTGCCAGCAGCCGCTCGCTTACTTCCGTCGGCTCAATCGAACTGAGGCGCAGCCGCTCAATCCCGTCTACCGCCTGCAGAGCCTCGATAACATCCGCCAGATCCGGTCTTCCGCCCGTATCTTTCCCGTAAGCGCCAAGATGGATACCGGTAAGCACAATCTCCCGGAAGCCCTGTGCGGCCAGCCTTTCCGCTTCGTTCTCGATGGCCGCAATGGCGCGGCTGCGGACCGGCCCCCGGGTATAAGGCACGATGCAGTAAGCGCAAAACTGGTCGCAGCCTTCCTCGATCTTGAGTGAAGCCCGCGTCCGGCTGGGATATTCATGGACAGGCAGTTCCTCAAACTCTGTGGCCTGCATGATATCGTCCACCGTGATCACCGGCCGGCGTCCAGTCGCCGCCGCTTCGACCATTGCCACAATTTTCCCCCGGTCCTGCGTGCCGACAACCACATCCACCCCCGGGATCCGGCTGATCTGAGCGGCGGCAATCTGCGAATAGCAACCGGTGGCCGCGATCACGGCATCCGGATTCTTCCTTATTGCCTGGCGGATGATTTGCCGCGACTTCCGCTCGGCCTGCTGCGTCACCGCGCACGTGTGGACGATATAAACATCAGCCGCAGCCGAAAAGTCGACAACGTCATAGCCGCAGTGCCGGAAGAGTCCGGCCATCGCTTCCGTTTCGTATTGATTTACCTTACAGCCAAGGACGGCAAAAGCCACCTTTTTCATATCACAGTCCCCCTAAATCGTCCAATTCATACAGCGCGAGGGCCGCGGTAATGATGGCAGCCGTCTCCGTCCGGAGCAGCCGCGGGCCCAGAGTAACGGGAACGAACCCGCCGGCCGCCGCTGCCGTCGCCTCCTCCCTGGCAAAACCGCCTTCCGGGCCGATAAAAACGGCGAGAGACCGAACCGGACCGGCCTTCCGGAGAATTTGCTTCAGCGAATTCTCCCGGGCTGTTTCCCAGGGAAGAATGGACAGATCGTAGCGGTCCGCCTCCCCGACTGCGGCTTGGAATGTGAAAACATCGTCCACGGCCGGAATAATTGTCCGGCCCGATTGCTGAGCCGCTGCCGCGGCGATTTTCTGCCATCTGACCACCCGGGCGCCGGCTTTCTCCGGCCTTATTTTGACGACAGCTCTTTCGGTGGCGACCGGAACTATCCGGGTAACGCCGATCTCGGTGCATTTCTGAATGATTAAGTCCATCTTGTCCCCTTTTGGGAGTCCCTGATAGACGGTCACCCGGACGGACGGCTCCGCCCGGATCAGCAATTCCTCCTGCAGACTGCCGGTAACCTTGTCCTCTCTGACCGCCGTCAGTTCACCGGTGAATGTCCTTCCTTCCCCGGTAACGATGGCGATTCGGTCGCCCGGGACAAGGCGCAGCACCCGGCCGATATGGTGCACGTCTCCCCCCGTAATGGAAAACTGCCGGCCGTTAATCTGCTCCGGCGCCACGAAAAAACGATGCATTTGCTTCACTCCCCGGTGGCCGTTATTGCCGCCCATTCTCCGGACCAGCGGCAGTCAATTCCGGTAAAGCCGGCCGCGGTAAGCGCCGCCTTCACTTCCGGGCAGCGCTCCCGGATAATCCCGGACACAATGCAGACACCGCCCGGCCGGAGACGCTGCCGGACCGGCCCGGCTATCGCAATGATTACATCGGCAATAATGTTCGCGACAATTATTTCGGCTTTGGCGTCCGGCTCTATCACTTCAATCCCGCCCAGGCGGAAGTTAACCACCTCTTCCACTCCATTGCGGGCCGCGTTTTCCCGCGCCGTTCGGACCGCCACCGGGTCGATGTCGACGGCTGTCACCGTTGCCGCCCCGAGCCGGGCGGCGGCGACAGCCAGGATACCCGAACCGGTACCGATATCAAAGACTGCCTTCCCGGCGGGATATTGCTCCTCCAAAGCCGCCAGGCATAATTCCGTCGTCGGATGAGTGCCGGAGCCAAAGGCCATCCCCGGGTCAATCTCGACAATCAGCCGATCCGTCCCCGGCGGCACCGGTTCCCAGGAAGGCTTGATCAGCAGTTTCCTGCCGACAGGGAGCGGTTTAAAATATGCTTTCCAATTGTTGGCCCAGTCTTCTTCCCGCACCGTCCCGACGCTGATACTGCCCCGGCCTGGCGCCAGCCCGGCCTCCGGTAATGCCGCGAGAAAAACACCGATGGCGGCAATCGTCGCCGCCTGACTCTCCGGTGGTACATAGACGGTAAGAATCACTTCGTCCGTCACATCCACCCCGTCCGCCAGGTCGCTGTATTCCCAGCCCCCCTCGGCGCGATGGCGCTGCAACACGGCCGGGTCGTTTACTTCCGTGCCGGCAATCCCCCGCTCCTGCAGATGAACGGCCAGAAGTTCAGCGGCCACGCGGGTCACATTGACGCTGATGGCACTCCATTCCATAACTGATCCTCACTTTTCAGTCCATTCCTAGTGCGTCTTTGACTTTTTTGAATATTCCTTTCCCCTCACTCCCAGCCGTTTTCCCGGTAGAACGGGCAAATTCGCGCAGGAGTTCTTTCTGCTTTTCCGACAGATGGGCCGGGGTCGTCACTTTCACCCGCACATGCTGGTCGCCCCGGGCGTGACTGCGCAGATACGGCACTCCTTTCCCTTTCAGCCGGAAAGAAGTGCCTGTCTGGGTCCCGGCCGGTATTTTCAACTGCACTTCCCCGTCGAGAGTCGGCACCATGATCTCGGCCCCCAGGGCCACATCGGCAAAAGAAACGGGAATTTCACAGTAAATATCGTTTTCCCGCCGCGTGAAGAGTTTATGCGGCTTGACCCGAATAAAGAGATAAAGATCACCCCGCGGTCCTCCCCGCACTCCGGCCTCGCCTTCACCGGCCATGCGCAAACGCGTTCCGCTGTCAACTCCGGCCGGGATTTTGGCGTGCAGCATTCTTTTGCGCCGGACCCGGCCTTGGCCGTGGCATTCCGGACAGGGGTTTTGGATAATTTGCCCTTCCCCGTGGCAGCGGTCGCAAGGTCTGACGTTGGTAATGCGCCCAAATGGAGTATTCTGGGTGAACTGCACCTGCCCCGTCCCGTGACAGGCCGGGCAGGTTTCCGGCCGGCTGCCCGCCTTGGCGCCGGTGCCGCCGCAAGTTTCACAATCTTCCACCCGGTTTATCTCAATATCTTTTTCGACCCCGAAGACCGCCGCCTCGAAATCAAGCGTGAGGTCATACCGCAGATCTTCCCCCCGCTGCGGGCCGCGGCGGGCCGCAGCGCCAAATCCACCGCCGGTGAAGACGTCAAAAATATCATCAAAAATACTGCCAAAACCGCCAAAACCCCGGGCAAAATCACCCGGGTCAAAGCCGCCCCCTCCCGTCTCCACATGGCCGAACCGGTCATACTGGGCCCGGCGTTCCGGATCAGCGAGGACGCTGTACGCCTCGCTGATTTCTTTGAATTTTTCCGCCGCCTGCGGATCTTCCTTATTGGCGTCAGGATGGTATTTGCGGGCTAAGCGCCGAAAAGCTTTCTTCAGGTCATCGGGCGAGGCGTTTTTGGGTACCCCCAATATCTCATAATAATCACGTTTACTCACGTTTCCACCTTCTTACGCTCAGGTTGAACAGGCAAGGGGGTCATTAGACCCCCCAGCCATCCTCTGTCAGTGCGGCAGCGCTTATTCCTGCTTTTTATCCTTATCGTCCACGACGTCATACTCCGCATCATAAACCTTGTCGTCTGACGCTTCGCCTGCCGGCGCCTCCGAGCCGGGAGCACCGGCGTCGCCTTTATCGGCAGTCTGGGCATAGACTTTCGAAGACAATTCATAAAGCACCTTTTGCAAGGCCTCGGTCCCGGTTTTGATTTTGGCCGTATCGTCGCTTTTAATGTCTTCCTTCAGGCGTTCGGCCGCTTCCCGGACTTGCGCGGCCAGTGCCGCATCAGCCTTGTCACCAAGGTCGCTGAGCGTCTTCTCCGCGTTATAAACAAGGGAATCCGCTTGATTCTTCGTTTCCACCATTTCCTGGCGCTGCTTGTCTTCCGCCGCGTATTGCTCGGCGTTTTTAACCATCTTCTCAATCTCATCTTTCGCCAGGCCGGAGGAAGAAGTGATGCTGATTTTCTGCTCTTTTCCGGTCCCGAGATCTTTGGCGGAAACATGGACGATGCCGTTCACGTCAATATCGAAGGTGACTTCGATGCGCGGCACTCCGCGCGGGGCCGGCGGAATGCCGTCCAGGGAGAAACGGCCGAGCGTCACATTATCGGCTGCCATTGAGCGCTCGCCCTGGAGAACGTGAATCTCCACGCTCGTCTGATTGTCGGCCGCCGTCGAGAAGGTTTGGCTTTTAGAAGTAGGTATCGTTGAGTTCCGCTCAATCAGCCGAGTGGAAATACCGCCGAGAGTTTCGATTCCGAGCGAGAGGGGAGTGACATCCAGGAGAAGGACATCTTTCACTTCTCCGACAATAATACCGGCCTGAATGGCTGCCCCCATCGCCACCACTTCATCCGGGTTAATCCCTTTGTAAGGTTCCTTGCCGAGCAGTTTGTGCACTGCTTTCTGAACGGCGGGAATCCGGGTCGAACCGCCCACGAGGATAACCTTGTCAATATCTTCCGGCTTCAGATTGGCATCGGCCAGAGCCCGCCGGGCTGGGGTTATCGTCGCTTCCACCAGATCAGCTGTCAGTTCCTCGAATTTAGCCCGGGTAAGATTAATATCCATATGCTTGGGGCCGTTCTGGTCCGCCGTGATAAACGGCAAATTGATATTGGCGGTGAACAGGGAAGAGAGCTCGATCTTGGCTTTTTCGGCCGCTTCCCGCAGCCGCTGTGTGGCCATCCGGTCTTTGCCGAGATCTATCCCGTGCTCTTTCTTGAATTCACCGCTCAGATAATTCACAACCCGCTCGTCAAAATCGTCGCCGCCGAGGCGGTTGTTGCCGCTGGTGGCTTTGACTTCAAAAACGCCCTCTCCCAGTTCCAGAATTGAAACATCGAACGTCCCGCCGCCCAAGTCGAAGACCAGGATCGTCTGGTCCTCCTCTTTATCCAGGCCGTAAGCCAAGGCCGCCGCCGTCGGCTCATTGATGATGCGCATAACCTCAAGACCGGCGATCGTCCCGGCGTCTTTCGTCGCCTGCCGCTGACTGTCCGTAAAATAGGCCGGGACGGTTACCACCGCCTTGGTCACTTTCTCGCCCAGATACGCTTCTGCGTCCTGTTTCAATTTCTGGAGAATCATTGCCGAAATTTCCTGCGGCTTGTATTTTTTGTCTTCAATCGTAATCAAACGGTCGGTGCCCATATCCCGCTTCACGGACAGGACCGTCCTTTCGGGGTTGGAAATTGCCTGGCGCTTCGCCACCTGTCCCACGAGCCTTTCCCCGGTTTTGGAAAAACCGACCACCGACGGAGTCAGGCGGCTGCCTTCCGGATTCGTAATCACCGTCGGTTCCCCGCCTTCCAGGCAAGCCACGACGGAGTTTGTTGTCCCCAGGTCAATACCGATTACTTTTGCCATAATACCCCTCCTATGCAACCTTATCTGAAATAGATTTTATTCTTCTGCCCTGGCAACTCCGACCATGGCCGGGCGAATAACTTTCTCCTTCATTTTATAACCTTTCAGTATTTCCGTTACTACCGTGTTCTCCGGCTGCTCCGAACCGGGCACCTGCATTACGGCGTGATGCTCGTAAGGGTTAAATTCCTGCCCCAGCGCCTCGATGGGTGCGACTCCTTCCTTCTCCAGCCATTCCAGAATCTGCCGCAAAACCATCTGCACCCCTTCAGCCAGTGTTTTGACATCATTCGTCTGTGCGGCCGAAGCGATTGCTCTCTCCAGATTGTCGATAACCGGCAAGAATTTGACAATCAATGCCTCGCTGGCAAAAGCGTTCATCTCTTCCCGCTCGCTGCGCACCCGGCGCTTGTAATTCTCAAAATCCGCCTGCGTACGCACCAGGCGGGCGTAATACTCTTCCGCTTCCCGGCGAACTTGCTCCAGTTCGTCGTTTTCCGGCTTTGCTTCCGCCGGAGCGGCTTCTGCTCCGTCATTCTCCCCGCCGGGCACCCCGGCCGGCTCGAGCGGCTGCCCGGATGCCGGGTCATTGCCTGTCGCGGCGGCAGGGTCAACTGCGCCGTTCTTCTTTTCCTCCGTCATTGTTGCCACCTGCCTTATTATGTAATTACGTTATTCTAACATGTATTAAAAATCAATCTCGCCGGCCGGGGGCGCCTCCGTTGGATTGCCTCCGGCTCCGCCTGCGGCGTCATCTTTCTTCTTAATAATTGTGTCAATGCGCAAAATTGCTTCGGCGATTTCTCCTGCCGCTTTGAGAGCATGTACTTTCACAAGAGTCGGGTCGACAATGCCCAGCTCGATCATATCGGCGGAATTGCCGTTCTCACAATCAATTCCGAGGCTGTCGCTGCTTTGCTCCGCCTGGGCGGCGACCACATCGCCCAGCTTTTCCAGCGGGTTGAAACCGGCGTTCGCCACAATCTGAGCCAGAGGTCGCTTGAGGGCCTCCACAACGCAATCCACGCCGTAAGCGGCCATTCCTTTGATGCTGTTGCGCAAATTCTCAACTTCTCTGGCCAAGGCCACTTCCACGGCACCGCCGCCCGGGACGACGCCGCCTCGGACAGCCGCCTGAACGGCCGCTGCCGCGTCTTTGGCAATTCTTTCTCTTTCCTCGACCACTTCTTCCGTCGAAGCACCGACCAGGACAGTAGCCAGAGGTTTCCCGCTGCCGCCGATAATCCTGATTTGCTCCAGCTTCTCATCTTCATAAACCCGCTCGGCCGTTCCGAAATAACGGGTGATGTCGGCGGCCGACCGGTTCAGTCCGGTCCGCTTGATTGGCCGGGCACCGGTCAGCTCCGCCGTTTCCCGGATATCTTTTGAAGCCACCCGCTGGAGAACCATCACTCCGGCATCCGTCAGCATTTCCTCCGCCACATCGGCAATACCGCGATCCACAATCACCAAATTTATTCCCAGATCACAGATTTTTCGGATATTAGTCTTGAATGTTTCTTGATACTCCAGATATTTGGCAAAGCCGACTTCGGTGGAAAGCGCCTCATCTTCAACTTCCTCCGGTTCCAATGCATCATCCACCAATAACAGACTGACCGGATGGATGTCTTTGGGCATCTGTTTATTTACTCTTTCTTTATTAATGATTACGCCGGAAAAGACCTCATTGGTAGCGCCGACCTCCGCCTTTACCGTATCGGCCAGCTTAAAATCCTTCTCCCGCAGTTTCGTTTCACCGACAAGATGGGCCGCCTGCATAACGAGATCGGCAATATCGGCATGTTCACGGCCGGCAACCAGCGCCGCCGCCCACAGCAGCGGGTCATCCACATTGGCGACTGGACGGGATTTGCCCCGTACCAACTCCACCGCCTTGTCGAGGCCGAGACGTACCCCTTCAATCACCCGGGCCACCGGAACTCCTTTCATCACCTGGCTGACACTTTCACTGAGCAGACTGCTGGCGATGACGGTGGCCGTCGTGGTGCCGTCCCCGATTTCCGCTTCCTGGGCCCGAGCGACATTAATCAGCATTCGCGCCGCCGGATGGCTGACATCCATCTTTTTGAGAATGGTCACTCCGTCATTGGTAATAATCACTTCCCCAAAGCGGTCGACCAGCATTGTATCGAGCCCTTTCGGCCCAATCGTCCCTTCCACCGCGGAAGCGACCGCCCGCACTGCATTCACATTAGTGAGCAGCGCCGCCAATCGCTCATCAATTTCCGCCCCACTGCTTGCCTGTTTTAAAGTCATCCTGCTATCTCCTCCTGCTATGCCGGTCCCGCAATAGCCGCCCGGGCTTAGGAATCCTTCTCCAAAACACTATTTAGATTCTGCGTTACCAACTCCAAAATAGCAATCACCCGGCCGTAATCCATCCGGGTCGGCCCCAGAATGCCGATGGTGCCGACCGATCGGTCACCCCGGATATAATGCGCCGTTACCATGCTGCAATCCTGCATCTCGGAAAGCTTGTTTTCCCGCCCGATGGAGACCGTAATCCGATCAGCGTCTGTCTCCGTCAGCAAACGGTGTAATACTTCTTCCTCCTCCAGAAGACCCAGGAGTGCTTTGGCTTTTTCCACATCCCTGAACTCCGGCTGGGTTAAAATATTGGTAGCACCACCGAGGTAAATCCTGTCTTCCGCCTCTTGGCGGTAAAACCGCTGCATAACGTCCGAAAGCTGGCTGAACAATGTCTCGATTATCCGGAAACGCGTCAGATGCCGCCAAAATTCCGTTTCTAGATCCCGGAGCATCGCCGTTTTCACCTCGTCCAAGGTCAAATCGCGCATTTTTTCATTTAATATTAGGGCAATTTTTTCGATTTCATCTTCAGTTATTCCCTGGGGCAAATCGATTAATGCGTGCTCCACATTGCCGGCATTGGTCACCAGAATGATGACGGCCTTGTAGCACGACAGCGGTAATAGCTGTAAGTAACGATACTCCTGTCTTTGTTGCCGGGGATCGAGGACCAGAGAGGTGTAATTCGTCAGATGAGACAATATCTTGGCCGTCTGTTGAATGAGCCGGTCGATTTCTACCGAACGGTTCCGATAGCTCTCTCGAATCCGCGCCAAATCCTGGTCCGCCAGACGACGGATCTGCAGCAAGAAGTCTACGTAGTAACGGTAGCCTTTGTTCGAGGGAATCCTCCCGGCTGATGTATGGGGCTGTTCAAGATAACCGAGTTCAGCCAGATCGGCCATCTCATTCCGGATTGTCGCCGGACTGACTCCTAACTGGAACCGCCGGGCAAGGGTTCTGGAACCGACCGGCTCGGCGGAATCCACGTAACTGTCGATTACAGCCTGCAGAATTCTTCGCTTGCGCTGATCCAGTTCCATCTGTTCACCTTCTTTGTTAGCACTCCCTTAGGTAGAGTGCTAAAGTGTCTATTAAAAAAATAACATTCACCATATTATTTGTCAAGTCCATAACGACCAATCCGGCCTCAGTCCGGCAAAAATTCACGGCAGGCCAAATTCGCCAGCCAAAGGCCCCGCTCCGTCAAGCGCAGCCGCTCCGCCGTCTGCTCGATCAGGCCCTCCGCCGCGAGCTTGGCAATCTGCTCCGAATAGACAGTCCGCGGATCAACGCCAAAACACCCGGCAAAACGGCGCAGGTCAACACCTTCCCGGCAACGCAATCCCAGCATAATCGTCTCGGCCATCGCAATTTCCGGCGTCAGTTTTTCCCGGCCGTCCACCGGGGAGCAGCCAGCCGCCACCGCTGCAATGTAGGCTTCCGGGCGGCTTAGATTATACCGGCGGTAACGTCCGCGGTAAGAATGAGCACCGGCGCCGAACCCCCAATACTCCTCATTGCGCCAGTAGATCTGATTGTGCTCGCTGCGGCGGCCCGGCCGGGCGTAATTGGAGATTTCGTAATGCTCGTAACCGGCCCGGGGCAGTTCCCGCAGCGTAGTTGCGAACATTTCAGTCTCCGCCTCCTCATCCGGCAGGTCCAGCAATCCCCGCTGCCACCAAAGATGCAGGGGCGTACCCGGTTCCAGAATCAGGCTGTACGCCGAGATATGCTCCGGCCGCAAATGGACGGCAGCCGCCAGCGTCGCCATCCAGTCCGCCGGGGTCTGCCCCGGCAGGGCGAAAATCAAGTCAATGTTCACATTGGCAAAGCCAGATTCTCTGACCATTTCATATGCCGCCAGAAAATCCCCGTAAGTATGAATCCGCCCGATCTGCCGCAGGAGACTATCCTGTACTGCCTGCAGGCCGAGACTTAGCCGGTTGATCCCGTAATCTTTGAGAACGGCCAGTTTCGCCTCATCCAGCGTGCCGGGATTCGCTTCCACGGTGAACTCGCTCTTATCCGGCAAGGCCAAATACTTACGGCAGTTCGCGAGGAGTCGCTCCAATTGCCGCGCGGAAAGACAGGTCGGAGTGCCGCCGCCGATATACAGGGTGCGGGCGGCGAGCGGGCCGTCTGCCGCCGCGGCCGCCATCTCCGCGGCGAGCGCCGTCAGATAATCATCAACTACAACGCCGTCGCCGAGCGCATAAGAATTAAAGGCGCAGTAGTGGCACCTGCGCCGGCAAAACGGGATATGGATATAGACGCCAACCGGCTCCGCCACTTGCCTCCCCCCTTCATTTTTTATAGCTTACCCGCGGCGAGAAAAGCATATGCGATTTATCCAGACCGGATACGTGGCCAAGCTTGTGTCATGGGCATGAAAGCAGTATTCTCCCTGCTCTTTACGCTTTATTGTGCCGTACCCGGCATTGTCATTACCGCCTCGTTTCTATTGTTTTCTTGTTTGCTTATCAGTTGGGTGCAGCAGAAAACCGGCGAGGTCGCCCCTGCTTTTCCGGCATCGCAAAGCAAATGTCATTGCGAGGAGCCGCGGACGGTGACGCGGCAATCTCGGGTTTCGTAATCCTTTACCCGCACCGCCTTGCCAGTGTCGTAGTATGAGAATTTGATTGTCTTTATAATCTCTATTGTTGAGAAATAATCCGCAAGCGGTTGCCCGGTACACGGCTGTACCTAAGCATAAAAGCTGTTTATCGATATTGAAGAAGTCAATATCGACGCTCTCTTATCCGATGTCAAACCTAAGCAAGTACTTAGAATTACTGCAATCGCCAAGTTCAGTGTGGATAGGGAAGAGATTACGGCAGAGGACAAGAGCACCGGTTATTACGCCGAAAAGCCGGATATTAAGGACACTTCATTACAGAATGGTGATTCTTCAGATGCCGGTACATTAGGAGTCCCTTCAGGATGGAGCAAAGTGGCAGTTCATGTCCACACAGTTTTTAGTAATGATGGATTGTTCGGCGTAAGAACATTAATGCAATCAACAGCTGCGGCTGGCTTTAAAGGCATTGTGTTCAATGATCACAACAACGATGTAACACTCACTGAATATAATCAACGTGCAACTGATATAAGCAACTGCAGCGACGTTGCAATTGTGGCGGATGATAGTTATGAACTTACTGCTAGCCCTGTTACCATTCACGAGAGTCATGGCATTGCCATTGGATACACATCATTCAATAGTAGTGTTTTGTCTGAAACATCTCACATGTCACAAGCTGCAAGCATCGGCGCACTTGCCGGTCCGGCTCATCCACGAAGTGCTTACACCTGGCAAACCTATGACCCTGATGATATCACTCTAAAAGTAACTGAATTGGGCCATTTGGGTGTGTACAATTCAAGTAATATTGCGGCTTGGGACGAAGATATGCTCCAGGGAGAATGACTGTCCGATACTATTGGCAACGGTAATTTCATAATTGGCCTGGGAGGCAGTGACGCGCATTGGGATCCGGCCGACGTCTCCGATGCGGTCACTTGGGTCAGAAGTACTTGGAGCGTAACTCCGCCAAAGGCGAGCAAGTCGGTAATCAAGAATGCGATAGCAGCGAAGAGAGTGTCTTTCGGGTTCAAAACGCATACTTTTTCCGACTTTAGCCTGACGCAAGGTTCTACCACTTTGGCTATGGGTGGTAAGGGAAGCCTGAACAGTACAAGCAATATCACCTTCAATATCAGTCATGTTCCGCTGGGTGATGCAATCAATACTGTCACCAATGTCAGGATATATCGTTATGACAACGGCTCTCCGGGCGGTGGCTTAGTCTATCATAATTACTCGCCCGGCTCCGCGGAATCGTCAACTATCACCATCAGCTCAGGTAATTCTCTGATGCCCACCTCAACCGGACAAGGGTATTACCGGATTATGATCACCGCTTCGCATACTGATCCAGACGGAAGAGTATACACCGGATACGCTTTCACTAACCCAATATTCTATAACTAGACACAGCATCTAAGTATGCCCGGGCGGGTTAAACCTAACCCGCCCGGGTCCACGTGCTTGACTAGTTCCTTTTGAACACCAATGCGTATATAATACTAATAATACTTAGGCCAGGAAGGTGATATTGATGCTATATATCATTCACTACTTGTTTCCGATATTCAGTTACTATATAGCGTGGAGAACAGGCGGTCGTTTCGTATTATGGATACCCACTCTGATCATCTGGGAAGCAATAATCTCCAAGGGTATCAATAAAGAAAACTTCCGATGGTTTATTGGGCCAGCCTGGGCGGAATATTGTCTGCCCTGAGTATTTGGCAGAAAATCAACTGGTTTTCAGTGAATGCTATCGCGTTTCTATTTTGGTTTTCATTAATACCGCTAATTGGCCTTGGAGCAGGCTATGCATATAGGAATCCGAAGTAAATGACCTCCGCTCAATCGACAAAACTGCAGGGGGAATGCAAGTGCTGTACATCATTCACTACTTGTTTCCGATATTCAGTTACTATCTCATAAATAAACTTAGTGGTTTTTCATACGGCGGTGATTTTTTAATTTGGGCGCTTATCCTAATTGTCTGGGAAGCAATAGTGTCAACCGGGATTAATAAACTTAATTTTCGATGGTTTTATTTGGTAAAATTGGGTGGTATATTATCTGCCTTGAGTATATGGAGGGTAATGAACTGGTTTTCGATAAAACATGTGGGCAATCTGGAATATTCTTCATTAATACCTCTGCTTGGCCTTGGTGCGGGTTACATATACAGGAATCCAAAGTCTTGATTGTCATCTTGAGGGAGGAACGACCGAAGGACCTTTGCCCCGTGCTTTCCGTTTGCTTGGATTAAGATTCTCAGGCCGGTAAGGATGAGATCCTTCGCTGCGCTCAGAATGACAGCCCGGAAGGTGCTTTGATTACTTAGCCTTTTCATCTACTCCAGCTTCAGCACCGCCATGAATGCCTCCTGCGGGATCTCCACGTTCCCCACCTGTTTCATCCGTTTCTTGCCTTCCTTCTGTTTTTCGAGCAGTTTGCGTTTGCGGGTAATATCGCCGCCGTAGCACTTGGCCAGAACATCCTTGCGCAAGGCCTTAACCGATTCCCGGGCGATCACCTTGTTACCAATGGCCGCCTGAATCGGCACTTCGAACAGGTGACGGGGGATGAGCGAGCGGAGCTTCGTAACGAGAGCACGGCCTCGCTGCACCGCTTTGTCCCGGTGGACGATTACCGAAAGCGCATCCACCATTTCCCCGTTCAACAGAATATCCATCCGAACGAGATCGCCCTCCCGATAACCAATTAACTCATAATCGAAGGAGGCGTAACCCCGCGTCCTCGATTTCAGCTGATCGAAAAAGTCATACATGATTTCACTCAGTGGCAATTCATACGTCAACACTACCCGCTTCTCGTTCAGATACTCCATATTGCGGAAGGTTCCCCGCCGCTCCTGCGCCAATTCCATGACTGAACCCACGTAGTCACCCGGCATGATGATGGTTGCCTGCACGATCGGCTCCTCCAGCCGCTCAATTTCCGTCGGCGGCGGCAGTCCCGCCGGATTCTCAATCTCCCGGACGTCCCCGCTCGTCTTCGTCACCCGGTAAACGACGTTGGGAGCAGTCGTCACCAACTTCAGATCGTACTCTCTTTCCAGACGCTCCTGGACGATTTCCATGTGCAGCAACCCCAGAAATCCACAGCGGAACCCGAAACCGAGGGCAACCGATGTCTCCGGCTCAAAAACCAGGGAGGCATCGTTCAATTTCAACTTCTCCAAATCTTCCCGCAGATTGTCGTAATCACTGCTTTCCGCCGGATACATCCCGCAGTAAACCATCGAAATGACCTTGCGGTAGCCGGGCAACGGCTCAGACGCCGGATTGTCGGCGTTGGTGACGGTGTCTCCTACCTGTGTGTCTTTCACATTTTTCATACTGGCCGCGATATACCCGACCTCGCCGGCCGCCAGCATCTCCACCGGACGCAAATCAGGCGCGAAAACACCCACTTCATTAACGCCGAATTCCTTGCCCGTCGCCATCATCCGGATACGCATCCCCGGGCGCAGTGCACCGTTTACCACCCGGATAAACGCGATGACTCCTTTATAAGGATCAAATACGGAATCGAAAATCAGCGCCTGGAGCGGTTTTTCCGGATCACCGCCAGGCGGAGGAATTCGTTTAACGACCGCCTCAAGGGCGGCTTCGATGCCCTCACCCGTTTTGGCCGATACCAGAAGAGCCTCGCTGCCGTCAAGGCCAATATTCTCTTCGATTTCCCGCCTGACCCGGTCCGGGTCGGCGTTAGGCAGATCAATTTTATTAATAACCGGCACAATCTCTAAATTATGCTCCAACGCGAGATAAACGTTCGCCAGCGTCTGTGCTTCAATCCCCTGGACTGCGTCAATAACGAGCAAAGCGCCGTCACAGGCTGCCAGACTGCGGGAAACTTCATAAGTAAAATCCACATGGCCCGGTGTATCAATTAAATTCAGGATATACTCTTTTCCATCTTTGGCCTTATATTGCAAGCGCACCGCCTGCGCTTTGATCGTGATGCCCCTCTCCCGCTCAATATCCATCCGGTCCAGCACCTGCGCCTCCATTTGCCGGGACGACAATGTTTCGGTGAATTCAAGCAGACGGTCTGCCAATGTGGATTTGCCGTGATCAATATGCGCGACAATGGAAAAATTGCGGATTATCTCCTGCGACAATCGTGCCACCTTCTCTCCGGCCGCCAAAACAGCAGCGCTAAAACCATTTTATCTCCAATTATAGCATTTATCCGCTCTTTGCCGCAAGTGAGTGAGGAAAGTGGGCTATAATTTCGGATAGTTTGGTAAGATAGAAAAGAAGCGTGCTCGGGAATTTCGCCGCTGCATAGAAAGAAACCGGTCCGGGATTGCCATCTACAAGTAAGAGCCGTGCAGCGGTAATTGCACCGAAGGGCATGTCAGCCATGAATTGTCAAAACGGTTAAACAGTCGTCCCATGAGTTGGAGCCGGGCAAACTTGCGGGTGATGGCGGAGCTGCGGGCTAACAAAAGCAGTGGCGGCCGGATTGAAGCCAAGCATTTGAAGCAGATTGTATCTCCGTACAAACTAAAGAAAGGCGGATAAAAGCGGGCCCGGAGAAGCTTTACCCAAACAGCGAAAGAACACTTTGACAATGTCACCCTTCTTAATCGCGGTAAAGCAGTACCGTTGCTCCGTTTCTTGAGAGGACTTCAAAGCGGCAAGGCTGCTCTGGAGATAGGTTCAAAAAGGATGGGCTCCATAAAATGTCCTACAAGAGGTTGACACGACCGGTACGAAAATCCCCCTTGACAAGGCAGTCGCATGTGTATTAAGATATTTAGAAATAACAAAGACTAACGATGAACGATATAGTAGCGCTTTATGGTTACATTTCAGAAAGCGGGCTGGTAGATGCGAAGCCCGCAGCACATAAAGCCGCAAATTACAGTCCGGAGTTACAATGACAAACATTGCGGCCGCCGCCCGTTATCGCGGCTGAGAGGCACCCTCCCGGGTGCAAAGTAAGGTGGTACCACGGGCCTTCCGTCCTTATAGCGATGGAAGGCCTTATTATTTTTAATCTTAAGGAGGGATAAAATGGCTAATATTTATGACATCCTGCAAGAGCGGGGTTTTATCGAGCAGGCTACGGATGAATCTGAGATCAGAGAACTCCTCGGCCGGGAATCCGTCACTTTTTATATCGGCTTCGACCCGACTGCGGATAGTCTGCATGTCGGTCATTTCATTCAGGTCATGGTCATGGCTCATATGCAACGGGCCGGCCACCGGCCGATCGCTCTTTTGGGCGGCGGCACGACGATGGTCGGCGACCCGACCGGGAAGACCGACATGCGGAAAATGATGACCCGGGATCAGATTGCCGCCAATGCCCGGGTTTTTCAGAAACAGTTTGAGCGCTTCCTCGATTTCAGCGACGGCAAAGCGATCATGGTCAATAACGCTGATTGGCTTCTGAATCTGAATTACGTCGAGTTCCTGCGCAATGTGGGTATTCATTTCTCCGTCAACCGTATGCTCACGGCCGAATGTTTCCGAACCCGTCTGGAGAGAGGCCTTTCCTTCCTCGAATTCAATTACATGCTCATGCAAGCTTATGATTTTCTTGAACTTTTCCGTAATTACGACTGTGTCATGCAGCTTGGCGGCAGCGACCAATGGGCCAATATCATCGCCGGAGTGGAACTGATTCGCAAGGCGGAGAATAAATCGGCTTATGGCCTTACCTTCACCCTTCTGACCACAAGTGAAGGCAAAAAAATGGGCAAGACGGAAGCGGGAGCTTTATGGCTTGATCCGGAGAAGACATCTCCGTATGAATTTTATCAATATTGGCGGAATGTCGACGATCAGGATGTGGAGAAATGCCTGGCCTTGCTTACCTTCCTGCCAATGGAGGAGGTAAGGCGTCTTGGTGCCTTGCCCGGTTCGGAGATTAACCGGGCGAAAGAAACCCTCGCTTACGAGGTAACGAATCTTGTTCACGGAACAGCGGAAGCGGCCAAAGCCCGGGACGCAGCCCGCGCTCTTTTCGGTGACGCTGCCGACTCCGAGCATATTCCGGCGACGGACATAGATGCCGCCCGGTTTACCGCCGGTGTCGATATTCTCACCTTGCTGACCGAGACCGGCCTCGCCGCTTCCCGCGGCGAAGGACGCCGCCTCATCGATCAGGGCGGCATCTATTTGGGTGAAAAACGGGTTGACAATACCGACCTCATTATCACCAGCGCCGCTTTCGTCGAAGGCAAGCTTCTCCTCCGGAAAGGGAAAAAAGTGTATCACCAGGTGAAGCTAGTCTGAACCGTTGCCCGGCAATTGTCAGATTCGGGGCAGAGCAATACTGCCCCGTTTTATTTTACCCGGTTGGCCTGGACATAATCGCAGCATAATCCGGCACTACGCCCCATTATTACCGTCATAAGAAAACAACCCGGCAAATATAGACGGCCGCGGCAAAGCCGGCTAGGTTGGCTAGCAGGCCGACCGGCAGAGAATAGCGCGGATCCTTCACTCCTACGGCGGCGTAATAGACGGCGATAATATAAAACGTTGTATCGCTGCTTCCATTCAGGGTGCAGGCAAGACGTCCAATGAACGAATCGGGACCGTAGCGGGTTATTATTTCGGACGTCAGACCCAGCGCGGCCGAACCGGACAGAGGACGCACAACCATCAACGGAACGACTTCCGTCGGGACGCCAGTCCGCGCCAGCCAAGGCTGCAACGGTCCGAGCAACATTTCCAGGGCGCCGGATGCGCGGAAAAGGTAAATCGCGAGGAAGATGCCGATGAGGTTCGGCAACAGGCGGACAGCAACCGGAAAGCCTTCCCCCGCCCCTTCGATGAAGGTCTCATACAAAGGCACCCGCTTGCCTACCCCCGCCAAAAAAACGGCCAGGAGCAGCAGCGGAACGAACCAGACTCCGGCCGCGCTCACCATTCTCAGCAGCATTACCGTCCCTCCCGGCGGCGGCTGCTGAGCTGGAAAAGATAATCAAGCAGCAGCGCGGTAAATGTGGAAACACCGGTGGCAAAAATGGTTGGCCCCAATATCTCCGCCGGGTGAACTGAGCCGGCGCTCACCCGCAAAGCAATGACCGTACTTGGAATGAGTGTTATACTCGACGTGTTGATGGCAAGCAATGTGCACATGGCGGCACTGGCCCGCTCCGAACGGTTCAACTTCTGCAGTTCCCCCATCGCTTTTAAGCCCAAAGGGGTTGCCGCGCTGCCGAAACCGAACAGGTTGGCGCTCAGATTGAGCAGAATCGCCCCCAGTGCCGGGTGGCCGGGCGGAACACCGGGGAAAAAAAGCCGGACAGCCGGCGACAGTAAGCGGGTGACGGCGGCAAGCAGACCCGACCTTTCGGCAATCTTTGCGATACCCAGCCAGAGAATAATTATTCCCGCCAGATCGCAGACGACTTTTACCCCCTGCCCGGCTGCCGCCGCCGCTTCCGTCGTAATCATCTCCAGGCGCCCGTTAACAATGGCGACCATCAGACTGAAAATAATAAGAAAACCGAAGACTCCATTAATATTGAACACCTCCGTCCCGCCGGCGGCCTTATCCGGACGGCCCCGACAACGTTCTCTGAATATTCTTATGACCAGTCTGAGGGAATAGAACGCCGCCGCCCGGCAGGATTGCCGACGGCGGCGGCGAAAAGTATAATTACTGTTCGGTACGACGACCGTAACGCCAAAACGAAACGGAGGAAAACGCGTGAAGGTGTTCATTTCTGCCGATATGGAAGGCATCAGCGGTGTGATTAACCCTGACCAGACTCTCGCCACGGCGGCCGGCTTCACGGAAGCCAGAAAACTGATGACGGCCGACGTCAATGCTGCCGTAGAAGGAGCCCTCGCAGCGGGAGCGACAGAAATCCTCGTTAACGATTCCCACAGCACCATGCGCAACATCATTCTTGAAGACCTTAACCCCCAGGCGGTCCTGATCAGCGGCGGCTCCAAGCCCATGTCCATGGTCCAAGGCCTCGATGCTTCCTTCGACGCTTGCATGTTCATCGGCTATCACGGCAAATCAGGCACAGCCTCCGCCATCATGGATCACACTTATTACCCCAAGGAACTGCATTGGGTGAAATTCAACGGGTCGGAATTCGGCGAAACGGGAGCCAACGCCGCCGTTGCCGGCTATTACGGCGTTCCCCTTGTTCTGGTCACGGGCGACGCCGCGACCGCCGCGGAAGCGAAAGCTCTGATTCCCGGCATCTCCACCGTCGAAGTCAAGCAAGGCGTCGGGCGTTACGCCGCGGCCTGTCTCCATCCTTCCCTGACCCGGAAAATGATTCGCAAAGAAGCCGCCGAAGCCCTGACCAAAGTGAAGGAAATCAAGCCCCTCGTACTTGTCAATCCCGTCACCGTCGAAATCGAACTGACCGCTACGGCCATGGCCGACCAGGCGCAACTAATACCCGGCATGCAGCGGACCGGCCCGCGGCGACTCGAATACACCGGCAAAGACTATCTCGAAACTTACCATGTCTTCCTAATCACCCTTGCCCTGGCCGCTGCCAAACTGCACCCCCAGTATTAAAGAGGAGAGGTTCTCACCTCTCCTCTTTATTCGATGGCGATGCGCTTGGCGCTGCTGCCTTTCGCCAGTTTCGGCAGCACCAACTTAAGTACCCCGTTGTTGTGGGTTGCCTTGACCTTAGCCTGATCGATGTCATCGATATAGAAGGATCGCATGGCGCTTTTGTATTTCCGCTCCCGACGAATGTACTCCTTGTTTTCCTCGCTGATTTCCTCTTTCCGTTCCGCCTTGATGCTCAGGCAGCCGTCACTGATTTCGACGTTGATTTCGTCCTTATCAAAGCCGGGCAGATCAGCCTCCAGGATGTATTCGCTTTCTGTCTCCCGCACATCGGCCCGGACCGGCTGGGCGAAGAATCCCTCGTTCGAAACGGTCGGCAGCGAGCCGGAGAAACTCCGGTCGAGCATCTCCTCCATTTCCCGCAATAATATTGTGAACGAGCTTCCATAACGCAGCGGCTGGCTACTTCTGAACGGTACCAATCCAAACATGGCATTGCCTCCTTTGCTTTCGCTTTTTATTCTTTCCAGTTATAATTTACCTCATAGGTCAAAGAAGGTCAATGTCAAATTTATTCAATTATCACCTTCCCAGGCATACCTTCATTGTTTAAACACATCTACGGCAACCGCGTGAATTCTTTCGCGGCCTCTCTCCGCCCTGCGCGGCGTCGGCTGCCATTCCGGTCGCCGGCATGGGACAATCAGGCGGCCGGAGGCCCTCACCGTCTTCTGACTGCACCCTTAATTCCGCATCCAATGTCGGACTAATACACTTTCACTGCCTCGTACCCTTCCTGCCGCAAGATCGCACTGATTTGCTGAACATGGTCCGCGCCGTTCGTCTCCACCGTCACTTCCACGCGCACTTTTCGAAAGCGGTCAAGCGCCTTGAATTGATCATGGTCAATTTTGAGAATATTGGCATTTTGCCCCGCCAGAAGATGGGATATTTTGAGCAGCTCGCCGGGAATATCCCGCAGTTCCACCGAGAAACAAAACATCCTCCCGCGGTTGGCGAGTCCGAGACGGAGCATCGCCGCCATAGTCATCACATCAATATTCCCGCCGCTGATAACACAAACGACTTTCTTCCCTGCCGCCGGCAGACGGGAAAGAGCCGCCAGAGGCAGCAGTCCGGAGCTTTCGGCGAGAAGTTTGTGTCTTTCCAGCAGCAGCAGGAAGGCATCCGTCAACTCGCTGTCAGGAACCGTGATTATCTCGTCCGCCAGCTGCCGGACGATGGAAAAAGGGATTTCCCCCGGTTTTCTTACCGCAACCCCGTCGGCAATTGTATCCATTCTTTCCAGCCGGGTGGGGGCACCCGCTCGCAGTGACATCTGCATGGAACTTGCGCCTTCCGGTTCGATACCGATAATTTTTATTGCCGGCCGGAGCGCTTTCGCGGCCACGGCAATTCCGCTGATCAGTCCGCCGCCTCCTACCGGCACCAGAATATAATCTGCGTCGGGTCTTTCCGCAATAATTTCCAGGCCGATCGTTCCCTGCCCGGCAATAATATCCCAATCGTTGAAAGGATGAATAAAGATATAACCGCGCTCATCTTCCAGATTGCGGGCCACTTCATACGCTTCGTCATAATCATCTCCGGCCAGAATAACCCCCGCCCCGTAACCGCGGGTCGCTTCCACCTTGATCAGCGGCGTCCGCTTCGGCATCACAATGGTTGCCTTCGCCCCCAATGTCTGCGCCGCGTACGCTACTCCCTGGGCATGATTGCCGGCTGAGGCGGCGATCAGGCCTTTTTTCTTCCCATCAGCGGCAATCTGCGCAATCTTATTGTAGGCCCCCCTGATTTTAAACGACCCGGTCGCCTGCAAATTCTCCGGCTTCAGATAAACGGAATTTCCCGCCTCTTCGCTGTAAGCCCGACTGTAAAGCAGCCGGGTAGTGCTAATTACCCCGGCGAGTCTGGTCTGCGCCGCCCGGATCGCCGCTAATTCTTCCTTCAGATTGACCTTTTCTTCTCCGCTCAATGCCATTTTCACCCCTCCTCTTAGAATATTCCCCCTCAATCGCTCATAATAAACCCATCCCGGCGGCAGATTAAAGCGTTGCGCCGCCGGCGGGCGGCTGAATATTCCCGCCAATAACAAGTCAGGGGCTGCCGTCTGGCTTGCCCCTGACTTTTGGCATTGCCTTTATTCGCAATTTCCGCTGCTTGTTCCGGCCTCAGCCGGCACCTATCTGGACCCTAGCCGGGCGGCTATCTCCTTTTTCTCTCCGTCCCGGTAAACGGTTAGTGTCACGTTGTCGCCCGGCTTATATTTCAGAAGCTCGGCCGACAAGTTCTTCCCGTCGACCGGAGTGGCGTTAATGGCGGTGATCACATCACCAAGATCGATCAGCACATACCCGTAATTCGTCTGCCGCTGCGTTATCCCGCGCAGGCCGGCCTTACCGGCCGGGGAATCTTCCTCTACTGCCGTGACCAGAACGCCTCTCCCGCCCGGCACATCGATTTTTTCACCAATCATATTTTCGCTTTCCGACAAATCGACGAAGGTGATGCCCAGATATGGCCGCTGCATTTCCCCCTCACTGATGAGAGTGACGGCAACCGTCCGCACCGTGTTGGCCGGGATAGCGAAACCGATACCCTCGGCAGTAGCGATAATTGCCGTATTGACGCCGATGACCTCGCCCCGGGAATTCAGCAGCGGGCCGCCGCTGTTGCCCGGATTGATGGCCGCATCCGTCTGCACCAGATCTTCAATCTCGAATTCCTTAGTATTGGGCCTATTCTCGCTCAGCACCGGCATCACCCGGTCGGTCGCGCTGACGATACCCTGGGTGACGGAAGGTTTCCGGTTCAGACCCATGCCGCTGTCATCGCTGCCCAGGGGACTGCCGATAGCGATTGCTTTCTGGCCGATTCTTATTTTCTCCGAGTCGGCCAACGGAAGAGGCTCCACTCCGACCGGCAGCCGGTCGATTTTCAGCACGGCCAAGTCGGACAACCGGTCGGTGCCGACGATTCGGGCGGAAAACTCGCTGCCGTCCGGGAAAATGACCGTGATATTCTCATTCCCCGCAACAACATGATTGTTGGTAATAATATGTCCTTCCCGGTCGTAAACAAATCCCGAACCCACCCCCTGGATGGGAATGTTGAAATTGAACGTCCTTCTGACTCCGGAAACCTTAATGAGAACGACGCTCGGGAGCGCCGCGTCAACAACGGCGATCGTGTTCGCCTCCGAGTCCGCCCAACCGTCCTCCGGGCTCAGGTCGAGTACTGATTGCGCCGTCAGCGGCAGCTTATTCTGCGGCGCCCGGTAAGGCGCCGTTGCTTTCCAGACCAGGAAACCGCCGCCGGCTCCCCCCAGCAGCGCGACTATCAGATAAGCGGCGACCGCTCTCAGCCATCCGGGCCTCTTCAGCAGATGGGATTCTTCGTTTTCCCTGCCGCTGTCTTCCGCGGCCGCGGCAACTTCCGAACTGCCGATTGCATCTGCCCCGTCCGCCGTTTCCCCTTCCGGCCAAAGCATTTCCCTGCCGTCCGCTTCCGCTTTTACTTCCCGGTGTTCTTCCTCCATAACCAGCACCTCCGCTCTTTCCTCTGCCTTTTTCCCCGGACCGGACCGAGCTCCTGTCCGCCTTTTAACCATAATATATACTATTACGGTAAAAAATCAATTAAAGACAAGTAAAATAATCTTTACCCGAAAATGCCGGTTTTCCCGATAACACCAAGAAGCAGCCGCGCCGGCGGCCGCCTCCTGCCCGAATATCTTATCGATAAGGTTTAAATCCTCGCAGGCGCAAGGCGTTGCTCACCACCGACACCGAACTCAGCGACATTGCCGCCGCCGCGAACATCGGATTCAGGCGCGGTCCGCCAAAGGCAAAAAACAATCCGGCCGCGAGAGGAATGCCCGCCGTATTGTACGCGAAAGCCCAGAACAAATTCTGCCGGATATTCCGGATAGTACTCTTGCTCAGTTGGATAGCCGTCGGCACGTCCAGCAGATCGCTCCGCATCAAGACAATATCCGCCGATTCCATGGCCACATCCGTTCCCGAACCGATGGCAATCCCGATATCGGCCTGGGCCAGCGCCGGGGCGTCATTGATACCGTCCCCGACCATCGCCACTTTCCGGCCTTCCGCCTGAATTTTTTTGATCTCATTCGCCTTGTCCTGGGGGAGGACATCCGCCAGCACCCGGTCGATACCTACCTGGCGGGCTATTGCTTCCGCCGTCCGGCGGTTGTCGCCCGTGATCATCCCGACCTCGATGCCCATGGCATGCAGTTTTTCGATCGCCCGGCGGCTATTCTCTTTTACCACGTCGGCCACGGCAATCACGCCGGCCGGCTGGCCGTCGATGGCCGCGTACATTGGCGTCTTGCCTTCTGCCGCCAGCCGTTCGGCTTCCCCTTCCAGGTCCGCGAGGGTAATGCCCCGGTCCGCCATCAGCTTCCGGTTGCCCAGCAAAACCTTGCTTCCGCCGATGGTCGCGTCGATGCCGTGGCCCGGCACAGCCGCAAACTCCTCCACCGGTAAAAGTTCCAATTTTTCCGCCTCGCTGCTCCGGACGATAGCTTCCCCGAGCGGATGCTCCGACCCTTTTTCGGCCGAGGCGGCGATTTGCAGCAGACGCTCCCGCTCTACCGGACCGACCGTAATAATATCCGTCACTACCGGTTGCCCTTCAGTGATAGTTCCGGTCTTATCGAAAATGACTGTTTCAATTTTATGCGCCGACTCCAGCGCCTCGCCGCCCTTAATCAGCACGCCGTATTCCGCCCCTTTTCCGGTGCCGACCATGATTGCCGTCGGCGTCGCCAGGCCCAGGGCACAAGGACAGGCGATGACGAGCACAGTGATAAACGTCGTCAGGGCAAATGTTGCCCCGGCGCCGGCCAGATACCAAATCGTCGCGGCCAAAACAGCAATCGCAAACACCGTCGGGACAAAATATGCGGCAACCACGTCCGCCATCTGAGCAATGGGCGCTTTCGAACCCTGAGCGTCTTCCACCAGTTTGATGATTTGCGCCAAAGCCGTGTCGCTCCCAACCCGCGTCGTCCGGAACCGGATTGAACCGAATTTGTTGATGCTCCCGCCAACGACTTTGTCGCCCGGCGTCTTTTCCACCGGGATACTTTCTCCCGTCAGCATCGATTCGTCGACAGATGTGTGACCATCCGTCACTTCGCCGTCCACCGGAATTTTCGCTCCCGGTTTCACTACGACGATATCGCCCGTCTCGACTTCTTCAACCGGCACTTCCACTTCTCTGCCGTCCCGGAAAATGATTGCCGTCTTCGGCGCCAGCCCCATCAACTTTTTAATGGCTTCCGACGTCTTGCCCTTGCTGACCGCCTCCAGGTACTTGCCCAGCATAATCAAGGTGATGATGACGCCGGCCGACTCAAAATAGAGATCGTGGACATACATCGTATCCCCCTGCGCAATCCGGTAAACGGCGAACACCCCGTAAATAAAAGCGGCCGCCGTCCCCATAGCGACGAGGGAATCCATATTCGGGCTCCGCCGCAGCAGCGCCGTAAACCCCACGGTGTAAAACCGGTGGCCGGCCAGCAAGATAGGCACCGTTAATCCTATCTGCGCTAAGGCGAAGGTTAATGCATTATGCTCCGGATGCAGCTGCGGCGGCAGCGCCAGCCCCACCATGTGGCCCATCGCGATATACAGGAGCGGCACGGTAAATACCGCCGCTGTCACGAAGCGCCGACGGAGGCTCATGATTTCCCTTTCCTTGTGCAGCCTGTCCGCGTCTGCCTTTTCGTCCATTTCCGCCTCAAGGGCTGTGTAGCCCGCTTTTTTTACCGCCGCCTTGATTTCCGACAGCCTGACTTGATTCGCGTCGTAAACGACGGTCGCCTTCGCCGTGGCCAGATTGACATTCACCCGGATGACACCGTCCAATTTGTTGATCGCCCGATCAACCGCGCTCACGCAGGATGCTCACGTCATCCCTTCGATGGGGAATGTCGCTTCCTTGGTATTGCCATCTTCTCTCGCTTCATATCCGGCCTTCTGCACCGCCGCCTTAATCGCCTCCGTCGTTGCCGCCGCCGGATCGTAATCCACCGTCATCTTCTCCGTCGCCAAATTGACACTGACTTCCTTTACCCCGTCCACTTTCTGCACGGCCCGTTCCACCGCGCTGGCGCAGGCGGCACAGGTCATCCCGCTGATTTGCAACGTTTCCTTTCGCATCGGATCTGCCTCCTATTCTTCTTGCCGGCTCTTTTCCCTCCGCTCCCGGCTCAACCGGAACGACTGACGCAATGCCGCCACCCACCGCGATTTTGGTGAAGCTGGCCTGAAACACGAAAGCCGGATATTTTTTGCCGCAAACAGACCGTCAGGTCCGGAAAAACTCCCAAAGCGGCAGTTTGCCCGTCCGTTGGATTGTCACC
This sequence comes from bacterium, assembly GCA_050943375.1. GTDB lineage: Bacteria > Bacillota > SLNR01 > SLNR01 > JBMNPB01 > JBMNPB01. The sequence continues at coordinate 42,569 of JBMNPB010000005.1, forward strand.
TGCCGGCACTGCCGTTATTTTCCCCTTCTGGCCGACGTCCAATGCGGCCAGTGACAAAACACGAACCGGCTCCGCTTTCCCGGTATTATTCTCCGCCCGCGCAGCCATTTTCCTCTTTCGGCCGGCGAGAATAAGATTCCCGGCGTATCCACGCCTTCATAACCGATAGCACCGAATCGCCATTTGCCGCGGGCGGCGACGCGGCAATCTCCTGCCTTATCACAATTCATAGTACAAGTCCCGCCATTTCTTATTCACCGGCTCCATCAAGTCAGTCATGCCCGCCTTGACCCGGCTATTATCTGCTTCTCCCCCATAACAGCCTTTCCGATATCAGCGTTTGTTCGTCAAAATCTAGACGAAATATCCCTTCGTCATAACATGCACCTTACGGCGAGATTGCCCAATCGCCGGGGAAACACCGGCTCCTCGTAAGGACACAAGCCTGGCGCTGCGGGTACAAGAACAGGCCCGGATTACGACAAGAGCCGGGCAGGGCGCAAGAATACGAAGCAGGATGCTCTTTGCGGAGAGTCAGACAAAGCGACATGGCAATCTCCCGCTCCGTATCCTTCCTCCCGTCCGCCCGCAGCGGACGCACTGTCTGTATCCCGGCCAGCCTGCGGTCCAAACCTCCCAATCTCCCGCTGCGCATCGCCACTTCCGCAGCCTGACGGCTCATCTGACAGTCTTTTCTCCCCTTTCCGGCAGCTTCCTTCATCCGGCGGGAACACCGCTCTTTCGGAACTGCGAGATCGCCAAGCTTTTCTTTTGTCAGTTTACCGCTATTTCCGCGGGAAAAAAGCAGGGTTCCCTGCCGCCCTGCTTTCCCGTTACTCTATTCTGATTATCATTTTCCTCAATATTGCCGGAGTGTCTTCTCATCCAGCGACTCCAGCCGGACGGCGTCGGCCGCCGCGGCCGGGACGGTCACAATTGCCGGGTCTCCGTCGCTGATATATCTTTTCTCCGGATGTGCCGCGAGATATTCCAGCCAGTGGTCCAGTTCCTTCTGGGTAGCCTGAATCCGGGGCAGGCGGAGCGGGTCGAATTGCTTATGATTCGGTCCCGGCGCCGGGTTTGCCCCGACCAGAAGTACGGCATCGTTCTGATACTCCGCCCCGCCGTATTCGCCGGCCGCCAGCAATTCCCGCCATTCGCTCCGCGGATTCCCGCCGTAAGGCAAAGCCAGCGTCTTCACCCGGTAACCGGGTACTATCTCCGCCGTCGTTCCGGCCATCTTGGCCAGTTCCTCTCGGATGCGCTCCGGCGGCACCTTGGCCAGGTTTTCATGCCCGTTGGTGTGGTTGCCGATTTCAAACCCAAGCCGGACCAACTCCCGCAGTTTCATCTCCATCGTCTCTTTCTGCCGGAAAGGGCGCGGGTAATAAATATAGAACGTCCCGGCAAGGCCGAAATCCGGCTGCTCCGCCGCTAAGTCCAGCAGAATCCCCACGGCGCAGTCCGGATCGAGCACCGGCGGCCCGTCCGGCTGGACAAAATAGCGCATCTGACCGGCCGTGCCGTCGTCAAAGGTGAGTACTACCGGCGTGCAGCCTGCCGGGGTGGTGATATTGTTTTGCAACAGGTCGTTCAGGCTGAGAAGACGGTAACCTTCGTCGTACAGGCGCTGCAGGTCCCGGCGGAAATTAGCCGCCGTCCTCTCCCAATCCTTTTCTTCCTTCCCGATCTCATGGTACATCAAGATGGGAATCATCCCGATTTCATTCGGCTTGACTATCGCCAAATCAATCTCCGGCGGCGCCGCCGGACCCTCGCCTCCGTCCGTGTCACCTCCCGTCTCATCCCCGCCGCCCGGTGTCCCGGCCGGGACCGAGCCGGGGCTGCACCCAAAGGCCAATCCCGTCAGCAGCACCAAGATCACCAGCAGCATTATGGAACGGGTCAAGCCAAAACCACACCGCATCTTCTCCCCACCCATCCATGTAGTAAACATAACCACTCCTTTGCAAGAATTCGCGGCCGTTCGCGGCAATCCTGCCCCGGCTTTTGCGATTTTCCGGCTGCTCCGGCGGAGAACTCCCCTGGCGACGGCCAGCGCCAAACGTAAGACCGGGCCGGCCTGGCCCGGTCTTACTGACTGCTTCATCCTCCCCTTGACAGCAGTTTCCGCAGCTCCGTTATCACAAAAGGCAGGAAACCGAACGCAATGATCACTTCCAGATTCGCCAGATCCAACGCCGTCAGCCGGAGCGCCAGACGCAGGGGCGAAAAAATGTAACTGGCCGCAATCAGCAGAAACGACAGCCCCACTCCGGCATTCAGATAACGGTTGCCGAAGATACCCATTTGCAGGGCCGTATATCGCTCCGAGCGGTTGGCATAAGCCCGGAGCAGTTCCGCCGTCGTCAAGGTAAAGAAAGCCATCGTCCTGGCCGCCGCGAGGCCCGCGCCGGTCTGCCCGTACCAGCGCAACCCGTACAGATACGCGCCCAATGTCGCCCCGGCGATGACAATGCTCTGCAGAGTGATATCCCGCGCCGCTGTCCGGTCAATGACCGGCGCCGCCGGCTGACGCGGCGGTTTGTCCATCACGTCCGCTTCCCCTTTTTCCATTCCCAAGGCCAGGGCCGGGAAAGCATCCGTCAGCAAATTAGTCCACAATAACTGGACCGGCACCAGCGGGACGGGGAGATTGGCGACAATGGCGAGGAAGATAATGAGCACCTCGCCGATATTGCAAGACAGCAGATAATAGATGAATTTACGGATATTGGCGTAAATGATGCGCCCTTCCTCCACCGCCGAGACGATACTGGCAAAATTGTCGTCCGTCAATACCATATCCGCCGTCTCTTTCGCCACATCCGTGCCCGTTATCCCCATCGCAATCCCGATATCGGCCCTCTTCAGGGCCGGCGCGTCATTCACCCCGTCACCGGTCATCGCCGCGATATGGCCGTGCGCTTTGATCGCTTCCACAATCCGCACTTTATGCTCCGGCGAAACCCGGGCGTAGACATCCGTGTCCCGGACCGCTTCCCGCAGTTCCCCGTCCGACATTTTCTCAATCTGTTCTCCGTCCAGCACTCCCTGCTCCGGCCGCAGCAACCCCAGCTCTTTCGCGATGGCGACGGCCGTTTCCCGGTAGTCGCCCGTGATCATCACCGGCCGGATGCCCGCCTGCCGGCACTTTTTCACTGCCCCGGCTGCTTCCGGCCGGGCCGGGTCAATCATTCCCATCAAACCGATGAAAGTCAGTTCCCTTTCCACCGTCTCCGGCGTAATCTTTTCCGGCAGCTCGGTCATTTCCCGGTAGGCGAAGCCAAGGACGCGCAGCGCCCGGTTCGCCATGGCGCCGTTGGCCGCCAGGACGGCCGCCCGGTCCTCTTCCGTCAGCAGGCGCACTTTGCCGTTTTCCAGCCCGTTGGTGCATAGCGACAGCATGATATCCGGCGCGCCTTTTACAAAGACGTAATAACCCGGGTTGTCCGGCCGGGCGTGGAGGGTGGCCATCCGCTTCCGCTCCGAATCGAAGGGGATTTCCGCCCGGCGCGGATATTGCGCGTTGCTCTCCGCCCGGTTCATCCCGGCTTTGGCGCCGGCCGTAATCAGGGCCCCTTCCGTCGGGTCGCCGACAATCCGCCACTGTTCCCCTTTGCCGGGACCTTCGCCGCTCTGTTCCAGCCTGGCGTCGTTACAGAGGACGCCGCACTGCAAAAGGGAAAGCACATCCGGGTAATTGGCCGGGTTGATTCTCTCGCGGCTGACCGTAAAACTGCCCTGCGGATTGTATCCCTCGCCGCTCACTGCCAGTTCCCGGCCAAAGGTGAACAGGCGGGTGACCATCATTTTGTTCTGAGTCAGCGTTCCGGTCTTGTCGGAGCAGATGACGGTGGTGGAGCCCAGCGTTTCCACCGCGTGCAGCCGTTTCATAATGGCGTGCCGGGACACCATTCTCTGCATTCCCAACGCCAGGACGATGGTCACGATGGCCGGCAGTCCTTCCGGAATGGCCGCAACTGCCAGACTGACGGCCGTCAGGAACATTCCCATCTTTTCCTCGCCCCGCGCCAGTCCGGCGATGAATACAATCAGGCAGATGACCAGGACGGCCGCCCCGAGGAATCTGCCCAACCCGGCCAGCTTCTTCTGCAGCGGCGTCTCTCCCTCGTCGTAAGAGCGGAGCATCTCGGCGATCAGTCCGATTTCCGTGTTCATGCCGGTGGAGATAACGACGCCCGTCCCCCGCCCGTAAGTGACTACCGTGTTCATATAGGCCGTATTCTCCCGGTTCCCCAGAGGCACGGTACCGCTGAACACCGTCTCGGCCCGCTTTTCCGCCGGTACCGATTCCCCGGTCAGGGCGGCCTCCCCGATGCGCAGATTGACGCTTTCCAGCAACCGCAGATCGGCCGGCACATAATCGCCTGCCTCCAGCAATACAATATCTCCCGGCACCAGTTCCCGGCCCGGTATTGCGCCGAATTCCCCGCCGCGGATAACCCGGGCCAGCGGCGCCGCCATTTTCTGCAGCGCTTCCAGCGCTTTTTCCGCCTTGGTTTCCTGGACGACTCCCAGCACCGCGTTGATGCTGACAATCAAAATGATAACGGCGGCGTCCACCCACTCGCCGAGCCCGGCCGAAACCAGGGTTGCCGCCAGCAGCACCCAGACCAGATAATCATTGAGCTGTTTTAAGATCAGCCGCCAGAAACTCGGCGGCGCCCGGCCGGCCAGTTCGTTCGGCCCGCTTTCCGCCAGCCGCCTTGCCGCTTCTTCCTTGCTCAGGCCTTTTTCCAGATGGCTGCCGATTGCCTCCACCGCTTCCCGGGGCGGTATCTGATACCAGTCTTTTTTGCTCATTGTACCTCCTCGTGCCGCCGCAGCCGGCATCTGTTCCCAATCCTAAGATAGCCGGTCGCCCGCCGTTTTGTCACCTGCCCGCGCAAAATTTATAGTGTAGGGCTGATCATCGCCGGCAGCAGTCCTGCTATTTATTGCACTATCGGATTAGCAGATGTCAGGCAGAAATCAATGTACCGGCGCGGCCGGTTAACGGCTGTCGCTCCATATCAGCAGCAGCGGCAGGAGCAGGCAGACCGCGGCGATCACATAGATGCCTGCCGCCCCCCGCCGGTTGCCTTTCCTCCCTGCCCAGCGGCCGTAATTGACCAGGCGCAGGAACGACAGGACGATTATCGGTACGCCGAAGACAATAGTCGGGTTAATCATTCATTGTCCCCCTCCTCGACACCCGCGGCCGGATCGACGATCGGCGCGATGCGGATAAACATCCCTGTGTGCCGGATTTTGAACTCCACCGTCAAGCTGATCTCCGCCTCCGGATACAGCTCTTCCCAGCGGACTTGTTTCCAGGCGTCCAGCGTCAGAAAGTGACGCCGGGCGTACAGTCCGAAGCCGAAGATATCGCTCCGGAATTCTTTCTGGCTTCTTTCGATAATTTTATTTAGCATCTTTTCAATTTTCCGCTTGTAAGCTTCCTCCAGGACCGATTGTTTGTCCGGCTGCTGATAATCAATCAGGCTCTGGATACCGAGGACATTGCCTTCCAGGGTTATCTTGACGTCGATGCGCGGCTTGCCGTCAACCAGGCTGACCCGGATTCGGGGCTTCCTCCCTTCCGATACCGCCGCCGACAGGACGGCGCCTTCCGCCAGAGGGTCCGGGAGGGAAATGATGCTCTGCCGAAATTTCCCGTTGATCATTCCCCAGGCCATCGTCTCATCCCCCGTCATCTCGCCCACCATTACCGGGCCGCGAAAAGCAACCGCGCCCATCGCCCCGAAATCGACGCCTCCTTCCCGCGGCAGCGTGCCGGCGGTATAATCTCCTTCCGGCCGGAATTCATCCGCTGCAGTCCTTTCTCCTTCCCCTCCGCCGTTCATCTCTCTCTCCCCCGCTGTGTCCCCGCCCCGGGACGCCTCCCCCGGCTCCCGGGAAGGACCGAAGAGCATCGTGACCGGCTCAATTCCGTCCGCGCTCAAAGCAATATACATGGTGTCAAAATGCTCCGCCTGAGGGGTAAAACCGGTAGTAATTCCGCTGCCGGCAATCAATTCAATGTATTTCGCCGGATTCGCTTCCAGAATCGGCAGGATATCGGCGATCCGGTCCGCTGCCGTCCCTTTCGTCACTCCGATGAACATCGTCCCCCGCACTTCCCGGTATTGCCCTATCGCCGCCACAAATGAGCCCATCAATCCGCTCCGGGCCGCTTCCTCCGAGAAAATGATAATTTTCGCGTGCATCAGCGTCAGCCGCCGCCCGACGTAAGTATTCACCATGTTCAGCGTCGCGAACACGCTGGGCGACTCGACGGACGTCACCAGTGACTTCTGGCCGGCGTCGCCGCCTTCCCGCCCCATCTCTTTGGAGTTGGCGATCAAATAAGTGATTTTCAGGCGGTTTTCCTCCCCCTGGTCGACTCCGACAGCCAGGATATACGCATAATTATCCGGCTCCAGCTGGCTCCAGCAGCCGCTCCCGGCCAGGCTGAGCCAGATGAGGAGAAACGCCAGAAAAGACCGATTAAGATACGGCATCGTTCTTCCCCCCCTTTCCCCGTGCCGCTGCCAGCAGTAGCAGTAATCCCGGCAGGAGGAAATACGGTATCCACGCCGTTGTCCTCAGGACGTGGTTCTCCAGGTAAAAAAGGGTCGACGCGCCTCCCGGGGTAAACGTCACCGCGAACAGCAGAATTCCCAGCGGCGCGATGAACGGCCGGTAGTCCTTCAGGCGGAGCGATTCCGCCGGGACGGCAACCAGGAGATAGAATCCCACCGCGAGGCGTTGCAGCGCGCCGACTCCCCAGATGAGGACGAAGATCGCCTCCACTCTCTGGACGAACCGTCCCAGATAAACGGAACGCGCCAGTTCGTACAGCAGCAGATAAGGTTCTTCCGCCACCGCCGGGGACAGAATCAAATTATTGGCCAGCGCTACCAGCGTAAAGACGGCGGCCGAGATCAGCAGACAGCTCCTCCCGATGCGCCGGATGCTCGCTGTTTCCTTGATCGCCGGGGCGATCAGGGCGAGGACCAGCAATTCCCAGTAATCGCTGGAGCGGTACAGGGCCGCCGGCAAGATCTTATCCATTCCCTTGCCCAGGAGGGGGAAAAGCCAGTTCACGTTGAATTTATCGATGTTGAGAAATACAATGGCCAGGACAGCGCCTAAAGTGAACAGAAAACTCACATAGCAGGTCCGGGCGATAATCTCCAGACCCAGATAAACGGCAATCGCAATGCTGAGCATGAACAATCCGATGATAGCGCTGATCGGCGTCTCCGGCAAAGCGGTAATAATCATGTTTTCTGCGAATTCCCGCAGCGATGTTGCCATCATGACCAAAATGCCGGCCGTCAGTATCGAACCGGTGATTACTCCGGTGACCGGCCCTCCGGCCGCCTCGGCGATGCCGATGAGCGACTTGCCCGGAAACCGCTCCAGCAGTATGGCTCCGAGCAGAAATCCGGCCCAGGCGACGGCTGCCGTCAGCAGGACCAGCAGCCAGGCGGCGCTGCCGGCGATGTGCTGAATTGCCGTCGGATAAGAAAGGTAGACTTTTGACGCTATCGTTGTCGCCACCAAGGCTACCGCTTCGGCGTAACCGATTCGCTCTTTAGTCTGCATCGTCGCCGCCTCCTTGCCCGCCCGGCCGGCCGGCCGGACGGAATTTCTCTGTCCACCCGCGGCTGCGCCGCGGCTGCCGCCAGCTGTCCCGGGTCTGCAGTTCATCCGGCCGCCGGTCTTGCTGCCAGACGAAGCCCCGCAGAATGAGGTCGGAAGATTTGGCCAAGCGCGGCCCGACCGGGGCCAGCATCGGAACGCCGAAGGAGTAAAGGCCGGCCGCTTGGCACATTTGCAGGAAAAGTCCGACTGCCACCCCGAAAAAACCGAAACCGGCGGCAAGCAAGATGTACCCGAAGCGATAAAGCCGGAAAGCGAAAGAAGTTGATATGTCCGGCAAGGCGAAGGAGGACAGCCCCGTCACCGCCACGATGATTATCAGCAGCGGGCTGACCACATTCGCCGCCACTGCCGCCTGCCCCAATATCAGCGTCCCGACGATACCGATAGTCGCCCCGATAACTCCCGGCACCCGGATGCCGGCTTCCCGGACCAGCTCGAAGGACACTTCCATCAGCATGACTTCCACGAAGGTCGGAATCGGCACCTTTTCCCGCGCCCCGGCGATGGCCAGCATCAGGTCCGTCGGCACCATCTCCTGATGGAAAGTCGCAATGGAAACATACAAGGCCGGCAGCAGCAGTGACAGGAACGCGGCCGCCAGCCGGATGATGCGCAGGAATGAGGCCGCCGGCCAGCGCAGATACATATCTTCGGCCGCCTGGAACAGGGAAAAGACCGTTATCGGCGCAATCAGGGCAAAAGGACTCCCGGTAATCAGAATAGCCACTCTTCCTTCCAGCAGCGAACCGGCCGTCCGGTCCGGCCGTTCCGTCCGGAGTATCTGGGGCAGCGGACTGTAAGGGTGGTCCTCGAGATATTGCTCCAGGCGCCCCACGTCGAAAAGATAATCGGTGCTGATGCTGTTTAAGCGCCGTTTGACCTCGGCGATGAGCCGGGGATTGGCGATATTTCTCATGTACATGACTGCGACGTCCCCGTGTGCCGTATTCGGCAGTTCCGGGAATTCGGTGACCAGGTCCGGCGAGCGCAGGAACGCCCGCACCAGACCCGTGTTCACTTTCAGCACCTCGTTGAAGGCGAGGTGCGGCCCTTGCGTGACTTGTTCCGTCTTCGGATCCGTCACCGTCCGGTGCTCGAACCCTTTCGTCTCGGCGCTGATTGCCTCCCTTGCCCCGTCAAAAAAGAGCACCGTCGAGCCGGCGATAATCTCCGCCGCGGCATCGGCAAAGCGATTGATTTTTTTCACCTGATTGCTGGGCAGGTAGCGGGACAGCACTTTCGCCGCCAGGTCGGTCCGGGAAGGACCGCCGCCGTCCCGGCTTGCCAGCCGCATCAGCGGCTCCAGAATATGTTCGTTGATAATTTGCTTGTCGGAAATCCCTTCAATGAACACGGCGGCGGCGCGTATTTCCGGTTCCCGCGCGAAACTGAATTCTCGGATGACCGCATCTTTATTCCGGGGAATGTGGAAGATGTTACGGATTATTGCCAGATTCGTATCCAGATTGGCCGCAATTGCCTCATCCGGCAATTTCCCGGCTTTTTCCGTCTCTTCGCTTCCTTTCTCCCGGCCTCTCTTCTCCCGGACCGCCGTCGCCGGCAGCGGTTTCTTTTTAGTCCGGCGCCGCTTCGCTTGCCCCGGCCGGCTCGGGGGCGCTCCTTCTGCCGCCGCCTTTTCTTCCGGCGTCTCATCCAATATAAAGCGTCGGACGGGCGGCGGCTCTTGATAAGCCACGATTTGGGCTAGCTTGCTCCAGATACTTTGTTTGCTGACCATTCCCGGCTCTCCTTATTACTGATCTTTGACTGTACTACAAGTATTTGTCTCCCCCGGCAGTTTCATTCAGTCCGCCGAAATGGCCGTTTCCTGACCGCAAGGCTCGAACCGGCCGGCAGAAGGCTGCCTTTTTTTCGCTCCCGCCGGTCCAACTTCCGCCGGGGCCAGGCCGTGCAATAAAAAAAAGCCCGCAGGCTTACACAATCGGCTTAAGCGACTCACCGCCGCCCCGCCACGTCCAGATAAAGCGACATTACCGCGAAGACAACGGCCGTTCCCAGATAGCCATAGGCACCAACGGCCAGCAAGGCCGTGACCGGCGATGCCGCCGCGAGGGCATTGGCCGCGATACTGGAAAACGCGGTCAGCCCCAGCACCGGCAGAACAAAAGAAACAACCTCGCTCGCGTTGGCACTGACCATCGCCCAGGAAGCTTGCGCCGCCTCGATTATCCCGGCGTCCCCGGCAACGATGCCATAATCCCAGAACAGAAGATAAAACAGCAATATGGCAATAATCGGCACGGCGAGCGGAGCCAGGACAATGAGAAAGGGAGCTGCGAGCAGCAGCACGACTACGGTCAGCAGGAACGCCTGAACAAAACGCCAGAAATAGCGCCCGGCGCTGCTGACAAACGTGGCTGTATCCACGCTCTCACCCCGGAGTCCGGCCAGGACGCAGCCCAGAAAACCGCCTTTCAGGTAAGGTGCCAGCAGCAAGAGGGCAATAGCCAGCAGCGCCGCCCCGCCGGCGAAATCGTCCGGCAGATGCACCGCTATCCCCCCGCTCTGCTGCGCATCCGGCAGCAACTGCGTCAGACTGGGAACGGCCGTCGGGATAGTGAACTTGATATGAAACCCGCCCCTTGCCCGGCGCAGGATATCGCCCAACTGCAGCACGTCGATTCCGCTTGCCAGCAGGACGAGAGGATAATATTTCTTGGCCAGGGTAAAACCTTTTTCCAAATGCATCAGCCCAACCCTTTCCGGATATGTTTGCCACTTCCTTGCCCGTCGCCCGGTCACGCTCATCCATCTTATTCTAACCAGCTTGTCAATCGTGCTTACCGTTTATCTGTTAACAATTGTTACAAATTGTTAAAGTCGGGAACTGCCGGGCCGGCGCCGCCGTCAATACAGCCGCAATGTAAAATGAAAGGAGAATCCGTATGAGCCGTAAACAATTATCAGTTATCACTCTGCTCCTGCTCACTGCCGTCACTTTGACCGGGTGCGCCCTGACCGGGGGGCCGGCCCGGAAAAAAGGATTGGTTCTCGGCGAAATCCCTTACACAACTATTGCCATCCCCTCGGCGGAATTCGACGCCCTGAATGAAGGCGAATTCGCCGTCTGGTACGAGGAAAACAGTCGCACGGCAGGTATTCACAGTTTTACCGCCGGGGAAAACAGGTATCTCCTCCTTGCCGCCGGGGAGAAACCGACGGCCGGCTATTATCTGGAAGCAATCGTCCTGACCGGCACCGAAACCGAGATTGCGGCGGCGGCCGCCCTGCACCGCCCCGGTGAGGAAGAAAGCGTTGCCCAGGTCATCACCTACCCCAACGCCTTGCTGTGCATCCCCGCTGACGGCCGGGATGCGGTCCTGACCGGGATCACCGGGAATAACGGGGACGAAACGCCTGAACGCACTGATACCGGTCGTTATGCCGGGCAAATCGACAGCAATTCCATTGAGATTATGATCAGCGGCGTGCCGGCGGAAAACGCGGCCCGCGCTTTCCGGCTCAGCGAGGCGCTGAAGGCGGGTTTCGCCGGATTGAACTTGGCCGAAGGCGACGAAATCAGATTCACCTATCAGGACCGTAACATCGGGCAGCCGGTTATTACCCAAATCGAAAAAATTCAGCCGCAGAACGAATAATGCCGGGGCGGCACAGCATTTTGCCTTGGCATTGTTCCGGGCATTCCGCCTGTTTAAGAATCGGTTCCGCCGGACGAAAACGCTTGCCCGAGGCGCCGGAGGTCTTCATCAATAAACCGGTGTTTCACCTGCCGGATGTCGAATTTGAACAACGCGAACGCCAATTGAACGAAATAGCCGATGCCCAGCGCGGTAATCAGTGTGCCGACTCCCACAAAACCACCGAGGAAATAACCGATGATCAGCACCGTCAGCTCGATGGCGTTGCGGACAAACCGGACCGACCGCCCCGTCTTCTTCGTCAGGGCGACCATCAGTCCGTCTCTTGGTCCGGAACCCAATCCCGCCCCGATATACAGATAACTGGCTACGCCAACCACGAACATCCCCAGGCACAGGAGAAGCAAACTGGGCACCAGCCCGGGGAAAACGGGAAGCAGGTTGTTTAACATCAGAATATCCATAAACATACCGATGAAAACCATATTGCACAATGTTCCCCAACCCAGACGCTCGCCGAGCAGACTGTCCAATACGACCAGAAGCACACCGACCGAGATATTGGCCTGACCCATGGTAATCCCCAATAATCTGCTCAGTCCTTGATTAAACACATCCCAGGGCGCAAGGCCCAGATTGGCATTGATCGTCAGTACCACGCCGGCGGCATATAGGAACAGCCCGGTCATTAAACGGGCGATTCGCAAAATTGTCTTGCTCAACTGTTTTCACCTCCATTAAATTATGTTCACCGGTCGCTTCGAACACCTTTGCCGGCTTGACCGGGAAATGAATTTTGCCCGGCAACCGTCCTTAACCGGCTTGCCTTGTCAAACAAAGCCGGTTTGCCCCCGGTAAATTTTTTATCCGCTCATTACACCGCCTGGCGAAATTGGTTCAGATACAGTTCGTGATAAAAGCCCTTGGCGGCCAGCAGTTCTGCGTGCGTTCCCCTCTCCACGATTCGGCCGGCGTTGAGGACAAGGATCAGATCGGCACTGCGGATAGTACTCAGCCGATGCGCGATAACCAGGCTGGATCGTCCCTGCAGCAGCCTGAGCATTGCCGCCTGGATTTGCACCTCCGTCCTGGTGTCGACACTGCTGGTCGCTTCGTCCAGAATCAGGATGGCCGGGTCGGCCAGAACCGCCCGGGCGATGGACAAAAGCTGCCGCTGTCCCTGGCTCAGATTGCCCCCGTCCGCCGTCAGCACTGTGTCATAACCCCGGGGCAGACGGCGGATAAAAGGCTCGGCGAATGCCGCCCGGGCCGCCGCTTCCACTTCGTCGTCCTTGGCGTCGGGACGGCCGTAGCGGATGTTTTCCCGAACCGTCTCGGAAAACAGATGCGTGTCCTGGAGAACGATTCCCAGCGCGGCGCGCAGGCTGTCCCGACGGATGGCGCGGATATCCCGGCCATCAATCGTGATCACACCGGCGCCCACATCGTAAAAGCGGGTCATTAAATTGACAAGAGTCGTTTTCCCGGCCCCGGTGGGACCGACGAGGGCGACCGTCTGCCCCGGTTCAATTGCAAAACTGATCTCCCGCAGAACCGGGACGTCCGCCTCATATCCGAACGTGACATTGCTGAATCTGACTGCGCCCCGGACCTTCTCCAGCCTTGCCGCCTCAGGCCGGTCCGGCGTTTCCGGCACCTCGTCCATGATTTGAAACACTCTTTCCGCCCCGGCGATGGCCGATTGGATCATATTGTATTGATTGCGATTTCATTCAGCGGCCGGGTAAATTGCCGGGAATAATTGATGAAGCTTGCGATGATTCCCACCGTAATCATCTTATTCACTGCCATCCAGCTTCCGGCAGCGGCAATTGCGGCAAAGCTCAAATTATTGAGCACTCCCATGAGCGGCATAATCATCCCCGCGAACACCTGCGCCCGCAAGCCAACCTCTCTCAGCCGGGTATTGGCGTCGGCAAATTTATTGATTGCCTTCTCCTCCTGAGTAAACACTTTGACAACTCTCTGCCCGGCGATCGTTTCTTCGATCAAACCGTTCAGCCGTCCCAATTGCTGTTGCTGCTCCCGGAAATACTCGCCCGTCCTTTTTGCAATCTTACCCGTGGTCAGAAACAACAGCGGTATTATCAGCATACTCAGCAGAGTCAGCAGCGGGCTCAGGACGGTCATCACAACCAGGGTTCCGGACACGGTGATGAAACTGGAAAACAGATTCGTCACACTGGAATTCAGCGTGGTGTTAATATTATCAATATCATTCGTTACCCGGCTCATTATTTCCCCGTGTGTCCGGCTGTCGAAAAACCGCAGCGGCAGCGTCTGCAGCTTGGCGAAGACGTCGTTCCTCAATTCCTGCACGGTATTCTGCGCCGCGTCAACCATCAGATAATTCTGCAGCAGCGTCGCCAGGGCTCCGGTCGCATACACCGTCAGCATCAGCCCGGCCATCCGCAGCAATCCGGGCAAATCACCCGGCAGAATATATCTGTCAATAGCGCGGCCAATCAAAAGGGGACCCATCATATTGGCGGCCGCTGCCAGGACGGTCATCATTAAGACGGCGGCGAGCAGTGTCCGCCGGCGGCGCAGATAGCTCCACAGCCGGCGCAAGGTTCCTTCCACGTCTTTGATTTTCGCTTTCGGCCCATACGTCCTGCCGTGACCGGGCCCGCCGCCGAAACCGGGCCGCCGCCCCGGACCCGGCATGACCGGCCTGTCCCTGCTCCGCCTATTGCCCGGCAACCTCATCTGCCTCCTCTCTGACTTGAGACTGATAGATATCCCGGTAGATAGCGCTATTTTTCAGCAATTCGCCATGGGTGCCGCTGGCGGCGACACGCCCGTCTTCCAAGACAATAATCTTGTCCGCGTCGCGGACCGAACTGATGCGCTGGGCGATGATAAAACAGGTCGTCCCGTGCCGCAGCTCCCGCAATGCTTTTTGCAGGCGGGCTTCCGTCCCCAGGTCAACCGCGCTCGTACTGTCGTCCAGGATGAGGATGGCCGGCTTTTTGAGCAGCGCCCGCGCGATCGCCAGCCTTTGCTTTTGGCCGCCGGACAAATTAACCCCTTTTTGCCCAATCTCGGTGGAATACCCATCCGGCAGGCGGATAATGAAATCGTGCACCTGCGCCGCTTTGGCCGCCCCGGTAATTTCCTCCTCCGTGGCGTCCTCCTTGCCCCAGAGCAGGTTGTCCCGGATTGATCCGGTAAACAGGATGCTTTCTTGCGGCACCACGCCGATTTGACGGCGGAGACTCGCAAGCCTGATCTCCCGGATATCCGTTCCATCAATCCGGATGGATCCTTCCGTCGGATCGTACAGGCGGGGTATCAGATGGACAAGCGTCGATTTCCCCGCTCCGGTCGCTCCCAGGATGGCCACCTTCTCCCCCGGTTCGGCCGTAAAGGTTATTTGGTTGAGAACAGGGGCTCCGCCGGCCCCGGCGTAGCGGAAAGAGACATTTTCGAATTTCACCCGGCCTTCTTTGATTATTTTGTCAACCGCCTTCGGGGCATCCCTGACCCCGGCTTCCGTCTCCAGGACGGCGTTAATTCGGTCGGCGGACGCTTTCGACCGGGAAATCATCGTAAAAATGAAAGAAACCATTCGCAAGGCGAAAAGGATTTGGGTCATGTAAGTAATGAAAGCGATAATCTGACCGACTTCCATCTCGCCCTGTTGCACTTGGCTGCCGCCGAACCAGACGATGGCGACGATACTCAGATTGGTCAGCAGCATCATCAGCGGCATACTGAGCGACATAATGCGCATCGCCCGGACATTGGTGTCCCGCAGCTCTTTACTCGCTGTCCGGAAGCGTTCGTTCTCCTTTGGCGTCCGCCCGAAAGCTTTGACAACTCTTATCCCGGTCAGATTTTCCTGCAGCACGCTGTTGACCTTGTCGACCTTCTCCTGGACAGCGGCGAACAGCGGAAAACCTTTGCGGATTACTAGCGTCAGTACCAGCAGGATGAGCGGGATGACCAGCAGCAGGATCGAAGCCAGCCGGCCGTTGATGGAAACAGCCATAATGGTGCCGCCGATACCCAGCAGGGGAGCCCGCACCAGCATGCGCAGCAGCATGAACACCATCATCTGGACCTGCAGCACGTCATTCGTCAGCCTCGTTATCAAGGAAGCAGTTGTGAATTTATCCAGATCCGCGAAGGAAAACTCCTGCACCTTTCCGAACAGCTTTTGCCGGACCGCGGCCCCGAAATGCATCCCGGCGTAACTGGCCGCGGCGACGCCGCCGAATCCTCCGAGCATTCCGATTACCGCGATGCCGACCATTTGCAGCCCGGTTCGCATTATGAAATGAACATTTCCGGCCGGGATTCCTTTATCAATGACGGCAGCCAGCAGCGTCGGCTGCATCAGATCCGCGAACACCTGGACAAACATGAACAGCGGTGCGAGGATCGCCGCTTTCCAATATGGCTTTAGATAAGCGAACAGCTTCAGCACTGCTGTCACCTCCCGGCCGCGGTCCTCTTACCGCTGTCCTGCTTTACAACTCTTCCCCGCCCGCAGAAGATTATCGCGCAGCCGGAGGAAATAGCGGCGCGGCTGTTCCGGTTCCGCCGGCGCAAAGACGCGGGTCCATTCGGCTTCGTACGCGGCGATGGCCTTTTCCACTGCGGCGTGGAGGCGGCGGTCTTTGTCGGCCAGACAGACCCGTGTTATCCTGAGATCAACCGGATCGCCGCGGCGAAACAGCAGGCCCGTTTTTCCCGGCGGCGCATTATCTGCAGCATCAGAATGGATGGCACCTCTTCCCGGCGGCCTTCCGTCCCGTCACTTGCTTAGGCATCTGACTATAACTGTATTTCACGTCTTCTCCCTTGTCAAGCCGAAACCCGGTTGCCGCCTGCCCAAAAAAAAACGGGCCCGTCATGCCAGGTCCCGTTCTCCATCCTTTTTCTGTTTTATCCTTTCAAGCGGGCAAATTCCCCCTGCACCGTTTTCAGATACTCCGGCTGAGTCAGCAAATCATACGCCGTTGCTGCCATCGCTTTGGCGGCGATAATTGCCGCGCCGTGCCCGGCCTTTTCCCCGGCGGCGTCGCACCATTCCTTGCTGTGTCCCGCCGTCCCCGGCGGCACGAAGGCGACGAAAATCGCCGACGTCGGCATGGCGTGGGAGACATTGCCGAAATCCGATGACCCGCCGGCCGGCGGCGAATCCATCATCTGTTCGGCGCCGGCTGCCCGGGCGTATTCCTCCATGGCCTTATTCAGCGCCGGGATATGGAGATAATCGTCCCATTTCCCCAGGACATCAATTACAACTTCCGTCTCCGTCGCCAAGGCTCCGGCCCGGAAGCATTTTTCGGCCCTTTCCGCCACCTGATCCAGATAAGAACGTTCCAGGCCGCGCAGGAAGCAGCGGACAACCGCTTTCTCCGGCACAATATTCGGTGCTTTCCCGCCGTCGGCGATGACATAATGCATTCTGATATCCTGCCGCACGTGTTCCCTTAGCAGCTCCAGACCGTGGAGAGCGAGCAGAGCGCCGTCAAGAGCGCTGCGTCCCTGCTCCGGTGAGGCGGCGGCATGGGAAGTCTTTCCGGTATATGTAACTTCCATGGCATTGTTGGCGAGCATTTGGGCATTCGCGTATGTCCCGCTGCTGCCGTGGAACGTCAATGACACATCCACTCCTGCGAAGGCGCCGTTTTCGATCATTTTCCCCTTCACCGGCGGCGGCACTTCCTCCGCCGGGGTCCCCATGACCACGATCGTCCCCGGCAACTCATCCATCATCTGCCGCAGGGCCAATCCCGCCCCAACGGCGGCAGCGGCGATCAGATTGTGCCCGCAGGCGTGGTCGATGCCGGGCAGGGCGTCATATTCGGCGAGAAAAGCGACCGTCGGTCCCTCTGTTTTGCCTTGATAGACAGCCTTGAACGCGGTCGGGAAACCACCGACTCCGGTCTCCACCGCAAAACCGGCGTCAGCCAGTTTTCCGGTCAGATATCTGACCGCCTTCTCCTCCTGATGTCCCAACTCCGGATTCCGGTGGATATAATCGCTGATAGCAATAATATCGTCCTTGATACCGTCCACAACCGGGAATACTTTCTGGCTCGTCATCGTGTCTCCTCCTCCTTCTTCAATATCAGACATCCAAATTCTTCGCCCGGGTGAATTGCTGCAGAATGGCGTCTCCCGCCGCGGTCAATGTTTCATAAACGGCGTCGCCGGGCTGCACCCGATATCTCTTGTCCGCCGTCACCTCGACTTGGCCGTAAATGAATCCGTCGCATTTGAATGTAATCATCTCTTCTTTCTCCACGGAGGTGATAAACTCATAAACATGGTCCGGCCCGAGGCTAAACATCGTCTGCCGGGTAATCGGCCCGCCGTGCTGCGACCATTTGTTTCTTTTCATCCGGAAGACAATTTCCGCTCTCTCACCCGCTTCCCCGCCGCTGTCGGCGACAGACTCAATTCCCGCCTTCCAGACATGGCAGACAACGCGCCATTCCTGCACATTCACCACGACAATATAGTCCCGGCAGTCGCAAATCCGAAACGGTCCGATTGCAGTCTTGCTTAATCGCGCCAGGGTATCTTCCACGCTTTCGCCTCCTTCAGCTCCCAGCTTCCCTATAAATATTGGCGTTCCGCTTCTTTTTTCCTTCCGGTCCGGACATTATGCCTCTGCCGGATGATAAGCAAACATCCCGGACGGACAACCCGCCCGGGACTGGTATCTTCGGTCGGCTTCCGGTGCTCTTCTTAAGCGGCCGCCGCCTGCTCCGCCTTGATCGCGTCGCGTACGGCGTCGATTTTCTGAGTCGCGAGCAGGGAAAAGACGGCGACGACCGCGCCGGCGAAAAACGTGTACTGATAGCCGAACGTCTGCCAGATCAGTCCCCCCAGCGTCGGCACCGTCACCCCGGCGATATGTTGGATAGTGCTTCCCATGGCAAGGCTTGAGGGCACATCCTCCCGCGGGGCGATTTTGTCCAGAAAAGTGCTGATGGCCATCGTCACCCCCATTGAAGCGTTATCAAGAATGTAGATCAGATAAAGCAGCGGCAGATATTTGACATAAGCGTAACCCAGGAAAATAATAATAACGCAGGCATAATTGATGGTAAGCGCTTTCCGCTCGCCCATTTGGTCGATGACCCGCCCGATGATCGGCCGCGTTATCATGGCGAAAGCATTGCTGACACCCAGCAGAAGAGCCATGTTGCGAACCGGGATATTGAAAACGTTGACGAGGGCGTAAGTGGCGAATGCCTGGTAAATGTGCATCCGGGATCCGGACAGGAAAATGAGCAGATAATAAAGCCAATATTTTTTCCGGAAAACGATTTGCCGCCGGTTAATATTGCTCTTGTCCCGCGGGAAGAGCAGCATCACCCCGGCCCCCAGCGCCGTGATTAACGCCGTCACCAGGAACATCATCCGGTAATTCAGACAATTGGCCGTCAGGATCACAAACCCCATGGCGAGAAAGCCGCCGAGCGCCCGGATGCTTTCCATCTCACCCAGGCGTCTCCCCTTCTCGCCCGGATTGGACAAGCGCAGGACCATCGAACTTTGCACTGGCAGATACATATGAAAACCGGTGCTGTAAATCGATGTCGCCAGAATCAGGGAGGCGAAACCGGTCGCCTGGCCGTACATAATCAGACCGGCGGCCAGCAGCAGGATACAAAGACTCATCGCCATTGATTCGGTGAAGATGGCAAGCCCGGCGGCGAGAACAATCGTCAGCAGTCCGGGCACTTCCCGGATCGACTCGATGACGCCGAAACTCTGGGCTTCGATATGCAGTTCTTCACTGATAAAATTGTTGTATATCGTCCGCTGCATCCCGATGCCGAATTGGAGAAAAAGCGAAGCGACCGCGATAATTATGAGCAGCTTAACCGGAGAAAATGTGGCATTCTTATCCCCCACAGCATAGCCTCCTGTAATTATAATCATTCTGCCCAGAAAAAATAAGGACTAATGAAGATTATACCACTCACCGGGCCGGAAGGAAACACTCCACGGCCTGCTCTTTATCCGTCTGGCCGGAGAAGACCAAAAGAAAAAAGCGCCGCTGCGCTCCGAACCGGCAAAAGTCCGACGAAAATCGCCCTTCGCCGGCTTATTCCATCGCCATTACTTTTTCCAGATTTTCCAGTAGAAACTGTTTCCCCGCCTCGTTGAACAGGATCATCTCATACTCGTTGCCATTGTAATTCCGGTGCTCGCTTTCAATCCCGTGCTCGCCGGACCGGGGTCCCAACACCGCTCTTTTTTCCTGTCTCCCAATTCTTCTTCGCCGAGAATTCCCATTTTTTTGCGCTGACAATTCAGCATAACACTATCAATTTTTTGCTCCGCTCCGGGTCAAGCACCGCTCTGACGGCTTTGGGAAAATCGGTCCCGCCGATTTTCCCCGGCAGCAGGACAATTCGATTTTTTCTACCCTTGCAATGCTGAAGTTTTCTGGGTGCGCCGCCGCTGACTGCCGGCCTCCTGTTCGCCCTCCTGCCGGCTCCGGCCGGTTCAACTTTTTGCCCGCAGACGGCAAGAGAACACCTGCACGACCGTCTCGCCCGGCGGTGTTCTCTTCGGCTGACAGCGAATATTTTTGCCCAATGCCGCTCCCCGAATCTTATTTCGGTTGAATGATTATTTCGATCTTGGCATGCCGCTTGTAACCTTTCAGCGTTGCCAGCAGTCCCCCGACCGTTCCCCGGATAATATCCTGCACGAAAGGCACCATCGGGACCGGCTCACCGTCGACCCGCAGCTCGACTTCCTTCTCCCGGCCGTCCAGACAGCAGTCTTCCCGTTTCTTCTCGCCGCGCAGTATTGCCGCCAGCATCTCCGGGCAGCTGCTCCCGCAGAGGCCGCAGCATTCCGCCGGCACATTCGGCAAAACCCGGTCCACCTTCGTTTCAATGAAATCGACCAGCCGCCCGATATCATTAAGAGCATTGAAAACGGGCAGTCCCGCGTATTCCCGCCGCTCGTTGGCGATTACCCCGGCAATTGCCATTACCGTCGCGTCCCAGCGGGCGTCAATTTCTGCCGGTGTCCGGGCCGTGACAATTTTGGGACAATTATAATCGTCGACCCCTTCCAGGACGACAAAGTCATGGTCGTAAAATCGCAGGATCTGTTCCACCGGCAGCTGCGTTGGGAAAAGAATATCCGTCTCATAAAGACCGCGGGCGGTGACCAACTGGGATCCGGCTTCCCGGTGCCGGCAAGTGTTCGTCCCCGCCGTATCGATGGCGAACTGCTCGAAATGGATATCTTTGAGCGACCCCACAGTATAGCGGCGTCGCCTGAGCTCGCTGATAATCTTCTCAATCGTCGTCGTCTTGCCCGTTTTGGAAACCCCGCAGACCGCGAATACCCGCATCTGGCTACCTCCCCAAATATAAAATATAGAAAATAATACCGGCAAGCAAGGCTCCCGCTGTCAGCAGCATATCGCTCCTCTGCCAATGCAGCTCATCCAGATATGTTCGCTGCGGGTAAGCCCGAAAAGCCCTTGCTTCCATGGCTACCGCCGCTTTCCTGGCCCGCAGGAGCGCTCCGGCCACTACCGGGAGAAAAATGCTGGTATACAGCCGCAGCTTCGCCCCGGCCGGGATTCGCTTCAGTTCCACTCCCCGCAGTTGGACGGCTGTGACCGTGTCCTGCATCTCTTCCACCAGGACGGGCAGGAAACGAATGGCCAGCAGCACCATGAAGGCAATCTCGAAAGGAATGCGCATTGCCACCAGCCCCAGCACTAATTCCATCGGCTCCGCCGCGATAATAAAGGCGGCGCTGAGGACAATGATTGCCAGGCGGAGAATGATGGAAACACCGGCAGCCAGACCGTGCGTCGTTACGAGAGTTACTCCCGCTGCCGCCACCAGCGGCCGGCCGGAATGAATAAAGACGCTCTGGATAACGGTGAGAGCCAGGAATAATGACCAAAACCGCTTCAGCCGGGGGAGCAGGCGTCCGATATCAAAACGGCCGATGGCGAGCAGCAGGACGGTTATCGCCGCCAAAGCGGCAAGCCAGGCCGCATCCTTGATAATGATGGCCAGCGTTGACAGTACCGCCACTACCGCCAGTCTGGCCCGCGGATCGATTTTCATTTGCTCTCTCGCCAATGGCTTCCCCCTTCCCGCAGAAACAGGGTCCGGCCGGTACATTGCCGGCAGAACGCCGCGTCGTGGCTGATCAGTAGATAACCTACCCCGCTTTCTCTCAGGCGCAGGAGAGTTTCCGCCAGGATTTGCTTTCTGACCTTATCCAGCCCGGTGGTGGGTTCGTCAAGAATCAGGAACTTCGGCTCCAGAGCCAGCGCCGCTGCGATTGCCAGACGCTGCTGCTCGCCGCGGCTCAGATTAAGGGGAAATTCCTGGGCACAATCCGTCAGTTCGAACTGCTCCAGCAATTCCCGGGAGCGCTCCCGCGCCGCCGCCGCCGTCCAGCCCCGGCCCGCCAGGCCGAAACTCACTTCCTCCGCCGCGGAAGAACAGAAAAGCTGCTTCGCCGGATTCTGAAATACATAACCAATCCGGCGGCCGATTTCACTCAGCCGGTAAGCGGCGATATCCTGCTTATCCAAGCGGATACGGCCTGCCGACACCGGCAGAATGCCCACCATGATTTTACCCAGAGTCGTCTTCCCGCTGCCGTTCGGCCCCATCAAGGCCACCGTATCATCCGCCCGGAGCGAAAAAGAGATGTCCCGCAGCAGCGGGCTTTTCCGGGGATAGGCGAAGCCGACCCCCTCCAAGGTTAAAAATTCCACTCCCTCACCCCGCTCCCGCGGCAGAATCCGGTCCGGCGTCTTTCGGTGCGGCCGCTCCGTTCCGGTCGAGAGATTTGATCCTGCCTTCCTCCAGGACAAGGAGACGGTCCGCCCCGCTGAGATGCTCCTGCCGGTGATCGACCATAATGATGGTCTTCCCCTGCCGCCGCAGGCGGTCGATTATCGCCAGGATGTTTTGTCCGTTAGTCTCATCCAGCATGGCCAGCACTTCATCCAGGACAAGCACTGCCGGGTCCTGTGTGAGAACGGACCCGATCACCGCGACTTGCTGCTGCCCCCCCGAAAGCTCATTCGGATTAGCCGCTAGCAGGGAGTCGATTGCCAGCATTTCCGCTATCGCGGTCACCGTTTCCCGGATTTCCGCCCGGGGCCGGCACAGATTCTCCGGCGCGAAAGCCAGTTCATTGCGCAGACGGGGAAGAAAAAGCTGCGCTTCCGGGTCCTGAAAGACTATCCCCACCCGCCGCGCAATTCGGGCCGGATTCATCAGACGGGTACTTTCGCCGAAGATCCGGACGTCACCGGTCATCTCCCCGGCAACGCTGTGGGGGATAATCCCGCACAATGTCAGACACAGAGTACTCTTCCCGCATCCGCTCGGGCCGCAGACACCCAGCATTTCGCCCGGTGTCAGCGAAAACGAGATGTCAGTAAGGATTTTTCTCCCTCCGGCCCGGTAGCGGAAAGAGAGATTCTCGACTTCCAGCGCCGGAGTCATGGTCGGATATCGATCTCCGCCAGAAATTTGCACCAGTTCTGGGCGTAAGTGTCTTGACGTACCACGAGCAGCAGCGGCCCGCTGCCGCCGTCTCTTTTCTCGCCCAGCGGCTTGCCATCCTGTTCATACACCAGATAAATATTCTCCTCCGCCAATACCGCGTCCATCGAATAAGCCGTCACATAAGCGTCACTTGCCTGGGCTGCGATTTGACTCCCTTTGCGGCTGAAATCCGGGTCTACCGCCGCCAGCACTTCTTTGAGGGGAACCCCGGTAAGTTCCCGGTCGACCGGCGCTTTGCCGCTGGAACGCTGCGTCACGACAAATGTCTCCCCGCCCAATTCCCTGATCCGCTTCAGGTCGATTTCCCCGGTGTTTTCCCCGTCCACCTTAATCAGCAGAACCGGATTGACGGCATCCTGCTGTTTATTAGCCAGATTACTGTGGTTCAGGAAAGCCAGAATACCCACCGCCGCCGCCAGCACGGTGATAATCACCATCAGGGCTCTGTTTTTCATGCTCGTTTCCTCCGCCCGTTCCTGCGGTGACCCGCAGTTTATTCGTAGACAATGTACGGGACAAACATATCTTCGGAACGAAACTCACCGTGACTGCCGCCGTCCTCGGTCCGGTGCATGCCGTGATCCGAAAGGACAATGATCTTCCCCGTCCAGCCCTCCCGCAGTTGGCCGATGTATCCGTCGAGCAGTTGCAGATGCCGGTGGTATTCTCCGGCTTCCGGCCCGTAACTGTGTCCGGCGTCGTCAACACCGTGGAAATGCACCATCAGATAATCATAGTCCCGGCTAAGATAACCGGCAGCGCAGTTAAAGATATCGTCGTCATTAATTCCGTTGCCGTTTTTATCGGTGTTCAGGACGATTTCCCCGTTGACTTTCAGGATATTGATCTGCCCTTCAATAATGGCCGCCTTCTTTTGCTGCTCCTGCAGGACATCCAGAATTGTCGGCACCAGCGGTTCCCGGTCTTTGCGGCTGTGCACCCCGTTCACATCCGGGTATTCCCCCGTCAGCATCGCGGCAAAGCAGCAATTCGTCACCGGCAGATAAACCGACATCGCCCGCTCGGCCTTTCCCAGCGCCAGGTTCGGCACGGCCCCGCTCTCTTTCGCCCGGCGGAACTGTTCATAACTCAAACCGTCGACATAAACGATCATGACTTTTTCCCCTTGCCCGATCAAAGCGAGCGCCTGGTGATAAGCGTCGGTTACTGATCTCTCCGGCGGACCGGCAACCAAACCGGCGAGGGCGAGGGGCGTGGAATGGTCAAAGCGATTAAGACAGATCTGATTACCCCGCGCTTCCAGAAAATCTTCCCGCCCGACGGCGGTGAGACTTCCGTCGAGGCCGACGGCAGCAATCTTTTCCTCCGTCTCCAGACCGTCCAGATCGCCGACCCGGATGCCCGCGTGCTGAGTCAGGACCGTCCCCGCGTATTCCTGCCCGTCAATCGTCCGGGCGGAGCGGCCTTCCTCATAAAAAACAATTTCGTGATTGCCGCCCAGCAGCTTGCCCGGGGAAAGCCGGCAGACGTTCCGAGCCGGCGTGATAACATTGAAACCGGACGTCCCGTCGCCTTCCACAATAATATTTTTTATTCTTTTGATTGCGGTATTGATGGGAAAGACCCGGGAAACGAATTCCCAGCCGTTTTCCGCCGTCTTGACAAAATAACTGTCCTTCAAGTCGGCGGCGCTGATCCGGGCCGTGTGCCGGTCGTCACCGACAAGGGTTATCGATACCGGCTGCGACGGCTCTGCCAGCTCCAGCACCGCCGCCGCCGGCACGCCCTGCAGCGTCCGGTCTTCCAATTTGATTTCCTGCGGCTCAAGGTCTGTATAATCCCTGACAATGACCACGGTGGCCACGTCCCCGATGATAGTCATGAAATCACTCGCGGCCCCGCCGGCGCCCGTTGCTGCGGCGCAGCCGGCCGTTCCCGCGGCGAGCAGACAGAGCAGCAGCGCCGCCAGCCCGGCCACGCGACTTTTTTTTGTCATCTTCAATCACCAACCCGGATCTTATTGTTATTCGGACGCGAAGATATTGAACCGTTTCAGACGGTTCAACAGACCGTAAGCAATCAGTCCCCCCAGACCGCCCGACAGCATGGCGGCTGTCAGGCTGAGCAGCAGAGGGATCGGGGGAAGCCGGAAGAAGACAAACGAGACGAGGACGGTTCCGGCACTGTTAGCCACTGCCCCGCCGAGAAAAGCGTGGAGGGGAGTGACAACCCCACGGCGCAGCAACAAATAAAGCAAATCCACGCCAACTCCCGGCGCCGCGTAAGTTACGACGCTGACAATCCCGTGCGTCCCGAAGATGCCCAAAGCAATCACCAGGACTGCCTGCACCAGACCGATTAGCGTCGCCGTTCCCCGTTTGTTGACCAAGCCGTAACCGAGGACGATCCACAGCATATAAAACCCGCCGGCGACCACTCCGCCCGGGATATAAAGAGGTCCGGTGATGATATGCGACAGCGGCACCACTACCGGTTTCACCGCCACCCCCAGAGCCGCCATCATGGTAATCACCACCAGATCAAAGGCGGAAAACCGGTTCAAAAATCGTTTCGTCATTATCCATCCTCCGCTTGCCGGTTCATCACTGTTTTTGTCTGACCCCCGCTTCGTCCAGGACAAAGTCCGCGGCGCCGAAAGCCGCCGCGCTCAGCGTCTCTTCCTGCCCGTTTCCGCCCCGCAGGCTAATCTCGCCTTCCGGCCAATATTCCTGCAGGGCCTCCATTATCGTTGCCCCGTCCAATTGCCCGTCTGCCCCGGCAAAACTCGCGGCGAAAACGATAGCGGTATCATCCTTGATAATGGCGGCCAATTCCTTCACGTGCATCCCCAGCGGCAGATCGGGCGCCAGATAATAGGGAGCGCCGCTGCCGGTGTATTTGATAACATAATCGTACTTGGCCGTCTCCAGCAGCTCGTTCTTCACCAGCCCGTCCCGTCCGATCAGGACGACCTTCCTGTCGCCGGTGATGCCCAGCAGTTCCGTCAGCAGCACGGCTTTGTCATTGGTACCGTAATAATCATAATTCTTAACCGTCAGCGCCTTTAATTCGTTTTCAAAAAAACGGACCGCGCCGATTCGGACCGCCGCGCCGTCGGCAATCAGACAGACCTCGCTCACGTATTTGATCCAATACATCGCTCTTTCTTCCGGAACCACAATTCGCACCGGATGCTCGCCTTCGTCCAGAAGCTCACCGTTCAATTCGTATGCCAGGATGATTTGCCGGTTGCACAGCACTTCTTCCGGCACCTCAATTGCGTAGCCGTCTTCCGCCACGAGGCGAACGCCGGTGAAAGAGGCCTTGTCCGCGCCGAATTTTGCCAGAACGTCCCCCAGTTCCGCCCCTTTGTAGGCCACCAATTTTTCGTCGCCGTTTGAGTTGATGGAGATGGCTTCCCCCTGGGCGGGAGTTATCTCCTTCAATTCGGTCAGTGTTATCTGCGCCGCTTCCGCCAGCCCGTTCACCGCAATCGAACGGTCATCCGTTTCGTTGGCCGCCGGAGTTCCGGCACAACCGCTTAGAACAAGCAGCCCGAGCAACAGAACCGGCAGCCATATTTTCCGCTTCACCCTTTTCCGCATCTCCTTCCGAATATGGTTATGCCGCCGTTTCAGCTAACCGCGGCCGGTATTATTCCGCCGTAATCACTTTCAGACTGCCTACCCAGACCTTCGAGCTGTCTTCCGTCGTCACCAGCATCAGCGGCCGGTTCTTTTCGCTGTCAATGTCCGCTCCGTCAATTTGGTAAGCGACAATGGTGTTGTCGGAGAAAGCCACCTCACCGTTAATCGTCGCCGAATACCCGTCGGCAGCTTCCAGGATAACCGACGTCGCTTCATCAATTCCGGCCATCGCCAGCAAACTGCTCATTTTGATACCGGTGTACGCATGGATTTCTTCTTTCTTTTCCGCCTCCAGGGTCACGGCCTCCGCCGCCTTGATATCCTCGATAGCGACCGCCTTTTCCCCGTCGGGGCCAATAATTGTAACTTCCCAGGCCGATTCCGGCGCCGGCGGCTGGGAACAACCGGAGAGGACGAGTAGCAGCACGGCTGCCAGACAGATACTAACCAGCCCAGATTTGTTTTTCTTCATTGCTTTCCCTCCTTTGCCGCAGACGGCAAATTATTTTGCAATATGCACCACCATACATATATTAAATGCCGGCGCCGGATTTCCTGCTGTCGCGCCGGGAAACGCCCGCTTTCCCGCCGAAAAGAATTGTGCCGGAAGGAACTTTTTTACTGACCGCGAAATAAAAACCAGGTAAACATAGTTTGTCGGACACAGTTGTCCTTAAACAGTAAACTGCAGCGGTAAACTTGTCCGAAGGACCTTAGCCCCATAATTCGGCCCGGTTCGGCTGCAAAGCCGCCCCGAAATCATTGGCCGGACAACAATGGGGGTGCCGAACCCTTTTTGCCCGGCGCCCATACACTGATGACTTAGCCTTCCCCGGAGCGGGTGAAGGTTTGGATTTGCCAAAAAAAGGAGGTATCAGGGTGACCGAAAAAAAAGACCTCACGAAAGAGACGAGAATTCTCCACGCCGGCGAAAAAGTTGACCTGCCTATTTCCTATCCGGAAGCGTTGCCGATTTATCAGACATCCGCTTTCGTTCTCCGGGACCTGGACACCATCCGGACCGCCCATCAGATTCCGCAGGGAGGCTATTATTATTCCCGCGGCGGCAATCCGAATCAGGACGGCCTCGCCGCGGCTCTGGCGGCGGCGGAAGACGGCCCGGCCGCGGCCGTCTGCTCCTCCGGCATGGCCGCTATTCTGGCCGGGATTCTGGCTGTTGTGCAGGCCGGCGATCACATCATCGCCGCCGACGCCATTTACGGCGGGACTTATGGCCTGCTGAAAAGTGATTTGGCCAAGTTGGGCATCAGCACTTCTTTTGTCGACCTGAATGACCCGGCGGCAATTAAGAACGCCCTCCGGCCGGAGACAAAACTGTTCGTCACCGAGATTGCCACCAATCCTTTTGTCAAAATAATTGACATTGATTCCGTCGTTGCGATAGCCCATGCCGCCGGCGCCAAGGTCCTTGTCGATAATACGTTTACTACTCCCTGCCACATTAACCCTCTGCAGCGCGGTGTTGATATCGTCGTGCACAGCGCCACCAAATTCATCAACGGACACAACGACGTTATCGCCGGTGCCGTCATCGCCTCGCCCGGGATCGTCATAGCGGCGAAACATGTCATCGCCTCTTTCGGCACCGTTATCAGTCCCTTCGACGCCTGGCTCGTCCTGCGCGGCATTAAAACGATGAGCCTCCGGGTAGCAAAACAGTCGGCGAACGCTCTCGCAGTCGCCACCGCCCTCGCCAAACATCCCAAAGTTGCCCAAGTTTTCTACCCCGGCCTGCCGGACAATCCTTACCATGAGCTCGCGACCCGCCTGCTCCGCGGCGGTTACGGCGCCATGCTCAGCTTCTACATCCCCGACGACCGGGACAAGGTAAACAAATTCATGCAGACTCTGGCGGTTATCAAATTCGTCACCACCCTTGGCGGCGTCCGGACGACCCTTTCCCACCCGGCCACCACGTCTCACGCCGATCTGGAACCGGACCTGCAAAAGAAGATGGGTATCCACAACGGGCTGCTCCGCCTCTCCATCGGCATTGAAGACGCAGCTGATTTGATTGCCGACCTCTACACCGCTCTGGACGCAGTATAACTGGCGGTGTCGGCCCGGCATTCCGCCTCCTTTGCCGGTTTTTCCGTCCGACGGGAGCGAAGGCAAATGCTTGCCAGAATGCGTTCCTATTTACAATCCTATTCCAAAACGGACAAGCCGGCAGCTTTCTTCTGCCGGCTTGTCCGCTCTTTGCCGCGCCGACGGCTCCTTAGACATTCAAATTTTCATCGGTGCCGAAAATGTCCTCGCCCCGGCTCTTCCTCCGCCGCCTTGTTCTCCATCCGATCAGGCCGCTGAGGATGATTAATTCTATAATTACAATCCATACCGGATCCCGGAAAATCGCCAGCAGCAGCCGGAGTGCGCTCCCGGTCGCCAGAGTAGTTGCCGCCATTACCGCCACTGCTTTCAGTGTATCAAGGCCGCCGAGCTCTTTCAGCAGCACCGTGAACGTGGCAACGCAAGGAAAGTATAAGATTAGGACCGTAATTGCCGTGACTGTTTGCGCATTGCTCAGTCCCAGCGGCTCCAGCATAGCTACCGCCGCGTCCTTTCGCAGCACGCCAATCACCAGAGCCGACACCGTTCCTTCCGGCAAGCCGAAGGCCCCGGTTATCACCGGGGCGAAAAACCGTCCCAGGGCGGCAATTCCCCCGCTGATTGCCAGATAATTAATCAACAGAACCCCGCCCAAAACATAAGGCACTGCTTCCCTGAGAAAACAGGCGATTCGCAGGCGCAGTTTCTTCATCTGAACCGTCAGGCTGGGCAGGCGGTACGGCGGTATCTCCATCAGCAGAGAAGGCGTAGTGCCGCTCACCAGTCCGTTCAGCCCGGTTCCCAGCGCCACTCCCACCGTCAGGAGAGTTAAAATAATCAAACCGAGATACAATCCTCCCCGACTGCCCACCGCCCGGAGAATCATGGCTGATTGGGCCATGCAGGGAATTGTGACGGCGGTGATTACCGCCGTTATGAAACGCTCCCGTCTCGTCTCCAGATTCCTGACGGCCATCAGTCCGGGAACGTTGCACCCGCAGGCCAGAACCATCGGAATAATCGAATAGCCGTGCAGCCCGATTTTATGCATGAAGCGGTCCAATAATACGGCCAGACGCGGCAGATACCCCAGATCCTCCAGGAAGCCGAAAATAAGATAAAACATTGTAATATACGGCAGAACGAGTCCAAACACCAGGAATACGCCCGACGTCAGAACGCCCATGGCACCCTCGAAATCAATTGTCGCGCCGCTGATCTCCCCCAGCAGCAGTGAACTGAGAAACCCGTTGCCGCCGAGTAATTCCTGCAGTTTATAGATGAATGGCGCGTAAAACCGGCTGAAAAGCATTTCCGAACCGGCCAGCAATCTCTCCCCGCAGTTCACGATAATCTGAAAAGCCCCGAACAGCACTCCCACTGCCAAGGGTAGCCCCAAAACGGGATGCGTACTGGCATCCTGCAAGGTTTCCGCTAATGTATGGCGCCGGTCCCGCAGATTCTGCGCTGCCGTGATTATCCGGCCGATTGTTTCCCAGCGCTCCTCCCGGGTGCATTTCTTCCATTGCGGCGCTCCGGCGGTCAGACTTAGCTGTTGCAGCTTTTTCAATCCCTCCCCGGTAATGCCGTTCGTGGCCACAACCGGAACCTGCAGCATTTTGCTCAGCTTTTCAATATCAATGGCAATTCCTTTATGTTTGGCATCGTCCCAGATATTTAAGGCTACCACCATCGGTTTGCCCATTTCCAGCAATTGCAGGGTGAGATTAAGATTCCTTTCCAGGTTAGTGGCGTCGACAACATTAATGATTACGTCTCCTTCTTCCAGCATCCTGACGGCGACTCGTTCCGCCTCGCAGTCAGGCGTCAGCTGGTACGTCCCCGGCACGTCAATGACCTCATGCTTCTCCCCGCCATGTGTCAGATAACCTTTTGTGTAAGTGACCGTTGTCCCGGGATAATTGGACGTCACTACGCTGACCCCGGCCAGCTTCGCGAAAATGGCGCTTTTCCCCACGTTGGGATTGCCGGCGAGCAGCAGCTTCATCTTTCAGCCACCTCCACCCAAAGCCGGCTGGCGATATTGTAACCGATTGCCACTTCCCCCAGCCCAACGGTGATTATGACCGGCCCGGCTCCGCCGACAGCGCTTTTCTTGCCCACTACCGCGCCCGGAAAAATCCCTAACGCTTCCAATTTGGCTCTGACACCCCGCCCGCCTTGAATCTGGCTGACCCGGCCGGACTGTCCGTTCATCAGTCTTGTTATTGGTACTGCTTTCATCTGTTGTCTCGCCTCCGTTCATCGATGCTGATATTCATTATCAATTACTCGTTAAAAAAAACAACCTTCTACGGTCTGCCTGCATTCCCGGTTCAGACTGCGATTTCCGGGCAAAATCCCGTGTTTCTTGCCGGCGCAATGCTTATTCTTTCGGTTCTTCTGCCCGGCAAAAGAGCGAACTGTCCCGCCCGCTGCATTCGGCGCATAATCCGAATACTTCCATGGGCTTGCCCTCCACATGAAAGCCGTGGTTCTCATCAATCGCCGCTTTGAACCCTTCCGTCAGATCATCGTCAATCTCAATCACCTTTCCGCAGTGCAGACAAATTAAGTGATGATGGTTGATCGCTTTCCCCGGCAGCAATTCATACCGGGCTGATGCCGCGTCGTGTGAAAGCTTGGCGACGATGCCGGCCTTCTCAAATGCCTCCAGTGCCCGGTAAACGGTCGCCAGGCCGATTCGGCTGCCGTTATGCTTCGACTCCGACAACCCCCGAAAGATCTCCTTGGCGTCGGCATGATGCCCTTTCCGGCTCCGCAGGGCCGCAAGGATTGCTTTTCTGTGCTCGGTAAGCTTAAAGCCGAATTTTTGCAGAGTTACTCCGAACTCCTCTTTTCTTTCATTTAATTTCTTCATTTGCCCCCCCTCCGGAGCACCGGCCGCGGGAAGAAAGCCTAAACCTTCTTGCTCCCGGCAATTTCCCCGCGCCAGCGTAAGCATTGGTTTGCCGCCTGGCCGGGAAAAACCCTTTTCTTTCATGTTCAATCACTCTCAGCCGTTATTGGCATATGCCACTATTCTCTTTTAGAATATTCTTTTTTAGTAAATTTGTCAATACTGCCCCGAATTCTCCCCTGATAATCAAAAACCGCGTCCCGAAAGGGCGCGGTAATTGGGTTATCCCCGGGTCGGCTTTTGCCGGTTATAGCCTTTCTCCCCGTACGGCTGCAGCTTTGTCAGCCATTTCGCTTCCAGCTCTTTCAGGGCTTCCCGGGCGTTGTAATATTCGTCTTCTTTCTCAGTCAAAACTTCCAGAACTTCGATGCTGAAATTTTCTTTTCCGTATTCATTCCACTCTTTTTGCAGTTCTTTATTAACGTGTCCGCCCATACCGAGCATCATCTCCAGCCGGTTCAGCGATTTCAGATTCGGAGTACTGGCGACAAACACTTTCTGGTTAACCATGTTTTTAATCTGATAAACTCCCGCCTCCGTTTTCATTTCCTTATACTGCCGTTTCAACTCTTCCCGGCGGTCCATTTTTCTCCGACCCTCCCTTTCTGCTTGGTTGCGGCGATAGCGGCGGCCGTCCGCCGTCCGGTCCAGAAAACCGTAATCGACCAGGTAGCGGCGCAATGTCACATAATCGGCGTTGACTTCTTTCAGAACCCCGTTTATTTCTTTTTCCGTATAATCCCGTCCGGGCATTATTCGCTGCGCGACTGCCGTAAGAACGACCGGACGGTGCTTGTTTCGGATTGCCGTCGTCCGCAGCGGGCCGGCCGGACCGGCCGGAAAGTATTTCCGGAGAACAGTTTCTTCCTCGTCGGCCGCCCGGCCGCGCATCGCTTCCCGCTCCGCCAGCAATTCCATCAGAGTCAGAAAAATCCGCGCCTGACGCTCCTTTTCCTTCAGGGAGAAGCGGTGGTTCCGGATGGTGGAAACACTCCCGATGCCCAGCTCGTCCTGAATGGCGCCGTCGCTTTTCCCCGCGTAAAACAGCCGCAGCAGATTCTTCTGGTGTTCAGTCAGGCCGGTGTGTTTTTTGTCCAGATTGAGCAGGGAAGCGAAAACCGAACCATGCGCCGTTTCAATGTGCCGGCGCAGATATTTCTCCGCTAACAAAAGGCGGTGGCCTTCCCGGTAAACGATTCCTTTCTCGGCCGTCTCGCCGCAGAAAAGGCAGGTGTAATATTCTTCCGTCTCGGTGTAGCCTTGTTTCAAGTCGGCCATCGAGATGCCGTCAAACCGGCCGCCGTTTCTCACAGCAAACGCTCCTTCATTCAATTCTTATATTTGTAGACATTATATCTAATTGTTTATTCTCCGTCAATAAAAGACCGCGAGCATCTACCCGCGGTCTTCGTAATATCCGGCGTCCACTGCTTCGGTGTAGACGGTGAACGGCAGCGTCGTCCCGTCTTCCAGAACTGCCGTCCCGCGGAACGCGGCCACCGGCTGCAACACCACTTCCCCCGTATCGGCGTAAGTCAGAAGATAAGCGATTGTCACATCATCCACTTTGCCCTGGCCGGAAACCGTTGTTCCCGCGGCCGGTCCCGGGATGTCCCGGTAATCGATGACCAGCTCGCCCCGGCCGGACTGTACGGCTGCCCAGGCCGCTGCCGCTTTCCGGACCGGATACGCCGCCGTCTGCGGCCGGCCCGCCGGCCAAATCCAGCCTGCCCCGTAGATTTCCCCGTCCGCCCCTGCCGTCACCTGGAAATACGGTGCGGCACCAACCACGTTTTCCGGCTGCACGGGACCGTAGAAGAAAGAAGCGGTCGCCGGCACCTCATCGCTTTCCGGGTATTCCGCATTTCGCAGTTTCATCTCGCCCGGATCGAAACCTAATTGGCTGATGAAAGCTGCCGCCGCTGCTTGAAGTTCCGGCTCCGGCGGCAATTCATTGCCGATATTCTCTGGCAGCGGCCGGTAATAATTCGTATATCCGTCCGGAAAGGCGATAAGCATTCTCCCGCCGGCCGTCCCAATCTGGTAAATTATTTTGTCCTGCCAGGCCGCGGCGGTGACCTCGCCCGTTATTCCCAGCTTGGCCGCCGTCGCCCGCACTTCCTCCGGGCTGAAGGACATCGGCCCGTGCCGGTAAACAAGCGCTTCTTCCGGCAAATCGCCTAATTCCCCGGCCAGGCTGTAACTGAGTTCCGCCGTAAAGCCCGGCCCGGCCGCCGCGCCTTGCGTTTCCGGACCCGTTGCCGTTAACGGCGGCAGAGTAGCCAATTTTCGACGCGGTATCAAAGCCGGTGCCGCCAGAAAAACCAACAGCAAAACGGCGGCAATCCCGCCCAAAGCCGATAAGCGCAGCGGGAACTCGCTTCTCCGGACCCGTCCCGGTTCGACCTTCAGAATTCTATCCCGCAATTCCCTTCGAAATTCTTCCCTTCCCGTCAGTTGCGGCAGCGCCTGCCGCAGTTTTTCCGCTAAATTTTTTTCCGGCTCACTCATTGTCCCACCCCTTCCCGCAATTTCCCCAAGGCCCGATGCAGCAGGCTGCTGACCGCCGTTTCACTTTTGCCCAGAATTTTGGCGATTTCCCGGTTCTTCAACCCCACCGCGTATTTGAGAATGACCGCCTCGCTTTGTTCTTCCGGCAGGGCGGCTACGAGCCGCCGCAAATTCTCTCCCGTTTCGGCGTTAATTGCCGCCTCTTCGGGCGACGCGGCGGTATCGGGCACAACCTGGGACAAGGGCAGCAGCCTTTTTTCCCGCCGGCCGTAGTCAATCATCCGATTGCGGGCAATTCGCAGCAGCCAGGCCCCGAAACCGCCGCCCCGGGCCCGGAACGACCCGATATGCTGCAGCGCCCGCAGAAATGTATCGGCGACGATGTCCTCGGCGGCAGCCCGACGGCCGACCCGGTAAAAAACGTAAGTGTAAACCTTATCGAAAAACCGTTCGTACAATTCGGCAAAAGCGCTCCGGTCGGAGCGGGCTTTTTCGGCCAGCTCATTATCACTTAACGCATTGCGGACATCTGCCCCGTTATTCGTACCTCTCACCGCCTTTCAATTATTTAACGGATAAAACCCGGTTTCGTCACGCCGCCCGGAAAAAACTCCGCCCCCCGGCAAGCAATCACCGGCGCAAGCAAAAACAGAGCGGAATTTTCCGTCTCTGTTAGAGTGCCGCATCGCAGCTTTCCCTATCATTCGTTCTGCTTCTATCCGGTGCGGACAGCCCTGTCACAGAATTGTCCGCATAATCCCCCCGTCCACGCGCAGTGCCGCTCCGGTAACAGCGGATGCCGCCTCGGAGGCGAGATAAACAACCATTCCGGCTATCTCGGCCGGTTCGATAAACCGCTGCAGGATTGAGGTCGGCAATTCCTCCGCGAACATTTCTTTGGCTAACGCTTCTGCCGTCCGGCCGGTAGCCGCCGCCTGACCCCGGAAAAAATCCCGCACTCCTTCGGTCAGCGTCGGCCCGGGCAGGAAAGCGTTCACCGTTACCCCGGTTCCGGCAATGCTTTCTGCGAGACCCCGGGAGAGAGCAAGGACAGCTGCCTTGGTGGCACCGAAATGCACCTGCTCGCCGGGCAGGAAACCGGCGACGGCACTCGCATTGAACAGAACCCGCCCCCATCCCCGCCGCACCATCTCCGGGGTGTAATGGCGAGAAAGCCGGACGGCGCTCATGACATTCGTTTGGAAATACTCCTCCCATTCTTCGTCTGTGATAGCAAAAAAAGGCTTGGGCCCGAAGACGCCCAGATTGTTGACGAGGATGTCAGCCTGAGGATGCTCTGCCGTCAACCGGTCTGTCCCGGCGGCATGGCTCAGGTCGGCGGTAACACCGTCCGCCCGGGCATTCGGAACCTTATCCCGCAGGCGGCGCAGGGCGGACTGCACTCTCGCCTCCGTCCGTCCGCTTATTACCACTGCCGCTCCCGCCCGGGCCAGCCCTTCGGCTATGGCATAGCCGATTCCGGCCGTCGATCCGCTGATTACGGCCTTCTTTCCGTCCAGTCTGATCTCCACTATATCATCTCCTTATCCGGCGTCTGAACTGCTCTTTCCGGTTACTGCCGAAACGCCTTGATCGCTCTGGCCGTAAAGTCGGCAACCCAAAATTGCCGCCCGTCCCAGGCAAAGCCGGTCGGCATGCCTCCGATGCTGTATTCATCCGCCTTGCCGTCAGCCGGATTAATTCGGATAAGCAAACCTGCCACCGCCTCGTTATACCAGACGCTTCCGGCGGCAGCGGCGACGCCGGCAATCCGCGGTCTCGCCGCAAACTCCCGCCGCAGACTCCCGTCTCTCCGGCTCCGCTCCTGCAGTCTTCCGTCGATTTCCACCCCCACCCAAAGACTGTCGCCGGCAAAATCGATACCGCAGACATTATTCGTGGGCGGGTGGAGAGAAATCTTTCCTACCGTTTCCCCCGTCGCCGGATCGATACCCCGCAGATATTTGGGGCTTCCGACTACCTGCCATAAATATTTCCCGTCGAAAGCCAGCCCGGTCTTGACACCAGGACAGGGAAGGACTTTCACTACCCGCCCGGCGGGAATCTCCAGCCCGTAAATCTCCTCATTCATCCCATCCGAATGCCAGAGCAGAGTTCCGTCGAAAGCGAGGCCGCAAAGATGCTCCCCCGGCGCCGGAAAAACATGGACCGATTGTAAATTTTCCATCGATCTTCCCTCCGATCATTCCTCGCGGCAACGTTCACCGCGGCGGTTCTCAGCCGGTTAGGCTTGCAGCGCTTTGGCAAATTGTTCGATTCTCCCGACGGCGATTTTCGAAACGTCCTTGTCTGCCTTGGCGATCTTCCTGACAATCATTCGGTGCAGAAAACTCATCTGGCCGAAAATAAATTCTCCGCCGAAATTCTCCCGGGCTGCAGCCATCTCCGCCAGTTCCGGCGGAAAAGCGTCTTTCATTTCCTTGACGGCATTTTCGCCTTCGGCCATCCCGCAAATGAAGAGGCCGATTCGCTTTTTCGCCAGGTCCGCTAAATGGTCTTTGCAGTAACGGGTTACTTCCTTCTGGATTTTTCCGATGTAGATTGAGCCGCCGATCACTACCCGTTCGTACGGCGCCGGGTCCGGTGCCGGTTGCGATCGCAGATCGTGCAGAACGGTTTCGCCGTCCAGTTTTCCGGCCAGGATTTCGGCGCATTTCTTCGCGCAACCGTATTTGGTGGCATAGACAATTAATGTTCGCATCTTACCTCTTCCTTTCCTCCGCCTGTCCCGCTGCGCTGTCATCGCGGCGTCAGGGCGTTTTCAATCGCCTTCAGATAAGCCTTGCAAGTGACTGTCGACCCGGTAACAGCGTCGACGGCCGGACTCTGGGCCGTCATCACCCGGTCCAGAATTTCCGCCGTCACTGCCGGCTTCGGGAAAATAACGTCCTTTACTACCTGGATTTCGGTCATCCGTCCCTCCCTGACTGTCACCTG
This sequence comes from bacterium, assembly GCA_050943375.1. Classification (GTDB taxonomy): domain Bacteria; phylum Bacillota; class SLNR01; order SLNR01; family JBMNPB01; genus JBMNPB01. Next base: position 79,497 of record JBMNPB010000005.1, read on the forward strand.
CACCGTGTTCGACCAGCGTCCCGCCCGATACTCCCCCGCATATGTCCCGTCGCCGAGCGCTGCCGGATTGACGGCATTGACAGTGACCTGACTCCCGGCCGCCAGTCCCCGGATCAGATAGAACATGCCGCCCGCCGCTGCCAGAACAAAGACCGCGGCTATGCCGAAGATAGTTTTCCGCAAGCTTTTCACTCTTCCGCCTCCTGCCGTTAACTTGACCTCTTTTCCGGCGCTTGTTCTCTCATTTCAAGCTTGACAATCCTCATCCCGGTCAATCTTTTCCCGCCATCCGCCTCAGTCCGGACGTGACCAAGTTTCGCAGCCAAATTTCTTCCCCGGGCAGTTCTTCTCCCAGTCTGGCCGCCGCCATCGGCACCATCCAGGCAACAATATCGGCCGCTGTGACAGACGCGACCATCTCATATTCTATCCGGTAAGCGCGGCACAGCAATCTTCGTAATGCCTTGCCGAGCAAAACCAGGACGGGAGAAGCACCGGGCGGCAGATACGGCGACTCCAGCATCAGACAGGTTCTGGCCACATCGCCCAAAGCATTTCCGGAAGCAGCGTTAGTCCAGTCCACTGCTATCATGCCTTGGTTTGACAGCAAGATGTTATCCGGGTGAAAATCACCGTGGCATAAGCTCATCCCGGTCGGGAGTCGTTCCAGATAGCGGAAAACCCCGTCTTTTTCTTCCCGGGTCAGACTGCCGGTACCGGCAATTGATTGACTGAGCTTGTCTCGCTGCGCCGGCAGCCGTTTGGTATGCGCGCAGTGCACGGCATAATGAAGCCGGGCCATGGCCCGAGCATACTCAATCACCCGCCAGGGTTTCTTTTCAAGCCATTTGAGCATTGAACTCCCGTCTACCCGCTCATATTCAATGCCTTTCCGTCCGCAAAGATCAATGACGCCAAAAACACGGGGAGCCGGCGCCCCCGCTTCGGATACGGCGGCCCCGATTTCCGCCTCCGCCAAAATCCACGCCGGCTTAATATCGGCGTGAAAAAGCTTCAGCGCCCGGTCATCGCCCCATTCATATACCTCAGCCGTTCTTCCCCGTCCAAGCAAAGCCCGTTTTTCCATGCCCTGACCCGCTTTCCGGTTTGCGCCGCCTCGCGCGGCCGCTCCGACCCTTCCTTTCCGGTCATCGTCGCTTAGGCGCATTATCTTGCTTAATATTTCCCGGCGGAAATTCATTTTCCTGTCTCATCTCACCGATATCCGTCTGTCCTCCCCGGTGGATATTTAATTTTGTTTGCCCCGGAGCGGGTTATTACAGCCTGACCGGCCTAATGATGCATAAGCCCCATTTCAATTCCCTGACCTGCCGCCTATTATATAATGTACAGCTGACCGCTCCCTTGACCGCAAGCGATCAATGCCAGAAAGGAGTGATTACATGAATTGGATTGCCCCGGGACCCCGCTGTCCCCTTTATGAGATGGAGCATCTCGAGTCGATGTATCCGGCCGAATATCATCACGTCTATCCCATGGTGCGGAAATGCTGCGAGATTTACGACGTCCCGTCCAACCCCGGTTTTCATCCGTATCCGACCCGGGCCGCCGTGGAACAAATGGTGGACTACATCCACCAAAGCTGCCTGGCCGCCCAGTCAGCCCCGGCAACCGAGCAGTTTCGCGGCATTCTCCGTCCCTTGATTTTCATCTTGCTGATTCGGGAATTGCTGCGCCGGCGACGTTCCTACTGATTTCGTCTCCCCGCCGCCGCCAAAACGGGAGGGTCATCCGCTGACGGAATGACCCTCCCGCTTTCTCTGTATTTTTTGCTCATCGGCTGCTGCGGTGTAAATTCCGGGGCACTGCGAAAACGCGGCAGTTTGTCTTTTCGTTAATCGCGCCGTTTGAGGCAATGCCATTCTCATCAATGCCTCCGCCCCGGCCTCATTCTCCGGCGTACCGGTCAAGGACATCCCGGATGGCATTGTTCAGAGAGTCGGTATCGACAGCGTCGACCGGACTATCCCGCAATTGATACATCTCCTTCAGCCGCAAAATCCGGTAAACGCTGGCCGCAATCCGCTCTTCGGAAAGCCGCCCGCCGGCCGCGGCCTCGCGCAAGGCCCGGACGGCTGCGGCGATTTGCGCGTCGTCGTGGCAGACGAGAACAATATCAGCCCCCGCCTGGACTGCTTTGATGGCGGCTTCGCCGATCGCGTAATTCTCCGCAATTGCTCCCATCGTCAGGTCATCCGTCACGACTACCCCGTCAAACCGCAAGTCCTCCCGCAGAATACCGTTAATAATCCGTTGGGAGAGGGAAGCCGGGAAATCCGGGTCAACTTTGGGCAGCAAAATATGGGCCGCCATAATTGCCTCCGCATTGTTTCCGATGGCGGCCACAAAAGGAACCAGCTCCCAGGACTGCAGACTGACCAGATCGCTTTGCACAACCGGCAGCCCGATGTGAGAGTCTTCCGCCGTATCTCCATGCCCCGGGAAATGCTTTCCCACCGGAATGATGCCGCCATCCCGCAGTCCCTGCATCAGCCTGACCCCGAGACGGCTGACGATTTCCGCGTCGGCGCCGTAAGCCCGGTCGCCGATGACCGGATTGCGCGGATTGCTGTTGATATCGAGAACCGGGGCGAAATCAAGATTGAAACCGAACGCCTTCAGTTCCTGCGCGAGAAGCGACCCGATCGCGTAGGCGAAATCAGGATTGTCAGTCTCCCCGATCGCCTTGCTCGCCGGCAGCTTTTCCAGTTCCGGCGGCATTCGGCTGACCCGGCCGCCTTCTTCGTCAACTGACAGGAAAAGGGGAATTCGGCTGCCGGCGTTAGCGGCTTTCAGCCCATTGAGCAATTCCCGCAATTGCCCGGCGCTGCTGATGTTTTTCCCGAATAGAATGAAGCCGCCGATATGATGTTCCTCAATCATCACCCGCACGGAATCGCTGACTGCGTACCCTTCAAACCCGGCAATAACCATCTGTCCGATTCGTTCTTCCGGAGTCAGGCCGGCAATTATCTCCTCCAGCGGGTCCGGTGGCGGTTCAGTTGTCCCGCCCGGCGGTAGCGGAGCGCCATCCTGACCACCAAAATATTCGGCGGCGAAATAATAAGCGCCGCCGGCGATAGCGAACAAAATAATGAACAATAATGCCTTCCGCGCCATTTAAATCACCTCTTTCGGACCCATGTCGCGCGCCGCAGCCGGGGCGCCTACCGCCGGAAATTGCTCTTTTCCGGGCGGACAAACTGATGATAATGTTATTATAACAAATTAATAAGGATAATATAAACGGCGGCGTCCGCAATCCCGGACAAACCTCGCAATGTCCCGGCCGGGGAAATCCTCTGTGACGTTCCGCCTTTAGCTGCGTCTTAACTAATGAGGAGGTGAATCGGGTGAGGCCAAAATGCAGCGCACGGCAATCGACAATCGAGCCCTCAGAGCTCCGGGATTGGTATGACGCTACCTTGCCCCAAATCTACCGATACATTTACCGGCGGGTACAAAACCGCGAGGAAGCGGAAGACATCACTCAGGATACTTACGTCCGCACCCTGGCCCGGCACCCTGCCCCGGCATCCCTGCCGACGCCCGGCTATCTGAGAACAGTAGCGCTCAATCTGATTCGCGACCGCTGGCGGCGCCGCCAGGTCCGCGGCACCCCGCTTCCCCTGACCGAAACGCTGCTGGCCGCTGCGGACGACTCTGACGCCGTGCTGCGCAAGGAAACAGTGCAGGAAGCGATGAACGCCCTGCCGCCGGAATACCGCCAAATCATCCAATTGCGCATCGTGGAAGGGTATTCCCGGGCAGAGACGGCCAGACTGACCGGGCGCAGCGAGGACGCCGTGCGCGGGATGCAGTACCGGGCTCTGCAGCAATTGCGCAAAATCTTACTACCAGAAGGAAGAGGTGATTCCCGGTGAAGACTTCGCCCGAAGAGGAAATGGACCGACTGATTGATGAATTGAACGAGGAAAAAGAACCGCGGCCGACCACCAGTCCGGAGACGGCCGAATTATTGGCTGTCGCCCGGGCGGTCCGGCAGTTGCGCCGGCCGGCCGCCCCGAGTGAAACGCTGACTCGTTCTCTGCCTAGTTCTCTGCCCCAAAAAACGCGGGCGCGGCCCCGGTTTTATCCGGCAGTTGCCGCCGCGAGCATTCTTTTACTGCTCACTTTGACGTTCAGCAATCTTTTCTCCCAGCGCGACGCCGTTTACGCGCTGGAGAAAGCCATCGCGGAGCTGCAAAATTATCACGGCGTCCTGGCGGTGCAGGCCCAAAACGCCGCCGGGGAAGAATGGGCGGTCCGGCATTCGGAAATCTGGTCTGAGGACGACCGCTACGCTGTCCGCCAGGACGACGGCACTCTCACCGTCAACAACGGCGAGCGGAAATGGCAGATCAGACCGGCGGACAAAGAAATAACTCTCCTGCCGGTCGCCCCCGATCCGGGACGGCACGGATTTGACTTGCGGGCGGAAGCGGAACGGGCGCTCAGCTATCCCCACAAAATAGCCGGCCAGGAGACGGTGGCCGGCCGAGCGGCCACCAAGTTGACGATTTCGCCGCCGGGCGGGCTTCCGTATGAACTCTGGATTGATATGGAAACGAATCTGCCTCTGCAGCTGCGGACGGCAATGCTCAAATCCCTCCAGACCACATACACATACAGCGAGTTCACCCCGAACACGGACATCGACCCGACCGTTTTCGCGTACAGCGTACCGGAAGGATACGCAGTCGTGGAAAACGGGACCGGGCAACTCGTTGCCGCCCTGCCGGAAGCGGAGGCGATCAGCGGTCTCGCCGCTGTTTGCCCGGCTGGCGCCCCGGACCGGATCTATGCACTGCCCGGCAGAATAGTCCTCGACTATGGCGACACCGTAATAACGGAAACCCCGGCCGAGGCGGAATTCACTCCCGCCCACCACGGCTCTCTCGGCAGCGCGGCGGGCGGCCCCCTCGAGATCCTCAGTTCCCGGCTGCGCTGGCAGCAGGCGGGGCTGCTCATCCAGGTGGAAGGCCCGCGCAAAGAGGAATTAGCCCTTCAGATCGCTCCGGACCTGACTTTGCCTGACCCCATCGCCGACCTGACCGCCGGGATGCAGATCACCGTGCCGGTGGACATGGACGTCGTCCGCGGCAGCCAGCAGCAAGTTGACGGCGGTAGCAGTCCCTGGCAGCTTGACCCGGTTTACGTCGCTCAGGTCTTCGCCAATCTGCAGCTAAACCCGGACGGCATCAGCGGCGAACCGCCCTTGCCGGAAGCGTCATTCCGTCTGACCGCCAGCAGCGGCACCGCCGCCGTTGTCGGCGTGGCGGACGGCCCGGTAGCCAAAGTCTATCTGAAGCGCCTTGTCCGGACCGACGAAACGGGCATCTGGACGGTAGTCGGCTACGACCCGCGCTGACCGGCGGCACTATTCACCCTTCCCTCCTCTTACCCGGCGCCAGAACGACCGGACCGGACGGCAGTTTTTCAAACTGCCGTCCGGTCCTCATCTTTTGCAACAGCCAAGCCGGCCGGGCCGAGGCTGTTCCGGGATGAAATAGCCCGCCTGATCTGATAGCAATCATTGGGAGCAATGCTTTCCCGATAGCCCGGGATTAGGGTCATCCCCGGGGTACTGCCCCGGGAATTTTTGCTGCGGGAGGGACAAAGCATTGTTTTGTCCCTCCGCCGCAGCCTTTTTGGCCGATGTCAGAAAATATAATCTTTAGCATTAAATGTTAATATCATACAGTATTGACAATCGCTGTAATTCGTGCTACACTTTATCTAGTTGGTGTTTCGCCGCAGGCGGTGAAGCGCCTTTACGTTTTATTGTTTTGTTTACCATTTAATAGGCGAAATTGGAGGGAGAAAATTGGCTCATGGCACACTGCCGAAAACGGCTTCGGAAAACCTGCTCCGGCAGTTGGTCGAAATCAAAGAGGGAAAAAATAAGCTGTTTGAGGAATACTTTCCGGAACCGTCCCCCGAGCGAAATGAGATCGAGGCGCTGCTGGACAATTATATCACGCGCCTCAGCCATCTGCTCCAGGAAACAGGCAAAGCGAAACTCGGCGACCGGGATGTCCCTTTTGTCACTATCGGCAGCGAAGTGACAATCGAAGATTTGGCTGATCAAACAGTTTACAAATACCGCGTCGTCAACCCTTCCCACGCTGCAGCCAGCGAAGGGGATATTTCCTATCTCTCTTCGGTCGGCAAAGCTTTATTATTGAAAAAAGTCGGAGACCGCATCGAAGTGAAAGCGCCGGGCGGGACGTTCCGCTATCAGATAAAATCCATCCGTTTGCGGGTCGACCCGAAATAAGCGGCCGCTTTTGCTGCAGCTGCACCTTTCCGATTTCGCCGTGCGGGGCATAATCGCCCCGGTTGCTTAATAAATTTAAGCAGCGACGGAAACGGGAAGGTGTTTTTATGTCCCTCTTGCTGGAAAAACTGATCGTCAATTTCTGCATCGCCTTCGGTGTTATCGCCGGTGCCAGTCTTTTTGCCGGCCTGAGCGCCATTATTACCAATCATCCGCCGCTCAGAACCATGACCGAAATTGCCGCCTCGCTTAAGATCTGGGCTGTTGCCGTCACCCTCGGGGGCACTTTCTCTTCCCTCGAGGCGTTGGAACTCGGCTTGTTCGCCGGCGATCTGCGGACAGTCGCTAAACAGGTGGCCGCCATCACTGCCGCCTTGATGGGGGCGAATGCCGGGTACACTCTTATTCGTCTGGTGGAAAATTGCGGGCGGTTGTGGGCTGAATGAAACGGCCGCAGTTCGCCTTCCTGCTCTGCCTGCAGGTCGGCTTCCTGGTCGGGCTTCTGACCGGCTGGCTCAGCCTCACCGTCCTCGTCAGCGCCTGTCTCGAAGATTATCACCGCCTCATCCGCCAATATGTCAGCACCATCTCCGAGAAAGAAACGCGGCTGCAAAAATTGGAGGAAGCTCTCGCCGCCGCGCAGGAGCGGCGTTATATCGTGCGGGAGATAAAGCTCCGCTTAGATTATGCCGGAGATGAAATCGAGCGGATTGCGCTCGAGGAATATGCCCGCGACAAGTTCAGCGGGCTCATCGGCAAGGAGGTGCAGTCTGTTGATGTCGACATTATCGGAGTGATCATCGACGGCCGCATCACCGCCTTGGAGGGAAAAGAATATGTCTACAATCTTGATTATGCGGTGCTGACCGAAACCCTCCATCTCTGGCTCAGCGCCAGACCGGTCAATTGACCGGTTTTTTTCCGTTCCGCCGCTATTCTCCTTTCACCGCAGCGCAGCCGCGGCATCAATCAGCACTTTAATCACATATTGCCGATCCGGGTCAATCCCCTGCCCGGCCGTATCCAGCCAATATCCCGGCGTCCCGATAATGCCGGCTTTTTGCAGAATGCCGGCGGCTGCGGCCAAATCGTCGGCAGGCTCCCATTGCCGCGCCAAAGTGATCATCATTTCCGCCACTTTGTCAGCCCGGAAGCTTTGACCGTCTTCTGCCGCTGCGAGCCAATATTCCGGCTCGGCGATGGCTCCCAGGCGGGCTAAGACATTCATATACGGCGCCAGCGAAACATCCAGCCCATTGGGCGCTCTCGCCGCCAGCGGATCCAAAATTTGACCATCCCGCAACAAAGCAGCCCGTAAGGACGGGTAAGGAACGCTTTGCGCCGGGCAACGGCGCTCCAGCGCCATTACCGCCGCCGTGGCCGCCGACTGACCAAGGACCATGAACACCGGCTCCATACGGAGCGACCCATAAGCAGCATGGGAAGCGGACAAAGCAACAGGCACCAGCAGGTTCGTCTCTCCCGTTGCAGGCGGAATGATGGCGCGGTAGCTTACAGGATAGACTCCTTCGCTATCCCAGACTTTGCCCTCTTCCCGGAGAGTGCCGTCCGCCGCCCGGTAACGGGAGACGATGTGGGGGTCGAGCCAATATGTTCCCAGCCCGACTCCGTCGGCGGCCGCCCGGGTTCCCCGCACATCATGCTCGGTTAGCACATAGTCACTGACCATCCGGCGCCCCTCCCGGACATAGATCTGCGGCGGGAAATTGGCGTTATCCATATATTCATCCGCCGCCAGGCCCCATGCCCCCATTTCTTCCCTGACGGCAGCCGGGACCCGCTCGTCGTTCGCCAGGAACCAAAGCAGTCCGAGAATATACTCCCGATGAGCAGCGGCAATCTCCTCCCGCGTTTCATAATCTCCTTCCGGCCAAGAATAATTCGCCCCGATGAAATCGGCGTGATTAGTATCCGTTTTCCGGTTCGGCAGCGGCGTCAGGACAAGAACATCATTCAGAGCAAGGGATGGTTCGGTCGCAAACCGCCGGGCAAGTATCTCATACAAAAAAGGGTCGTAACTGTCCGGTTTGGTGATGGGCAGTTGACTCGCTTTATCGTTGGACAGCGTAAAACGGTAAGTGTAGGCCTGGATGCGGTGGTCACCCTCCCCTTCCCTGCCCGGCGGCACCGCCTCAATAAACGGCAGCAGCCCGCTTGCTGGCTCTCCGAGCTGCCGATAAGGGTCAACCGGAACAAGGACCCCGTTTCTAATCCCGTTGACCGTTTCTCCGTAGGCAGTATTAGCTTCCCGTCCAGTCGTATAATTTGTCCCGGATGCAGCCATGAGGTCCCCCTCATAAGTGGCGTCTATGAACATCCCGGCCCGGAACGTCCGCCCGCTTTCCATCCGGACCGCCGTAATGCGCCGGCCTTCCTTCACCACTCCTGACCCTCGGTCAAGACGCTCGCAGGGGACGACGTTTACCCCCGCCGCCTGCAGCATGAAATGGAAAACCAATTGCGCCGCCTGCGGCTCGAACATCCACATCATCCGGAGGGAATCATTGCGCCCGCCCCAAAAATCCGTTCCCAAGGTGAGGAAATAATCGTCTTTGGTTTCTCTGGTCCAAACGCCCGGAACAGAGTAGTAAAGGTAGATCAATTGATAGAATTCCCGGGCAATTCCGCCAATTGCACTCGCCCGGTTAATATCCGTCGCCCCGAGACCCGAACTCGTCACCCCGCCGACATGCTCCCCGGCCGCAATCAGAACAACTGATTTCCCCATTCTGGCCGCCTGAATTGCCGCCGTGACTCCGGCGCTGGTTGCGCCGTAGACAAGAATGTCGTATTCATCACCGGACGCCGGCAGCAGCGGGATGCCGTCCTTTCGGCCCGCCAGGAGAGCACGCAAAACTGCCGCCCGCCCTTCATCCGTCACCAAGTCGTAAGCGGGCGGCGCTTCCGGTACCGCGGCGCCCCTTCGCCGCCATTGTTCCGGGATAGGTAGAAAGTCCGGGGCAGCAGACAATACCGCGATTAGCAACAGTAACGTTGCCGCCATAAGTAAGAACAGGCTGTTTTTCCTGACTATCATTTCTCCCTCCCGGCCGCCCGGCGCATTGTCTGCTTTGCGCGGCGTCAGGACTGGCGCCGCTACCGGTTTACATTATGGAAACTTACAGCAATAATTATTCGCTGCCGTGTCCGATTGTCCTCCCAACTAAGGCGCCCGCCCCGGTCGGGATAACAAAGCCGCACCATAAACAGGTGCGGACAAAGCGGAATTTCGCCGTTAACCAGACGCTTCTTGCCAATATAGTATACCGGAAGTATCTTTCCCATCGCACACCGCTGAAAATCAAACAAGATTTATCTTGCCGATAGCGGCTTGCGGGGACCCGGATAAAAATGCGGCTATTCGCAGATAAAGCGGTTGCTGAAAACTGATTTCCTGATTTCCGCCACGATGCTCTTAACCGCCTCGGGGGAGTCAGGAGATAACGAAACCAATTCTTCCGTGGTGATGACAGTCCCGTCCCGGCCGTTCACTTCCTTCGGCTTGCGCACATAATGGTAAGCCAGCATTCCTCTTGCTTCCCAGCTCAGGCCATTTGCTTCATAGATTTCTCCGTTGATCAGCAGCCATTTGCCGTTCAGGTTGTCGCCGGCGCCATTATTGTAAGTGTATTTGACAGCCGTTTGATATAATTGTTTTCCTTTCGCTGCCCAATCCAGGCTTTGGTCAAAAATTATACCCGGATCAATAAAATAATCTGCCAAAGATCTTCTCCCCTCCCTTCCTGCGGTTTTCTAGATTCTATCGATAATATTTTACCGATGGCGATACTTCCGGTAATACTTAACACGTTTATTGTCTGAATATTCAAGAGTTCCTCTTATTAGCCGCTAATTCCTCCTTATTCTCTTAATTCTAAACATCGATAATCAAAACTTCTCATATACTATACTCCACTTTCCTGGCTATCGCTGCCAGCCTTACCGCCAGCAGCCTGGATTTTTCACCTGTCCGGGCGCCGTAAACGTCCCGCTGAGCTTTTTGCCGGTGGGATTTTCCGGCGGGATCCTCAACGTTCGCCGACGAACGTTCTGTCATCGCCGAGATGTGCCGGCGGCGCCGTACAGAGCAGTTGCAGATTGGTCCGGCCGGGATTAGCAAGGCGATGCACACTATTGGGCGCGATAGTCAAGCAATCGCCTCTCTTGATTACCATCTTTTCTCTCCAGATGACATCGCCGTCCAGCAAATTGCCGAGCGCTATTTCGCCTTCGCCGGCCAGCAGCTGATAGATCTCACTACCTTCCCGGTGATAATGAGCCGGCAGTACTGTGCCGGGAGCAATCTCTACGGCAAACAGCGAGCAATTATCGTCGCCGGTCAGCCGGGCAATACGGGTGCCGGCCGCTTTGTCCCGCTCAAGTTTCTGCCATACTTCCAGATAATTGACTATTTCCATATTCACCATCTCCCTGGCGGCAACCACACCGGCCGCCGCGTTATTCCCGACACCAATATCGGTATGATTAATTTACCCGGCCGGAGCGCGATTTCCTCTTTTTGTTCGGCGCGGTAACTGCGTGATTTCCCTCGTCCCGAAAAACTGCCGCCCACCGGACAACAGTATTGTAATTTTTCGTTGTTAAATTTTTAACGGTGTCCCAATCAAACGCCAGGGGGCTCTTTCCGATTGTCCTGGTCTGGGCAAATCCGGCGGATTACGCGACCACAACGATACGCCGGCTCTTCCGGCCGGGATAATTTCCCGCCGGCCACGGTGATAAAATGTTACCCGGTTCCATTAACACTGTCCCCACCCGACACATAATCTATACCAGCACTTTGGGGAGGTGAAGAATATTTGGAGTATTCCCGTTGCTACAGTCAGGCGGAAGTCGACTATCTGAATAAATAGCGTCTTCTCTGGGAGCAGCACGGGTTCTGGACAAGGTCGGTCATCATCGGCATCGCCTTCGACCTGCCCGATCTGGAACTGAGAGAAGAGCGGCTGCTCCGGAATCCCGCGTATATGGCGCAGGCCCTGGAACCTTTTTATGGTCGCACTGTTGCTGCTGAGTACGACAGATTGCTTACCGAACATCTCGTTATCGCCGACCGCATGGTCAAAGCTGCCAAGGCAGGCAACGATGCTGCGGTAACGGCGGAAAGAATCAAATGGTATATAAACGCGGACGAAATCACTACCCTCCTCGCCCGGATTAACCCGTTCTGGAATAAGGCGGAATGGCTACAGATGTTTGACACCCATCTTGCTCTGGTTGAAGAAGAGGCCGTCACCACGCTGACCGGCGATTATTCCGGCAGCATTGCGGTGTTTGATGCCATTGAAATCCAAGCTCTGGAGATGGCGGATGAGATTTCCCTGGGGGTAATCAAGCAATTTCCGGATCGGTTCCCGGAATGCTGCGGCTGAGCGGCGTCAGCCGCGGGCGTTCTCCATCATCGGTCGCATCCCAGACCATAAAACGGATAGCCGCCTTATTCAGGCGGCTTATGCCAATAAGAAAGCGTCCCGTTCTTCCGGCTCTGGCCGGGATATCACTCCCGGCGAGCCTCGGGATCAATTACCGGACTGATGCGGCCGGACCGCAACGACGGAATGCCGCCCCCGGGATGTTCTGAAGCACATCCTTCTCTCTCCCGGCGCGGTAGCCGCGGCGCGGCAATCCGGGAGCAGCATCGTAGCTAAGCGGATTTGGAATGTTTAATTTCTTTTTATCCACCAATGATTCTCCAGCCAGGGAATGAAACCGATCGCGTAATAGAATTGCTGTCCGGAGCCCACATAGGCGACCTTCGCTCCCATCGCCCCGCACCGCCGGATTCCCTCGTGCACCACCGCCCGTCCAAATCCTCGCCGACGCCAGTCAGGATCGGTCGCCACCGGCTCGACAATCGCATAATCGGTACCGCGGTCATACCACATCCCGCAGTACGAAACAAAGTCACCGCCGGGGGACTGCACGGCCAGAGTGATTTCTTTATTGAAATCCGGACCGGACTGTGATTTAATCCGCCCGGGGATCTCACTTGCCGACGCTTCCCCGGGATGGTTGAAACCCCGCCAAAGCACCCGGTTGATTTTGTTCAGGTCATTCTTCTCCGCCAAACTGACAATGGAAAAACCGGCGGGCAGTTTTATCGCCGGGAAATTCTCCGGAATAAGAAACCGGGCTGTTTTCTCCGCTTCCCCGCTCGGCTCGAAGCCCGCAGCCCGGGCTATTGCCGCGAACTCCGTATCCGGGGCGAAAATATTCAACCTGACCGCCGTTTTCCCCGTTTCATCAGTATTGGCAAGAAACGTCGCGGCGTAATCAATCATTTCCTGCTTCAGGCAACTATAGCGCCGGTCCAGGGAAAACCAAACGTCACCCAAACCGGTCTCGTAAGTCGCCAGGCCGACAATCTCCCCGTCCGCTTCCCAGAGCCCGATCCGGGCCAGGTTAGCTTCATCCAGATAAGGCAGGGAAAACATCCACTCCCACCGGTTCCACAGCCAGTTTCCGTAAAGGTAGCCCGGCTCGTATATCCGCTTCAGGAAGTCACGCACTTGTCGGAAATCGCTTGTAAAACCCGGTTCGCTCGTGTATTGCCGCTGTCTGACGCTTATGATTATCCCTCCCGGCTATTTTCCGGCTTCCGCCGCCGGGCATACTTTTCGCCCGGATTACAGCACTAACCACAGTAAATAGCTGTACCCGGAAACAATCAGCAGAAACTGCAGCATGATCGGAACAGTCCTTCGGACCAAATCCAGAAAAGAAGTGTCGAAAACTTCGATGACTATCGGCAGGCACACATGGGCGGGAGAAACCTGCATCGCGATGTAAGTCATACACATCAGCAGCACCATCAGTCCGACGCCGCCGTCCGGAATGGCCGCAAAGGCAAGGGGCATGCACAGGGCGATAATCGCCTGGGAGCCGGCCACAATTGTCCCCAGCAGGAAGATGAGTGCGAAGACGGCGACCGGCGGCACCGGCAGTCCGGCGAAGGCGGCAGGCAGACGGTTGATTACGCCGGTGTAAGTCAGGATATCCTTGAAAATCATGATCATCACGGCGTTGTTCACCAGCCGCGGCTCGAAGGCGCTGCGAAACAGCGGCGCAATTTCCCGGAGCGAGAATTTATTGATGATAGCGCAAAGGACGATGACGGGCAGCACCGCGAAATAAACCGGCCATTTCAGAACGAGGATAATCGCGATGGTCAGGGCAATCGGCCAGAGACTGCGGCAGAGATTTTTTCCGTCTTTTCTTTTATCTTCCGAATCCGGCAACCCCGTTTCCCGCGGAATCTTCCGGACATATCCGAAATAGCCGAGCAGGAAGAGAACTATAGCCATTGGCAGCATAGCAAGAACGAAAGCCGTCATGTCGACGCCTGACAGCCGCAAGGCAAGAATTATCGATGCATATGTCGGCAGAAAAGCTTCGGAAATATGGCGGAAGTAACTGGTGATAAACGTTTTGTCTTCCCGGCTGATAAAATCCCCGCCCGCATTGTCAACAATGGGCGCCGCAATGACCACCGCCCCGGGGGAAGGAAGCAGCCCGATGATGAACGGGGCCAACATCACATTCACCCGCCGGCTGTTGAACAGTCCGCTGAGCGACTTTTCGGCCAGAAGCAAAAGTCCCCGCTTTTCGAGCATCCTCTGCAGAAACGTGATCGAATAGAAGGATAGTACCAGAGTGACAGTGGCGCGGCTGACGACAGAAACAGCGGCGACTGTCACAGCCTGGACGGCGCCAATCCGGTAAAGAATGACGGTGCCGATAACCCCGGCAGCAATCGCAACAGTGAGCGGTTTTTTGAACTTCATGACTCCAACAATCAAGGTGAAAATCAACAACAGTTTCAGAAGATCCATATTTTTTCCCCTTTTATTTATTCGCGATTCACGCCGTTGGCCGGAAAGGTATACCCGTTTCACAATATTTATCCAGCATTCTGCCGCCGGCCATCACTCTCCGCTTTCGGGCGGCAAACTGAACGGGAAATATTATGATTTCCGGCCACTTCGGGAGTAGTTTTTCCAAAAATCCGAAGGCGCAACAACAGTGGTTTGCCGGCCTGACGTCAACACGGTACTTATCGGGGCCGGCACAATAATGATAGCGCTGGGGGCGGTGACGGAAAACTCTCCGCCGAAAAAGATACTGACCGCCAGGAACACGTCCACATCATCGCCGATTGCGCGGAACCATCAAAAGCAGGCAAGGCGGTGCACACCGGCTTCGTTACCGACTACCACATCTGATTGAGGAACCGGCCGTATCCAGCCGTGCGGCTGAATACGGCCGGTTCCCGCTCCGCTTTTCACTCGTTTAGGCCACAGAATAAATTTTTACTTCCGGGGTAGCCTTCCACAGTGGCTTCAAGCCAACAAACACATCGTTTTTGAACATTTCGGTGTCTAAATAAGCTTTGGCGTTCTCCACACTGTCAAAACCGTGCAGCACCTGCACATCCTCACCGCGGATCAACAGATCTTTGGTGACGGCTCCTTTGATCTGGTCGAGGAACGCCTGGCGATAATCGGTGTAAATTTTAGCGGCCGCCGGACGATCGGCGTTGTCGATAACCATTGTGATTTCCAGATAGGCTTTTACACTCATGCTCTTATACCTCCTTTATTCTGCTGGAGGGCCTCCATGAATGTAGTATAACAAAGGTAACTTAGCAAAGTAAATATATTATGTATTTATAAGCTGCTAATAGTTTTCATAGTATCATTTGCTCACATGTTTTACAGGGCGGCAGTTTCCTGTCCAATTCATCTTTAGTCTGCTGCCTTGACCAATGACAGATGCTTTGCAGGATGGGCAGCATTGATTTTCCTTTTTCCGTCAGGGCATATTCCACTCTGGGCGGGATTTCGTTATATTGCTTGCGATTAACCAGTCCGTCCGCGGCCATTTCCTTTAACATGGCTGCCAACACCGCGTCGGTAATATTACTTAGTTCCCTTCTGATTTCGTTATATCGCATCACACCATTGACGGAAATAACGCAAATAATTCTTGCCTTCCACTTGCCGCCAAAAATATCCAAACCGTATTCAATGGGACACATAATCTCTTTTTCTGTTTTAGGCTTATATTTCATCTGCTACACCTCATTACTTCAAAATATATAGTAACTATAGCATCGCCAAGCAATAAAATCAACTTCAAAATACTGCATCGCCCCCAAACATCTACGGAACTTCCGAACATTTCGGGTCAGCTCAGTCAAACCTTGCCCGCAAACAGCCCGGCGTAAAAAAACGGCCCGCGGCGATGCGAGCCGTCGCATCTTCCCCTCGCTTTTTCCACCAAAACCTTTATTCAGCTATTACACTGCACAGATGAAAACTAACAAAGACCGGGTTTGTCCGGCCGACCAAGACCTTCGCTAATACTAAGTTAGATCAATCTTTCGCGGCGTTCCGTTTTTCCGCCCGAAAACAGCGGCAGTTTCACGGGGTGATGAAAAAGGAAGTCCGGACCGGTGTTTCCGGTCCGGACTTCCTTTGCTCCCAAACTCCAACAGGGCAAAAACAAGAAAGAAAACCGGTAATGCGGGAAGAAAGAGCCCGCCGGTCTATCTTACCATGCCGCGCCCTTTGTTCCCCAACCCCGGCCGGTCGGGGACCGGCGCGAACCGAGTTCCGTAAGACGAGCACGCTGTCACACCCAGTCGGCCGCGGGCGGCCGACCGAAGTACAAGGATAATCGCGTCCTTAGTCAGAACGGCGAAAGCCATGATCAGCCCGAAATATTAGCCGCCAGTTTTAGAACAGCACTGTTCCAAGAATCGGCAACAAAGCCAGCGAACCGAAACTGAAGGCGGCCGCACCGACTGCCGCCCAGCGAGATAGCACGTCCAGGTCGTGCAGTACTGATCGGCCGGCATCAACAGAAGCGGAAGAATAGTGAAGTCAAAGGGAAGTGGCGCGGGAGACGGGGAATATCCGTTAATTAGACTGCCAATACACCAAGGTGACACCGGCGGTGTCGACAACAGCACCGAAGAGAAGGGTCTCCGTCAGGTGGGCCTTGTCCGCCAGTCTCCACCAGCCGACATAGAATAAAGCAAGCAGGATTACGAGAAACCACCATTAATAAGAGGACAACTTCTCACTCATTAACCTGCTGAACGTTACGCCCCAGAGCTGCTGCCGGAGTTAATGGGCCATTTTAGTTGCACTCATTATTTCCGAACACCACCGGACTCAGTTTGCGTATTTAACGGCAGATGATATGCGCCGCCCGGTCCGGACCTAATTAATCCCGCCCGAAGACAGGATTAATTGTGTTTCCCTTCGTTTTCAATGGCTGCCCGGACACCCGGGCGGACCGATCAGACCTGGTTTTGACTGAAGTAAAGGACTCCGCTCTCCTCCCGCATGACAGCTTTTTCTTGATTGACAAGATAGTCCAGGTGACTCATGGCTTCCCCCGCCGCGAAAGATTTCTGGGCCGG
Organism: bacterium; assembly: GCA_050943375.1. Classification (GTDB taxonomy): domain Bacteria; phylum Bacillota; class SLNR01; order SLNR01; family JBMNPB01; genus JBMNPB01. Next base: position 96,269 of record JBMNPB010000005.1, read on the forward strand.
CGGAAATTCCTCCCAGTTCCTGGCCCGAATTTTCCAATGCATCTCCCTTGCCACATCCTGCACAGTCATTTCCCCGCCGTTTCGGGCAAGGATGGTCCCGACTTCCCGCAGTCTCTGCTCATGGTGCAATATCAGTTCGTCAATCCGCTTCCGATGGTCGCGAATCAGCTGCCGATGAGCCGGGAACATCAGTTTTATCGGGTAATTGTAGATTTTTCTTAAGCTGTCAAAATACTGTTTCAAAATGACAGGGTATTCAAAACCCCAGAAGGCAATATTCGGGGTAATCGGGTCCAGGACATGGTCAGCGGAAAAATAGAAACCGTGCTCCGGCTCGAACAAGTTAATCATATCCGGAGTGTGGCCCGGCACCGCGACCACAGCAAACCGGTAGCCGGCGACGGCAATCCGGTCACCTTCGGTAAGAATAGTGAAGGGAAATTCGCCGGCGGGAGCATAAATCCGGCCCGGGTGGGTGCGCAATAGATCGCTTCCGGCGGGAAAACCGAAGAGCCGCATGCGCTCCCCGGATTTGGACCAGTTCCCGCCTCCTCGCATTCTTTGCGCCGCGACACCGTCGCCCCGGCTCATGAAGATGCGCGCTCCCTGCTCATGCAACTCATGGGCCAGACCGGAATGGTCGGCGTGGAGATGAGTAATTATTACGTCCGCTTTTCCGGCAACAACGTTCAATTCGGCCAGGTTCCCATAAAAAGCCTCTTTCGACTCCGGGCAGTTAAAGCCGGTGTCGATAATAACCGTTTTTTCCTCCCCTTTAATAATGTAGCTGTTCAGGGCTTTCAGCGGATTCCGGGGAAGGGGAATTTCACTGCGGTAAATGTTCTTGCCGACTTGTTCCAGCATTTAATCCAACCTTTCTGCATTTATTTACTCCCGGCGGCGGTGAAGGTCCAGCCCTGCCGCGCCCGAGAGCTTTGTCCCGGCATCGGTTTTCCCTCAGTCCATAACCGGAATCTATGTTATTGCGAACCAGGATGCGCCGTAGGACCTAGCCCGTTTGCCAGGCAGCCGCCGGCAGCAGCCGCCTCAATAAACCTTGTGTCGGTTAGCGCCGGGAAATACTCAATTGCCCTTTTACTAACACAATTTTCCGGGGCAGCGAAGAGAAAATCATCTTTTCCACCGGGGCGTTCGGCCCGGTATTCCTGATGGTCAGGTCCACATCCGGCGGCAGCTTAGCTTTGCCTTCCCCGAACCAGCCGTGCATAAACCGAACATAATCCTCTCCATAATTTTTCCGGAGCAGCCCGTGGTGCAAAACGGCCTCGATGACTGTCAGACGGTCAAGGCTGTTCGGCGCTACTTTCGCAAAGGCGAAATATGTCTTTCCCATTATCGCCCTGCCGACGCTTCGGCGCAGTCCGCGCGGAAAATCCGGCCCTTCTCGGACAAAGTCGGTGCCGGAGTTATTCCGGAACAACCGATGGATGTCGCCGTTAAATAATTCTGCGCTCCGCGGCAGCCAGGAGTCGGATTTTTCCTCGCCTGCATATTTGCGATAATGCCGAACTAGCTGATCGCCGACAGGACCGGCGGCAGCGCCGGCGTAATATATCTGATACCTTTCTCCGTTCCAATGAATCAACAGATAGACACCCGGGCTCTGGAGCGGCACGAAGATGCCGCCAGCAGCCATGCGACTTAACAGGACTTCGTACAAAACAGCCGGGAGGATATCCCATTCCAGATTAACTATTTTCATGCGCTGCCTCCCTTGTCACTGACGTAACTCCCGGGTGCCCCAGAAAGCGGCCAGGCTCCTGCCGTCCCAAACCTTCCGGCGAGACCGAATAATAAATGTTTCGACTCGGGGGTGGCAAAACCTCCCAGACTATTATTAATTAACCGGGACCAAATCACCCGCCATTGTCGGCACGGCAGCAAAATATTATGACTGCTCCGTCCGCCGGGCATAAAGAAAACGCCTGCCGCCCACCGCAACCAGCCGCAAATAGGCAAAGTATCAGCAAGGCAATTTTCCCGCCTGTCGACAGCGAAACAATGCCGTCCCGTGCAATCCCGTGAACTTCTTCCCCGGTAATTCATAAAATGGAATTAGCGGATTTATGGGAGGGTTATAAGATGATCAATTATTTGTCGCAATTCAATATTGTCTGGCTGGGTATAGCGGCCAGCCTGGCGGCTGGATTGGCAACAGGAATAGGTTCAATACCGATTTTCTTCACCCGTAATTTTTCCCGCAAATTATTGGATGCCCTGCTGGGAGCCGCGGCCGGGGTAATGTTGGCGGCAACCTCGTTCAGCCTGATCGTCCCGGCTATTGCCAAAGGCGGCGGCGGCATCGCCGGAGCCACCATCACCCTGGTCGGCATTCTTTGTGGCGGAATATTTCTCGACTGCGTGGACAAATTTTTCCCGGACACGCATTTACTGTCCAGCGTCGGAAGCGAGAACAACACGGGGCAAAGCGCCCACCTGGGAATTCATCATTGGCAGATAAGCCCGCAGCTCCGTCGGGTTTGGCTTTTCATCATCGCCATCACCGTCCACAATTTCCCGGAAGGCCTGGCCGTAGGGGTTGGCTTCGGTGACGGCGACATCGCCAACGGATTGAGTTTGGCGATTGGAATCGGTCTGCAGAATCTGCCGGAAGGTCTGGCCGTGGCTTTACCGCTGCTGAGAGAAAAATATTCGGCCGGCAAAGCCTTCCTGGTAGCTTTGGCCACCGGTCTGGTTGAGCCGATCGGCGGCTTATTGGGAGTAGGACTTGTCCAGATTGCGAAACCGATACTGCCTTTTGCCCTGGCGTTTGCAGCCGGAGCGATGCTCTTTGTCATCAGCCATGAGATTATCCCGGAAACACAAAACCGCCCGGAGCATTCCAAATTGGCCACCCATGCGCTGCTGATCGGTTTTGTGGTTATGATGTTTCTGGACAATACTTTGGGATGAGGCGGCGCCCATGCAGCCTTTTAGCGCTTTTCAATTTGCGAAGCTCTTGTGCCTTGTCCGGCTTGGATAGAGTATTGGGAAGAGCAATTCTTCCGCTTGCCGAAACCTCATCCGCTGTGGACTGTATCCGCGATAAACGGATATAAATTTGCATAACAAAAGGCAGACATATAATGTGCCTGCCTCATTTAATTCCATGGTGCGGTCGGTGGGACTTGAACCCACACGGCGTTGCCGCCACGTGCCCCTCAAACACGCCTGTCTGCCAGTTCCAGCACGACCGCAAAATTATTTACTTTGTCGTTTCCAAAATGCAAAGCAGTTAATAATTTCCTTCACTGCTTATTTCCCGGGGTTAACGCTCGCGGCTGCCGGTTCGGCCGTCCCAGTCAACGCGAATAATTGATGCAATAAATATTATAACTTCTGCGACTGTTTGTGTCAACTGCAAAAAACTCGTATGAGAGGAAAACAATAGCTGGCGATTGCCGGTTGCACCCAAAAGTCAGGGATAAGTAATCTGAACAGGCCATAGCCGGCAGCGGCAATTAACAAACCGTGATGAAAAAACGCGATTCCGCAAATCCAGACTTCAACTTGGCCGCCGTTTTCTTTTTTATTATCCCACACCAATTGTCATTGACATCAGTTTCAACCGCAAACTGCGGCCGAACTGCCGCATGGCAGAACTGTTGGTTCAACCCGGCAGTCGGACAACAATTGCTGCTTTGCTTCAACCGGAAAAAGTAATATACCGCCAAAACTGATGTTTTAGATGATCTCCGCCAGGCGAAAATTAATCATCTTCTTCAGACTGTCAAGGCTCATTTCCAATTGATACCCTATTTTCCCGGCGCTGAAGATAATCGTGTCAAAAGTGGCGGCCGATGCGTCGATAATTGTGGGGAATGTCTTTTTCATCCCGATCGGCGAGCATCCGCCGTGCACATAGCCGGTCAGCGGCAGCAGTTCTTTAGCTTTAATCATCTCAATCGCTTTTTCATTTACACTTTGGGCGGCTTTTTTCAATTCCAGTTCTGCGGCGGCCGGAATAAGGAAAACATAATTCTTCTTCGACTTCCCGACGGTAACCAGAGTTTTGAAAACCCGCTTCGGATCCTGTTGCAACGCTTCAGCCACTTCAACGCCGCTGATGGCTGCCGTATCCCGATAACTATAGCTGAGATAATCGATTTTCATTTTATCCAATAATCTCATCACGTTTGTCTTTTCTTCCATTTTGCACCTCGAACTTCATCGGTTAACCGTTTTCAGACTCTTGGCGCCGTTGTAGCCGGAATATTCGTAAGCGGCAGTCCCAAGCGGCCCGGGCTAACCGGTTCTTACCGGCATTAAGCCAGTTCTCTGCCTTAAGTCCTGCTGCCAGAGCAATGGCAGCGTTTCAAAACTCACCATGTTTATTCGACAATTATTGAATAATCCCTTTACCCGTCAAAAACCGCGCGCCTTCGACCGTAAGACCCTCCGGCAACCATTGCTGCAAGGTGCCTGCCCCGAACCATATCAGATAATGCGAAACAAGAATACGCTGGGGACATTTAATTCCCGGCTTCGTCCCCCTACCGGCCGGTGCCGGAAGCAGTGCCCTCCGTTCCGCCTCCCGTTCGCCCGAGATTCTTGATACCGTTACCGCCGGCTTCCATTGCCTTTGGCTTCTCTGGGCGAAAGGCAGTTTTTCGTACTTCCCGGCGACGGCGGGGGAACAGCCCATCAGGAGCGGCCGCAGGCAAAACCCAGATTGCTGCAAAACCATCCAGGACTTCCAGGGCCGGCGGCTCGGTCGCTGCCGTATAGATAGGCTCTAGGTCAGGCAGTACCTTCTTAACATCCTTGTAGGATACGTACCTTACGGAATTTCTGATTTGGTGCACTACGCATTTCTGGACTTGCGCCTCCGGGAAGCAGGCGGCAATAGCCTCGCTGAACCCCCGCAGGTTATCGACGCAGCAGATCGGGATATTCTGGACGCCTCGGCTGCGGAGTTCGTTTAAGACCACCAGCCGGAACTTGGCAGTTTCATGCTCGCCAGTCCACATTCTCATGACATCTTTGCGGCCATCCAGGTCGCTCCCGATTACGATGTAGGCAGCCTTATTGACTATGGCGCCTTCTTGTCTCACTTTGTAGTGGATGGCATCAAGAAAGACTGCGGTATAGTTCCTTTCCAAGAGGCGGTTTTACCATTCCATAATCATGGGCATCAGTTTATTAATAACATTAGAGATGAGGGTGGGCTGAGTATCTTGGAGATATCACCGGTCGTCTTCATGTTACATTCTTTGATTAACTCCCGCAGTTGCTCCTTAGTAAAATAGCTCATGCCCTTGCCCCCTTTAGAATATTGAATACCCTTTCCGGGCCTCCGGTAAATGCACAAACTATTTTACATTACCGTTTTCCGTTTTGCCTAACACGGCATTGCAAGGGGCAATTATGCTGCCGTCTTTTTTTGTTGCCTGTTTCTGTTTTGCATAACCCCCATTGAATTCAAACACATTATTGCACTTAGCGAATTGGCGGCTATGCGTTCGCATAGCCGCCAATTCAATATTTCTACTCTTCCCCCATAATCCTTCTCTGGATAAAATTCGTATACACTTCCCCCCGCTGGAAGAAGGCGTTATTGATTACCTTTCTTTGAAACGGCAGCGTCGTCTTCACTCCCTCGATTCTCAGCTCCCAGAGCGCCCGCCGCATCCGGACGACCGCCTCTTCCCGGTCCCGTCCCCAGACGGCGACCTTCGCCAGAAGCGAATCGTAAAACGGCGAGACCGAATAGCCGTTGAAGAGCGCGCTGTCGATTCTGACCCCCGGCCCCCCCGGCGGGGTGTACTCCCGTACCAATCCAGTCGCCGGCCGGAAGTCATTCTCCGCGTCTTCCGCATTGATTCGGCATTCGATCGCCCAGCCGCTCGGGCGGATATCCTTGCCGGCGAAGCTCAGTTTTGCTCCGGCCGCCGTCATGATCTGCTCTTTGATCAGGTCGAGTCCCGTCACCATTTCTGTCACCGCGTGCTCCACCTGGATGCGGGTGTTCATTTCGATGAAATAGAAGCCGCCTTGCCGGTCAACCAGAAACTCCACTGTCCCGGCGCTGGCGTATCCAACCGTCTGCGCCGCCTGTACCGCCGCCGCCGCCATCTTCACCCGCAGCGCCGCCTCCAGATTCGGGGCCGGTGTCTCTTCGATCAGTTTCTGATGGCGCCGCTGCAGCGAGCAGTCCCGCTCACCGAGGCTCGCGATATTTCCGTGTGCGTCAGCCATAATTTGCACTTCGATATGCCTGGGTTCCTCAATGTATTTCTCAATATACACATCCGCGCTGCCGAAGGCGGCACTCGCCTCAGTCTGGGCCGTCGCCAGCGTCGCGCTCAGGTCGGCCTGGTTGTGGGCGATGCGCATTCCCCGCCCGCCGCCGCCGGCCGCCGCCTTGATCAGGACGGGATAGCCGATTTCCGCCGCCAATTCAGCCGCTTCCGCTTCCGACCTGATCGTATTCCGGCTGCCCGGTACCACCGGGAGGCCCGCCGCCGCCATCGCTTCCCGCGCCGCCGCTTTGTCACCCATCCGCGCAATTACCTGCGCCGGCGGGCCGATGAACCGCATCCCCGACGTCTCGCACATCTCGGCGAAATATGGATTTTCCGCCAAAAAGCCGTATCCGGGGTGGATGGCGTCCACCCGCGCCAGTTTCCCGGCCGTAATGATATTGGCGATATTCAGATAACTCTGCCGCGCGGCGGCCGGTCCGATGCAGTACGCTTCGTCCGCCTCCCGGACCGGAAGCGTGTTCCGGTCCGGCTGAGAATAAACCGCCACCGTCCGGATGCCCATTTCCCGGCAGGCCCGGATTATCCGCAGTGCGATTTCCCCCCGGTTGGCGATCAATATCTTGTCGAACATTATCCCGCCTCCTCGCCCTTGCCGGGCGACCTTTATTGCAATACTTCCACGCGGAAAAGCGGTTGTCCGAACTCGACCGGCTTCCCGTTCTCCACCAGGATTTCCGCGATTTTCCCTTTCACTTCCGTTGTAATCTCATTCATCAACTTCATAGCTTCGATGATGCAAAGCGCCTGCCCTTTGTTGACCACATCCCCCGTCTTAACGTACGGTTCCGCATCAGGGGACGGCGCCCGGTAAAACACTCCTACCATCGGGGCTGTCACCGTCAGCACATTTTCCTTTTCCGCCGGTTTCGGTGCCGTCTCGGCCGCCTTTTCCGCCGCCGCCTTCTCCGTTCCCGACGCGTATCCCTTACGGACACTGATCTTCAAGTTCTCACTCTCCAAATTCAGCTCCGTGATTTCCGTTTCATCCACCATCTTAATGAGGTCCCTGATTTCTTTTAAATTCACCGTTTCCCCTTCTTTCGCTGTTGCCGGCACCCTTTCCTCCCGGGCTGCCGCCACTGGGGCCCCGCCCGCTTTCCGGTCCGCAAAAAATTTACGGGCCACTTCCGGGAAAAGGGCATAAGAGAGGATATCTTCCTCACTCTTTGCCAATTCCCTGACTGCCTCCGGTATCTGCCCGAGTCCCGGCTTGAGCAAATCAGCCGGACGGCAGTCAATTACCGCTTCGTCACCGATGGCCAGCTTGCGCACCGCCGGGTCCACCGGCTGCGGCGGCAATCCGTAGCAGCCGCGGATATATTCCTTCACTTCGCCGGGGATTACCTTATAGCGCTCCCCGGTGATAACATTGAATACAGCCTGGGTTCCCACAATTTGACTCGTCGGTGTCACCATTGGTGGATAGCCCAGCTCGGCCCGCACCCGTGGGATTTCCGCCAGAACCTCGCCCAGACGGCTGGCCGCCTTCTGCTGCTCCAACTGCGACACCAGGTTGGAGATCATCCCGCCCGGCACTTGATGCTGGTGGACCTGCATATCGGCAATCCGGGTCACCGCCCGCTCATGACCGTTTTCCTTGCGCATCCGGTCGAAATACTCGGCAATTTCAAACAGCAGCTCCAGGTCAAACCCGGGATCGTAAGGCGTATCCTTTAAGGCGATGGCCAACGCCTCCACCGGCGGCTGCGACGTCCCGAACGCCAGCGGGACAGAACAGCAGTCAACGGCGTCCACTCCCGCCTCGATTGCTTTCAGGTACGTCATAACCGAAAGACCGCCGACATAGTGGTCGTGCAACTGGACCGGCAGTTGCGTCGTTTCCTTGATGCGTCCGACCAGCTCATACGCAAAGTAAGGCGTCAGCAGTCCGGCCATATCCTTGATGCAGATGGAGTCGGCCCCCATTCCGGCCAACGTCTTGGCCGTCGCTACGAAATGGTCCAGAGTGTGTACCGGACTGACGGTGTACACCACCGAAGCCTGGACGTGCGCACCCGTCTCCCGGGCCGTCCGCATTGCCGCCTCCATATTGCGGACATCGTTCAAAGCATCGAAGATACGGAATATATCAATACCGTTCTCTTTTGCCTTAATCACAAACCGCTCCAGAACATCGTCCGGGTAATGTTTATAACCGACGACATTCTGCCCCCGCAGCAGCATCTGCAGTTTTGTGTTCCGGATATTCTGTCGCAGGAGACGGAGTCTTTCCCAGGGATCTTCCCCCAGATAGCGCATGGCCACATCAAATGTCGCCCCGCCCCAGACCTCCAACGAATGATAGCCCACCGCATCCAGCTGACGGGCGATGGGCAGCATATCCTCCGTCCGCATCCGCGTCGCCCAGAGACTCTGATGCGCGTCGCGCAGCGTCGTATCGGTGATTTTTATGCCTTTCCCCATTCCAATCGCTCCCTCCGGCCCGCTTCTTCCGATCCGGGAAAATACGAACATTATTGCATAGTCTTCTTGTTGTTGCCGGCAGTCCAGCCCCGGTGCGGGCACCGCAATTTTCTACTTCGAACATTAAAAATCATACATTCCTGCCCTTTATGACGAATCCCTCTTTTCCAACAGCGATTTTCGTCAGTGTTTTTTGGATTACGCCATATTTCTTGATTACGCATAAAATATATCCCGATTTCAATTCAAAATCGGGATATACTGTTTTGAATTGATGATATCGCCCCGGACGCCGCTTTTCGCCGTTTTCCGGCTCTGTTCCATTCCCCGCCAAATAATGTCGAACTATTTCGACTATGCGAAGAACATTGTTCCCGCAACACCGGCGGCGATGATGATCGCCACCGGATGCAGTTTTGTCCGCAGCATCGCAACAAAGGCCGCCGCTGCGATGACTACGCTCGCCCCGTCCAAAAGGGATATTTTCCCAATTCCTACCGCCGCCGCCACAATCAGCACAATGACCACGGGCCGAACCCCGCGGAAGATGTTCTGCACCGCCGGATGCTTCTGGAAGCGGGTGAAGAAAACCGCCGCCAGGAGGATGACGAGAAAGGAGGGCAGTACAACGCCAAATGTGCTGACGGCCGACCCCGCCACTCCCGCCGTTTTGTACCCGACGAAGGTCGCCGAATTGATAGCGATCGGCCCCGGGGTCATCTCCGCAATGGCGATAATATCGCTGAATTCCTCCAGAGTAAGATAGCCGTGTCGTTCAATAATCTCCTTTTGAATGAGCGGCAGCATCGCGTATCCCCCGCCGAAGCTGAAGGCGCCGATTTTAAAGAATGAAATGAATAAAGTCCAAAGAATCATTATTTATTCCCCTTTTCCGTTTCTGCCGCGGCCAACTGGCCGAAAAAGTATCCTGCAGTTCCGCCCGCCGTCAGAGCAACGATCGGATGTACCCAGCCGCTCAGCACGACAATGGCGGCCGCCAGCGCCAGCGCGAAACTGAAGCCCGTGTTGAGCACCGGCTTTCCCATCTTTACCGCCGCCGCCGCGATCAAAGCCGTGACGGCCGGCCGGACGCCGCGAAAGAAAGCTTTCACTGCCGCCGCGTCCTGAAAGCGGGAGAAGACAGTGGCAATTAGCAGGATAATGATAAATGACGGCAGCACCATGCCCAGCGTCGCGGCGACGGCACCGGCCAGGCCACCCAGTTTGTAGCCAATGAAAATGGAGGAGTTGATCGCCACCGCCCCCGGCGCCGACTGAGCCACGCCGATGATATCAATGTATTCTTCCCCGGCGAGCCACTCTTTTCTCTCCACCACTTCCGCCCGGATAAGTGGCAGCATGGCGTAACCGCCGCCGAACGTGAACGCCCCGATGCGAAAAAAACAGCTGCACAGCTGCCACAATAATCCGGATTTTGCATGTTTTACCGCATCTTGTCCCACCATCTGACCATTCCTTTCCGTCTTTGTTGTTTGCGGCTAAAGTTATTTTACTTCGCGAACGGTTGGAATAATCCTCTTCCTTTTAACCGATTGGTAGGATGTACCGGACAGCCGCGGTTCTTTCGGCAGGATTCTCCTGCCGCTCCGCCGAATATCATTCCCGGTCAACCGTAAATTTTCAGCGCGGCCGTACCGGCCGGCTCAGAGGAGGCAGATCCGTGACGAAAAGATTCCGTATACTGTCCATCAACCCCGGCTCAACGACGACGAAATACGCCGTCTTCGATAATGAGGAGCCGATTCTGCAGGAAACCGTCACCCATTCAGCCGAAGATCTGGCACCCTTTCCCAAATTGATCGACGAACTCGATTTCCGCCTTTCTGCCATTTTAGCGGCTCTCGCCGCCGGCGGCATCGAACTAACCTCCCTCGACGCCGTCGCCGCCCGCGGCGGTGACCTCGGCCCTATTCCCAGCGGCACTTATGCCGTCAACGCCACCATGGTAGAGAAATCCCGTCCCGGCGGCCACGCTTCCAATCTCGGCCCCGTCATCGCGGACAAACTCTCCCAACAACTCGGCATTCCCGCTTATGTGACCGACCCGGTGACGGTCGACGAATATGAGGATATCGCCCGCCCATCCGGCTGGCCGGAATTGCCCCGCCGCAGCGGCTATCACGCTCTGAACCAGAAAGCCATCGCCCGCAAGGCGGCGAAAGACCTTAGCCGTCTTTATGAGGACCTTAACCTGATTGTCGTCCACATGGGCGGCGGCATCTCCGTCGGGGCACACCGCAAAGGACGGGTCATCGACGTCAACATCGAAGAAGGCGGTCTCTTTACGCCGGAGCGCGCCGTACCGCCAATTCATAGTCTTGTCCGCCTCTGTTTCTCCGGTGAATACACCGAAGGCCAGGTCATGCGGAAACTGTTCGGGGAAGGCGGCATCTACGCCTATATCGGGACGAAGGACGCCCGCGAAGTAGAGAAGATGATCGCCGAAGGCAATGAGCAGGCGAAACTTCTCTACGCAGCCATGGCTTATCAGGTCGGCAAGGCCGTCGGCGCCATCGCCGTCGTCCTCCGGGGCGAGATTGACGCCATTGCCCTCACCGGCGGCATCGCCTACTCCGAAATGTTTACCAGCCTGGTCAAAGACAAAATTAGCTTCCTGGCGCCCGTTCTCGTTTATCCCGGTGAAAAAGAGCTGGAATCCCTCGCTCTCGGTGCCCTGCGAGTCCTGCGGGGCGAGGAGAAGGCGCTGGAATACGATTTCGACTTCCTCCGGCAGCCGGATGAAGCATAAGCAGTAAATCCAATATGACGATCCGGAAGGAAGCGGATCCTGAACTGCACCCCTAAAGTTAGACAGTATGGTATACTGAAATAACTTTGGGGGTGTTTTTATGCCAAAAGGGACTCCGTTTTCTGGGGAATTCAGGCAAAAAGTCGTA
>JBMNPB010000029.1:0-31357 GCA_050943375.1 bacterium
TTCTGGTGGCAAGAGCGGAGGGGCCACACCCGTTCCCATCCCGAACACGGCAGTTAAGCCCTCCTGCGCCGATGGTACTTGGGGCTAACCCCCGGAAGAGTAGGTCGCTGCCAGAGTCTATTTGACGGAGCACCGGACAATCGTTCGGTGCTCCGTTACTTGGTGCGCTCGTTCCTATCGCAACGCAAAGCACCCCGGCGGTTGCGGGGTGCTTTGCGTTGCGAGGGCAATTTTATATTGGCGGCTGGATCGGTTTATCCCAGCCACGGTTTGGCGCTCAGTTCCTCCGGCGGATACGGGTTAGGAGTGAAATCACTCGTGTCCACATCCGTAACCAGTGCGTCCAAAGTGTACTGCACGGTAGCGGCGGCGCCCGAAACCAATACAGTCTCATCCACTTCGAAGTGGGGATTGTGGTGGGCGGCGCCGGTGCCTTTTTCCGGATTGTTGATTCCCACGAAAGCGAAGACGCCGGGCGCATATTTCAGATACATTGCCATGGACTCCGAGGCCATCCAAGGCGGAGTTGACTGCAAGTATTCTTCGCCCAGCAGCTTTTTGATTGACTTTTCGGCGAGGGCGGCGTAGCCTTTGTGGTTATACACCACCATGCCGCTGGGATTGAGACCGCTCTTTACTTCGTACGTGCAGTGGTGCAAGGCGCAGCAGTGGTCGAGAATCTCCCGGGAACGGGCGGCTGCTTTCTTCGATTCTTCAAGATCCGTCACTCGGAAGGAGCCCGCGAAAGAAACTGTTTCCGGAATGATGTTGGGCGCCGTACCCATGTTGACTTTGCCGACGCTGAAGGTGGTAGCGATGAACGGGTCCAGATAGTTCATTTTCAGCGAACAGAGATTGGAATAGACGTCGATGAAACAGTCCAGCGGATTGCGGGAGAGATCCGGACGGGAACCATGCCCGCCTTTACCCCGTATCTCCACTTCGAAGAAAATACCGGCCGCCATCCGGGGACCCGGGTCAACGGAGATCTTGCCCGACGGCAGAGCGTTATAGAGGTGAATGCCCCAGATCGTATCTGGTTTCTCCTCGATGATCATGCGGGCGATTCCCTTGCCGCCGTAGCCCATTTCTTCGCCTTGCTCGAATAGAAGAACGACTTGTCCCGGTAATTCGGCGGCATGCTCGGAGAGAACTTTGGCGGCGGCCAGAAGCATCGCCGTATGCCCGTCATGGCCGCAGGCGTGCATGGCTTTGTCGGTTTTGGAGATGATTTTCCGGGCGCAGCAAAGGTTGTTCGGATCTTCCGCCATGGGAAGCGCGTCCATATCAGCCCGGAGAGCGACTTTTTTGCCTGGTTTACCTTTGTTGATCCAGCCGATGATACCGCCGTTGGGCCGATGCTCGCAGGGAATGCCGAATTTCTTCAATTCCTCCATGACCACTTTAACGGTGCGTTCTTCTTTTCCCCCCACCTCGGGGTGAAGATGAAAGTCAGTGTATCTCTCTAAGATATAGGCTTCTTCTTTTTTGACCGAGGCCAGAATATCGAACATAACTGATTCTCCTTTCAGATTTTTGTATCTTAACCATTGTATCGGCAGAATTAAATGGTGAGTTTAGTACCCTCATCTGCGGAGGCAAGTGACTGTTACCCAACCCAGCCGACGGTGTTGAGGATATAAACCCAGACGAAGGAGACAAGGACCATAGCGACTACCGGTGGCAAAGCCCATTTAAACCATTTTTCAAAGGGCACTCCGGCAGCCGCGCAAGAGCCCACGGTCCACCCCAGGGCTGGCGAGAGGATGTTCGTGAAGCCGTCGCCGAACTGGAAGGCCTGGACGGCGATCTGCGGACTCATGCCCAGCACTTCGGTAATCGGTTTGATGATGGGCATTAGAATGGCCGCTTTACTTGAGGCGGAGGGAATGAAAACATTGATGACGGAGATGATCCCGGTTAGGCCCATGGCCGAAAAGCCCCGGTTCAGGCCCATGAGCGGCCGGGTCAGGGTGTAGACGATGGTATGAATGATGTTACCTTCCGACATGACCAGGGAGACCACGCGGGCTAGACCGATGATGAAGCCGACAAAGGCCATGCCGGCCAGGCCTTTGGCGTATTCATTGCCAATTCGCTCAAAGGACAGTCCGCCGATGATGCCGCAGAGCACGGCGGTGGTCGTCTGGACCGCAGCCAGGAAGTTATAAGTATTACCGCCTTTTCCCGCTCCCGTCTGAGTCATGGAATACCAGACGATCAGAACATATTGGCCGAAGAAGAGCAGGAGGATGAGCACATCTTTCCAGGTCAGATCGTGCTTTTTGATGACGTTGTCGCTGCCGTTATCGATGGCAGACAGCCAATCGGTGTTGCCCATGGCCGATTTGGCGGGATCTTTCTTAATCCGGTTGACATACCAAAGGACATAGGTGATGGCGATAACCATGAAGAAGTTCATAATCAAAAACCGCATCGCAAACCCGGAATAAGGGGCCACACCCATCATGGTCTGGGGAATCAGCAGTTTGTTCGGCCCAGTCCCGAAGCCGACCAAGGTTGCAAAGGTGGTCACGGCGATTGCCGTTATCGGATCCAGCTTCAATTTCCGCGCGAACGCAAGGCCCATGGGGACAAGGGCAATCAGATAATCGCCGCCGCCGAAGCCGCTGAGGTACACCAGCATGATCATCAGCAAGACAATCAGCGCGTTCTGCCCTTTATCCTTGAGTTTGTATACGGCCCAGTTCAGGAAGTTGTCGAAGGCGCCCGTCGCCAGAATGACACCGATGGAAGCGCCGCCTACTAAAACTACCATGATAATGACGGCAGAACCTACTAACCCGTCCTGCATTAGATAGATGGCCCGGAATGGGCTGACAGGTGTCTGCTCACCCAAATAATTGAAGTTGCCGCCGTCGAGAGCACCGGATTCCGTCTTGGCGAATTGTCCAGCCGGGATTACATAGGTCAAGGCGCTCATGATGAGAATTAACCCGACCAGAATCCACATCAGGTGCGGCAGTTTAAAACCTTTCTTTTTGACGACCTCTTTCTTTTCTGGAACTCTTAATTCAGGATTAGCACTTGACGTCATTGATAAACCTCCTCCAAACTAAAATTTGTCTGTGCCGCTGATTATTCTCGAAGATTAACAGGTAAGGAAGGTGTAGGCAGCGCTTCACCTCCTTTCGTATAATAATTGGAGCATTAGCAAAAACCGGGACGGTTGGAGGCAGATGATTGTTACTGAAGCCCAACGGCTCTATGCACTGTAATCCCCGGTGGACGGATTGGAATAAAGAAAGAAGAACAATAGCTAGACGACGGTCCGGTGACAAATGATTGGGTGGGGAAAGATGCGGGCAAGTAGCGCCGCGTATTGCGGCAAACTGACGCAGGAGATGGCAAATAGAGGAAGCGAGGTTGTATCAATATACACCGGTTATTGGAAGATGAGGAAGGTTTCCTTCAGCAAAGCGGTTTTGAAAATTTGCACGAAACGAATTACCGCCAAGTGTTGTTTAGTCCTTGTTCTATCTGCGGGTTCGTTCGCAAATCATAATAAGTTTATGCGCTGAGAAAGCGAATATTATTTTAATTTCGATAACAAGCGCAATTATTATAAAAATCAGAAAATTCGACATTTTTCAATATTATTCGATATAGCAACATGTTTTCCTTCCGGCCGAAGAAATAATCCCGACAACTGTTAAAATCATCGACCTATTTGGCAGTCTAATGTTCGGACTTAGACAAATATAATCTTGAAAATGAGAAATACTGTTTTAGTTTTGGAGAATGATAAAATGATCCCTTTGTATTGTGTTTTAACAGGGATTGTGCCACAATATAGATAGTTGTCGCTTAATATGAGGCACAAAACAGGAAAATAATACGGGAGGAATTAGGACATGGATGTCCGCCTAATCCGCGCTGCTGAGAAGGACTATTATAATTCATATATTGAAACAGCCCCTAAAGGCCATTTCCTTCAGACATATGAATGGGGAGAGCTGAAAGCAAAAACCGGGTGGGAACCGCTCCGTCTGGTGGCAGAAGAGAAGGGGATAATTAAGGGCGCCATTTCGATCCTGAAACGGCGCCTCCCATTGCCTGGCAAGTCAATATTTTATGCGCCGCGGGGGCCGGTTATCGACGTCGGCGACTGGGATGTTTTTAACGCATTGCTGGCGCAAGTCCGGCGGATGGCCCGGTCACACGGAGCGATCTTTTTGAAAGTTGACCCGGATATTCCGGTGACGGAGCAAGCAGTAACCGACTACTTCAACAAAACTGGTTTTGTCTGTGGTGCCAAAGGGGAGAATTTTGAGGCGGTTCAGCCGAAATTCGTTTTCCGTCTCGATATCGCCCGGGACTTGGATGCTGTTTTTGCCGACTTTGCCAGCAAAACGCGATACAATATCCGTTTGGCGGAAAGGAAAGGCGTCATTGTTGTCAGCGGCGCGGATAAGGAAATGCTGCCGGCGTTCTACGGTATTCTGCAGGAGACGGCCGCCCGGGACAGATTCCTCATCCGCTCTTATTCATATTTCGATGACATTTGGGAACTGTTCGTCCGCGCGGGCAAGGCGCGTCTGTTCATGGCGGAATACGAAGGGAAAATCATCGCCGGCACTCTTGCTTTCCTGCTCGGGGATAAAGCCTGGTACCTTTACGGCGCTTCCAGCAACCGGCACCGCAATGTGATGCCGAATTATCTGCTGCAATGGGAAATGATCCGGTGGGCCAAGGAAAACGGCTGCGCCATGTACGACTTCCGGGGCGTGTCCGGGGATTTGAGCCCCGACAATCCCCTGTACGGTCTGTACCGATTCAAAAAGGGCTTCAGCGGCGATTTCATTGAATTTATCGGAGAGTTTGACTATCCTTTCTCCCCGACACTGTATTGGGTTTGGAATCGCGGTGAGCCGCTGTACCGTTCGACGCGCCGCCAACTGGCCGCATTGCTGAATCGGGGGCGGCGCGCCGGCGAGGATAAGGATGGAGAAGGGGGAGAGGGCGACGGGCAGAATTAAGGTGGTAGATGCGAACCGTGTCCCGGGCGCCCGGACCAAGTGGGTGGAAATTGACCTTGACACCATCGGGCACAACGTTCGGGAAATCAGGCGATTTCTGCGGCCGGAAGTGAAAATGGCGGCAATAGTCAAAGCAGACGCTTACGGTCACGGAGCCGTCCCGGCGGTTAAGACCGTCCTGGCGAACGGGGCGGATGTCCTGGGGGTTACATCTGTGTCGGAAGCGCAAGAACTGCGCCGGGCCGGCATTGTCGTTCCTATCCTTGTCCTGGGTTCTCTCCTGCCGGATGAGGCACCGGCTGTGGTGAAATATGACCTGACTCCCGCTTTGTTTTCGCTGCCTGTAGCCCGGCGCCTGGACAATCTTGCCGGGTCGGCCGGTAAGATTGTCGCCGTCCACCTAAATGTCGATACCGGCATGGGCAGATACGGACTTTCCCCGGAGCAAATGCTGGAATTCGCCCGAACAGTGCGGGAAATGTCCAATTTGTCTATTGAAGGCATATTTACACATTTTGCCGCTGCTTTTACTATGGACAAGCAGTTCACGCACGGGCAGTTTGAATGTTTCCGGCAGGTCTGCGAAGCATTGGCAGACGACGGCTTGCATATTCCCTGCCGGCACGCGGCCAGCAGCGCGGCTGTGCTGCGCTACCCCGAGACGCATCTGGATATGGTTCGAGTCGGAGCGTTGCTTTACGGGCAGGGGCCGGTGCCGGAAATCAATACTGTCGTCAATTTGCGCCCGGCTTGGCAGCTCAAAACTCGGCTTGTCCACGTTCGGGAAATGCCAGCCGGAGCCAACATCGGATACGGGCAGGACTTCCGCCTGCCGAAGGCGACGACGGCTGCCGTTATTCCGGTGGGGTATGCCGACGGTTTCGCGGTGCAGCCAGTGAACCGGCCGGTGCATCTAAAAGATGTCGTTCGGCAAATTGTCAAGGATATCGCCCGGTTTCTCAATCTGCGGCGGGTTCGGGAGACGGTTGCGATCAAAGGCCGCCCGGCACCGCTCATTGGCCGGGTCGGTATGCAGCATTGCGTCCTCGATGTCGGGAGGATTGAAGATGTGGCGGCGGGAGAAGAGATCGTCCTCGATGGTAAAAGATCGATCGTTTCCCCTCGGATTCCGCGCTATTACCGGCGGGACGGTAATCTCTGCCGGTACCGGGCGGGAATACCCGACGGCCGGGGTAATATCACGCTAGTCCGCCGGAAGTGACCGGTATTGATGCGAATTATGATGCGGGGAGGAGAGCAGATACTTCCAGATCGGATAATCGGATGACAGAGTTATGATCCTGCTCCGTGTTCAGGCGGGTAGCTTCAAAAGGATGATGGTGACGCGATAAAGAAGTTTAATGCCAGCTTCCGATTGCTGACTTTCAACTGATAAACTCAATTTCACCCCCGAGTTCGGGGGTAGTTTTATTTCCCGGCAGAAATAATTGCGACTCGGACGGAAATATAGTATGATTTTAGATGAAACAAAAAGCTGCCCTAATGGGTGGTCGGCAGGAGGTAGCGAAAATTGGCAAAAAACAGGGCGGAGAGGATTGAGCGCACAGTCCAATGGCTCCGCGCGAAAGCGGCAGAGGCCGGTGTTAAAGGGTTGGTTGTTGGTTTGTCGGGCGGGCTCGATTCTGCCGTCTGCGCTTGTTTGATAAAAAAAGCATTTCCGGACGACTCGCTCGCAGTATTGATGCCTTGCCACAGCCACCCCGGGGACGGGGAGGACGCCCGGAAATTAATCGCTGCCTGCGGGATTAGGGCTGTCGAAGTTGACATCACCGCGTTGCACGCGGAATTGATGGCGGCGGCGCTTACCGCATTGGGCGCCGATACCCCAACTCGGATGGCCGACGCCAATTTGCGCGCCCGCCTGCGGATGTCGACATTGTACTTTATCGCCAACTTGCACAATTATCTGGTGGTGGGAACGGACAATGCGGCCGAGTTATACACCGGTTATTTTACCAAATACGGTGACGGTGGTGTCGATTTGCTGCCGCTGGCGCGGCTGAAGAAGTACGAGGTCCGGGAGTGGGCCGAGCACCTAGGGGTCCCACCTGAGATTATCAGCAAGCCGCCTTCGGCCGGATTGTGGCAGGGTCAGACGGACGAGGCAGAAATGGGGACGTCATACGCAATGATCGATGCTCTTTTGGATGGGGAAGTGATACCCGAGCGGGACCGGACAATTATTGAACGTTTGCACCGGATTTCAGCTCACAAACGGTCGATGCCGCCGCAGCCGCCGGAGGAAGAATGACTCTGTCCTGGGAGTGGCGGTAGCGGCTGAAATAATTTTGGGAGGTGGCGAATGATGTCCGGTCACTCGAAATGGGCCAATATCAAGCATAAGAAAGCGAAAGTCGACGCCCAACGGGGTAATATGTTCACCAAGATCAGCAAGGAGATAACGGTTGCGGCTCGCAACGGCGGCGGCAATCCGGAGGCGAATTTCCGGCTGAAGCTGGCAATCCAAAAAGCCAGGGAAGCTAATATTCCAAATGATAATATTACCCGGGCTATTCAGCGCGGGACCGGGGAACTGGAAGGTACCTCTTACGAAGAAATAGTTTATGAAGGTTATGGACCCGGGGGGACGGCCATTCTCCTGGAAGTCCTTACTGACAACCGGAACCGGACGGTGGGGGAAATTCGTTACCTGTTTTCCCGGCACGGTGGAAATCTGGGCGAGTCCGGCTGCGTCGCCTGGATGTTCGACAAGAAAGGTCTGTTTGTCATCGATAAGGAAACGCTTGCAATCAGCGAAGACGAATTAATGGACATTATTCTCGAGGCCGGGGCGGACGATATGAAGACGGAAGAAGGAGAGATCGAGATAACCTGCGGCACCGATGTGTTTGAGATTTTGAAAGAAACATTGGAAAAAAACGGGATAACGCTGGCAGCGGCCGAAATTACGATGCTGCCTCAGACGACCCTTGAGCTTACTGACAATGATGCGGCTAAAGCTTTCCGGCTGGCGGAGGTATTGGAAAACCACGACGATGTTCAGAATGTGTACACGAATTTCACTTTCGATGAGGCGATTATGGAAGATAAGAACAGCTAAAGATTGCGAGACGACACTCCGCCTGCGGGCGGAGTGTTTTTTATTCGGCAGATATGTTATATTTTTCCGGAAGGAGGGAAAGCTATAGTACTGCCAAGCCTGGAAGTGCAATTCGATAAAGGAGGGAGGCGCGGAAATGTCCGAGTTGTTTCAAAAACGCCGTTTCCTTTTTCTGTTGCTGATGATTGCCATGGCCAGCGGTACGGCGACCTATATCGCTTTCCACAACCTGATTTACAGCCCCGAACCGCTCAAACCGCTGACGGAGACAGATGAGGTTATCCCGCCGGCGGCAGACGGCGGCCAAGTCGGTGATCCGATCGCCGCACCGGATGGTGGCGGTAACGGCGGCGCGCCGGCGGCGGGGATGAACGGCGAAGCCAGATATTTTCTGGGCGTCAGCAATGGTTATGTGGCAATCTTCTATGGCAGCGGAGCTGAGAGCGAGGTAACGGAGATAACGACGATTCCGGTAAGTCGGCTCAGTCCGGGTGACCTGAGAGATATCGATGGCGGCATCTATAAGAGCGCCAGCCAGGAGGAGCTGAGGCGACTGCTGGAGGGGTTGGGCAACTGATCCGGACGGAGGGGAGTCCCTCCTTTTTTATTTCCCCGGGTAGGGGACGGTCCTAATGCGACTGCGGAAAAAGGGAATGCCGGTGTTATGTTGAATATATCTCTGTCAGACAAAGGGGGTTATTCCGTGTTGGCATTAGGTATTGATCCGGGCACCGCGATTACCGGTTTCGGCCTCGTTGCGGCCGAGAGCAGAGAATTAAAAGCGGTCAGTTATGGCTGCATCCGAACGCCGGCTACTATTCCGATGGCCGAACGGCTGCAGCGAATATACCGGGACATAACGATATTGCTGGAGAAGTACAAGCCGCAGGTGGTAGCGGTAGAGGAACTCTTTTTCAATAAGAATACGCGGACGGCGTTAGCCGTCGGCCAGGCACGGGGCGTATCTCTCCTGGCGGCGGCCAATTACGGTGTAACGGTGTGCGAATACACTCCCCTGCAAGTGAAGCAGTCGGTTGTCGGCTACGGCCGGGCGGAAAAAGCACAGATTCAATACATGGTCCGAACTCTTCTGGCGCTCGCCGAAGAGCCGAAACCGGACGATGTCGCCGACGCCTTGGCGATTGCGATATGCTGCCAGAATTCGCGGAAATGGGAGAAAAAGACGGCAGGACGGGAGGAAGGCAAAATTTGATTGCATATCTGAAAGGCAAACTCGTTGAATTGCTCCCGGACCGGGTGATCATTGAGGTTGCCGGTATCGGCTACAATGTTTATATGCCTTCGTCTGCCTACAGCCGCCTGCCCGGCGCGGAAGAGGAGGTTATGGTCTACATCCGCTTTCACGTCCGGGACGACGCTTTTGTTCTGTTCGGTTTCGTGACCGTCGCAGAGCGGGAGATTTTCGATTTGCTGCTGACCATTCCCGGCATCGGTCCGCGCGTAGCAATAAATGTTCTGTCGGTGATGGCACCCGCCCAACTGCAGCGGGCCATCGGTAGCGAAGATGCGGATTCACTGATGCGGATACCGGGTATTGGCAAAAAGACTGCTCAGAGGATTATTTTAGAGCTGAAAGAGAAAATCAACAAACTCCTGTTGACCGGAGCGGCAACAGAAGGCGATCTACCAGCGGCGGACACCAGTCTGGCCGAAGCGGCGGCTGCGCTGGCGGTGCTTGGTTACGGGGCGGCCGAAATCAACCGGGCGCTCCGCACGGTCGGAGATGACGCCTCCGCCCTGCCGCCGACCGGGGAACTGGTTCGGTTGGCATTGGAATACCTGCGCGGCAATTAGGAGGGATAAAATGGAGGAGAGAATTGTTTCGCCGGAAAACCGGGAGGACGACCGGCTGCTTGATTATAGTCTGCGCCCAAAGCGACTTTCGGAATACATCGGTCAAAATGATATCAAACACAATCTTCAAGTCTTCATTGCGGCTGCCTGCAACCGGGGTGAAGCGCTGGATCATGTGCTGCTGCACGGGCCGCCGGGTTTGGGCAAGACAACTCTCGCTTATATCATCGCCAATGAACTTGCTGTCAATATCCGTCTGACAAGTGGGCCGGCGATAGAGCGGCCGGGGGATCTGGCGGCTATTCTGACTAATCTGGGCGAGAAGGACGTTCTGTTTATCGACGAGATCCATCGCCTGAACCGGACGGTGGAGGAAATACTATATCCCGCTCTCGAGGACTGCGCCCTCGACATTGTTATCGGCAAGGGACCGAGTGCGAAATCCATCCGTCTCAATTTGCCCCAGTTCACTCTCATCGGAGCGACGACGCGGGCGGGACTTTTGAGTTCCCCGCTACGCGATCGCTTCGGCATCATGGCCCGGCTTGAGTATTACCGGCCGGAGGATCTGGAGGAAATCGTTACCCGGGCGGCCGGTATTTTGAATATCCCCATCGAGCCAGCCGGGGCGCACGAAATTGCCCGCCGCTCCCGGGGGACCCCGCGGGTTGCCAACCGCCTTCTGAAAAGGGTGCGGGATTTTGCTGAAGTGGAGGGAG
This sequence comes from bacterium, assembly GCA_050943375.1. Classification (GTDB taxonomy): domain Bacteria; phylum Bacillota; class SLNR01; order SLNR01; family JBMNPB01; genus JBMNPB01. Next base: position 10,617 of record JBMNPB010000029.1, read on the forward strand.
AAGGGGAGATTTCGGCCGCCGCCGCCGACCGGGGATTGCGACTCCTGGGAGTCGACAATCTGGGCCTGGATACGATCGATACCAAATTGCTCCGGACAATTGTTGAAAAATTCGGTGGGGGGCCGGTCGGTCTTGATACCATCGCCGCTGCTGTCGGAGAAGAGAGCAATACCATCGAAGACGTCTATGAACCTTATCTGCTGCAAATCGGTTTTCTGCAGAGGACGCCGCGGGGTCGGACGGCCACCCGGCTGGCCTATGAACACCTCGGCTTTCCTTACGGGCGGGAAGAGGAGGGCAAATGATGAGCGGATGGGATGCGGCGGGACGTTATCTGATGCTTGCCGGTGGTCTCCTGCTTCTACTCGGCGCTTTCTTTTATCTGGGCGGGAGACTGCCTTGGCTGGGGCGCTTGCCGGGCGACATTTCCATTCGGCGCGGCAATTTCCACTTTTACTTTCCTCTGGCCACTTGCCTGCTGCTAAGTCTTCTCCTCTCCCTGCTCCTGCGTTTCTTCAGCCGCCGTTAATAACGCATGTTTTTTGTCAGTGACAGCCGGATAACACCCGCAAAACCCAGTGCACTCTCGAATATATTAACAGCGAAACGAGGTGGGCGCGGTGGGGTTTTTCCCATGGCCGAAAAAAAAGCCCGCAGACGAACAAGAAAAAATTGCTCATTCAATTCGGGCAATACGCGGCGGGAGTGCGGCGGAACGGGAAAAACTGCTCGAATCGTACATCCCTTTCGTTCTGAAAGTAGCCGCCGGAGTCTGCGGACGCTACATCTCCCGCGACAACGACGAAGAATTCAGTATCGGACTGCTGGCTCTCAATGAAGCTGTCGACGCTTACGACCTTACCGGCGGAGCGCCTTTCCTGTCCTTTGCAAAGATAGTCATCCGCCGCCGCCTGGTTGATTATCTGAGGCAGCAAAATAAATACCGGCGCGAGGTATCCCTTGACTGGCATACAGGTACGGAGGATGGTCCGGCTACCGGGGAAACTGCGATTATCACCCGGAAAGCGTGGGAGGAGTATGCGGCGGAGGATCGCAGTTTTCTGCTCAGGGAAGAGATAAATGCTTATCGGGAGCTGCTGAACGGTTACGGCATTTCTTTCGCGGATCTGACGGTTGTCTCGCCGCGGCATTCGGATGCGCGGCAACGGGCAGGAGAAGTTGCCCGCCTCATTGCCGCCGACCCGGAGATGTCACATCATCTCATGACAAAAATGGAATTGCCGCTCAAAAAATTAGCCGCAGTTGCCGCCGTGAGCCGAAAAACGCTGGAGCGGCAGCGCAAATACATAATTGCGCTGACATTGCTGCTGAAAGCTGATTTTACTTACTTACAGGAATATTTGGCTGAGGGCAAAAACGAATGACATTGTCGGGAAACAGTGCCGCTGACGGAGGAGGATGAGCGATGCAAAAGCGGGGCCTGGTGGTAGAAGAGAAGGGAAACGAAGCGATTGTGCTGACACCGCTGGGTGAGTTTGAACGTGTGCGCTTGTGCCGGACGGCAACGCTGGGTAGCGAGGTGTTTTACGGAAACGGCCAAGTTTATCCGGCTGCGCTGTCTCTCCGGTCGCGCTGGCTACCGGTCGCTGTCTGTCTGCTTCTTGCGCTGCTCATCCCGGTCACATTGCTGTCTTTGCCCACGGCATCGCCTTACGCCATCATCACTGTCGATATCAATCCAAGTATCGAACTGACCGTAACTGCCGACAGCACCGTACTCTGGGCGGAGGCCCTGAATGACGAAGGCAGGGAAATTCTGGCTAAAATCAACTTGCGGCAGGCGAAATTGGCAATGTGGATGAGGGCTATCGTCGAGGAAGCGCACTCTCAGAGTTTTCTGAGCGAAATGGTTCTGATTACTGAAGCTCCGGCCGGTCCGGAGAAGACATCCGGGGAATACGGTGTCAGTGATTTGCAGGAGAAGGCCCGGGCAGCAGCAGAAGAGGTCGTGCGGCAACGTCAGATAGAAAACTGTAAAGTTGAAACGGTAATGGTCAGTAGCGGCGTGCACAAGGAAGCAGCGGAGTCTGGACTTTCGGACGGCAAATACGCCGTGTACCTGACCGCCAAGCAATCTGGAGTTGAGGTCGTAATAAGCGATCTGAAAGACGGCAGTATCAGCAAAGCACTGCGTGCTGCCGGGGCGGAACCGCATGAGATTATCGCGAATGCGCATGCAACTCGGACAGTCAGGACAGAGAAAGAAGAAAGAGAAAGAAAAGGTGACGATACAAGACCGGGGAAAGGAAACGAGGTCAATTTCCAGCCGCCGGGCCAAGCGAAGAAGGGAAACGAGGTCAATTTCCAGCCGCCGGGCCAAGCGAAGAAGGGAAGTAATGGTAACTTCCAACCGCCTGGCCAAGCAAAGAAAGGAAACGGCGGCGATTTTGAACTGCCGGGCCGGGCCAACTCAAAAGGCAATGGTAACAGGGGGCATTCTTTCCGGCTGTCGGGGGAAGGCGGTAGCGTTCTGAACGAGTCCGGAAGTTCTGCCGTTTTTCGGGGCAGGCAAGATGTGAAGCGCTGGCAATATTATTTCGACCGCGGCCGCAAAACGGTTATTTCCGGGCCGAGCCGGAAAAAATAAGGCGACTGGAAATAAAGCAGCGTCCCGCAATGACGGGGCGCTGTTTTATTTCCGGGGAGCGCTGCTGCGAAAGTGGGAGGAGGTTTGGGTATTCTGTCGAATAAGGGAACAGAAGCTTGGCGGGTTTCTCCCTTGCGGCGCCCGCCTGTCGGGGGGATTGACCGGTGAGGAAGCGACTGTTCATTTCTTATGTTGGCTGCCTTCTCGTTTTTCTTTTGCTTGGTCAGAGTGGAGCGGCCGGAGGCAACAGTTCTTCGGATGAGTTGATTCGCATTGGTATCCTTAGCGGCCAGGCCATGGTTACTTTGACTTCAAACACTAACTGGCGGATAGTCAACCCGACCGACGGGAGTGTTCAGTACGATGGAAGCGGGCGGGAAACGGTTACTTGTCAGGCGGATGATAGCCGGATTGTCATCGGGGCGGAGCAGGCAGGCTCCCGGCTGCAATTTGTCCCTGCTGCCGGGGCGGATGGGATAACGGCGGTACTGGTAAACGGCAGCCCTTATCGTGGGAGCATCGAACTGAGGGCGGTTGGCAGTACCTTAACGGTAATCAACATCCTGCCGCTGGACGAGTATCTGTACGGAGTTCTCCCCCGCGAGATTCCCGCTGCTTGGCCGACAGAAGTGCTTCGGGCGCAGGCGATAGTATCTCGTACATACGCTCTGGCATCGAAAGGACGTTATGCCGCGGAAGGATACGATCTGAGCGCCTCAGTCAGCAGCCAGGTGTACGGTGGTCTTAGTGGGGAACACCCGAACACGAACGCGGCGGTAAATGCGACGAAAGGCATGGTCTTGACTTATCGGGGCGGCGTCATCACGGCTGTTTTCCATGCCTCTTCCGGCGGCTACACCGAGAATAATGAGGTGGTCTGGCAGGGAAGCCCTACCCCGTATCTAAGAGCGGTGCCAGATGAATTCGACAGTGCCCAGCCGGAAAATCCGCATCGCAGTTGGCAGGCGAATCTGACGCTGGCTGATATCGCCGCTAAACTGGCGGCAGCCGGCAACGATGTCGGAGATGTATATTCCGTAGCCGCGGCCGGCGAAAAAACCGTCTCCGGACGGCAGCGGGGTATTGTGGTGCGCGGCAGCAAAGGCAGCCGGGAAATGGACGCGACTGATTTTCGAACTATGCTTGGCCTGAAGAGCACACGTTTTGATATCATCACTCATTCGGAGGGAACCGGCTTTTATACTCGTGCCTGTGACCCGAATGAGTCACTCGCTGTCTGCGGCGCTTATGACATCACAACGGCCAAAAGGGCCAAAGGGATATCTGTTGTGGGCGCCGCAGGAATCGTGAGCGAAATCAATACGCCGAGTGTTGTCGGCATTACTAAACTGACCGGCGAGGTCGAACTTATAGGCCAAGGCTGGGGACATGGCGTCGGAATGTCGCAGTGGGGCGCCCGCGGTATGGCGCTCGCAGGGTATAATTGCGGTGAAATTTTGCAACATTACTATCAGGGCGTCGACATTACACCGAGATGATTTCGGAGCAATGCCGCCGCGACAGCAAAACGCGGGAGTCGCCTGGCGGCAGGATAAGAGGGATAATAGATGAAGCTGGCTGATTTCGATTACTGTTTGCCGGAAGAATTGATTGCCCAGGAACCGATTGAGCCGAGGGACCACTCCCGGCTCCTTGTTTTGCACCGTCGAAGCGGCGAAAGAGAAGAAGATCGTTTTTACAATCTCCCCCGTTATCTGGAGCCTGGCGATACTCTGGTCCTGAACGACACACGGGTCATTCCGGCCCGCCTGTACGGGGTGCGGGGTGATACCGGTGGACGTCTGGAAGTCGTGCTGCTGCGCCGTCGCGAGGAAGATATCTGGGAAGTGCTTGTTAAGCCCGGGCGGCGGGCCAAAATCGGGACGGAGATCTTGTTCGGGGAAGGCGCCCTGACCGGAGAAGTAATAGCAAATACCGATTTCGGCGGCCGGCTTCTCCGGTTCAGTTACTCCGGTATCTTCGAGCAGGTCTTGAGACGCCTGGGTGAGATGCCTTTGCCCCCTTACATTCACCGGAAACTGGCTGACCCGGAGCGATACCAGACGGTTTACGCCGCCCGGAGCGGATCGGCCGCCGCCCCGACGGCCGGACTGCATTTTACGGACCGACTGCTGGAGAGAATCGCGTCCAGGCAGATTAATCTCGTTTATCTGACTCTCCACGTCGGACTGGGTACATTTCGGCCGGTTAAGACTGAAAACATCGAAGAGCATGCCATGCACGCCGAATATTACGACATTAGCGAGGCGACGGCCGCCGCGATAAACCGGACACGGGAAGCCGGACGCCGCATCATTGCTGTCGGCACCACATCAGTCCGCACCCTGGAGACAAGCGCCGACTCGGCGGGTCGGGTCCGCGCCGGCCGGGGCTGGACAGATATCTTTATCTATCCCGGCTATCGCTACAAAACGATTGACGGGTTGATTACTAATTTCCATCTTCCGAAGTCTACCCTGCTGATGTTAGTAAGTGCTTTTGCTGGCCGGGAGAACATCTTGGCTGCCTACCGGGAAGCGGTTGAGAAGCGGTTTAGGTTTTTCAGTTTCGGTGATGCGATGTTCATTATCTAGGAGCCCAGGTCAAGGGTTCTCGGGCTGCCATTCTTTATCCGTGCCGCGCTTTTCCTGGCGGCAATATTCAGGGAGGGCCAGGGATGACGCTAAAATATGAACTGATTAAGGAATGCCGGCGGACTAAGGCGCGCCTTGGTCGCCTGCACACGCCCCACGGTATCATTGATACTCCCGTTTTCATGCCCGTCGGCACTCAGGCGACTGTGAAAACGATGGCGCCCGATGAATTGGAGCGACTCGGGGCAAACATAATTCTGAGCAATACTTATCATCTTTATCTGCGACCCGGCCATAACCTGGTCCGCAAAGCCGGGGGGCTGCATCGGTTCATGAATTGGGATGGGGCCATCCTGACTGACAGCGGCGGCTTTCAGGTTTTCAGCCTGAGCGAAATGAACCGGATTACTGATGAAGGAGTGTCCTTTCGCTCTCATCTCGACGGATCTTCCCATTTGTTCACGCCGGAAGTGTCAATGGAAATCCAGATGGCCTTAGGTGCCGATATCGCCATGGCTTTTGACGAATGCGCTCCTTATCCGAGCGAATATCAGTACACGGTGCAGGCATTGGAGCGGACGACCGCTTGGGCTGAGCGCTGCCGGGCTGCCCATAATCGGCCGGACCAGGCTTTGTTTGGCATTGTGCAGGGGGGAATGTACGCTGATTTGCGCCGGCGGAGCGCCCGGGAATTGACCAAAATGGATTTTCCCGGCTATGGAATCGGCGGCCTGAGCGTAGGCGAGCCAAAAAAGATGATGTACGAACTCTTGGAATGCACGGTACCCGAACTGCCGGCAAACAAGCCGCGCTATCTGATGGGGGTTGGTTCGCCAGACTGCCTCATCGAAGGAGTTGTGCGGGGAATCGATATGTTCGACTGCGTTTTGCCGACCAGGATTGCCCGCAATGGGACGGTCATGACAAGCCGGGGCAGGCTGGTAGTCCGTAATGCAAGCAACGCCGAGGACTTTGCACCTCTTGATCCGGAATGCGATTGCTACACTTGCCGGAATTTCTCCCGTGCTTACATCCGTCATCTGCTTAAGGCGAATGAGGTCCTGGGCATCCGCCTGACGACCATTCACAACCTTTCCTTCCTGCTCCGCCTTATGGATAAAATCCGGACGGCAATTCGAGATGACTGTCTGGTTGAATTGCGTGAGGATTTCCTGGCTAAGTACGGTGGGACGGAGGATTAAACAGCGACCGCGGAAGATTTGCCGCTGGGAAAGGTATTTTCCGGTCGGCGTGGAAAACATTGTAGCGGAGAGGGTTAAGACGGAGAGGAGGGACTTCGAATGGAAAAGTATTTTAAGTATTTGCCCCAGATAATTATTTTGCTGGTTGTCTTTTACGCCGCCAATTATTTTCTGTTCGTCCGGCCCCAGTTCAGCCGCAAGAAACGGCAAACGGAATTGATGAAGTCACTGAAAGCTGGTGATCGGGTCATCACGGTCGGCGGCATCTGCGGAACAATCATTGATGTGGACAGTGACGCTGTGATGCTTGAAGCAGCGGAAGGCATTGTTCTCCGGGTCATGAAACCGGCCATCGGGCAGGTTACCGAAGCAGCCGAGGGCGGGGAGGAGACGCTCCCCAGTTCCGTCCGACAGTGGGTTGATGATGATCCGGCGGACAGTCCGATTGTCAGGACGGAAAACGACGAAGAAAATAAATAGATGAATGGATGGCAGTTCCGGCCGCGCATATTTAGTGCCGACGGAGGAATTGTAGGAGGTAAGCCGTTATCAGCCAGAAAAAGCCAAATGGCGGGGAAGAGGAATTTGTGACGTTTGTAACGAAGTATTTTTGCAGTTAATAAGGTTCGGTATTGCTGGTATCAAGGCGAGCGACAGCGCCGGATAACGGCAGAAAGAAATGGCGGGAAAAGCGGTTAATTCTCCGGGCTGCAAGCAGGAATTGGTTTGTCTGGAAGCGAATGCTTATTTGGTTACGGATTTTTATGCCGCCCAGCAATATCAACATAATTTCCGTTTTTGCTGTTAAGGTTTTTACTGGCAGGAAAGTATCAAAGGAGGTGGGTAGTCAGATAACAAGACCGTGTTTTCATCTTTACTGCCCAAGAATAAAGGAGGAGAAAGGATAATGAGCGACAAGGAACTGAACGTATTTGAGATTGCCCAGAAACAGATTGACGATGTGGCTGAGATATTAGATCTGAACAAGGGCTTACACGAAATTCTCCGTTGGCCGAAGAAAGTAATCGAGGTTAGTCTTCCCATTCGGATGGACGACGGCACCATCAAAGTTTTTCAGGGCTACCGCGCCCAGCACAACAACTCGATCGGCCCTTACAAGGGCGGTATTCGTTTCCACGAGGGCGTAACGCGGGAAGAAGTAATCGCTCTTTCCATCTGGATGAGCATTAAGTGCAGCGTTACCGGCGTTCCCTACGGCGGCGGCAAGGGCGGCGTCATTGTCGACCCGAGAGAACTTTCCAAGAACGAATTGGAAAGACTGAGCCGCGCCTACATCCGGGCCCTTGCCAATGATGTCGGTGTCGACATTGACGTGCCGGCTCCGGACGTGAACACCAACCCGGAAATCATGGGCTGGATGCTTGATGAATTTGAAGCGGTTAAAGGCAAGAGCGAGCCCGGCGTTCTCACCGGCAAGCCTCTCACCCTCGGTGGCTCCCTCGGCCGGACAGCTGCAACCGGCCGCGGCGTTGACTTTTGCGCCCGTGAAGCGCTGAAGAAGGAAGGCATGGACATTAACGGCGCTACTGTTGCTGTTCAGGGCTTCGGCAATGTGGGTAGCTATACCGCCATGCTGATTCAGGACCTGGGCGCCAAAGTCGTTGCCGTTGTCGACGTTTACGGCGGATCTTACAACCCGGACGGCATGGACATGTACGAAGTAGCAGCTCAGGTCAAGAAGACCGGTTCTGTCAAAGACTTCCCCGGCAGCAAGCCGATCACCACGGAAGAATTGCTTGCTCTCGATGTCGATGTCCTTATCCCGGCGGCTCTGGAAAAACAGCTGACGGCCGCGAACGCGGATAAAGTAAGAGCCAAGATCGTTGTCGAAGCTGCAAACGGCCCGACAACTCCGGAAGCGGACGAGATTCTCTTCAAGAGAGGTATTCCCGTTATTCCCGATGTTCTGGCAAACGCTGGCGGCGTAACCGTTTCCTACATGGAATGGGTCCAGAACAGATACGGTTTCTATTGGACGGAAGAAGAAGTCAACCAGCGGCTGGAAGAGTTGATGGTCAAGGCTTTCAATGATGGTTACGACATGGCCAAAGAGAAAGGCGTCAGCATGAGAAAGGGCGTCTATCTGAACTCCATCAACCGTATCGCTGCGGCGATGAAAGACAGAGGCTGGTACAACAGATAATCTCCCGTTAGGGAAGGCAACCCCGGCAACGCCGGGGTTGCCTTAATTTTTCTGTCCGGCGGAAGCACAGCCCGCTTCGGGCAGGATTGCCGGTGCCGGCCGGCGAATTGGAGGGGAAGAGGTGAGAGGACCGTCCGCCACAAGGGGGAAGGCTTCCCGGTACAGGGCGCCGTTGCGGCGATGTTATGTGGGGTTATCAGTTTTTCGGCGGCTTCGGGGTGATGACCGCGGCCAGTGCCGAATGCTGCTCGTCCAACAACCGGGATATCGTGAGCAATCTGACCGGCCGAGCTGAGACGGCAAGTTATGCGAGTTAACCGGACGATGCCGATCGGCGGCGGGAGACTGACCGGCTGGAGGGAAATGACTTTTTTCGGTCAATTGCGCGGAGCTGGAGGGGCTTCCTCTTTTTAGGCGAATAATGCCGGGGATTATATTTTGGAAACGGGGAGAGGGTGCCATGTCTGCCGTTATCGTCGTTGTCGCCATTCTGATCGCTTTGCTCCGGGGGGGGAAAGTCGGCCGACTGTTCAATCTGCACTTTGAGCGGATTGAATTGATTTTCATTGCCCTTTTTCTGCAATATGCTGTCAGCCTTTCCGCTGCATTGGGGCTGCCGGTGATTACTCGTTACGGTAATGCCGTTCTCGGCGCTTCTTATCTGCTTCTCCTGCTGGGTATCTGGTTCAACCGAAAACTGCCGGCAGCCCGAATGATTGCCGTCGGCGTTCTGTTAAATGCGTTGGTTATCCTGGCCAACGGCGGACGGATGCCGGTGTCGGCTGCCGCGCTCAGTCAGGCCGGGCTCGACTATTACATTCCCCTCCTGGAAAAAGGCAATTATCTGAAGCACGCCATGCTGGATGCGGGTACATACTTTCCGTTCCTGGCCGACATCATTCCTCTTAAACCTTCTGTCTACCCGGGCGGCAAAGTTATCAGTGTTGGCGATATCATTCTTAACCTCGGCGTCTTTCTGCTGGTCCAGATAACGATGTGTCGCCGCACTACGCGGCGTCGGCGGACCGCGAAAGTGGAGTAAGAGTCTTTCCTTTCGTTCCGGGCAGACTGGGACAACAGCGTCACTCCGGCGGGCAATTCAGCAACGACGGTAGATTCTTGACCGGAAGTGCATATAATAGGCATTGGTGTCTGGATTTCCGCCGCCGGCAAGACTGAACAGCGCCGAATGAATTCTGACTGGAACGGGAGTGGAGAAGATAATGCTGCGTTTGGAAGACGTTAAAGCCAATCCTTTGGTTGAAACGTTTATCACTCAAGGTAATATTCATCTGGGGGCAATCGGCTTCACAGAGCACAGTTTTCGCCATGCGAATCTGGTTTCCAGCATCGCCCGAAATATTCTGACTCACCTCAAATACCCGGAGCGCCAATGCGAACTTGCGGCCATCGCCGGCTATCTGCATGATATCGGTAATGTGGTCAGCCGGCCCGGCCATGGTCAGAGCGGGGCGATGATTGCATTACGAATTCTGAATGATATGGAAATGCCGCCGGAAGAAATCGCTTTAGTCATCTCGGCCATCGGCAATCACGAGGAGCAGTACGGGCAGGCGGTAAACACAATTGCCGCCGCACTTATTCTGGCCGACAAATCGGACGTACACCGCTCCCGCGTACGCAACGACAATATCGCCGCTTTTGACATTCACGACCGGGTCAATTATGCGGTGGAACATTCTTTTTTAAGGGTGGATGAGGCGAGACAGGAGATTAATCTGGAATTGACTATCGATACCAAAATCAGCCCGGTAATGGATTATTTCGAAATTTTCCTGACCCGGATGATTATGTGCCGCCGGGCGGCGACCTTTCTCGATTGTCAGTTCGCTCTGACCATTAATGATATCCGGCTTCTTTAGTTCACATAGAATGCTCTGTTTGACAAGCCGCGGGGCGGGAACTATAATTAGAAACATGAGTCTCGGACGACAACCTTGGAGGAGGATTCTTATGAAATGGAGAAATGCGGTTATTTTGCTGCTACTGGCGATAATTGTGTCTGGTACGGCATATGCCTATGTCCGGCCGATTCATCTGCCCGGCCGGGACAAGCCTTTGCTTGCCAGACCGCTGCTGCAGGGAATGCAACTCGGTCTCGATTTGCGGGGCGGCACTTATATCGTATTTGAAGCCGTCGATACGCCGGAACGACCTCTCACTGCCGCCAAAGTGCGAGAAGTGAGGAATATCATCGAGGAGCGCATCAACCGCCTCGGTCTGACGGAACCGGTCATCCAGTTGCTCGGGGAAAACAGGATTATCGTGCAGCTGCCGGGAGTCAGCAATCCGGAGGAGGCGCTTGCTGTCATCGGCAAAATGGCGAAACTGGAATTCCGTGATGAAACCGGCGTGGTGATACAGGAAAACGCCATTGCGCCCGATCTGACGGTCCCGCCGCTTCTGACGGGAGCGAATCTGCAAGAATCCTCGGCAATGATTACAGAACTGCCAACCGGCGAAATCAGCAATGTCGTGTCTTTGGATTTTGACAGCGAGGGGACGGCGAAATTTGCGGATGCGACGACAAAGTTGGCAGACGGGAATAGACCTATCTTTATCTTCCTGGACGACCAGCTTATTCAGGTTGCTTATGTCCGGGAGCCGATTACCGGCGGTAAGGGCGTTATTGAAGGCTTTGGCTCTCTGGAAGAGGCGATGGCGATTGAAATCATGCTCGATTCCGGTTCTCTCCCGGTTGACGTGGAGCAGCGGGAAATGCGATTTGTCAGTGCTACTCTCGGGCAGGACCAAATCGATAAGAGTATCCGGGCCGGATTCATCGGTATCGCCTTTGTCGTTCTCTTCATGCTGTTCTTTTACCGCCTGCCCGGGCTGGTGGCTGATTTTGCTCTCCTTGTCTATGTATTGCTGGTGCTGGGTATCTTGATGGGACTGAATGCGGTCCTGACTTTGCCCGGTGTGGCCGGCATCATTCTCTCGGTTGGGATGACGGTGGACGCGAATGTCATCATTTTCGAGCGGATCAAAGAAGAAGTCCGTCTCGGCAAAACTGTGCGGGCCAGCATTGATTCTGGTTTCCGTAAGGCTTTCCAGACTATTTTAGACTCGAATATCACCACGTTGATTGCAGCAGGAGTACTTTTTTACTTCGGGACCGGACCAATCCGCGGCTTTGCTGTTACCTTGGCCATCGGAATCTTGGCCAGTATGTTTACGGCGATTACGATTACCCGGCTCGTCCTGCGGCTCACAGTCAATTTGTTCCCGACAAGTAACAGCAAATTTTTGGTTGGCGCGTGAGGAGGCGAAGATATGAAAATTGCGGAAAAATGGAAAATATGGTTTATCGTCTCCGGCATCATTATGGCTTTGGGCCTAATTTCCTTGCTGATACCGGGACGAGGTATGAATTTAGGCATAGATTTCACCGGCGGCAACCTGTTGACACTGCGGTTTCCCGGGGCGGTGACTGAAATGGCAATCCGGGAAGTACTCAGTCAGCATGACCTGGGCGGTAGCGCTATCCAAATGGCCCAAGCGCGGGGCGGTAATCTTTCAGCCGCCCAAGAGGTGATTATTCAGACACCGCCGGTTACGGCCGAACGGAAAGCTCAGGTTCTGGCCGCTCTGGAGGCGAAGATAGGGTCGTTTGAGAAACTCGGTGATGAAGCGGTTGATGCGGCTTTCAGCCGCGAATTGCGGACGAAGGCTTTTCTGGCTCTGCTGTTCGCTTGTCTGGGCATGATCGCTTACATCACTTTCCGTTTTGAATTTAAATTTGCTATTGCCGCCATCCTTGCCTTAATGCACGATGCGTTCATTGTCATTGGTGTATTTTCGCTTTTGCGCATCCCGATCAGCGCCACCTTCGTCGCGGCAATTCTGACCATTGTCGGCTATTCCATCAACGACACAATTGTCATTTTCGACCGTCTGCGGGAAAACCTGAAATTACGTCGGGGTGTATCGCTGAGGGAATTAGTTGATACCAGCATCAATGAGAGCCTGACCCGTTCCATCAATACTTCGCTGACGACGTTGTCCACGGTAGCGGCTGTGCTTCTCCTCGGCGGCAGCACTTTGCGAGATTTCTCTCTGGCTTTGGTGCTCGGCATTATCGTCGGGACTTATTCTTCCATTTTTATCGCCAGTCCGGTCTGGATGCTCTGGAAGGAGAGCGAGCAGAGAAAGCTGCAGACGGCTGGAAAACGGGCCTGATCCGAAGCCGGAGGTGCAAACCTCCGGCTTTTGTTCGCCGGGAATAAATTGCCGGCCGCGGAGCATAATTATGGTAGACAAGATCAAAATGACTGCAGGTGATTTGGGTGCGGATAATTCTCTTTCTTCTTTTCTGTCTCATCGCTTTAACCGGCTTTCTCGGAATAGTCTTCCCGAAAATACCCGGTCTCCTCTTCCTCTGGGGCGGGACAACCCTTGTCGCCGCCCTCGGCGGCAGCCGGACAATCGGCTGGCCGTTGTTTGCTTTTCTGACGGCGATAACGTTTACAATTCATTCTTATACTAATCATTTAGACCGCCGGCAGCGGGCGAAATATGGCCGATACGGTTATGTACTTCTCAACACGCTGATCGGCAGCATTGCCACGCTCTTGTTTTTCGGCGTTCTCTTCGGCCCGGCCGTCGGATTGGCCGGGTGGGAACTTTTTATCCGCCGGCGTATCGAACTCACATTTGCCAAAAGTCTGCCCTTGGCGTTGGAACTGACGAAAGGCACATTGCTGGAAATAGCGAACGGTATCCTGGTCGTGGCCCTGTTGCTGTCGCGGCTGATCTAAGCCCCGGAGCGGAGCAGGCAGGATTTTCCCCGCCGCCGGAGAATATTTCCTGTGAAGTCTGCGGCGATGAGGAGGGGATAAATCTGTATCGATTAGTGCTTTCCATGCTGATAACATTGCTGGTGGCTGTTTTTTCGATTCAGAACAAGGACAGCATTTCCATCACTTTTCTGTCCTGGGTTTTTCGGGCGCCCGCCGTCCTTCTGGTACTCGGCTCCTTTACCTTGGGCGCCTTGCTAACCGGTTTACTGGGAACATTCAGACAAATTGGACTCGGGCGGGACATCCGCGGTTATCAGAACAAAATCCGGCAATTGGAAAAAGAATTGCAGGAAATTAAAGTCCCGACCGGAACTGCCGGCCGGGAAACTGACGGCAAGCCGAAACAGAACGATGAGACGGCGACTCTTTAAGCAGAAAAGCACAGCAGACAGATGCTGTGCTTTTCTTGTAGACTGCAGCCGATCTGTTAACCAAGCCGTGGCTTATCCCGGACTATTGCACGGTCAGCGCGGTTCTTACTCTGGCCGGCGGGCGGTGCCCGCCGGCCAGAGTTGCATGTGTAATTGTCTGATTGCGGTGACGCGGCAAGTATTCTATAATAGAAAGGTAAAGACTGCGGACGGGGGCTCGAAGGCGTCGGCCGACGGAGGGTATTTATGGTTAAACAAGGTAAAATATGGCGGTTTCCGCATTACGGAAATGAAGATATTGAATTGCAGAAGACAATGGCGACGAGGTTGCGGATAACGCCGCTCTTGGCCCGAATTCTCGCCAATCGCGGGCTGACCGGACCAGATGCGGCCGGACGCTTTCTGGAACCGGACCGGTCGGAATTGCTGGACCCTTTCCGGCTCAAAGGGATGCGGGAAGCCGTCCGGCGGATTGCGGCGGCGGTGCGTGACGGTGAGCGCATTTGGGTTTACGGGGATTATGACGTCGACGGCATTACCAGCACAGTCATACTCGTCAAAACTTTGCGGCAGATGGGCGCTGCCGCGGTCCAATACTATATACCCAACCGGCGGGAGGAAGGTTACGGTCTTAACCGGAGCGCTCTCGACGAGGCCGTCCGGGCCGGAGTCGATCTTATAATCACGGTCGACTGCGGGATTGCGGCTGTCGAGGAAGTGGAATATGCCCGGCTGTGCGGGATTGATATGGTACTGACAGATCACCATGAGCCTTTTCAGATCATCCCGCCGGCTCTCGCTGTTATCAATCCAAAGCAGCCCGACTGCCCTTATCCGTTCAAAGAATTGGCAGGAGTCGGCGTGGCGTTTAAGCTTGCCCAGGCTTTGCTGGGAAATGAGCAGGCGGCCGAAGCTTACCTTGATTTGGTGGCGCTCGGCACGGTGGCAGACATCGTTCCGCTGACCGGCGAGAACCGAGTGATTGTCCGGTTTGGACTGGAAGCCATGCCAGGTACGCGGAATATCGGACTGCAGCAATTACTGGCGATGCTCGGTCTCGACAATCGGACGTTGGATGCGGAGAAAATCGCTTATGTCATTGCTCCGCGCATTAACGCGACCGGCCGGATTGGAGACGCGAAAAGGAGTGTCGAGCTTTTCCTGACGGACGACCCGGTTCGGGCAGCGAAACTTGCTGCCGGCCTGGAGCAAGAGAACCAGGATCGGCAGGGGATCGAAAGTGAAATTCTCAGTCAGGCGACGGCTCTGTTGCGCCGGGAAGTCGACTTGGTGCAAGATAAAGTCATTGTTCTGGCCGCGGACGGGTGGCATACCGGAGTCGTCGGCATCGTTGCTTCCCGATTGACGGAGACTTATGCCCGGCCGACCGTCCTGATTGCGCTGGAAGGTGAGGAAGGCAAAGGCTCGGCGCGAAGCGTCCCGGGCTTCAATATCTTCGAGGCTTTGGAAGCCTCCAGTGAATATTTGCTCCGCTTCGGCGGGCACGAGCAGGCGGCCGGCCTTTCCATCGCCGCCGACCAGGTTGATGCTTTTCGGCGGCAGATAAATGCCGTGGCCGACCGGATGATTGCGAGCGAGGACATGCTGCCGATCTGCGATATCGACGCAGAAATTAGTCCTACCGATATTAGCGATGGTCTGTTAGCAGAATTGGAGCGCCTGAAACCGTTCGGGGCGAAAAACCCGAGCCCCACTCTCGTTTGCCGCCGTCTTGCTATTCTGGAAGGCCGCCGGGTCGGTGCCAGAGGCGAACACCTGAAACTGAAGGCCGGCAGCAGTAAGGCGGCCGTTGATATTATCGGCTTCGGGCAAGGGCATCTTTGGGACTCCATCACCAACCGGGAAAAGGTTGATATCGTCTTCGCCCTGGAAAAAAATCAATGGAACGGGCGGGAATATCTCCAACTCGTCCTGAAAGACATCAAGAATGCTCAACTGGCTGACAATATCTCTCTGCGCAGCGATGACAAATTTTATATTGACGAATTGTCCGACGCCGGGGTGCCCCCGCCGGCCACTCGAGCGAGGGAATGGGAAATCATTACCGGAACGGGGGAGGACAGGACGGTACGGACGGCCAATCTGATTGCTGAAGGGCTGCCGACTCTTGTCTGTGTCAATTCTCTGGAGCAGGGGGTCAACCTTCTGGGCAGTCTGCGGACTTTGCTGCCGCAGCAGCGATTGGAGATGGCCTTATGCCACGGACGGATGACAACGGAACGGCGTGCCGCCGCCTGGAACGATCTAGCGGAAGGCCGCCTGACGGTGCTGGTGTGCGGCGGGGCCTTCGTCCCCGCTGCCGTTACGCGGCCCGTCGTCCGGCAGGTTATTTTTTTCTATCCTTGTTATCTCGAGGAAAGTTTTATCGCCGTCTGCCGCTTAGCCGACGGCAAAGGCGATAAAACCGCTGTTCATCTCCTTTATGGGCTAAAGGACATTGCCGCCAACCAAGTTCTGCTTCATCGCCTCAATCCGGAAAGGAATACTCTTGGCCGTCTTTATAATCTGCTGCGGCAGATGAAAAAGAGCGATGGAGCAATCACGCTGACAGCCTGGGAAGTTGCCAGCCATTTCGGCCTGCTCGGGGAGCCGCTTCTCCACACTCACGCTGTATGCACCGCGCTGGATATTTTCAGCGAACTGGGCTTGATCGAATGCGTGGAGGAAGACGGGCAGAAATTGGTTTACCTTCTGGCGCCGCCTCGCCAGAAAATGGATTTGGAAACATCAGCGACCTTCGCTGCCAGCCGGGAAATCAGTACGAGAGCGCTCCGCTTTCAGGAATTCCTTGCCGGCGCCGCACCGGAAGATATTCTGGCTTTGCTGACGGAAAAAGGCAATAATAGATAATGGAGGAGGTCACCAAATTGACGAAGATTTTCAGCCCAGAAGAGCTGAAGAAGAAAATCCGCGAAGTGCAGGATTTTCCCCTTCCCGGCGTTAGTTACAAAGACATCACCACTCTGCTGAAAGACGGGGAGGCTTTTCACGCTGCGATTCGGCAATTGGCTGACCTGTGTCGGGGAAAAGACTTCGATTTGATTGTCGGTCCGGAGGCGCGCGGTTTTTTGGCCGGCGCGCCGCTCGCATATGAGTTGTCAAAAGGTTTTGTCCCTGTCCGGAAAGCCGGCAAACTCCCGGCTGCTTCGCACAAAGGAGTTTGCACACTGGAGTATGGCGTGGCCGAGTTAGAAGTGCATCAGGATGCCGTGCGCCCGGGCCAGAAAGTCCTTGTGGTTGACGATTTGCTTGCTACCGGAGGAACAGTACTTACGACTATCGACATGGTGCAGAAAATGGGCGGCGAAATCACCGCTGCCGCTTTTCTGATCGAACTTGAATACCTGAATGGTCGGGAAAATCTAAAGGATTATGATGTCATCTCGCTTATCAAGTATTAGCAGTCAATCCTTTCCAAAGGAGCACGATGCTATGACCCCGGAGAAACTGATAACCAGAATTCTCAGTTACAGCCCCCGTGCCGATGTCACTCTGGTGCGGCGGGCCGCCACGTTTGCCGCCGCCGCCCATGCCGGGCAGTTCCGGGTTTCCGGCGAGACATATGTCCAGCACCCCCTGGAAGTGGCCAAAATCCTGACGGAGCTGGAAATCGATGTCATCACGATTGCGGCCGCCCTTCTGCATGATGTTGTGGAGGATACCACGGTGGATTTGGAGGTAATCGAACAGGAATTCGGGAAAGAAGTGGCTGGACTCGTGGATGGGGTTACTAAGCTGAACCGGATTGAGTTCCTTTCCCGGGAAGAAGAACAGGTGGAAAATCTGCGGAAAATGTTCCTGGCGATGGCTCGCGACATCCGGGTTATTCTGATTAAACTTGCCGACCGCCTCCACAACATGCGTACCCTGACTGTCCTCCCGGTAGAGAAACAAAAGGAGATTTCCCGCGAAACTCTTGACGTTTTCGCGCCCCTCGCCCATCGTCTGGGGATTAATCGCATTAAGTGGGAGCTGGAGGATTTGGCCTTCCATTATCTCGAACCGGAACGGTATTACGAACTGGTCGAAAAAGTGGCCAAAAAAAGGCGAGATCGCGAAGAATACATTGAGTTATCCATCAGCACCATTCGCGACCATCTGAACAAAGCGGGAATTGAGGCTGATATTCAGGGGCGTCCAAAGCATTTCCACAGTATTTACCGGAAGATGGTGGAACAGCAAAAAGAATTCGGCGAAATTTACGATCTGACGGCTATTCGGATTGTCGTCGAGACGGTTAAGGACTGCTACGGGGCGCTGGGCATCATCCACTCCCTCTGGAAGCCAGTGCCGGGCCGGTTCAAGGATTACATCGCTATGCCTAAAACAAATATGTACCAGTCTCTGCACACCACCGTCATCGGCTTACAGGGAGAGCCTTTGGAAATCCAAATCCGAACCGAAGAGATGCACCGGACGTCGGAATACGGTATCGCCGCGCATTGGCGGTATAAAGAAGGCGGCAAAGGGGATAAGGATTTTGAGCAGAAACTGGCGTGGCTGCGTCAACTGCTGGAATGGCAATACGATATGCGCGACGCGAAAGAATTTATGGAAACGCTTAAAGTTGATTTGTTCGCGGATGAGGTTTTCGTCTTCACCCCCAGAGGGGACGTAATTGATTTGCCGGCCGGGGCCGTGCCCGTTGACTTCGCTTACCGGATTCACACCGACATCGGCAACCGTTGCGTCGGAGCCAAAATCAACGGGAAAATCGTCCCGCTCGACTACAAGCTGAAAAATGGCGATATCGTGGAAATCCTGACAACGAAACAGTCGAACGGACCGAGCCGGGATTGGCTGAAAATCGTCAAGACGTCGCAGGCGAAAGGGCGGGTCCGGCAATGGTTCAAGCGGGAGCAGCGGGAAGAGAACATCGCCAAAGGCCGGGATATCCTGGAGCGGGAAGGCAAGCGACTGAGTGCGGAGAGTCAGGAACTGCTGAAGGCGGAGCGGCTGGAGACCTTCGCCGAAAAAGCGGGTTACGCGAATGCGGAAGAGCTTTATTTGGCGCTCGGGGAAGGACGGATTTCCGGGACGCAAACGGCGAACCGGCTATATGTCGATTATTGCCGGGAAAAGGGACAGCCTTTGCAAGACGACCTGGCCGACCTGAAATATTACAAGCCGGAGAGCAAAGTGCGCCGGGAGACGGGACAAGACATCAAGGTAGGCGGCATCGACAACGTGCTTTACCGCTTTTCAAAATGCTGCAACCCCTTACCGGGGGATGCTATCGTCGGTTATATTACCCGTGGAAGAGGTGTCTCCATTCATCGGACCGACTGTCCCAATGTCCTCGGCCGCCTGGAAAACGACGAACGGGTCATCAATGTGTCATGGGAAGACGTCCCAAGCGGGCATTATCTGGTGGATGTGGATATCGAAGGCGTTGACCGGTCCGGATTGCTGTCCGATGTGATCAATACCATCGCCGAGACCCGGACGAATATTACTTCGGTCAATGCTCATACAGATAAACGACGTATCGCCCATATTGATTTAACTTTAGAAATTAAAAATCTGGCACATCTGGAATATTTACTGGAAAAGGTTCGCAAAACCCGGGATGTTTTCAATGCCGTCCGGGTGACCCGGAACACGGAAAGAGTAAGCATCTGAAGTATGAACAGGGAGTGATTGCCATGCGGGCAGTAGTGCAGCGGGTAACAGAAGGGCGTGTGGCGGTCGACGGAGCGGTCACCGGTGCCATCGGGCCGGGTTTCGTCGTCCTGCTTGGTGTCGGGCAGGGGGACACGGCGGCAGACGCCAAATATCTGGCGGAAAAAGTTGTTAACTTGCGGGTATTTGAGGATACGGCCGGGAAAATGAATTTGTCGCTGTTGGACTGCGGCGGTGCTGTTCTGGCCGTCTCCCAATTCACTCTGTACGGTGATTGCCGCAAAGGGCGCCGTCCCAGTTTTGTAGCTGCGGCCCCGCCGGCGGAAGCGGCGGAGTTGTACGAGACGTTCGTCCGGTATATTGAAGAAAACGGTGTCAAGGTGGAAACAGGCGTTTTTCAGGCGATGATGCAGGTGGAGATTCACAACGACGGGCCGGTCACTCTGCTGTTGGACAGCCGGAAGGAGTTCTAGTCAGTAGAGCCGCCAGCCCAATCGGCTTTGCTAGTTCGCATTTGCACTAATTATTAAGTCGGAAGCGGCTGCCGGCCGGGGAAATTAGCCAAACGCCGGATCCGCATGTTAAAAGATCGTGAGGAGGGGAATGCAGTATGCATATCGAAGCGCTGGTCGTCGGCCGTCTGGAAGCGAATTGCTACATCCTGGTCTGTCCGGCAACGTCCGAAGCCATCGTCGTCGATCCGGGCGGCGATGCCGATGAAATTATTAAACGAATCGCCGACAACGGCTGGCAGGTGAAGTACATAATCAACACGCACGGGCATCTGGACCACACGGCTGACAACGCCGCCGTCCGGGCGGCTACCGGCGCCCCGGTCATGATGCACGCGGCTGATGTGCCGCGGCGGTCAGCTCCGGGCCGGGGAGCGCCTGACAAGGCACTTACCGACGGCGACAGCGTTAATTGGGGCGAACTTTCGCTAAGTGTCATCCACACGCCTGGCCACACCCCGGGCGGTATCTGTTTGCTTACGGGCGACAAACTGTTTGCCGGCGACACGTTATTCGCCGGATCGGTGGGACGTTCCGACTTTCCGGGCGGCTCGCACCGCGACCTGATTAATTCCATCAAAACCAAACTGCTCGTCCTACCGGATGACACTGAGGTCTACCCAGGGCACGGGCCGAGGACGACCATCGGGGATGAGAAAAGGTATAATCCGTTTTTACGGTGAGAGGGAGAAACGGATTTAGTTACCTAGAATTTGTACAAACAGTTAACCATAAAATGGGTTGATTTACCATATAACCAAAACAGGTGAGAAATTGCCCTCTGTGTAAATAGCGTATTGCTCAAAACACCAATACACAGAAGG
>JBMNPB010000030.1:0-30679 GCA_050943375.1 bacterium
GGCCTCAACTGCAACAATCTCCAGATCGGTCAGGTCATCTGCATCCCGTCCACACCGCCGCCGCCGACCTGCCCGCCCGGCAGTTTCCCTTATACCGTTGTCGCCGGCGACTCGCTCTTTACCATCGCGCAGCGGTTCGGCACTACCGTCAACGCCATTCTCGCGATTAACCCGCAGATTACCAATCCGGACTTGATCTTCCCCGGGCAGGTCATCTGCGTCCCGACCGCGACTACAACACCGCCTTCACCGCCGCCGCCGACCTGCCCGCCCGGCAGTTTCCGGTACACGGTGAAAAGCGGGGACTCCCTCTTTCTGATTGCACAACGATTCGGCACTACCGTCAACGCAATTTTGTCCATCAATCCTCAGATCACCAACCCTGATCTGATTTTCCCGGGACAGATTATCTGCGTGCCGGGTAGCAAGGATTGCTCAGCCAAAAGCAAAAGCGAAGCTAAAGTTGAGTCTCAGGCGAAAGAAACGCCTGAGACTCAACAAAATTCGATTACGGCTGCTTCCCGTCAGACGGAACCGCCATCAACTCAGCAGTCTTGTCCAGCCGGCAGCTTTGCCTACACAGTGATGACAGGAGACAGCATCTTCACCATCGCGCAGCGGTTCGGCACTACGGTTAGTGCCATTCTCGCCATTAATCCGCAGATTACTGATCCAAGCCGAATCTTCCCCGGTCAGGTAATCTGCGTTCCCGGAATGCCGCCGCCCCCGCCCCCTTCCTGTCCAGCGAACAGTTTTCAGTATACAGTCAGGACAGGGGACAGTCTGTTCAGTATTGCCCAAAGATATGGAACAACGGTCAATGCCATTCTGGCCATCAACCCGCAGATTACAGATCCCGGCCGTATCTTCCCAGGACAGGTAATTTGCGTTCCGACCTTGACCGCACCGCCGCCGACCTGCCCGCCCGGCAGTTTCGCGTACACGATCGTTGCCGGGGACACTTGCTTTGCACTGGCGCAGCGCTTCGGCACTACGGTGCAGGCGATTCTTAACCTCAACCCCGGACTTGACTGCAATAACCTGCAGGTCGGCCGGATTATCTGCATCCCGGGCGGAGCGCCTTCGGTCTGCCCGCCCGGCAGTTTTGCTTACACGGTACAGTCAGGTGATACTTTGTTCACGATTGCGCAGCGGTTTGGCACCACCGTATCTGCCATTCTGGCTATCAATCCTCAGATTACCGACCCGAATGTGATTTTTCCCGGACAGGTGATTTGTGTTCCCACCACCTCCCCGCCGCCGCCCCCTCCGTCGCCAATGCCGACCTTGCGGCGGGGCAGTACCGGCCCATATGTGACTTTTCTTCAGGCCAGACTGACAGATTTGGGCTTTTCTCCCGGACCCGTCGACGGAATTTTTGGCGCCCAGACCGAGGCCGCCGTCAAGGCCTTCCAGACTGCCCGCAACCTTACTCCGGATGGAATCGTCGGCCCCGCAACCTGGGGCCGACTCCTCCTGACCCCGCCGCCATTTCCGGTCTTGCGCCGGGGAAGCGACGGCCCCTATGTCACATTTCTGCAGCAGCGCCTCGTTGATCTTGGCTTCAGCCCCGGCGTCATTGACGGTATCTTCGGTACCGGGACTGAGGCGGCAGTCAGAGCATTCCAGACCAGTCGGGGCCTTGCGGCCGACGGGGTAGTCGGAGCGGCAACCTGGAACGCACTGTTTTTACCGGGCCGGCCCACCCCGCCTCAGCCGGCACCGCCGCCTCCTTATCCGGTCCTGCGCCGCGGTGACACCGGCCCTTATGTTCAAATCCTGCAGCGGCAGCTGATGGCCCAGGGCTACGAGCCCGGTGCGGAAGACGGAATTTTCGGTCCCCGGACCGAGGCGGCTGTCCGTGCCTTTCAGACCGACCGGGGCCTGACCCCGGACGGGGTTGTCGGTCCCCGAACGTGGGAAGAATTATTCGAGCCGGCATAATTATTGAAGGCAACCCTTGCGCAGGGCTGCCTTATTTATCTGACTTCTCCCAGATGGCTGGTATCATTGACGATCAGCACCGTCGGAGTCTTTTGCCGGAACTCGATCAGATTGAGGGAGCCGTTATATTGCATTATCCGCCAAAAGGCGGACAAGTCCATCTTTAGAAGAAGGCAGAACAGCATTCGGATCGTACCGCTGTGCGCTACGGCAACCACCGTCCCGGACGGATGGCGGTCGACAATGTGATCCAGAGCCGACTTTACCCTGGCCCGAAAGCCGGCAAGCGTCTCTCCGTTCGGCAGGCAGTAATTGGTCGGATCACAATTCCACTGTCTGAGGGATTCGGTGTAATGCTCGCGAACGTACGAGTAAGGATGACCTTCCCAGTCGCCGAAACTGATTTCCCGCAATCCCGGCAGCGCCTCCACCGCCAGTCCGTGCGGACGGGCAATCGCCACAGCCGTCTCATAAGCCCGGCTGAGTCGGCTGGAATAGACGGCGGCGACCGGCTCCGCCGCAAGCCTGACGCTAAGAAGCTCAGCCTGGGCATACCCTTCTTCGCTCAGACTGACGTCAACCTGACCCTGATAGCGAAATTCTTTATTCCAGATAGTCGCACCGTGCCTGACGATATACAGCTTCATTGACGACAAAGAAGTCACTCCTGATTAGCGGCCGTCTTTTTACCCGTCAAGCGGCCAATGATGATGTAGTTCAGTCTTGTCCCGCCAATACCCTTTCCACCGCGCCGCCATTCGGCCGCCCGGGGTAAGAGTAAACGGCTGCTTTTCCCGTAATCATTTCGCAGACAGCCGTCGCTTTTCCTGCTGTGTAATCCCGTCGCGGCAGCCCTTTCGGATCGAACAGAAGGACAGGCACATTCCGGCCAACAATCTCCGGCAGAATCAGGATATTGGGGAGATTTCCGCTGCCGACCGGGAAATCGGTCAGAACCACCAAATCAGCTTCGAGCGCCGCGGCCAGATTATCCCGCCGTTTTTGCTCATTAACGGGCGAAAAAGGGGCTTCCTCCACAATGACTATTCCCAGTTCGACGGCCCGGCGCCAATCGCTGTCGCCTTGGTTGAGAACGCCGGTCGTGACTGTATGGCCGTCAACCGCCAATTCTTGCAGCAATGCCGCTCCGGTGCCGCCGCCGCAAATAACGTGCACTCTTTTCCCTCCCGCCGTTCGGCCAGATTCGGTCCGACGGCGATATTTCGTCTGCAAGATGACCACCGGTTGACGACCGGCCGGATGCTCCGTGATATATACCTCGCTCCCATAAACGGCTTTGATATTTGCGGCAGTGATGACTTCCTGCGGCGCCCCGGCCGCAAAGACGCTTCCCCGGTCGAAAAGGACAAGGGTCCGGCAGTACTGCGCCGCAAGGTTCAGATCATGCAGTACGGCGATGACAGTCAGGCGGAGATCCCGGTTCAACTCACTCACCAAACTCATCATCTCCGTCTGGAAGCCAATGTCGAGATGCGCCGTCGGCTCATCCAGCAGGAGAGCCAATGGTTCCTGAGCCAAAGCCTGAGCCAGAAGCACCCGCTGTTTTTCCCCCCCGCTCAGTTCGTCGACTGGCCGTTCGGCCAGGGGTACGACACCGGTCAGGCGCATAGCCCTCTCCACCACTTCCCTGTCTCTTGCCGTTTCAGCTTCCCATTTCCCCAAATGCGGCAATCTGCCTAAGGCGACAATTTCCGCAACAGTAAACCCGAAATCAGTCTTCGTCTCCTGCTCGACGACCGCGAGCTGTTTCGCTATCGCATTTCGGCTCAGTCTCCGGATATCACGTCCGTCGAGATAAACTGTGCCCGGGGCGGCCGGCAAAACCCGGCTGATATATTTAAGAAAGGTGGATTTCCCCGAGCCGTTCGGTCCGATGATGCCGACGAAATCACCTTCCCGGAACTCTATGTCAATTCCCTGCAAAGCCGTAATTCTCCCGTAATTATATGTTACTCCGCAGACATTGATTTTAGCCGATGTCATCAGACTGATCCCTGCCTTTTCTGTCAGTCTTTGTTCCGCCGGTGCAGAAGATAAAGAAAAAATGGGGCGCCGCAAAGAGCCGTAATGATACCGACGGGAATCTCGGCCGGCGGCAGGACGGAGCGGGCGGCCGTATCGGCCAGCAGCAGGAGGATTGCACCGCCGATGGCCGCCGCCGGCAGCAGCCGCCGATGATCCGGTCCAGTGAACAGGCGCATCATGTGGGGAACGATTAGTCCGACAAAACCGATCAGCCCGCTTACCGCCACAGCTGACGCGGTAAGCAAGGCGCCGGTGAAAATAAGGCGGCGACGGACTTTTTCCACGTCGACCCCGAGATGATAGGCGGCGGCATCACCCAACAAAAGTGCGTTCATTTCCCGGGTGTGGGCGAGAACAACACCGCTGGCGCCAATGATGTACGGCACGACGCCCCATACCTGCCGCCATCCTCCGTGCGACAGCCCCCCCATCATCCAGAAGACGACTTGTTCCATGCTTTCCCGTCCGTAAAATATCAGGAGCGAGACAAGAGCCGAAAAGAAAGAACCCACCGCGATACCGGATAACAGCAGATTGAGCATGGGGACGGCCCTCCCGCGCCGGGCCAAACGGTAAGCAAGGGTAAGACTGCCGAGAGCGCCGGCGAAAGAAAAAACAGGGACGGCACCGATACCGAGAAGGCGGAGCGGAAAGCCGCTCACAATTGCGACTGTAGCGCCGAGTGCCGCCCCGGAAGATACTCCGATTATATAAGGATCGGCAAGAGGGTTCTGCAGGACTCCCTGAAATACTGTTCCGGCGAGAGCCAATGCGTAACCGACCAGAATAGCCAGAACGATACGCCGCAGCCTGAGGCTGATAATAATACTCTCCCAGGCCGGCGGCCAAGTCGCTGTTATCCGTTGGCCAAATAGCGGCAGACGGGACAGGATAATCCTGCCCGCAGTAAACGGCGGAATCCTCACGGCGCCGCTGGCAGCAGCCAGAATTGCGAGCCCCGCCAGAATAATCAGCAGAATGATAATTAGTGTTTTGCTCCGTATCAGTCCGGGACTTTTATTTACCGGCACTGCCAGCCCTCCTTGCCATGCATGGCCGGTTATTCCGCCGGAATAACCGCTGCGGCGATTTCTTTCAGGGCTTCAACAATCCGCGGCCCCGGACGCGAACCGGCATCTCGGTCGACCCAAAAAACCCGTCCGTTTTGCACGGCAGCAATCGTCTCCCAGCCTGGACGCTGCCCGATTTCCGCCAGAGTCTCCGGGAAAGGGGTAATGATAATCGCCGGATTTTTAGCCATCAGCACTTCCTCGCTGTAAGTCGTGTACGCTGCCGTCACATCCCCGGCGATATTTTTACCGCCGGCAATATTTATCATATCGTCGATGTAAGAGCCCGGTCCGGCTGTCCACATACCCCACTGCCCTGGCGGCATCACTTCGTAAAATACGGCCGGCCGTTCGTTGTCCGGAATTTGCACCGCCCGGGCAGCGACAGCCTCAATTTCCGCCCGGAGATTGCCGACCAGTTCTTCCGCCGCGGCGGCCGTAGCGGTGATTCGCCCGATTGTCAGCATGTCGTCCAGAATATCCGCGACCGACTCTGCCTGCAGGACAACAACGCTTACCCCAAGTTCGTCAAGTCTGGCGACAATCTCGGTTTCCTCCGATCCGACGGTGAAGACGACATCCGGAGCGAGGGATAGAATCTTTTCGTAATTCGGGCTGACGGTATCCCCGATCCGCTCGATGTCCCATGCCGCCGCCGGGTAGTCGCTGAAATCATCCACTCCGACCATCTTGCCCCCTAAGCCAAGAGCGAACAACGTCTCCGTATGGCCGGGACCGAAAGAGATAATTCTTTCCGGTTTGGCGTCAATAGTCACTTCCCTCCCCGCATCATCGGTCAGCCGGAGCGGATAAGCGGTCTCCGTCTCTCCTCCCGGGACGGAACCGTCGTCGGGCAGCTCTCCACAGCCGGTAAACAAAACCGCCGCCAATCCCAACATGATTATAGCAGTAACAATAAACTCTCTCTGCCTTCGCAATTAAAATACCTCCTTATAAACAAACAGTCCCGGCCTTCCAAGCAAGGCCGGGGTCACCGCCGACAAAAAAACGGCAAGGCACTCCCCCTTTCCCAAGAAGGTTTGCAGTGCGCGAACAGGCAGGTCTCCTGGCTTCGGTTCCTCTCGCGCTGCCGCCTTCCCGCTGGCCTGACGCCGGCAGTGGCTATTGGCAGCCCAATCCCCGTTACAGTGGCTGGACCGCGCCGTCTAAGCTTACGCTTCCGGTCTTCCCTATTCTCTCCTCATAAATGGGAGCACCTGTCCGCCGATATTTCGTTGTCAGTTATATTATACCTTCCTGTCCGCCGTCGGGCAAGAGCCAAGTCTTCTTAGACGGCTCATCTCTTCCGCGGTCAAGCAGCGGTATTGTCCCGGCGCCAATCCTTCCAGGGTCAGAAATGCAAGACGGGTACGCTGCAGTCGCAGTACTGGATGCCCGACCGCCTCACACATCCGGCGCACCTGCCGGTTTTTCCCTTCATGGATGACAATGCTGAGGTCGGCAGTCCGGCCATCGCTCTTTTCCAGATTAACGAAAGCCGGAGCCGTAACCCCGTCCGCCAGACAGACTCCCCGCCTGAGTTCCTCCAACTGCGTTTCCGCCGGCACTCCTTTTACCGTCGCCAGATAATGCTTGTCGACGATGTGCTTCGGATGAGTCAAGGCAAAAGCGAGGCCACCGTCATTCGTGAGCAAGAGCAGCCCTTCCGAATCGTAATCCAGGCGTCCGACCGGATAGATCCTGCCCGGGGCAGCAATGAGGTCAAGGACAGTCGGACGACCGAACTGATCGTGGGCGGAGGAGATGTAACCGGCCGGCTTGTTCAGGAGATAGCAGATTTTCTCGGGCATCGCCCGGATCCGTTTCCCGGCGACTTTCACCACGTCTCTTTCCGGGTCAACCTTGACGCCCGCTTGGGTGACAAGCGTTCCGTTTACCGTCACCTTGCCGGCCGCGATTATCTCTTCACATTTCCGCCGGGACGCCACCCCTGCCGCCGCCAAGAATTTCTGCAGCCTTTCCATTGCCGCCACCTCCCGGAAAAACAATTCGCCTTGCCCGTAAAATAACCTGCCGGCCGCATGTTTATGCGGCCGGATTAAACTCAATACGCCCGATTAAGCCCAAGTGAAGGAGGATGGGCACTATCGCCCACCCTCCTTCATTCTGCTTTTCAGCAAACCTTCACGTGATTTACAGCAATTTCCGCGCAAAGACATCCGTCAGTCCCGCCTGGGCGACTCTATCCCGGATAACCCCGATATCGGTCGTATACAGCCCCATTTCTTTCATCCGCTCGAAGAAGACCGAGCCGGAAAAGGTGTATTTCTGTTTCAGACCTTCCTCCGTCTCCATGCTCTCCCGGACAAAAGCGATAATCTCACCGATGGCCGTAGAGCGGGGCAACCGCAGCAATTCCCGCCCCAACGCGTATCTGACCGCGTTATGCCCGGCCAGAGTCCCGGTGACGATAGCCTCTGTATGCCCGACCAGAAGGCCGGTTTTCTCCCCGCCGCAGAACAGATTGCTTAGTCCTTTCACCTGCATGTAATCATCCCGGGGCGACATGGCTAAAAAACGGATCGAATTACCTCGCCCGCCGGCGTAAGGGTCGGCATACCGGGCTTTTTCGAACCCTGGTACCTTTCGCAGTTTCTCGAGCGGAAAGAAGGGCGTCATGATTTTGGCGTGCCCGGTGTCCAGAAGGACAATGTTCTCGGCGAAATCTTCCAGCGCGTATTGTTGGCACGGCTTCATCGCCAGTTTCTTTTTATCAATCATTTCCGGCGGCAGCGGTACTACCGCTACCCCCGTCTTCTCCAGCTGCTCCCGGATGTCAGGGGCCAGAGAATCTTTGTTCAGCTTGCCGGAACCGCTCATCGCCCCGTAAAAATCGTCCAGCCGCCGCCCAATCATTTCTTTTATTCCCGCTTGGGCGGCAATGCTAACCCGCGGGCCAAAGGCCGGACAGCGTTGTACGCACATGGCGCAGCCGTTCCCGTATTTGCGGCAATTACCCATCGGACCGGATGTCCCGGTCGTCTCCACAAAGACATCGCCAACAAACACTTCATCCTCTTCGCTCACAACACTTTTTAATGTGCCGCCACTCAGTCTGATATCGGTTATCCTTGTTTCCAGGCGGACATCTATACCTTTGTCCAGCAGATAATTGCGAACCGCCGGTTCGATTTTGACAATATCATAAAGCGAGGCGTGCGCATGCCCGGGGAAATCAATGTTCACATGCCGGGCTGTCGCGTCGGCGAGATTGAACAAATCGCCTCCGCCCAGCGCGATGGCTTCCTCCGCCGCCGTAAAGCGGCCGTTGTTCCGGATAATCCCGCCTACCAGCCCCGCTCCCAGCAGCATATCCGTTCTTTCCAGCAATATTACATCGGCGCCAGCCTTGCGAGCTGCCAAAGCAGCCGCGCAGCCGGACCAGCCGCCGCCGATCACAATTATTTTGCTCATTGGCTTCACCTCCTGCGTCTAACCCCAGATGTCGTCAGGGCTGAGTTTTGCCTTACACGAGCGGACTTTCTGCCCGTCGGCCGTCGTTATCTGACAACTGCCGCAGATGCCTTCACCGCAGCAAATCGTGTAATCACTGGTGACTACGAAAGGAATCCGCAGCCCCAGGCTGCGCATCTCTCCAAGAATGTCCTCGTGCTGCTCATTCGCACCGCCGCTGAATATCAGGTCCGGCTTTTCCTCACGCAGCAGACGGCGCATCAGTTCCCTTCCTTCCGTCTCGAGCAGGCTGCCTTCCCGGATAGGTATTTTTAGAGCCGCATAATAATCGGCAACGAAGATTTTTCCAATTTTCCCGGGGTCGAAGACGGCGGTGCACTGATTGTTTTGCCGCACCAGAGCCTTTGCCACCGGCACGGACGCCGCCTGACAAATTCCGCGGACGAACAACATTGCTTTTTTGCCGGCAAGCCGTTCCAGATAACGCAAGCCAAACAACCCGTTCCGATAAGGGCCTTTCAACGTCAGGCCACCGTCAGCCTGCCGGAGCGCTTCCGTCTTCGGCCCGACTGATTGGACGGCCAGTTTCAGCAGCGGAGGTTTTAACGACACATCCATAACGGTCATCGGAACATAGAAAACGTCTGGTTTCAGTTCCTCCTTAATCAGAACAAAACTGCCCGCCTGCTGACATTCCCGGGCCAATTCCTCTGGCACCGTAATGTTCAAAAGGACGGAATCCCGGCTGATAATAGTCTTCCGCCAATCGCCGACTCTTATTTCTTTCCGGCCCGGCCGCGCCTTTTCTTTAGCCCAGCCGAATTCGTTATATATGCAGATGCCGCTCCAACGGCAGTTGCAAAGTTCCTCTCCCTGCAAAAGAGAGCACTGAACGCAGCGCCCCGCTTCCGCCAAAAAGCACGGACAAACGGACGTGCCGGCGTCAGCGCATAAAAAAGTCGCCTTGCTTTCTACCGCCATGTTCTTCTCACCTCCGTTTCCCGTTTAGTCAGTAATATAAATTATGAACAGGAGACGGAAAGTGTTACAGATGCTTCAGGGAACGTGGAACGCCGGCCCCAGGGCCGGCGTTCGAAAAGTATTATAAAGTCAGACGTTGCCGGATAGCCGCAAATAAGCTTGCGGCGCCATCCCGCTTAACATCGGCGACCGGAACGCGGACGGCGCGGCGGACTGCTGTGAGTAATTCATCGGCATCAACGGCGGACGGTCGGTAACGATTGCCTTCGCGGCGATAGGACGGATAAAAAGGATTGACCGTCACGGCCAGTAAAGGAGTTTGCCGCTGCACTGCAATCTTGCCGCCGCGTCGCTCAATATCCTCCAGGACCGCCTGAACGTCATGCGCTTCGCCGCCGATGAGGAGATTGAACGCATTCGAAAAGATAATTTCCAGTCGCCTGATTCGTCCGCGCAG
The DNA here is from genome assembly GCA_050943375.1 of bacterium. GTDB lineage: Bacteria > Bacillota > SLNR01 > SLNR01 > JBMNPB01 > JBMNPB01. The sequence continues at coordinate 9,934 of JBMNPB010000030.1, forward strand.
CGAGTTTATCACCCGCTGCAAGAGTTCAATGTTAACCGCACCCGGGATATAGACAGCTTTCGTCGCCGGCGTGAAGGCAGCCATGATTTCGGTCACCTGGCCCGGCGTCAGAAGCGATCCGGTCGAAAGGCTGGTGCTGCTGCATCCGTCCGCCAAAATGATTCTGTCGTTTTTGCAGCCCCGGTTCACCGCCGGCCGGTTCAGAAGGCGGTCAATCGCCTCCGCCTCGCCGGCCAAGTCTTCGAGACGGGTAGTGCGGGCCGCTCCGGTGGAAAGAATGATCCCGTCCGTGGCGGCCAACGGGGCAATCCGATTCAGCGCCCCGTCCACGAAGACGGCTTCGGCACCGTGTTTCCCCAGGCGGGAAATAATATGGCTCAGTTCGCGCGTTTTATTCGGGCCGGCGATAACCAGTAGCCCCGGCCGAGTAATTTTGCCGATGACGATGGCGCCGAGAGGTGTCTGCACCGAAGTTCTTTCCAGGACGGCAATCCGGCACGAGCCGGCCGTCAGACAACTTTCGGCGATGGCGACAATCAGGCCGGCCCGGCAGTGAATGCGCGGCTTCGGCAATCCCGTGATATTGTCGCGCATTTCGCCATCGTAACCAATACTCGTCAGGCCCAGAGCAAGGCCAACGCGCTCCGCCTCGGTCAGCAGAGCTGTCAAAGCCGTTGTCTTCCCTGTGTTTTTGGCCGTTCCGGCGATTCCTACGACGTAAAAGCGGCTCACTACGCCATTTCCCTTTTCGCGGTCACGGTGCCTTGGCCGGTGCGGCCCGGATATGCACCATCTTCCCGGCTGCCCAGGACACCGTCGTAAACCGCTTCAATAAACCCGCCGGCGGATAGAACACCGTCCAGCGTCGCCTCAATTCTTTCCGTCATTTCAGCTGCCCACACCTCGGCCTGTGACGTCGGCCTAATGGCGGCGCTCCCCAAAAAGCGAAAAGCATCCTGGGTCGCCCGCAGAGTATCAATGCGCGCCGCGACGGTAATCGGGCCGCCCGAGTATGCTTCATCCGAAGAGGCGATAGAGATGGCTGGTACGCCGAGGGAAGCGGCCAGGCTGGCATGCAGGGCAGTCGTCAGGGAAGACTGCACCCGGTCTTCGCTGTGCGTTAAAAAACCGATCGGCTCGCCGGGCCAGACGGGAATATCGGCGATGCTCTGCAAGGCCATGATTTTGGCAGCGTTGTAATCGATATAATTATCTTCCATTTGTTTGTGCAGCATTACTTCCGGCGAATAGCAGAACAGCGGTTTTAATATGGGCCGGGCGCCGAGGCGCAGACCGAGATGAGCGACAATCAGCATCCCGGCGAAAGCTTTGAAGGCCGGCACACCGCACAATTCCTCGTTTGTCGGGATGTCGTACGGCAGGCCGTATTCCACCGCCAGCCGGATAGCCTCAAGGCCGTCCACCGTCAGTCGCTCCGGATTCGTTCCGGCGCCGAGAGAGCCGTAAACAATATTTATTTTGGTCAGATCAGCTCCGGCCGCACCGGCCAGCACGACCGTCTCCGGCGTGTTCAATCCGCGGTGCGCCCGCACCGTCCAGAGTGTGGCGTCATCCCGGGCTGCCCCGATTTGCCGCAGATTTTCCGGTGTGAGAATTGACCCGTCCTCTTCATGCGCGATATAGCCTTCCAGCAGACCTTCCGTCCGGGCGCCCCAGGATGGATCAAAATGGAGAATCCCGTCGGCCCCCCAAGCTTCACTCGTTTTGATATGGGCGATATCCATGAATGGGCAACCGGTACCGTACTGGACAAAAATCAGGGGCTGTCCCGGAACGCTCTGAATACGGCGCGGGGCGAAATTCGCCTTGACTTTCGCTACCGTTTTCTGAAAGGCTGATTGTTCCTCGGCCGTCAGAAAACGGGTCTTCTTCGGCAAGGCGTTGTCGTCGTAAAAACGGCGGACAACATCATCGCTGTACTGCCGGTATCGGTCGCGCAGAGATTTCATCTCAATTCCGTACTGCGCCCCACTCATATTGCCGTTATCGAAGGCGGTCCGCTTCGCGAGCATCTCCCGTCGGATCAGCGCGCGGTTAATGCCGGGCGACGTCTTGTCGGCCGCCCAGGCGAAGATCAAGTTGGCGATGCGGTCAAGAAGAGCGGCGATGTTCCGGTGGCGGTACGCGTAAGAAAATTCCGTGGTAAAATCCCGTTTTGTCTTGACTGTTTTCCGCCGGTCAGCCTGATAATGTCGTCCCTCAATATAGGCGACGGCTTCCTCTACATCGGTCCCCGGACCGAAACCGGCGTCAAAACCCAGTTCGGCTGCAAGTTCCGGCCGGATGGCCATGCCGCCGACAATCAATTTCGCCTTCTCACGGAGGCCGGACGCGTCGGCGAGGTCGATGAACCGCCCCAGCAACTCAGCAATCCCGTATCCGAGAGTACGGCTGACCAGAACAAATTCGGCTTTTTCCTCCAAGGCGATATTGATGATCTCTTCCGCCGTATAATCGGGCGGCAGCAGTAGCGTCGAGTGACCGGCCTGATCGAGTGCCTGCCGTACCATCTTCAGACCGATATCGTGCACCGGATCAAGTGGTGCCAGCAATACTCTTTTCTTATCCGAAGACACGGTTCATTCCCCCTTTGCATCCAGCCAGCCGTATTGATCACCGGGCCGGTGCAGATATCCCCGCGCCCTGATCCGGGCCCCCATGCCGGCAAATTCCGCGAAGACAATATCAATATCACCAACACCCATCTCTTCCAAGAGGGTGAGCATGATGGCCTTACCTTCTGCTTCGCTGCCGCAGACAATAAACGTCTCGACATCCAGAGCATCCATAATTTTCTCTTTCATCGTCTCCACCCCCGTCTCCCTTCTCCGCCGCGCCGCCGACGGCTATCCGCTGCCGGGGCGATACGGAGCTATTCAACGTTGACCCAATATTTCTGGACATCGGCAATTACATTGTCGATATGTTCAACCATTGCTGTTTCTGCTTTCTCTGGCTCGCCGTCGGCGATTGCGCGGATAATCTGTTTATGGTCGGCGACAACGGTACTGCTGACGTATTTGCGGATTGATTCCAGGACCGTATTTAGCTGCACATCTTGTCGGATCAGGTCGAGCGCCGCCAGTAAAACCTTATTGCCGGCAATCTGACCGATTAGTTTGTGGAAACGCACATCCTCGTCGGCGCCGACAATCCCGGCCCGGGCATTAGTTTCGTGTTTATCAATTATCCGCCGCAGCTGCCTGATATCATCGGCTGTTGCTTTAACCGCGGCCAGGCGGGCTGTTTCCCGCTCGATTACCCGGCGGGCGACGAGGACGTCCATCAATTCATCTTTGCCATGGGCGCGCAGAACATTGAGAAGCTCGGTCCCGTAAAAAGCTCTCTCCCGTTCTCTGCGCAATTCTCCCAGGCGGGATTGGCCTGCCTCGGTCAGGAGTCGACCGCGGAAACCAACCCGAAGCGTCAATTCGCGCCGGTCCATATCACGCAGGAAACGTCCCACCGTCGCCTCACTGATACCAAGTCCGCCCTGGCGCAATTCGCCGCCAATGACGCCGGAACCGGCTGGTTCTTTTGCGGCAGCGAGCACATTCAGGATCCGATACTCAATTTCTTCTTTTTCTGAGAGCATTGTTCACACCTGCCTCCGGACCGATAATAAGGAGCGGCCGGCAAAGCCAGGCTTTGCCGGCCGTTAGTCTTGCCGTTAGTCGATAATGCCCGCATGCCGGGAAACGATTTCTATGGCCCGGACCAGACCGCGGACCGCCAGTTTCGCTTTTTCTTCTACTATTTGTCCGTCTTCATCTGTCGTGCCAAGGCCGGGAGAGATGAAGATATTGGCATCATAAGCCACAGTCGGGATGATGCCCATCACGGAAAGACCGGCCTGGAACAGATTGGTTCCGGAATACATGTCCTCAATGCTGAAGACTGGAATGCCCAGGCTGCCGTTTTTCCAGGTGCCCTCGTAATTCACTTCGACGGCGGTGGAATTGTACGATTTGGAGATCAGGATGCCTTCCCGCAGCTTGGGATGCAGTTGGGCGAATTCACCGGTGACGATATCATAAAGGTCATCGACCGGTTTGGTAAGAATTTCGGGCTTGTCCCGTAGCACCTTCAGCGCGGCTATCTGGCCGGAAAGTGCTTCTTTACCCGGGTCAAAGCCCACATAGGCAGCCTTGCCGTAAGAGTTGGTCGTACCCCAGCGCTCGCCGTGATAGCCGAGAGCCCGGCGGATGGGAACCATAACTTCTTCCTTACCGATGATCAGACCGCTCGTGGGCGCGCCGGTTGCCTTATCCATGCTGTAAATCATCACATCGGCGCCTGTCTTGCGGATGTCGGTGCCGATAAAAGGAAGGCCCCAGGCATTGTCGGTGACATAAGGCACATTATATTTATGAGCGAGTCCCGCGATGTATTTCTGGAGCAGAGGAGTCCCGTCGCTGTCTTTTTCAGCGTAGCCGTAACCGGGGCTGTCATAGCCCAGAGAAGTGAAACCGGTCAGGAAATTACCGTGAATCTGGGCCATTTCTTCAATTCTGGCCTTGGAAGCGGCCGCGTTGACTCCGGTCAGCATCGGTACGGGATGGTATTTGATGCCGTGAACGTCATACCTGGCGCCTTCGAGAGGAACGATTACCGTATCCAAGTTCTCCTGCCGTTTGCCGTAGAAGCCGAGTTCGCCGGCAGTCGAGCCGCGATCGGCGAAAATATCCTTGTATCTACCCGGGAAAGGACGGCCGTAACTGCCCTGATGATGCATGTGTTTTTCATAAGGAGCGATGTAGCGGGCGCGGTAATTATCGCCGCGGCCCTGCATCGGCGGCGTGAAGAGAGTGTCGAATGTGGTCCACAGTCCGGCTTCGCAAGTAGCGAGCGGAGCCGCGTCGTAATCGTCGCCGTAAACGCTTTTTACGATTTCGCGAACCTCATCAATCATATTCTTCAGAGGAATGACCTGGAGAGCGTCTTTTTCGTTCGCCTCGATGATATCGCGGCGCAGCGGCGCCGGGCAGCCGGAAATTGCCCCGGTCAGTCCGAATTTCCCGCGTAATTCATTGGGAATCCCGATTTCATCGGCAGCCTTCTTCAGATCAGCGTAGATACCCGGGATATTGGCCTGCAGAGCGCGGTACATCTGGAATTTGAACGCGTGTTTACTCATTTCTTAGCCTCCTTAAGTTATCTTGAGTTAGCTTTTGGCCATCCGGAAACTTATTTCGTCCCCCGTTTGCAGTCCGATCTGGACACCGGTTGCTTTGGCCGGGCCGCGCAGGACGATGTTCTGATGGTTAGGCATGTGCGTTTCGTCAAATCCGGCCAGCTCACCGAGAAAGTCCCCGTTCTTCGTCACTGCGTCCCCTTTCACAAGGACGCCGGCGTTGCGGAACTCGATGAAAGCCAGATAAGCGACATCATTGACCTCCTGGTCCGGGCCGGCCTGCTCTTCCCCGGTCAGGATGAGTTCGTGCACCTCTCCCGCCCTCACTGCCCGCGACGGCTGACTGATGAGGCGCAGGCCGCGCCGGTTAGTGGCAAAGTCGAGGATGGCAACCACTTCTCCCGTTACCGCAACTTTATCCGCATAAGGGCTTTTCTGCAGCATTCCGGACTTATACGGGTCAATACTCATACGTTCACCTCCTTATTGTTGCCCCTCATCAATGATGAGCCACTATTTTCAAAAAAAACCTCCATTTACTGGAATTGCCTTTTCCCTATCTAAATTATATTTAATACCACCAGTCCTGTCAATGCAGGTTTTCCGTGCCGCTGAGAATTCTTCTCGCCCCAATCAGAATTGTTTTCGCGCCGGGGTTACAAGCCGGGTCGTTGCGGCTGAGCGGGCTGACTGCTACTGCCCCCTCGCCCGTGCTGGCGTGAATATATTCATCCCCACCGAGATAAATGCCGACATGGGTTGGTTTGACCTTGCCCCCGCTGCTGCCGGCAGCCGCAAAAAATACCAGGTCGCCGGCTTGCAAGGCATTTTTCTCCACGGCCGCCCCGGCGGTGAATTGCTGGTCGGCATCCCGCGGCAAAACAATACCGCAAAGGCGGTAAATCATCTGCGTGAAACCGGAACAGTCAATCCCCAGCGGGGTTGTACCGCCCCAGAAATAAGGGATACCGGCGAAACGGACGGCCGCCGCGACAATTTCCCCCCTGTCACCGGGAATCATTTCCTCCGCGGCGGCCGGTCGCAACGGCACTGTTTCCTGTACGTGCCGTTTCAGAACCCAGACTCTCTTTCCGTCCGGGAGACTGACCGGCAGCCAGTCTCCTGTCCCGTTCCCGGCGGTGAGGCGAGCCGGGGCAACGGCGTTGATCACGACAGGGGAATTTACGTCGGGGCTCTGGTACATCGGGGCCAAGGTCGACACAACGCTCCGATTTAAGTGCCGCAGATATTCCTCTTTTTCAGCCTCCGACACCACTCTTACATCTCCGGCCAGAACCCAGCCCAGATAATTATTGTCCATTCGAACCAGATATAATCCGCCCTCCTTGTCCAGAAGGGTGAGGACATCGCCCAGCACCGCCTGTGTAACCATTTCACCGGCCGCGTCCGGATCCCGGTACAGATTGGTCACCGTAGTTGTGACTATCCCGGCCGTCTTGTCTTTATCCGGCAACAAAGGCAATTTCGCAACCCGGTTCCTGACTTGCCGCACGCCCGGGACGGTGCGCAGATTGGCTGTCAAAGCCTCATGTACGGTTTCTTCCGTCACTTTGCCATGCACTTCAACAGTGCTGCCGTGTACATCCCAGGCAATCTGAAATACAGCAGTGCGCGGATCAGGAGCGTATTTCGCCCGGATGTCTTCCAGGCAATTCTCAACCGCTGTTCGGAGTGCTTCCTCCGGCACCGCCCCGTCCCGCCCCATAAGCGCCCAGCGCCCGGCAGCTGCCGCGGCCAAGAGGCAGAATAAGCCGAAGAGAACCCGTTTCCCGTTTAGGGTGAATATCCGCTGCATTATTTCATCCTCCGTTTACTGCGGCCGAAGTGCGGCGTCCAGCCAGACATCGGTCATTTTATTGCCGTTGTACAGAGAGTGCAAATGATAGTCCCTGACCCAGGGTTGCAAAAGATAGCGGCTTTTGGAATGCCAGAGGAAAACCCACGGGGCTTCCTCCACGATTGTTTTCTCCAGTTCGGCGTATTGCACGAGCCTTTCCGGCTCGGAAGTGGTGATGCGGGCGGCATCAATGGCCGCATCGACAGCGGAGTTTTTATATCCGGCACGGTTCCCTTTGGCGCCGGCATTGGCGGAATGAAAAACGGGAAACAGAAAATTCTCGGCGTCAGGATAATCCGCCCACCAGGAGAGATAAGCCGCGTCGGCGCTTTTATTCTCCAGATCCTGCCCCATATCACTCCATTTGCCCTGGACAATCTCTACTTGCAGACCAACTGCTCGCAAATCCTCTTGCACCGCCTGGGTCAGCCGGAGAATACTGCCGCTTTTCGATTGCCAGAGACGGATTTTGGTTCCGGCTGCTATTCCGGCCTCGGCAAGCAACGATTTTGCTTTCGCCGGATTATACTCATAACCGGCCAGGTTAGCGTTGTAACCGGCGACAGTCCGCGGAATCGGCCCTTTGGCGAGAATGCCGCTCTCACTGCCGAACAGAGAAAGCAGCCGGGGGCGGTTAATTGCGTAATTCACTGCCTGCCGGACTCTGATGTCATTAAATGGCGCTTTGCGGCAATTCAGAGCCAGATAAAAAATGCTTAGATCCGGCCGCTCGCTGATCTCACCAAGTACCGCGTTGTTATCCGGATCAGCCGCCCCTTCCGCTGTGTCCAGAGGAATTGCATCCAGCTCGCCCCGTGCGAATTGCGCCGTGTAAGAACGGGAATCGTAGATAATGGAATAATCAATTCCGTCCAGGTAAGGACGTTCCGCAAAGTAGTCCGGGTTAGCGGCGAAAGAAAGATATTCTCCTTCCTGCCAGTCAGACAGAATAAAAGGTCCGGTGCCGACCGGGTTGCGGCCGAAATCGCCGCTGCGCTCCACTTCTTCCTTCGGAACGACGTATGCCGCCGGCATGGCCAGCTGTGACAGGAATGACGCGTAAGGTTTTTCCAGAGTGATTTCGAGCGTGTGCCGGCTGGGAACCTTAATTCCCGCGACGGTGTCGGAAAGACCGGCCGCATATTCATTCGCTCCGGCTATTCCCCCCAGCACCCAGCTCCGGGGTGAACGGGTCGCCGGATTGATAATGCGTTTAAAGGAATAAGCAAAATCCTCGGCGGTGACTTCCCGCCCGTTTGAGAATTTCGCTCCCGGTTTAATTTTGAACGTATACGTTTTCCCGTCTTTGGTTACTTCCCAATCAGCCAGATCCGACACCAACTCGAGATTGTCCGCCCCATACCGGACGAGGCCGTTGTAGAGAAGCGCCGCGAGTGCCCCATCCCGGACGTCGGTGATATAGGCCGGATCCAGAGTTTGCGGGTCGCCGGTCAGAACTCCCCGGAAGACGCCTCCGTAATCGCCGTCGCGGACTGTCTCGCTTTCACTTCCTCCCGCCCCGCCCGGCCTGAACCGCTCCAGACAGCCGCTGCCGAACAGGCAGAGCAGCAGAAGCAGCATGGTCCAAATCGGTCTTTTCTTGCTCTGCATTACTAACCACCTCTTTCCGGCTTGGATACCTTGTCCCTGCCTCACCCCATTCATATGCACCGGCAAAGAGGATAATACCAAATAAAGGGAGTTTTCTTTCGAAAACTCCCTTTCGGTCTTCTTTATTCCACGCCGCTTTCCTCGATAATCAGCTTTTTCTCACCCGCCGCCAATGTCGCCTGAACGCCAAGAGGCAATGTAGCCTTGTGCCGGCCGTGTCCGCAGCAGAGGCCGTAGATAGCGGGGATATTCAGCGGCTTGATTAGGTCGTCGAAAACCTCCGTCAGCGTAAGCGTCGGGGATGCGGGGTCCGTCGGCACACAGTCGACCGACTCGCCGATGACTATTCCGGCCGCAGACTGCAATTTGCCGGCTTGCCAGAGATGCATCAGATAACGGTCGTAACGGTAAGGCGCTTCTCCGACGTCTTCAAGAAACAGAATTTTGCCCCGGGTTTCTAATTCATACGGAGTCCCCATCAGGGCAGCGATGAGTGAAAGATTGCCGCCAACCAGTTCCCCAGTCACAGTCCCCTCCGTAATCACCTGCACCGGCGGCCCGTCCGGCGGATTCTCAATGACGCCGACCGGCTCGGCGCCGGCCACGGCCCGCCATAAGTGGTCGTCCGTGTAAGAAGTGAATTCTCCTCCCATTTCGTGGGCGACCATCGGTCCGTGAAAAGTCACGAAACCGGCCTCCTGCCGGAAAGCGCAATGAAACCCGGTTATGTCGCTATAGCCAAGGAAAATTTTCGGATTAGCCCTGATCACGTTCCAATCGAGGTATCGCAATGTGCGAAGCGAACCATAACCGCCCTGCGCACACAGGATGGCGGCGATGTCTTTGCGCCCGAATAATTCGTTCAAGTCCGCCGCCCTGTCTTCATCCCTTCCGGCCAGATACGCCCGGCTGTCCAGAACATGTTCCCCAAGCACAACCCGATAGCCCCGGCTTTCCAGATAAGCCGCGCCTCTATTCAGTTTTTCCGGTTCCGGCCGGCTGGAAGGGGAAACGATTCCGACTGTCTCCCCCGGCCGCAGCCTTTTTACTTTGCGCATTGTATCGATCCCTCCGCTGGCAGTATTTTATTCCTTCCCTGCCTCCAGAGCGGCCAGATGAGCCTTAAGATGACCCGCCGTGTCAATGATAACTCCCTCGTCGTGGCCCGAGAAAATGACATCCGCCTCCAGGCCGAGAAGCTTGTGTAGGGAAGCGGTAATCGTCTCTATACTTTCCCCCGGAAGTCCGAGGAGGGAAAGAGCGTCACCGACGAAAAGTATCTTTTTGTCTCCCTGCCGCAGCAAAAAGCAGAGACTGCCGGGCGTATGACCTGGGGTATGGATAGTTTCTAATTTATATTTACCAAGATCGATTACTTCGTTTCCCTGCATCGGGATGTCAACCGGACACGGCTCCAGATTATGTTCGTACAGCTTTGCCACGGTGAGTTCTGTATTTTTCTCGATTGCTTCCTTTTCGGTGTGATGAATCGCCGTCTTGCAGCCGTAGTTTTCCCGCAGCCAGCGGTTGCCGCCGGTGTGGTCGAAATGGCAATGTGTGTTGATAATCATGTCCACCCGTTCCGGGCTGAAACCATGTTGCTTCATTTCGTCTGCCAGAGCTTTCGGGTTATAGCCGCCGCCGGTGTCGATCAGGACAACTTTTTCGCCGCCGTCAACAAGATAAGCGTTCGCGTCGGAAGGCTCCGCTTTCAAAGCCGAGCCGGCCACCATATAAATGTCGGGCAAAAGACGCATTTCACATTCCTCCTCTCTTTCTTGTTGTTTTTCTCTGCCGGCTGGTAAATTCCTCCTGCCTTACGGACCGGTCAGTCCGGGAAAAAATAAAGAGCAGGGGGTTCCTGCTCAATTTGCTGCAATCTGTTATTGGACGGTGACCGTTTCCTTTGTCTTTTCAGTCTTGAACATATTCTGGACTTTGTTAATGACATCGGGCGCAATATCTATCAACCGGTCGTAAATCGCCTGCCCGTTAACCGGCAGCAATCTGATCTGATCCTTCTGAACGACCAGGAAAGCGACCGGCTGCACGGACACACCGGCCCCGCTGCCGCCGCCAAAAGGAAACTCGGCGCTGGCCGCGCCGTCTCCGTTTCTGTTCCCGTTCTCCTTGCCGCCCTCGAATTCACTGCCGCCGGCGGCAAAGCCCAAGGCAATGCGGGAGATCGGGATGATGACCCCGCCTTCCTGCGTTTCGACCGGGTCTCCCACTATCGTATTGACATCCACCATTTCTTTAATGCTCTCCATCGCTGTTTTCATCAGCCCCTGAATCGGATGTTCCTCCATCCTTGTTCACCCCCTTTTTGAATACCTGCCGCAGCTTATAACCAACAATAATAATATGACCGATGCGGGTGGCAAATATGCAGTGGAAATCGACCTGGAGTCTGGGCCCGCCGAAAAACGGTTCCACCGCAATCTGCGGCCGGCCGGGAGAGCGAAGCATATTCCGGACACGCCGGAACAAGACGCTTTTCACGGTCCAGAGAAGACCGGTGGCAAAACCGGTTAACGCCGGATCGGCCAGGCCGAAACCGGTCGTCCAGCGGAGAGATTCGATTGCTGTGGTCCGGGTGACATAATCCAATATCCTGGCGTATTCCCCGATCATCCGTTGAGCCAGGCGGAGGGAACGCCAGTTGATAACCCGCAGAACATCTTCCGCCGTGATCGCTTCCTTCTCTTGCAGGAGAAGTTTCCGGCCCAGCCCCTGCTGCAGTTCCGCCTCGACGAAGAGAGCAGGAAAAAACCGTTCGCGGGAAAGACGGAGAACCGGGACTTCGAAACGATAGTAAAGCAGCCTGGCAACGGTATGCACTTCTACCGTCAAGCGATCGTCCCTATCCCGGTGCTGGTAATTCAACTGGATCCAAAGAGGCAGATAAAAAAGAAGCAGCGCCAATGCGCCAAGCATTACCGAGAGAGTGAAAAATACTGCCAAGAGGACGTCCTCCCCGCCGCTCTGATTTCACCGCCCTTATTTTTCCCGTTTTCGGCACCCTTATACAAATCAGGAAAACCACGGAATTTCCGTGGTTTCACCGTCGTTTTATTCCGAATTATCGTCGGTTGCCGCCGCCGGCTGCGCAAGCACTTCCGGCAGCTGTGACAGGTCTTTAAGGCCGAAGCAATCGAGGAAAAAGTCGGTTGTGCCGTAGAGAATCGGCTTGCCGATCGCCTCAAGCCGCCCAACTTCTTTGATTAATTGTTTTTCCAGAAGAGTATAGACGGTCCGGTCGGAGCGAACCCCCCGGATAGAATCGATTTCCCCGCGGGTGACCGGCTGTTTGTAGGCGATAATGGCCAACGTCTCCAGAGCGGCGTAGGAAAGTCCGCTGCGCTGATTTTCCTTGTCCAGACGAGCGATATACGGGGCGTATTCGGGACGGCTGAGCACTTTGTAGCCGTTCGCAATTTCCCGGATGGATATCCCCCGGTTGGCCGAGTTGTACTCATTCTGCAATTCTTCCACGAACCATTTCGCTTCCCGCTCGCTGATGCCGGCGACGGAGGCAATTCGCGGTAAGGTCAGCGGCTCATCGGACACCAACAGCAAACATTCGATCAAGCCTTTGGCGAAAAAGGCATCCATCTGGCGTCACCTCGACAAATATTTTCGCGGTAAAACAATGATTAAGAAGCTTTCTCAAACGCAACCCCTGCTCGCCGGTAATCCGGTAATTAAGAAGTAATGCCCACCGGTTATGCGCACAGTTTGTCTCCTTTGCATCCCGGCTGCCCGCACGATTCCGCTGTTGGCTCCCGGCGCAGTCAGATAACTTCCGGCATCAAACTGACTGGATATGCCGGCGGCAAACGGACCGGTATATCCTTCCCCCGGGCAAAGCCGCACGCTTCTCTGCATTTGCCGTCATCGAACCAGGACGTTCCTGGGACCAGGGGATAAAGCAAGCGCCAAACCAAATTGCCGCTCTGTAAGTGAACTGCCCGGCGCCTATTGATAGCGGTACAGCCAAATATCGGCGAAGGTGGCCGATTGATAAGCCTTCGCCTGGCGGGTCCGGATCAGTTCCAAGAGAGCAATGAAGGTGATAACGAGTTCATAGCGTGTCGGGCGGCCGGCAAAGAGGCGGCGAAAAGGCACCCCGTCGGCCGTGCTGCCAAGCATCTGACGAATCTCCCGGACTTTTTGCCGTACAGTAATCTCTTCCCGCTCGATGCGGGCAATTTCCTCCGGGGAAATACCCGCAAGAACAATTCGGAAAGCGGCGCAGAGCGCCTCCAGAGAAAGCCCGGTCGGATACTCTGCCGGCTGCGCTTCTGCCGGCAGCACCGCTTCCGCCAGACACTCAAACAGGAGAGAACGCTGCGCCTCCATTTCACTTAAGCGGGCCGCCGCTTCCTTGTATTTTTTGTACTCCAGCAGCCGCTGCACCAGCTCCGCCCGGGGGTCTTCCTCTGCCGCATCGGCGTCAGTGTCGGACTGCTGCGGCAGTTTCGGCAGAAGCATCCTTGTTTTGATTAGGACAAGAGTGGCAGCCATCACCAGAAAATCGCTGGCGATTTCCAGATTCATTTCTTTCCAGGTCGCCATGTACTCCATATACTGATCGGTAATTCTGGCGATGGGTATGTCGTAAATGTTCACTTCTTCTTTTTCGATCAGATGCAGCAGCAGGTCGAGCGGGCCTTCGTACATCTCCAGCTTTACTTGATAAGCCACATTCTCCACCCTTTCCCATGGTCGGTGAGCGGCAGCGGCGCAATTACAGGCCGAACAGGCGGAGCAGAAAGATAGCGGCCCCATCGAACAGCACCACCGCGAGGCTGATGAGCGGTCCCAGAACTCTCCCGATAATCCCCGTCCAAAGCAGGACAACAAGGATGAGCATGCCATATTGCTCCACTTGGGCGTAGGCGTATGCAGATTGGCCGCTCAGTAAACTCCGCAGAACCCGCGAACCGTCGAGGGGCGGAACCGGCAGAAGATTAAAAAAAGCGAGGGACAAATTGTAAATGACCATCAGATAAATGATCTGCTGCAGGGCGAAGTTGAAAGATGCCAGGCCGCTGTCATATATCAGCACGGACAGAAAAGCCAAAACCAGATTCATCATCGGCCCGGCGAGAGACACAATTGTCTCCCCGTAGCGGTGCTGACGGAAAAGATAAGGGTTGACAGGCACCGGTTTCGCCCAGCCGAACCGAAAAAACCAGAGCATCAGAAGACCGATCGGGTCAATATGGGCGGCGGGATTCAGCGTCAGCCGCCCCGCATAACGCGGCGTCGGGTCGCCGAGCATGTCGGCCGCCTTGGCGTGAGCGTATTCGTGGAAAGAAAAAGCAACGACCAAGGCCGGTATTGAGAGCAGCATAGTGCGATCGAACAGCATCATCCTCAACTCGCTTTCCCTCAGATAACATTGACAGCGGCGGCTCTGCTTCCGGCCGGCGGAATACCCTTCCGGCGCTGGACTCATTTGTCCGCACAAAACATTATATCACAAGTTGCCCGAAAAGTAGCAAAGGGCGGTGCTTTTGCCACCGCCCTCTTACCTATGTTCCGACCCGGCTCATTGCCGGGAAATTTTGCCACTTGCCGCAGCGGTCCCCCCACCGCGCCAGAATTTCCTCCTCCATGGTTATTTCGACGACTTCGCAATGATTTTCGCAGCCGCCGCACTCGAAACTGTTCGCCCGGAAGGCAGCCTCAACCATTCCGAAACCGCGAAACTGCGTACCGCCCGCTTTCCGGGCGGCGCTCCGGGCGAGGAGCGCTGCTCCTACCGCCCCCATGACGTCATAATGGGGCGGGACGGTCACATCCGTCTTCAGAATGCGCTCAAATGCCGCCTTGATCCCCGCGTTGGCTGCCACCCCGCCCTGGAAGACCACTTTCGGCAGAATTTCTTTACCCTTCCCCACATTGCTGAGGTAATTGCGCACGAGAGCCTCGCAGAGACCGCCAATAATATCGGCCATTTCGTGGCCGACCTGCTGCTTGTGAATCATGTCCGACTCGGCAAAAACGGCGCAGCGTCCGGCAATCCGTACCGGTGCCTTTGCCTGCAGGGCCAGTTGACCGAATTGCTCGATTGGGAGATTAAGGCGGCCCGCCTGCCGGTCGAGAAAAGAGCCGGTCCCGGCGGCGCAGACCGTGTTCATGGCAAAATCAGTCACAATGCCGTCTCGAATGATGATTATTTTGGAGTCCTGACCGCCGATTTCCAATATCGTGCTGACATCGCGTACCAGATTAATGGCGGCCACGGCATGGGCCGTAATCTCGTTTTTCACAATATCGCTTCCGGCCATCACTCCGGCCAGCCGCCGGCCGCTCCCCGTCGTTCCCACGCCGGCAATTTCAAAATCTGCCGGCAATTCGGCGGCGACCCGCCGCAGCACTTCCTGAACGGCTGGAATCGGCTGCCCCTGAGTCGGAATGTAGACCGAAGCGATAACCGCATTTTCCATGTCGATTATCGCCGCCTTGGTGCTGACCGATCCGACGTCAATTCCCAGATATCCTGCCATAATTGCTTCCTTCCTTCATCTCCTTTCTCCGCTCCAGCAAATCCACAAATGCTTCCAGCCGCGTCAGACAGCCGGCCTCGGCGGAATGCTCGTCCAAAAAGAACGTCAGCACCGGGATGGATAAATTGCGGCTGACGTGCGGCAGAATGCTTTCCGCCACGATTTCGGGCATACAGGTAAACGGCGCCACCTGAACTATCCCGTCGTATCCATGCCGGGCGTAAAGTACGGTGTGTGCCACCGTTTCCTGGCCGTGACCGCCGACAAAATGATTAAGATAAGGCTTGGCGGCAGCGCGGACCCGCCCGTCATCGCGCAGATGAATGGCATCCAGCAAAAGATTGGAGCGGACCCAGTCGCCGATATAGACGGAGCGGTCCACGTGCACTCCCATCTCTTCCAATGTTTTCTCCACTTCGAAATTGAGAAAAGGCTCCAGGACCATGTAAACTTCCCCGACTATGCCGATGCGCAGGACAGGCCCTTCCGGCTTGACGGGAACGGATTCTATTGCCGCGAGGGAAATGTCTTTTGCTGCCTGCAGTTCCGGTGGCGTCGCCGCCGCGTCAATCAGCCGGAGCGCTTGTTGATAGGCGGCCGTGACCGTGCCGCGGCTTACTTCCCGCGGACGGCGGCGATGCACTTCTCTTTCCACCGCCTCGAGCGTCATAATTTTATCCCAGGCAAACCGCATTGCCCGATAAATATCGGCGAGACTGGCGCCGCCCGTCAGAAGGCGGATTTTGTCATAAAGCTCCTTCAGGTGCCCTTGGGGCGGTTCCAGAATGATGATTTCAAAATCGTATCCCAGATTATTCAGGATTTCCTTTTGGACTTCCCCGTAATACCCAAAACGGCAAGGGCCGACTCCGCCGCCCATGACGATGGTGTCGGCCCCGGCTTCCAGGGCCTCAATGAAATTGCCGATATTAATCTTCAGCGGCAGGCAGGCGAATTCCGGCGAATGCTTCACCCCGAGTTCGATTGTCCGCTTACTGGTGGGCGGCGGCACGATCACATTGACGCCCATCCTTTCCAGCAGAGCTTTCAGGATAATATGCAGCGTTCCCATGTGGGGAAAAGTCACTTTCAACCGCGTCCCTCCTCAATCTGATCATATCGAGAAAAGCTTCCAGACGAGTGTCCAGACCGGCTTCTCCCGTGTGCTCATCGATATTCAAGAGCATGAACGGGACATCGGTCTGTTTTCTGGCCCGGAGTTCGACCAGTTCCCCTACCAGAGAGTCGGGACCGCAGCCGAAAGCGGCCAAATGGATTATCCCGTCTACCCCGCCGTTATCCAGGAAATAATAGGCAGCGCCCAGATTCCGTTTCCCAAGCGTCCAAAAAAGTTCCTTTGTCAGTTTTTGCGTTCCCGCCCGTACCGCCGTATCCGGCAGCATGTCAGCCGTAACGACGGAAGCGTCGGCAGCGCGCAGTTTGTCAAAGAGACGCTGATTGATATAATCATCATAAATAATGTAAGGATGTCCCAGGACACCGATTCTGAGGGCGGACGGCGGCTGCCGTTCCTGCGCCCCCGTTCCTTTCTCCCAGACAGTGAGAGCCGCCGGCGGCAGCATCCCGCTCCGGACCAGACTTTCATATTTTTTCTGTTCCTGCTGTGCTGTGCGGAGGGCACGGACAATCCGCCCCCGCCGCCGGCTGAAATAAGAGCCGATTTCCCCGAACGCCCGCCCGAAATTCCGCTCACTTTTGTGCAGGTTTATGCAAGTGTCAATCAGTGGCGGCAGACTGTCAACGCTTTGCCGGACCATGTCGGGCAGTCCCATCAGCTTCGGGCAAATGAAGGCACGGCGCTCGATGCTGACGAGACGGGGCAGAAAAACCACATCGACTGTGTCCCGCAACTCCAACACATGCCCGTGCAGCAATTTGACCGGAAGACAGGCTTCATCCACTGTCACCCTGACTCCTCCGTCAAGAGTCCGGCCGTTCGTTTTTTCGGATAGAACGACTTCCACTCCCAACTCGCTCAGGAACGTCTTCCAGAGCGGATAGAAATTGTAGTAGAGCATCGCCCGCGGGATGCCAACCCTGATTGCCATTTCCGGATATCCTTTCTGGTTATTCTGGCGGCTGATTACCTTTTCATTGTAACCAGAAACGGAGATATTATTCTCTTTCCGGCAAAAGCAAGCAGGACAGGCAAATCCTGCCTGTCCTGCTTGCTTTTGCCTCTCTCAGCTCTTGCTGCGCTGCCGCACAAGATAAGCGACGGCGAGCACGATGATGACAATCCCCAATGTCAAAGCCTCGAAACGGGTCGTCAAAAATTCGACGATTGGTTCGCCGTAATGCATAATTAAAACGGCCTCCAGGAAAAAGCGGGCGGAACGGCTGAGGAGGGAAACGAAAATAAATTGCCGGAAATTCATCAGAAAGGCCCCGGCGGCAATGGTGAAGATTTTGTAAGGGATGGGGGTAAACCCGGCAATCCCCACGGCCCAGACGCTGTAACAGCGAAACAGTTCCGCAACCCGCTCAATCCGCGTTTTCCCCGCGAAATGGCGGAGGAAAGGCCGGCCGCCTTTTTTGCCAAGCCAATATCCCAGACCGCCGCCCAGGACCGAGCCAATACTGGTCACCAAAGCGAGTTCCAGTGCCGCCCGGGGACGGTTCAATGCCAGGGGAATCAGTAAAACATCAGGAGGAACCGGAAAAAAAGACGACTCGATAAAGGCAAGAAAAAACAGCCCCAGTTCCTGGTAAGGCAGAAAAACGGTTTCCACCCAATTGACGATGGCAGCCACATCCGGCATCGGTTTCACTCCAAATCAGAAATATAAAACTGAGCTATCCTTTTCGTCTTTTTGCCGTCTAATCCTCCCGCCGGACCGGCGAAGTTTTGCTGTCCGGACCTGCTTTTATCATATTCACCGCCGAAAAGGATAAGACCGAAGCTGCTTCAGCTCCGGTCACTCCCGGCAAGAATGGGCGAGAATCGCCTCAATTGCTTTTCTGGTAATCGGCGCGCCCCGCTCGACCTGATCCGCGTCGTCCATTTTCCCCAGATCGCCGATGCCGATAATGATGGGAATATCCAGCCGGTTCAGGATATCCACCGTGTCGCCCCTGATGACTCCCCCGTTACCCGGGCTGAGCTTGCCGAATTTATCCACCGCCTCGCCGGTGAGGGTGCCGTCACGGGTGACTGAATAAGCCGGCTTCACGCCGCCGACACCCTCCGTATTGGAGGCGACGGCAACCGCCCCAAGCACGGCAATCCCCGGATGACGGGCAAGACACTCTAGCGCCTTCTCACCTTTGCCGCGGCCACGATTGCCCCGGTCGTCAAACATTACCAACACCGGCTCGTACGGCACCTGCCGGACGAGCCGGACGAGTTCTTCCCCTGTTCGCGGCGTCGGATTGCCGACGGAAGCCGAGATGCAGCGCAGCCCGAGCTCTTTCGCCACCCGTTGCGCCGCTCTGCCGGCGACCCGATCACCGTCCGTCAGAAGGATGACACGGATTTTTTCCTTTTCCGGCACATTACCACTCCCAAATCCCGGCTGCAGTTCTGCCATCTAATCTCTCTCCGCCCGCCTGCAATATTCCGGATACTGCCGTCGCCCGCTCGGGCGGGCCTTTTTGTTCCCGGCCGGCAATAAACCACCCGAGAAAACCGCAGGCGGCAATGACCAGTGTCCAGAGTAAAAATTTGCCGGCCGCTCTTCTTATTTGTATCATTGTTTCACCTCTTAAATGAGCCCTCCGGCCAACGCTGATATTATTATGCGCACAAAGCCGGAATTAATGCGAAACCGCCGCGCGGCGCGGCGGTTCAGACAGTGTCGGCGAGCATTTGACGCAACTGCGCCAGCGCCTGCCGCTCCAGGCGGGAAATCTGCACCTGCGAAACACCGACAGCGGCAGCGACTTCAGCCTGAGTCTTGCTCTGGAAAAAACGTTGAATGAGAATGTTTCTCTGCCTTGCGTCGAGGCGGCTCAGGACTTGACGCAAGGAAACAGTGTCGATCCATTGCCCGAGCACCTTATCTTCGCTCTTGACCCGCTCGTGCAAATATACACGGTCGCCGTCGTCCTCGAATATTTTTTCCTGCAGCGAAAGCGGCGGCCGGCACGCCTCCAAGGCGGCGACTATTTCTTCCCGGGTAAGACCGAGCTTCGCCGCGAGATCGCCTAACACCGGTTCCCGGCCGTACTCGCGACGGTAATCTTCCATCGCCCGGGAAACCCGGTGCGCCATCTCCTTAATGCTCCGGCTCAGCTTAACAGGCCCGTCGTCCCGTAGAAACCGCTTGATTTCGCCCAGAATAAGCGGGACGGCAAAGGTGGAGAATTTCACGTCGTAACTCAGGTCGAAACGATCAATCGCTTTCAGCAAACCGATGCACCCGATTTGGAAAAGATCTTCCGGGTCACAACCGCTGTGAATGAAGCGCCGCACCATCGCGTGTACGAGGCGGAGATTGCATTCCGTCAGCGTCTCCCGCGCCGCGGCATCCCCGGCCTGGGCTGCCGCCAGCAGACGCCGGCACTCCCCCTCCTCCAGCAAATAAGCGCCGTTTTCTCCTGCCACCCGCGGTACGCTGGCACTCATCTGGCCGCTCCTTTTCTCATTTTTCACGCCCGGAACTTTCCCCGCACTCTTTTGTCATGGTGATTTTCGTACCGCGGCCCCGTTCCGAAACAATCTGCACTTTGTCCATGAACGACTCGATAAAGACAAAACCCAGCCCCATTCTTTCCGGATCGGTAGTGTAAGATGGCTGGCGGGCCAGTTCAATGTCGGCAATTCCGCTCCCCTCATCCTCGACGCTGACAGAAAGAAGCTTGTCCTCATAAGCGGCCGTCAGGACAATCACGCCGACGTCGCTGCCGTAGCCATGAATAATCGCATTGGAGACGGCTTCGGAGACGGCGACTTTGATTTCTTCCAGGTCGCCGAGAGTGAATTCCAGCTGCGATGCAAAGGAAGCCAAAGCAAGGCGGGCAATTCCGACGTTCTCGGGCAGGCTCAATAATTCCAGCCGCATCCGGTTATATTTTGGCATGTCCATCCTCCTCACATTTTCTGCAGCGCTTTTGCTTCCGTCTCGAACACGTCGATGATTCGCATGACGCCCGAGAGCTCCAGCACTCGTCTGACCTGAGGCTTGGCGCCGGCGATAGCGATGCGGCCGCCTGACTGCGCCAGCTTTTTATAGCGGCCCAGGATTACCCCTAAGCCGGAACTGTCGATGAAAGATACTTTTCGGAAATCGAGCAGGAGCCGCTTCGCGCGGTGACTGTCCACGGCTGTGTCAATCGCGGCGCGGAACCCGGGGGCCGCCTGCATATCGAGCTCCCCTTCCACCCGGGCCAGGACTATCGCCTCTTCCGGCAGATAATCAATTTTCACCACATTCATTCCCTCCGTTCAGTCCTCCGACAGCTAATTTCTGGAAACATTCGCTGGACAGAGGGCACATTCCTCCTGAATAAAAAAAAACACCCTGGCGGGTGTCAGATACCGGAACTGGCCGGAGGAAGAGTGTTTTACGGCAGAACAACTGGGCTGCGCACCGGAGAAATCATCTCTTTGGCAAACCGGTAAATCGAAAGGAAAATATTGCC
>JBMNPB010000031.1:0-30441 GCA_050943375.1 bacterium
GAGACTCGCTACCGGGATAACGGAAGCCACACTAGCAATAGATTAATTTTGAAATAAGTAGATGGGTCATTAAAAAGCACATAGTTTCCGCCAAGGGGGAACTGTGTGCTTTAGCTGAACCCAGTCCGGGTCTGTAAATAGTTTTGTGCTTTCACCGTCCCGGTAAAGATCAGGATAGGAATGATTTCACCTTATCTGGGAAGAAGACTGAAAGCTGCAAGAGGATCTGTCCCCAGTTCTGGACCCGACCGGTCCACTTCCGGGTGACATCCATGGCTGTCAGATAAAGCATCTTTTGCAGCGACTCATAATTGGGGAAGATGCCTTCCTCTTTGGCAGCCTTGCGCAATTGACGGCGGTGTTGTTAAGGGTGCCCGGAAATTGCTCCTTGCTAAGCAAACCGGCTGCGGCCAAGCCGGAGTTGCCGGCTGGTTGTGCCCATCCAGCGCGGGCGTTTTCCATATCCCCCTGATCTTATCAAAAGCCGGGGGCGCAGTATGCTTTGAGTTTTTTCCCAGGCGGTTCGCGGTGCAGGCTTCGTTGAGAGCGGCAATCGAGTCAGCCAATTCCCGGGCGATCCGGGATCGGTTGGCGATGCAAACCATCCAGCCTGGCATTGATTTTCGCTGCCGGCGGCCTTGATGCAGGCAGCACCGGCGCATTACCGGTTGGTGCCGGGGCGAACCCTTTTATCTGCCGGCGGATTGATGCATGGCTGCCGGCGGACAGCGGTACATGTGGGCTTGACAAGCGGGCCATGAATAAAGCAAGGGGGACGGAAGAACCGTCCCCCTGTATTGCTGGCTAAAACCGGTATTCCCGTTTCAACTTTTCTACGTGCAGGTAGTGATCAAGGCTTTTTAGCTTTGAGGCGGCGCCCTTGTCAAGGACCACGGTGACCCCGCCGCTGTGCAGTTGGATTGCCGAAGCGGTGATTTGGGAAGTAACGGGACCTTCAATGCTTTTGGCAACTACATCAGCCTTCTTGGCTCCGCTGGCGACCATGATGATGTTTTTAGCTTCCAATATGGTCCCGATGCCCATTGTTATGGCAAAATGCGGCATATGGGCTCTATCGATGCCGGCTTTCTTGTAAAAACTCTCGTAATTGTCATCGAGAGTTTGCTTCGTCAAGACCTCGAGTCTGGTTCTGGATGCAAGCGATGATCCGGGCTCGTTGAATGCCCAATGTCCGTCGCCGCCGATACCGAGAAGCTGCAAATCAATCCCGCCGGCTTTTTTTATTTCTTCTTCATACCAATGGCAGAACTCTTCGGGTTCCTTGGTCAGTCCATCGGGGATATGGATATTCTCTTTTTTGATGTTGATGTCCTTGAATAGTTCCTCATGCATGAACCTTGCATAACTCTGATCCAACTCGTAAGGTTTATCCGGATCAATGCCGATGCCGTAATACTCATCAAGATTGAAAGTCTTGACGCGTGAAAAATCAAGCCCTTCTTCCTTGTGCATTCTGACCAGTTCTTTGTAGGTGCCGATGGGGGTGCTTCCGGTTGCCAGCCCGAGCACGCAATCAGGTTGCGATTTTACTAAGCCGGCAATAAGCTTAGCTGTGTATTTGCTCATCGCATCGTAGTTTTCCCGCACAATAATATCCATGCTCTAACCCCTTTACATAAGTTTATTATTATTATATATTCTCCTTTTGACATTTTCATTAGAATTTGAAAATTTTAGAATGAAATTATCTTCCGGAATTCGGCGCAGGAGTCTCAAACCCAGTCAAAAGGGTTTACGATTTCGATGCAGTATTAAAAACATTGTCAACCATTAGGATACAATAATTTTAATTATCGGGTGAGCGGCAATTATCTTTTCGATTTACGGCAGAAATAGATGCGTATGTCAGTCTAGCGAGCTATATTCTTAAACCTAATCGCTTGCAGGAAAGGGGATCATCAGTTTAAGGATAAGCCGGCAGAGCTTGCAAGATATTGCTGGATATCATATGAAATGGGTAATATGATAGCTGAGAAGCTCTGCGTTGGTCTCGACTGCAGCGATGGCGGCGAAACAGGATCTGTTTTATCGCTTTGAGGAAACAAGTTGAATTAAGTACTATCAAGCACGACAGGGCAATCTGGCGGTTTAGTGGCCATGACGGAACAGGCAGAGGGGGATGATAATGGACTTATTAAGACTGCTTATAGATTTCCATCAAGATGCCGAACGGCAGGGTCCGGGCAGTAAAGAAGCGACATTAAAAGCGCTGAGCTATATTCCCGGTTTAGACGAAAGAGCGAAAATTTTGGATATCGGCTGCGGGACCGGAGGCCAGACAATTACCCTGGCAAAAAACACGGAGGCACAAATCACAGCTGTTGATATGCTGCCGCAGTTTTTAGAAAAGCTGGCAGAGAGAATTAAAGAGAATAACCTTATTAACCGTATCATACCCAAAGAAATGTTAATGGATAGATTAACTTTTGAGGAAAAATCTTTTGATGTGATATGGTCGGAAGGGGCCATCTACAATATCGGTTTCGAAAAAGGGCTGTCCCTGTGGAGAAAATATTTGAAGGATGACGGTTATATCGCTGTTTCGGAAATTTCATGGCTGACTGATACAAGACCAGAGGAAATCGAGCGGTATTGGGTTAATGCATATCCCGAGATTGATACGCTTGAAAATAAGCTGTCTGTTATTGAGAAGTGCGGATATACTTCCGTCGCCTATTTTGTCTTGGATGATAAATGCTGGCTAGATAATTATTATCAACCGATACTGGAACGGTCGGAAGCTTTTCTAAGAAAACATAATTACTCGGATGAGGTTAAAGAATTCATTGAAGCAGGCAGAAATGAAGCTGATATATATAATCGGTTTAAGGATTATTACAGCTATGTATTTTATATCGCAAAGAAAAATTAGTTTAAGCGTGAACACCCGACCATGAAAATCAGATTATAAATAAGAAGTACGCCGAGATATTAAACGATAATAGCGCCATGCCCGCAACTGATGAAGAACTGCAAAAAAATATGGTCGGTGAGCTGAAACCGCACAATGCACCGATTACTCTCATTGAATACGATCCGGGTTGGCCGGAATTATTTGAGCGGGAAGCGAAGCGGATCCGGTCAGTACTCGGCAGCAAAGCATTGCAGATTGAACATGTGGGATCAACGGCGGTACCGGGGCGTGCGCCAAGCCATTCATTGATTTACGGCTGATTGTGGCGGATTTGACCGATGAGTCCTCGTATGCCCCGGCATTGGAAGCAGCCGGTTATACGTTGCGGATCCGTGAGCCTGAATGGTTCGAGCATCGTTTATCCAAAGGATCCGATACCGACATCAACCTGCATGTGTTCAGTTCGGGCGCATCAGAGATTGAATGCTGTGCTTGCGTAATTGGCCGCGAAATAATGATATTATTGCGATAAATACGCATACGTCAGGAAAAATTCGGCTCAGTGGAAGCGGCGCCATGTTTATCAATATGCGAATGCCAAAACAACGATAATCCAGGAAATCAAGGACCGGGTGAATGCTGATGAGCGCAAAGGGACGAATAATGAGGAGAATGAGGTGGATGTGCTGTGTGGCGACGCCCAAAATGCGGACGGGAGTTTAAGAAGGTAAATCAGAATCATTACTGCGGCGAACCGGTAAAAATGATTGACGCATATATTGACGCACAACCAGAGAGTGTTTGGCCGCTTTTGCAGCAAGTGCGGGCTGCACTCAGCGCCGCGCTCTCAGCCCGCTGCTTGCGGTTATCCCTGGCGACCGGCGTATCTGTGCGTTATCCGACAATCCCGTCCAGGGAATCGACGGTTTAACCATATTAAATTATGCCATAATAACAAAAGGAAGGGCTTTGGCCCTTCTATATTTTATGAAAGATTTCAACTCGTAACTTACTGTTTCATTGCTGTTAAAAGGATGCAAATTGGCATCGGGATAGCGCTTCAAGGTTTACAATATTGAAAACCAAGTCTTCGCCGCTTTTATTATAGCATATAAAAAATTGTAAATCCAGCCTGTTTGTTCCAGTTGGCAACTGCTATAATACAGTAGTATGCTAATGCATTTTGTGAGAAGGCAGACGGAAGGATGCCATCAAGAATAACTAAAGAAAGAATTGCCGGAGGAGGGAGACGGATGAGTTCTTATGCGCTCGGTTTTCAGGATATTGATAAAACAAAACTCATGGTTGCGGGAGGTAAAGGCGCGAATCTGGGGGAGCTTTCCAAGGTTGAAGGAATACAAGTGCCGGATGGTTTTTGCATTTCTACTGACGCCTTTAGGAGGATTATCGGGGAAGCGCCGCCAGTTAACGAATTGCTTGAGCAGTTATCGCTTTTAAAGGCGGAAGACCGGGGTAAAATCGGTGCACTGAGCGGTGAAATTCGCCGGGTCATCGAAAGCGCAACCATTCCTGAAGATATTAAGGAAGAGATCGTCCGTTTTCTGGCCAGGCTGGGAGAAAATAACGCCTATGCAATACGATCCAGCGCAACTGCGGAGGATCTGCCGACGGCCTCTTTTGCCGGTCAGCAGGATACCTATTTGAATGTGATCGGCAAGAAGGCAATCCTGGAGCATATCAGCAAATGCTGGGCATCGCTGTTTACCGAGCGGGCGGTAACTTACCGCCTTCAAAACGGCTTCGACCACCGTAAAATAGGCCTCGCGGTGGTCGTTCAGAAGATGGTTTTCTCCCAGGCGGCCGGTATTATGTTTACGGCCGATCCCGTTACTGCCAACCGGAAGGTGCTGTCCATAGAAGCCGGCTTCGGGCTTGGCGAAGCCATGGTCTCCGGCCGGGTGAATGCGGATATCTATAAAGTACGTGACGGCAAGGTTATCGATAAGAAGATAGCAGCCAAGAAGCTGGCTTGTTATGCCCGGAAAGACGGCGGAACGAAGGAACGGGAGGTCCCGCCCGAGCGGCAGAACCGGCAAGTGCTGAAGGATGAGCAGATTTTGCAGTTGGAGCGACTGGGCAGGAAGATTGAGGAACATTTCGGCCGTCCCCAGGACATCGAATGGTGTTTGACAGACGATGCATTTTACATTGTTCAGAGCCGGCCGATTACTACTTTATTCCCTATCCCGGAAGCGAATGATCAAGAAAACCATGTCTATATATCTGTCGGTCATCAGCAAATGATGACCGACTCCATGAAACCATTGGGATTGTCTTTTTTCCTGTTAACGACTAATGCACCCATGCGTAAAGCCGGCGGAAGGTTGTTTGTTGATATTACACAGATGCTGGCTTCCCCTGTCAGCCGGAAAACGATATTAGATACCTGGGGACAGTCGGATCCGCTCATCAAAGATGCGCTGATGACCATCATCGGACGGGAAGATTTTATTAAACCGCTGCCGGAGGAAAAGAACGAACAGAACCCCGGCAAAAGCAGCAAAATAATATCACCCGCGGGTTTTCGAACCTCAATCGAAAGCGATCTGGCAATCGTCGCCGATTTGATCGAGAGCAATCAAGTATCGCTGGAAGAATTAAAACAAAACATCCAAACGAAATCAGGGACGGAGTTGCTCGAGTTTATTCAGGAGGATATTCAGCTATTAAAGAAGAATTTGTTCTCTCCGCAAATTATGAGGGTGATTATGGCGGCAATGGATGCTTCTGCCTGGGTCAGTGAAAAAATGAGGGAGTGGCTGGGCGAAATAAACGCGGCAGACACACTTTCTCAATCTGTGCCAAATAATATTACGGCGGAAATGGGTTTGGACTTGTTGGATGTCGCCGATGTAATTCGTCCTTATCCGGAAGTAATTGCTTATTTACAACAGGTAAAAGATGATAAATTTTTAGATGAACTGGTTAAGTTTGACGGGGGACGGGAAACCCGGGACGCAATCTTGTCTTATCTTGATAAATACGGAATGCGCTGTGTCGGAGAAATTGATATTACGAAAACTCGTTGGAGCGAAAAACCAGCTATGCTTGTCCCTATGCTTCTCAGTAACATTAAAGGTTTTGATCCTAATGAAAGCAAGCGGAAATTTGCGCAAGGGCGACAAGCAGCTATGCAAAAAGAAAAAGAGCTGTTAAAACGGTTGAAGCAATTACCGGATGGCGAGCAAAAAGCTGAAGAGACAAAACGAATGATCAGCCTGATTCGCAATTTCAGCGGGTTCAGGGAATATCCGAAATACGGTATGATCAATCGCTACTTCGTTTATAAGTTGGCTTTACTGAAAGAAGCCGAGCAACTGACGCAAGCGGGTGTTATTCAGGAAAAAGAAGATATTTACTATCTCACGTTGGAAGAACTGCAAGACGTCGTACGCACCAATAAACTAGATTACCAGGTGATCAGCAAACGAAAAGAAGAATACAGGTTTTATGAAAAACTGACTCCGCCGCGGGTTATCACGTCCGAAGGGGAAATTGTCGCCGGTGAGTACAAACGGGAAGATCTCCCAGCTGGAGCTATTGCCGGCTTGCCGGTTTCTTCCGGAGTTATTGAGGGGCGAGCCCGGGTTATCTTAAAGATGGAAGAGGCCGGTATTGAAGAGGGTGATATCTTAGTCACCGCCTTTACTGACCCCAGTTGGACACCATTGTTTGTATCCATAAAAGGTTTGGTCACCGAAGTCGGGGGACTGATGACCCATGGAGCTGTTATCGCCCGGGAATATGGTTTGCCGGCAGTTGTCGGAGTGGAAAATGCTACGAAGCTGATAAAAGACGGACAGCGAATCCGGGTAAACGGAACCGAAGGGTACGTGGAAATTTTGTAGCAGGGAACAGGGATGAGGCGCAAGAAGATAAAGTAAAGCTTAACCAGACTATCGCTAATTTCTGTAAGGTAAGCCTTAAAATGATTGGTGTCTAGGTGAATCTGTTTTAGGGAGGGCGTCGGAATATTAACGCCATGCGAAAGGAGTGATATCCTATGGCGGCATATGATTTCAAAAAAGCATATCCAGATTTGTACCGGCCCAAGGATAAACCGGCTATTGTTGATGTGCCGGTAATGCGCTTCATGATGGTGGATGGCAAGGGCGACCCGAACACTTCGACGGGTTACAAGGCGGCCGTGGAAGCCCTTTATGGGCTTTCTTATGCCATTAAGATGTGCAAAAAGGACGGCACTCCGCCGGAGGGATATTTTGATTATGTGGTTCCGCCGCTGGAGGGACTGTGGCAGCTCCGGGGTAATTCTTTCGATGGTAATGTTATCGGCAGGAAGGATGAGTTTAATTGGGTGATGATGATTCGTCAGCCGGAATTCGTCACACCGGAAGTTTTTTCAACCGCCAAACTGAGATTGGCGAAGAAAAAGCCGGAGATTGACACAGCAGCAGTGCGGCTTGCAGATTTCACGGAAGGGTTGTGCGCTCAAATTATGCATATCGGTTCCTATGACGACGAACCGCCTACTGTCGCAGCATTGGAAGAATTCATTGCCGCAAACGGATACCGAACGGAGATGTCCGGCTGGCGGCAGCACCATGAGATTTATCTTGGTGACCCGCGCAAGGCCGCACCCGAGAAACTCAAAACAGTAATTCGGCATCCGATTGTGAAGGACAGACAATGAGCCTTAAAACTTATGAGTTTTACGCTGTTGTATAGAAAGTACGCGACATGGATGGTGCTTATGCCGAAATACTGTTTGCTGTAAAGACGGAATTTGGTTAGGGGGCGTCTTGGTTTACGCTACGATTGACGGCGAACCGTCAAAACAATTGACACAGCTCAGGAACAGTAAAGGCGCGGTGCAATTGCTGTACAGTAAGCCGATCCCATTGGAGCTGACAGCGGAGATTGCGATCTGGCGTCATGAAACCGGAAGCACCATTGAAAGGAGGAAGCTTATGCCAAAAGCCCGGAAGATGCTGAGTGACTGGGACGCGCCGTATATCCAGCCGCTTGTGCAATTGATCGAAACGCAGAGCAAGGCAACGCTTGCGCATTGGGCGGTTGATTATGCCGAGCAAGCTATACTGCCGCTGTGGAGCAGGCATTACCCCGATGATCCGCGGCCGCGGCAGGAGCTGAACGCCGCCCGGGAGTGGTTGGCGGGAGCAATAAAGCTGCCGCCAGCGAAAACCGCAATTCTTGAGTGCCACGCGGCTGCCCGCGAAGCCGAGGGGAACCCGGTTGCCCAAGCCGCCGCCAGGGCGATAGGGCAGTGCGCGTCGACTATTCACTCGGCGAGGCACTGTATCGGACTCGCGCTATATGGTGCTGTCGCGGTTGCGTACGACACGCTCGGAACTGACGCGGCGTGGAAGCAGTTGGAGCAATGCGCTGCCGACGAGTGCGGGAGGATGTTGGACGCACTGCGGGCAGTGTCGGTCGAAAACGAGCTGAACCCGGCAAAAATTGACTGGAAGTGTTAATCCACGTCCTCAGGAGTGCTTAGCTCGCATCATTATTGTCCGGTGGCGGAAAGGAGCGTGGAAACACGATGAGTACAACTCCGGTTGAGAATTATAGTAATCTTTTCCCGCTGAGACTGGAGAGGGTGTCTTATGGTGATGTCCGGCCTTATGCTGCCGGAAGGCTGGAGGTCGGAGACGGTCATTGGATTTACTGGGAAACCTGCGGCAATCCAGACGGAAAGCCGGTTTTGGTTGTGCACGGTGGTCCGGGCTCGGGCGCCACTCCCTATTGGCGGCAATTTTTTAACCCGGAATTATATCGCATAATTTTGTTTGACCAGAGAGGGTGCGGGAGGAGCCAACCCAACGCCGGCAGTACGGAGAAGGCTCTGCTGGCCAATACCACAAAGCATCTTATCTCGGACATGGAGAAAATCAGAACAATGCTGCAGGTGGACAAATGGATGCTGTTTGCCGGTTCCTGGGGCAGTACTCTGTCTCTGGCATACGCAGTGACACATCCGAACCGGGTTACGGAGTTGATCCTCTGGGGGGTTGCGACAACACGAAAACAAGAAGTCGACTGGCTGACATGGGGAATGGGACACATTTTCCCGCAAGAGTTTGCCGAGCTGTTATCTACTGCCGAAGGTATGATGACGTACGGTAATATCCCGCTGGCCTATAATAAGCTTCTGACGGCTCCGGAACCGGAAATTCATATGCCTGCATCATGGGCGTGGTGCGCGTGGGAAGACCGGATTGTGAATTTAGGGAATCGGGTGCGACCGAGCGAGAGGTATCTGAATGACCGTTTCCGGCTTTGTTTTGCCAGGCTGGTAACGCAT
The DNA here is from genome assembly GCA_050943375.1 of bacterium. Taxonomy (GTDB): domain Bacteria; phylum Bacillota; class SLNR01; order SLNR01; family JBMNPB01; genus JBMNPB01. The sequence goes on from JBMNPB010000031.1 coordinate 9,183, forward strand.
TATTTCGGGAATTACGCTTTTTTGCCTGATGACTATATTTCCGGAAACTTGTTAAATATCAAAGATACTCCCATGGTGATGGTGCGAGGCCGGTTGGATATCAGTTCACAGCTTAGTATTGCCTGGGCGTTGCACAAACAGCATCCATTATCCGATTTGTACTTGGTTGGTAATTCGGGGCACGGCGGTGCGGAAGAAATGCACCGGGTGTTGGTTGGGGCGACCGATTATTTTGCGGCATTGTGAGTACTTACCTTGCTGCCTTGCAAAGATACGCGAGTTTCGACAAGTGAAGCCGCTTTGGTAAAAATGCTGATCCCCGTACCGCACGACGCGGCTTTAGCAGAGCAGGCCCGGGAATACCTGGTTTACCCGAACGCAACCCGCAAAACGTTATTGAGAGCTGCGGGTTTACCTTTTGAGGCGGGGAGCGGAATGAGCGCAGAAGGGAGCATAGCCGTCTCAACAATAATTGTACTGGCAGGGAAAACAGCGGACAGAGGAAATCCAAGCATATTTTTGGGGTTTAATAACAAAATTCTCAGATGCCGGGTGTTTGGGTGTGAGCGTACAGAAGAATTACATCGTCTTGGCCGGAGCGCTGCAGACAAATCGGCAGATGGCTCGGGTAAAGTTTCCAGTCAATTGGCTCCTGGCGAAATAACGCCTGTCCCCCAGAATTGCCAGTATTGCTGCAACAAGGACCGAAACGAAGATCTCCTGGACACGCGGAAATAAAGCAGTTCGCCCGGGAACTGAAGAGGACTGGCGTCTTCTGGCTTGAGTTCACCAGCGGGAACCGCTTTTGAACGAAGACATTGTCGGGAGTGTCGGAAACGATTGCGTGGAAATCTCTTCACCATCGGCTACTGCTTTACGGAAAAGACGGCGCCCGAGTTGAGTTACCTCGTCAATTTCCTGCACAAACTAGAATAAACAAACTAACGGGGACTGAAAGGGGTATTATGCATGCTCGGAATTATTACACTGATTGTTGCGCTCGCCGCCCGGATTACCTTCTTCGTTTACCAGATGGTAACGAAGAACCGCCAAACCAGAGTGAAGCATATCGCCCGCATCGCCGCTTTCGCCGGATTTTCCCTGCTTTTGCTGACAGGAGTATACCGGTGGAGTTTCAGATGGGCGGGTCTGTTCAGTCTGCTGACGGTTTGGGCTGTTTTCAGCCTGCTCTATTTCCTCCGATATCCCCGGCCGGAAAAGGAGTATGGTGGTCGGGCCGCGGTGGTTTCTTGCTTGAGCGGGTGTATCCTGCTTGTCATCACTATTCTACCGGGTATTCTGTTCCCGCAGTTTGCACCGATTGAGCGGACCGGACCCTACGCTGTTGAAACCAAGAGCTATACATTTGTAGATAGATCCCGCCCCGACTCTTTTTCCGGAACGGGTGAGAACCGGAAGCTGACGGTCCAGTTCTGGTACCCGGCCAGCGGTGAACATATCGGCGACAGCACATTGCTACTCTTCTCGCACGGGGCGTTCGGTTTTCGCGGTAGCAATCTCTCGACATTCGAGAATCTTGCCAGTAACGGATATGTGGTAGGCAGCATAGATCACAGCTACCATGCCTTTTTCGTCCGGCATGCGGACGGCAGCATTACGCCGGTGGACAGAGACTTCCTTAATGAAGCCGTCGATGTTACGAACAACGTGGATGACGAGGCGGCAATTTATGAGATAACACGGGATTGGCTGGCCCTCCGCACCGCCGATATGAATTTTGTGCTGGAGGAAATCCGTAATAACTTAAACCAGAATGATCCCGAAGCTGTCTACGGGCTGATTAATCCGGATAAAATCGGGCTCTTCGGTCACTCGCTTGGCGGCGCGACGGCAGCGCAACTTGGCCGGGAGCGCACGGACATCGACGCGGTGATTGTTGTCGACGGCACTATGCTCGGCGAACAAATTGGTTTTGAAAACGGCCGGATAGTCCTGCAATCGGCTCCTTACCCTATTCCCCTGCTGAACCTGTACAATGCGGAGCATTACGAGGAAGCTCTCCGGCTGGGGACGGCCTACAGCAACACGGCTGCCAGTGCAAAGGCGCCAGAAGCTTATGATGTGGTGATTCGCGGCGCGGGACACTTGAACTTCACCGATTTACCTCTCTTTTCACCGGCATTGGCGCGAACGCTCGGCACCGGCGAGGTTGACAGGCGGTACTGCATTGAAACAATGAACCGGATCATTTTGGAGTTTTTCGACTACACGTTGCGAGATGCCGGGAAACTGCATCTGCAGCCGGAGTATTGAGGAAATCGGCGACGCGGGATAGGGATTAAATGGGACCACCGCAAAACTCGCAGAAAGAAGCGGGAAGATGGAGAAGTTACTGGAACATTGTGAGCATGCCCGTGGCGGTGCAGGGGTAAACGGGCAGCGGAGAAAAGGAATATTGCGGTCATTCATCCGCCCTGCAGGCAGCCGGGATGCCCTGCAGTGAGGAGTTTTGCCTGTCGGGAGAGAACGGCTCCGGCGGCGTTTTCCGAACCGGGTGCGACCTGCGTTGCGTATACTGCCAAAAGCATGATATTTCCTGCGGCGGGAGGGGAAAAATAACAGTAGTGAGATAAGCGGAAATCTTCCTCGAATTGCAGGAAAAGCGGGCGCAGCACATCAAATTGGTTACATCGATGTATTATGAGCTGCGGATAATCGAGGCAGGGGAAGCGGCAAAAAAAGAAGGGCTGCGGCTGTCTGTTGTTTACGACACCATCTGCTACGAACTGGTCGGCACTACCCGTGATCTCTCCGGCAGCGTGGACATCTATCTGATAGATTTCTAATATTGTTTGCCGTAATTGACTCGAAAGTGTTCTGGTGCGGCGGAATATTTCCCGGCTGTTGCGGCTGACAACAGAAAGGTGTCGGCAAGCCTCAACTCATGACAAGGGAGGAGAGAGATACGAAGAGATTTGAACCAGAACGGCAGGGCAAAACATGGGCGATAATCTTCGGAGTGCTGACGGTGCTCTTCCTCATACTTGGTCTTACCAACCGGAGTTTTTTTAACTGGGCGTATGAACGGCACCAAAACCAATTGAGCTGGTATCTGAGGCCGTTGTTTCTCATTCCCTTCTGCTATTTCGCTTACAAGCGGAGTTGGGCCGGCATCACCGGGACGATGTTCCTGCTCCTCACGAGTATGTTTTGGTTTCCCAAGCCGGCAGCGGTAAGTGAGCAGGTGAAGCAGTTTCTGGAGATGGAAAAAGAGTATCTGAGCGGTAACTGGGGAACAACGAAGATTTTGACCTCACTCCTGGTGCCTTTTTCATTAGTCACTTTGGCCATGGCTTTCTGGAAACGAAATCTGTGGTTAGGGCTTTCCGTCCTTATCTTTATTGCCGTCGCCAAGATGGGCTGGAGTGTCGTCGTGGGCGGGGAAGCGGGGAAAACCATATTAGTTCCGGCTGTCATCGGACTGATAATTTGTGTCGGCTTGATTGCTTTTGGTTTCCGAAAATTGGAGAGAAGGAGGAGGTAAGGCGGAAACGTCAAAAGGCAGGAAACAGGGAGGCCAGGAGGAAAACAGTGGGCAGAAACGGGCGAAGTAACGCGGCTGCGCCTGTTTTTTTATAGCCGTTCTTAATCAAGGTCCGTAACTGGACGTCGGGGGAATTTTGGTTGGGTTTGTGTCCGGGGGGTTGAGCAAAATGCCGATAGGAGAAGAAGCTCGCGGGTAAGTCAGAACCGGCGCAGGTATTTATTGGCATGTCGGCGAAACGGATTAAGGACATTCCTGATAAGCTGAGGATTATTCTTCGAGCAGGTTAGGTGATAAAGGTTGTCCGGGTCATATTCGGAATGAAGCGGGGAAAAGGAGGAAGGCGGATGAAAACAATCGGTTTGCTGGGCGGGATGAGTTGGGAGTCGTCACTGGAGTATTACCGGATTATCAACGAAGAAACGAAGCGGCGGCTGGGTGGATCCCATTCTGCGAAATGCCTGATGTACTCTTTCGACTTTCACGCCATTGAGGAAATGCAGAAGCGGGGCGAATGGGGAAAACTGACGGAAGAACTGACTGTACAGGCGAACAATTTGAAGAATGCGGGCGCTGATTTTCTCATTATCTGTACCAATACGATGCATCTTATGGCGCCCGCCATCGCGGCCAGAACGGGATTGTATGTGCTCCATATCGCGGATGCCGCCGGCGCGGCAATAAAAGAGAAAGGTTTGCAGAAAGCAGCTCTCCTGGGAACTAATTTCACCATGCAGGGTGCTTTCTACCGGGAAGTCCTGCAGGAAAGGCATGGCATCCAAGTGATCATCCCGGAGGAAGAGGACCGGGAAATAATCCACTCGGTTATTTATAGTGAACTCATTTTGGGTATATTCCGCGACGAAAGCAGGAAAAGATATCTGGAGATTATCGAACGGCTGGCAGAAAAAGGCGCGGAAGGGGTGGTGCTCGGCTGTACGGAAATCCCTCTGCTGATTAAGCAGGAAGATACCGCCGTGCCGGTGTTTGATACGACCGACATTCATGCCCGGGCGGCAGTGCGATATGCCTTAGAGGACGAGAACCTGTAACGGCTGACGGATTGCCAAGCAGACGGCGAACGGTTAATGGAAAGGCTGAGGGCGGTGGCAGCGGGTGAAACTGGCTGCCTTCAGCGATTAGCGGAACCAATTTCGCATCCCAACCGACTCAAACAATAAAGGTACTAAAATTCATTCCAAAGGAGATGTCGAGATGAAGAAATTACTGGTATTGCTGTTGGGATTGTTGCTCGCGCTGAATCTGGCCGCCTGTCAGTCCGGTTCGAATGGGAGGGGCGCGAATCTGGAAGGCAGCCTGGAAGAGATTTTAGCTGAGATTTACAAGACGGCCGCCGTCAGTGAGCAGTTCCGGGAATATGCGAAAACCGGCCTGCAGACGACCGAAATCAACGGGGAGAACTGTGAATACCATCTCGGCAAAGCGGAAATTGAATTCGACGCGGCCATCGCTTCCGAACCGATAATGTCGCCCTCGGCCTATTCCCTCTGCCTGGTGCGGGTTAAGGATGGCGCCGATATTGAGCAAATCAAGACGGATATCAAGGAAAACGCCGATCCGCGGAAATGGGTTTGCGTTGGGGTAGACCCGGATAATGTCATTGTCGACAATGTAGGCGACGTAATAATCCTGATTATGAGCGACCAGGAAGGGGCAGCGCTGCACGAAGCCTTCCTCGCGCTGCAAGCATAACCATGCTGTTCTCAAGCCTCAGCTTCCTGTACTTTTTTCTACCCGTCGTTCTGTCAATTTACTTTCTCGCACCCCGGAAGCTGAAGAACGCGGTTCTGCTGGCCTCCAGCCTCTGTTTTTACTTCTACGGAGAAACGGTTTACGGCTTACTGCTGATATTTTCTGCTCTAGCGGGATATTGGCACGGTTTGTGGATAAATGCGGCGAAAAGAAGCGGCGATGCACGCATCCCGCTTCTTTCCTCGCTGGTCGTCGGCATCGGGCTGCTGCTCTTTTTCAAGTATGCCGATTTCTTCATCATCAATATCAACCGGATGGCGAGGACAGAGATCACCCCGCTCAAACTGCCGCTGCCCCTGGGTATCAGTTTTTATACGTTTCAGATCTTGTCTTATACTATCGATGTGTACCGGGGGAAAGCAGGTGTGCAGAGAAATTTCCTGGATTTTACCGCTTACGTGGCGCTGTTCCCGCAGCTGATTGCCGGACCGATTGTCCGCTACGCGACAGTGGAAGCTGAACTGACCGACCGCAGGCATTCGTTGACTGATACGGCGGAAGGCATCAGCCGTTTCGTTACCGGCCTGACGAAGAAGGTGGTGTTCGCGAATTCTCTGGGGGGACTGGGGACGGTCTTTGCCGGTACGGACATGAAGACTGTCCTCTTCTATTGGCTGGCCGCCATCGCTTTTATGCTGCAGATATATTATGACTTCTCCGGCTACAGCGACATGGCTGTCGGCTTGGGAAGAATCTTCGGCTTTCATTTCCCGGAGAACTTCAATTATCCGTTTGTCGCCCAAAGTATTAGCGAGTTTTGGCGGCGTTGGCATATCTCCCTCGGCACATGGTTTCGGGACTATGTCTACATACCTCTGGGGGGGAGCCGGGCCGGGAGGGCGACGTGGATCCGCAATGTGCTGGTCGTCTGGTTCCTGACCGGTTTCTGGCACGGCGCGGCGTGGAATTTTATCGCTTGGGGGCTGTATTTCGCTTTCTTTCTCCTGCTGGAGAAGCTTTGGCTGGGGGAGAAGCTGGACAAAGCACCGGCAGTTATCCGCCATCTTTATACGTTTTTTTTTCTTACCATCAGTTTCGTGATTTTCAACGCGGATGGAATGAACGGGAGTCTGGAAAACCTGCAGGGAATGTTTGGTTTACTCGACGTGCCTGTGTCCAACGCGGTGACACTTTATTACCTGAAAAGCTACACTTTCGTCCTGCTGCTGGCGGCACTGGGAACTACGCCGCTTGCAGCAGCCTTGCTGCGAAGGCTAAGGAATTACCGGCGCGGGCGGCAGATTGCCGATGTATTGGAACCGGTGGCGTTGGTTTCACTCCTGCTGTTGGTGACGGGATATCTCGTTGACGGCTCTTTTAATCCTTTTCTTTACTTTCGGTTTTAGCCAGAATGAGGTTGTGGTGATGCAAAACAAAGCAAAAGAAATCGCAGTGATTGTTTGCTTCGGACTGGTGATCGGCGGGCTGCTGCTGGCCTGTCTCATTACGCCGGATGCCGAATTTTCCCGCAGTGAGCGGCGCCGCTTGCAGTCGGCACCCGATTTTTCCGTCGGGAAATTGCTCGGCGGGGAATTGTTCCGGGAATTCGAGATGTATGTCCCGGATCAGTTTGTTTGGCGCAATGCGTTCCGGCGGCTGAAAGCCTGGGGGTCACTAGGTCTGCTGCACCTGAAAGACAATAACGGCCTGTATGTGGTGAACGGAAGCATCAACAAAATTGAGGAACCGCTTGACACAGCGGCAGTGCTTCACGCCGCGGCGGTCCTCAATGGAATCAGCCGGCAGTATTTTCCGGATAATAATGTGTATTATGCCGTAATCCCCGACAAGAATTATTTCGCCGCCGCGTCCGGCGGGCGTCCGGCACTGAATTATGATCGACTGCGGGAAACCCTGGCGGAGAATACGGTCGGCCTGGAGTACATTGATTTGTTCCCTTCCCTGGATCTAAATGCATATTATCGCACTGATATCCATTGGCGGCAAGAAAGAATTGTGGGGGTCGCCGACAAGCTTCTGGTTGGGATGGAAAATGAGGTGCGGGTGTCGGACGAGCAATATCTGAAGCGTGAATTATACCCTTTTTATGGCTCCTACTATGGCCAGGCAGCGCTCCGGACCGAGCCGGACACACTACGTTTTCTGACAAACTCCGCATTGGAAAACGCCGCAGTTATCGATCATCAATCCGGAACTGTCGGCAGTGTATACGAGATCGGGAAATTCGGCGGCATGGATTCGTACGATGTCTTTTTGGCCGGGGCGAAACCGCTGCTGACGGTTGAAAACCCGGCTTGCCCGACGGACCGGGAATTAATTCTGTTTCGCGACTCTTTCGGCAGCAGTATCGCCCCTCTTCTGCTGGCCGGTTATGCTCGAATAATTCTGATCGATTTACGGTATGTATCTGCCGCCGTTCTGGACGACTATGTCGAATTTTCATCCGGTCAGGATGTCCTCTTTCTCTACAGCGCACTCGTCCTGAACAACAGCCGGATGCTTAAATGGCAGCCGGAGTGGAATTGAGCAGAACCGGAACTTTCGGCTGCCGCCGGCGACTATATGGGTGTCCGATTACCAAACAATGGAGGTATGCCCAATGAAGAAATTGACGTTGACAACCGCGATTGCCGTTATCCTGCTCCTGTGTCTCGCCGCGGCGGCTTTCGCCAACCCGGCGGTAACACTGCTTTTGAACGGAGAGGCTGTCGTGACGGACGTTCCCCCGCTTCTGACCGGGGGCCGGGTCATGGTGCCGCTACGGGTTATCGCCGAGGCTTTCGGGGCAGCGGTGGCTTGGGAAGAGGAGACCAATTCCGTGCGCGTCGATATGCGGGAAACGGGAACTCAGCCCAGGCAATTGCAGCTGCTGGAAGAAGCACTCGCCCCGCAAACGCCGCTGGCGGCAGCCGAAACCTGGGCTGAGGGAGTAAAAATGCGCAACGGAGCATTGCAATACGCGATGCTGGACTACGAATTAAGGGAGGAAATGCGGCCGGGCTTTGCGGCGATGAATTGGACGACCGGGACATCCAGTCCGTGGGTGAAGAACTACGCGGTGCGCGAGACATACCGGGCTGACAACGCCATATACCGGTTTGCAGTGGAATTTGTCTATACGGACTCGACAGAGGCGACGTTTTTGACCCGGGAATACGTTACAGTTAATCAAGTCGATGGCAAATGGCTGATTACGGCCATTGAAAAAGTGGATGTGGCCGGGGAAATCACGACCGTTACCGTCGGTGCGGACAATGCAGTGCAGAGCGTCTTCGTCGAAGGCGATCCGGCCTCGCTGGGCAGCTATGACAAGGCCAATGTGATTATCGGCAGCGGGACGAAGATTTACGAGGCCTATACCGACCGGGAAATGACGGCTGCCGCATTGCAAGAAGGGACGGAAGTCGCCGTTACTTTTACCGACGACCCCAGGATTATGATCTATCCCGCCGTAGCGGAAGCCAGGACGATCAGAGTGCTGAATGATTCGCCAATTTCCGGCCGGATTGTTTATGAGAACAATCCGTACGGTTTCCGGTTCCTTCTGCCGGAAGGCTGGCGAGGTTACTCGATAACGCAAGCCGAGTGGGAAGGCGCGAAAGAAGGTAAGACAGTGGAAACCGGGCCGGTAATCTCCCTGCGGCACCCGGAATGGACAGCCGAAGTACCGCGACAGGATATCCCGGTGATGATCTTCACATTGACTCAGTGGGAGGCGATGGCGCAGGCTGAATTCCATATCGGTGCGGCGCCGATTGGGCCGAGTGAACTCGGTCGCAACAGTAAATATGTCTTCGCTTTGCCGGCCCGGTACAACTACGCTTTCCCGGCCGGTTACGAGGAAGTGGCGGAGATTCTGGCAAGCGATCCGCTGCAGCCGCTGGAACCGGCCGGGAACGAGAAGCGGAAACGAGCCGGCATACTGTGTTAGTTTATTTCACTAATACGGAAGAGGCTCCCGGGGGGCTCTATCCCGTCATCCGGAACGTTCCGCAAGAAGCGGATCCGGTACAGGCTGCGGTGGCCGAGATGCTGCGGGGGCCTACGCCGGAAGAATATGCTGCCGGTTGTCGGTCGCTATTTTCCGAACGGACCACGGGGATGCTGAACGGCATCACGCGCAGCCCTGACGGCGCCACACTCACCCTCGATTTCGCCGACTTCCGCGAAATGCTTGATATCAGCGGGACGACGCCGGCAACCAGTTTCGGACCGGGAGGGGTAATGGCCGATATCACCTGGGCTGTTTTCAAACAGTTTCCAACCGTCCAGGGGCTGCGTTTCGCCTTTGACGGGGACGAAGAAGCTTTCTGGACCTGGCTGGCGGGCGAGACGTCTGAACCGGATGTTTTCACGCGCACCGACTGGGAGCAGGTTTGAGGGAGGCCTAATGCCTGGCAGTGATGTTAATCTCGGATTTCGCGAAGGCTTCCTGGGCTGGCATTCCGTTGCGGATAGCTTCCGCCTCTGTTTTTCCGCCAGTGGCTTTTGCGTATGCATTGGCGATGACATCAATATCTGCTTCCCGGGAAATGGGCACGCCCCCCATCCAAGCCGCCAGAGACAATGCCCCTAGGTTAATGTGGACACCTTCAAGCACAATTGGCAGCCGGAAATCAGCGGTCTTCTTCGGCAGCGCCTAATCGACGGCTCACTTCCCGCGGGAGAAAGCCGAGTAACTTCACTGAAATGATTCGCCACGCGAATTTGGGAAAGGGTTTGCCATCTGGAGGCCGAAATGACGAGACGGGTAGCACTTCCGGGTGTGATTGCCCGGAAGTGCCGCCATTTTGTTCCGAAGAGAAAACAACCTCCGGGTAACGTTGCCCCGGAGTTAAGCAATAGGCAGAAACTGACGGAGGCGGATCAGATGACGGCAGGGATCGGCAAGGTTTTGGACAGTCTGTATCGAATGGATCCGATCAGGCGGAGCGCAACTATCTGGGTTCTGCTGCAGGCTTTGCTGTGGACGGTATTCGCAATAGGCTATCTCGCCAACCCGGGTGCCTGGAACGGCGGACCGGCCGCCGAACCGGCGGCGGGAGGACGGCTGGCCATGTTTATGCACATTATCACCAACAATCTGATTGTAATCGCTCTGATTGCCGGCGGGAATCTCTTCGTCCGTTTCGGGTCGGCTACTCCCGGTCTTCTCGTTCTGCTGCTCCAGGGGATAACAATCGGGTGGATCGCCGGGGCGAACGGTTTTGCGGTTCCTTTCCCAAGTCCGGCGGCGGCGAATCTGCAATATCTGCGGGTCGGGCTGTGGGAGACGACGGCTTATGCTTTGGCTTGTGCCGTCACTCTGCCCAAATCTTTGCTGGTGGCCCCGTCTTTTCCCGCCCGGGAATGGACAACGGTACGCAGCCTGAAAGAATTGCACTTTGCTCGGACGGAAAAATGGCTTGGGCTGTTCGCGCTGGCCGCTTTGGTCGGCGCCGCAATTGTGGAGACATTCTATCTGACAAGATAAGGGGGGCAAGAGGTTGGAATACGAGCAGGCAAGCGTCGGTGCCGAAAAAATTGTCAACGATTACGGCTCGATGGTTTCAGCGATTTGCCGCCGGATGCTTCAGAACGAAGAGGACGCCAAAGATGCCGCTCAGGAAGCCTGGACTGAAATCATTGCCGGGCTTGGCAGTTTCCGCGGTGAAGCAAACATTTCCACGTGGGTGTATTCCGTGGCTTACCGTTCGGTAATGCGGTATTCCCAGAAAGAGAGGCTCCATTCCATCCGGTTCCTGCGGAATTACTTCCACGGCGAGCCGTTGGATGTCCCTTGCGATATTGACTACGACCGGGAAATTTGGATCAAAGAAATGTGTGACAAATGCCTGACGGGAATTCTGCACTGCCTGGATGCGGAAAGTCGAATCGCTTATCTGTTTCGGGACCTGGTGCAGCTTTCTTATGAAGGCATCGGGGAGATACTGGGAAAAGAACCGGCGGCGGTCAGGCAGGCGGTGGCCCGCAGCCGCCGGAAGCTGAAGAATTTTCTCGAAGACGAGTGCATTCTGTACAATCCGGCCGGTAAATGTAAATGCCGGATGGGGCGTCTCGTGACTGACATCAATCTCCCGCAAGAGTATCAAAAACTCCGGAAATTCATCAACCGGGCCAACTTTTTTTTAGAAACGCAGCAGGTATTGCCGCAAAAAAATTATTGGGAATATCTTCATTATTCTGTCACAAATAACGGCGAACCTTCTCTAATCCAAATGAAAGGCCAATGAAGGCCGGAATAATTATGAGGAGGTTTTCACATGGATTTGTCAAGAAGAGTTCAGGTGCTGGAGGTTGCTTACGCCGGGATTCAGGCTGACGCGGTGCGGTGTTTCGACAAAGAAGGAATATTGGAGAAGGTGACTGAGCAGAAGAAGAAGGAACAGATGGCCATGGGGAAGCAGCAGGCGGAGCGTTTCGGCATTCAGACCGCGGAAGAAGTATTTATCCGCTTGTCCCAGATGTTCAACTGTGCGGTCTGGAAAATTGTGAGGGAAGGAAGTACTTTCACCGCTGAAGCAAAGGCTTGCAAGCTTTGTGCCATCGCCAAGAAGACGGGCAAGGCGAGTCCCTGCCGGATTTATTGCCTTAATCCCATGGAAGGCATGGTGAAAGGCCTGAACCCGGCCAATAACTTCGACGTCAAGGAGACATTGTGGGACGGAGAGAAATGCTGCGTTGAGGTAAAAGAAGCCTGAGGCGAACAGTAACGGGAGAGTGCCAAAATGATAAACAGCATTGGGTCGCCGGCTCTCGGCTAACGTTCGGGTTCTCCCATTACACCGCAAGGACCAGGAATTAAATGGGTCATTGCCGCACACTAACGGTGAAGCGTCGACGAGACGAATTACCTTACTTGCGTTTCAGACCGCGGCATTGTATGCTTTACCGGACGCCGGGAAGAGGAAACGCGGGCGAAGCAGCGAAACAATAATTGCGCGGCAATAAGCGGGAGGGAGTGTTCTCCGTCTTTTCGCCGGTTTCGCGTACTCAAGCAACCGTACTGAAAGCAAAAAGATGGGGAGGAGATGCCACATGGAAGGTAAAAACCTGGAATTGGCCAGAACGCTGCGGCATGAACTGCATCAGCATCCGGAAGTCTCAAATCAGGAGGACTGGACGAAACAGCATCTGATCGATTTCCTCAAGGCGAACACCGGTCTGGAAATTGTCGACCGGGGACTCTGGTTCTACGCGATTTATTGGGCCGGCGCCGAAAAAAAGAACATTGCGTACCGGGCGGATTTTGATGCTCTTCCGATGCCTGAAGGTATCGAACTGCCGCATGCTTCCCGGATTCCCGGCGTCTCACACAAATGCGGACACGACGGCCATGCCGCCTGTCTGGCCGGATTCGCCCTGGAAATTGACCAGAAAGGCGCCGACAAGAACATCTTCTTCCTTTTTCAGCATGCGGAGGAAACGGGTGACGGGGCCGCGCAATGCGCCGTGTTTATCAGGGAAAATAATATTGATGAGATATTTGCTTTCCACAATATGAGCGGGATGCCTTTCAATACCGTCAACGTCATCGACGGTACGAGCAACTGGGCTTCCAAGGGAATGGTCATTCACATGGAAGGAACCCCTGCCCACGCGAGCCAGCCGGAAAAAGGCGCCAATCCCGCTTTTGCCGTCGCCAAAATCATCGATGCCATTCCCGAACTCATTTCGCCCCAAAACAATAAAGGTCAGGTCCTGTGCACGGTGATTCAGGTGGCTGTCGGTGAGAGAGCTTTCGGTATCTCCGCCAGCCAAGGGGATTTGCTGCTGACAATCCGGGCCGAATTTGAGGCGGAAATGGACCAATTGCAGTCAAATCTGGAGGCAATTGCCCGGACGCAGGCGGAGAAGTACGGCTTAAAAGTAAACTTCTCCTACAATGACGCTTTCCCGGAAACGGTGAACCTCAAAGAAAGTTCCGACAAAATCCGACAGGTCTGCCGAACGAGAGGTTTTCCGCTGATTGAGATGCCGGAAGCTTTCCGCGGTTCCGAGGATTACGGCCATTTCCTGAAGCAGACAAAAGGAGCGATTTGCTTCATCGGAAACGGGGAAGATTATCCGCCTGTGCATACGTCCGGGTATGACTTCCGGGATGAGCTGATTGAAACGGCGGTGGATCTGTTCAAGGGGCTGGCCGAGCTGTAAGCGGTATCAGGATAGTAATCGGAGAATCGCTCTATTCCGGGGCGATTCTTTTCCGTCCGCGATAGCGATGGCGGCGTGAATGACGCGGCTGCCGGGGCGGGGCCGGCAAGAGCAGCGGCAATAAGCGGGCCGGTCTAAAACTTGGCCGAAATGGTATGGCCGGCAGGCAGATAATCCAGGGTGAAACATTGTTGCGGAAGGATGGAAGCAAATGCGGACGGAGCGGGAAATGTATGATTTAATTCTTGGCGTGGCCAGGAAGGATGCGCGGATTCGCGCCGTCTATTTGAACGGTTCCCGGGCGAATCCGGCTGCACCGCGGGATATTTTTCAGGATTATGACATCGTTTATGTAGTGACAGAGACGGAGCCTTTCATCCGGGATAAAAACTGGCTCGCCGTTTTCGGCGAAACAGTGGTGATGCAAGAGCCGGACAACACGGAACTATTTGACAACGCGGCTAACCGGGAAGAAAAATATGCCTATCTGATGCAGTTCACCGACGGGAACCGGGTCGATCTGACTGTTCAGACGAAGGAGCGGACGGCCCGCGATTATACTAAAGATAAGCTGACAGTGCCGCTGCTGGACAAAGACGGCTTTTTGCCGCCGCTGCCGCCGCCGACGGATAGCGATTACCGGGTGAAGAAACCGTCCGCCAAACTTTTCACCGACTGCTGCAATGAGTTCTGGTGGGTGACACTTTATGTCGCCAAAGGGCTGCGGCGCCGGGAAATCTTGTACGCGCTCGACCATTTGAACAGTTATGTCAGGCCAATGCTTTTGCTGATGCTGGAGTGGTACGTCGGTGTTCGGACGGATTTTACCGTGAATATCGGGAAAAGCTGCAAGTATCTGGAACGGTATCTGCCGGAGGAAACATGGGCGAGATTGCTGGCGACATATCCGGTTGCGGCGGAAGAACCGGTCTGGGAGGCTTTGTTCAATATGGGCAGCCTCTTTCGGGAGACTGCAAATCTTATCGCTGGCCGGCTGGGGTATTTATATAACCGGGAAGAAGACGAAAAGACGGCGGAATATCTGAGCCGTCTCCGGCAAGGTCAGGACGGTGCGGCCGGCGGCACCGGAAGTGATTGCACCGAGGCGGGAGACGGTCATGACCGCTGGGCGGGGAAACGGCTTACAGTTATCCGCCCGGAAAACTGGGGGTAAGAAGATGGACAATATGTCTGATTACAAGGTTTTTATTGACCGCATGGAAGAGGAAATTCCCGTTTTGCTGGAACGGCATGCCGTACCCGGTCTTGCCATCGCTCTGATCCGAGAGGCGGGTATCTGCTGGCGCCGGGGCTTCGGCTGCCGGGACCGGGAGACGGAGGCACCGGTCACTGCGGATACCGTTTTTGAGGCGGCATCGCTGACCAAGCCGGTCGTCGCCCTGCTCGCCTTGCGTCTGCATGACACTGGAGTTCTCGATTTGGATGCTCCCCTGGCGGATTATGCGCGGGAATTGCCGATATCGGATGACCCGCGGCTTCGCCGGATAACGCCGCGGATAATCTTAAGCCATGCCACCGGTTTTCCCAACTGGCGCAAATACGAGCCGGACGGCAAATTGCGGATTAAGTTCGACCCGGGAGAGCGCTTTGGTTATTCCGGTGAAGGATATCTTTATCTGCAGAAAGTTTTGGAAAGTCTGACGGGGCAGCCCCTGGCGGAATATGCTGCAGCAAATCTGCTTGAGCCGTTGGGTCTGTCGAATACCGGCCTCGTCTGGCAAGACAATTATGCCGGCCGATTCGCCCGTCCGCACGGAGCGAAAGGGGAGCCGGAGGCGAGCGCGCCGTACAAGGAGGCCAACGCGGCTTACACGATGTACACAACCCCGGTCGATTTCGCCGCTTTCATGATTAAAGCGGTTCTGAAGCCGGACGGCGGCAAAGCGGCGCTCCGGCCCGCGACGGCGGCGGAAATGCTACGGCCGCAGACCAGAGTTAATGAAACGACTGACTGGGGGCTTGGCTGGGGGATCAAACACACCGATGGTGGAGACGCTTTCTGGCATTGGGGGGACAACGGAGGAACACGGAATTTGGCGGCAGGCTTCCGGGACAGCGGTACAGGGATTGTGCTGATGACGAACGGGGAAAACGGGCTGGATGCCTGCAACGCCATTATGCGTCAGCTGCCGGGGCAGCCGGTAGATTTTGACGACTTTTTCACCTTGTTTTACAGTGAGTAAGAAAACGGTAAGCCGGCGATGCACCCCGGCGGCGGGCGGCAGATACGCAGCCCGCCGCTTTTCTTTCCGGCCCGGCGCAACGAGAACCCAGCCCCGCGTTTAGTGCGGGCTGGGCTCATTTTGACGCTTGTTTTCATTGACGGCTGCAAATCACAAGTCTCGCTGGTCGACGTAAACAAGTCTCCCCTGGGGCGGCGGCGCGCCGTCGTATTGCCGGATGAGCAAAGGCATGGGACTGGAGGTCAGGGCGGCTGCTTCGTGCTGGGTGAGAGCGCGCAGCGGATCATTCTGATCGAACCGGCAGAGTCCCATCAATTGCCGTTCGGCGGTGAAGCGGATGTATAATTGCCATAACGGCAGCAGTTCCTCCACCGAATTGCGATAGGCGAGGGGGAAAGGAACGATGCCGTTCCAGGGGGCGTCCGGCTGCGGCAGCCAGGGCAGATGGTAATACAGAGGCGTGCTGGCCCGGCCCGGCCGCGCACCACGGGAATAATTGAAGAAAAGGTAGATATGGCGATAGTCAAGAAAGCCAAGGCAAGCATTGATGGTGCCGTTTGCCGGCGTGACATAGAGGTTGGCTGCCGCGTAGCCAGGCAGAACAACCAGCTTTGCGAGTTCCGCCGCGGTCACTGGCGTGTAATAGTCGTAATCACGGTAACAATAATTCATGAGATCGGCAATCGCCGGATAATCGTCCGGCGTTGCGGCCCGAGCGCCAGATAGGAGCCGCTCGTCAGCAGGCGCCGGTTTCAGAACCGTCAACCATGTCCGGGCCGCTTCCGCAAAGTCCCAGGGGGTGAAGCGACTGCTGAACCGGGGATTGCCGGTCAGCAACTGCAGGTAACTGAAGGCGGCCCCGGCGGCATCATCTTCCTGCCGGCACCGCTCAAGCAGCGCCTCGTCATAGACGGGCTTGTGATAATCGATGTCAAACAGATAGCTGGCAAGGTATTCACCGCCGTTCACGTGCATTTTTTTCAGGACCCGGCTTACCGCCCCGACGATATTGCCGTCTTTTTCCGCCACATACGTCTTGGTTCCTTCATAAAGGCGCAGCCGGGCGAAGAAATCCGGACCACGGTCGATGGCGCCGCCGGTACCGGTCTGCACCAGACTGAGGAGGGCAGCGTTATCGGCGGCAGTAGCTTCCCGGACTGTCAGCATCGAATAGCCTCCTTTGCCAGAATTAATATAAATGAAACATAATCAACTTCGCCGCCGGGAGAGAAAAACCTGCCGGATTGATTGCTGATGTGCGGCGTGATAATCTCGCCTGGCCTCGGCTGGCAAGGGCAAAAATGTCTGGTATTTCTCCCGCAGGATGTTTTTCGGTACGGCAAAGAAAATTAAATGTATCTCGAGGATGGTAATAACAGGTATTTCCTGTTTCGCTGATTGGGCTGCCAGCGGCGGAAAAGCCGGAAAGGCTCGAAAAATTTTTTGTAAACACTTGACGTTGACGTTACGTCAATGTGTATATTATAGTTGTCAGGAGGTCAAGACATGGAGTACACAGTGCAAAAGCTGAGTCAGATCGCGGGTGTCAGTCCCAGGACGTTGCGTTACTACGACAAAATCGGTCTGCTGAAACCGGCCAGAATTAATTCTTCCGGGTACCGCATTTACGGCCGGGAACAGGTGGACTGTTTGCAGCAGATTCTTTTCTACCGGGAACTGGGTGTAAGTTTGGAAAAAATCAGTGAGATAATCGCTGCGCCGGATTTTGACGAAGTGGAGGCGCTGCGGCAGCACCGTGATAAGCTCCTGGCAAAAAGAGCGCAGTTGGATAGTCTGCTGGCCAATGTGGATAAGACAATAAGTGCGAGAGAAAGGGGAATTGACATGAGCGACAGGGAAAAATTCGCAGGATTCAAAAAGAAGCTGATTGATGAGAATGAACAGAAGTACGGTAAGGAAGTACGGGAGAAATACGGGGACGAGACGGTCGACATTTCGAACCGCAAGCTGATGAACATGACAGAAGAAGAGTATGATGCGGTTAACCGGCTCGGGCAAGAAGTGCTCGAGAACCTGTACGCAGCGTTCCGCACCGGTGACCCCGCCGGCGAACTGGCGCAGAAAGCGGCGGATCTGCACCGGCAATGGCTGAGCTTCTATTGGGGCAATTACACGAAGGAGGCGCATGCCGGTGTTGCTCAGATGTATGTGGATGACGAAAGATTCAAAGCTTATTACGACA
This sequence comes from bacterium, assembly GCA_050943375.1. Lineage (GTDB taxonomy): Bacteria > Bacillota > SLNR01 > SLNR01 > JBMNPB01 > JBMNPB01. Next base: position 26,983 of record JBMNPB010000031.1, read on the forward strand.
AGGAGCAGCCGGGGGCGGCGGAGTTCCTGCGCGACGCGGTGCTTGTTTACACGGGAATGAAAAAGTAAAAAAGATGCGGTTGACAATGCCGGGGAAACGGTTGGCTTGACCAGCCGCTTCCCCTTGCTTTTCTGCCAAACAGGATTTACTAACAATGCTGGCGGCAATGGGAGAAGCGTAAAGCGAAGCCTGGGTGCGCATAGCAGTGCGACCGGAATGGAAGAAGGTTGAGCAAAGACTTGCCGTGTAAGGCTCAATTGAGCGCGGATTAATTTCGGCATTGTCGGTTTTTGCTGCTGGGAAGAAAAACAAATAAATGAAAAAATCTGTTGGCAAATTTACAACAATGAAATATATTGAACTAAGTTAAATATATAAATAATTGTTAAATATTCTGCCAGAGTGGGTTCGGGTAATCTAATTAATACGCGGGAGGGAGTTTATGAAGGAGCCAAACGAGTTTGTGGATGCGGAAACCGGAGCGGAGATGAATGACGACACGGTGAGCAGCAAAAAAGACTACCGGAGACAAAGGATAAAGAAATACTTTCTTGAGGCCGTCAAAGAAATTATTAAGAAGGAAGGGGTTGAAAATGTAACGGTAAGAAAAGTAGCGGATATGGCAGGTTACACTTATCCCACCCTCTATCATTATTTCGCGGACCTTAACGCACTGCTTTGGGAAGTAAAAGAAGCAATGATTCTTGAGCTGATTGAAATCCTGAGACTCGAAATGCAGCCGACGAAACACGGTATCGATGGAATCAAGGAAAGCTTCCGTACCTATATCGCCTATTACTTCCGAAATCCTAACGTTTTTAAGTTCTTCTATTTTCACTCGCTGAACCGGCCAACCGAAGGTGCTGGTACCGAACCGGATTATGGCGCTATGTGGGACGATACTTTCCGAGAAATGGTGGTAGCGGGGAAACTGCGGACAGAAGAGATCGAAGTGGTGGCAAAGACTATCATTTACGCAATTCACGGGATGATTACCATCAGCTTTTCCAATAACGGAGACTTGACGGAAGCGAATGTGTACAGAGACCTGGAAAAAATCCTCAACTATCTGCTGGATAAATAAGTGAAGTCGGAAATCTTTATCAGCGTATTACGGATTGACAAAAAGGAGGAAGAATTAATGCTCCGGGCTGCAATAAACCAGAACGCGTCTACCGAAACCATGACCTCAAGCTGGAGTACTCTTTACAAGTTCGGCGGTGCGGCTGCCTTGTCGGCTATTGCGGTATTATTGCTGGATATCGCCATCTCTTTCGGAGGCGGTGACTTTCGGCCCGATACCCTGACCGCAGTCGACTGGTTTGCTGTGTTTCAGAGCAACCGGTTGGTTGGGCTCCGCGCCCTCGGATTGATAAACATTATTTCCCTGACGGTGACGATGCCGCTGTACCTGGCGCTCTATGCGGTTCACAGGCAGGTATACAGGGTATATGCCGCGCTGGCAATGATCTTGTACGTAGTCGGTGCGGCGGTTTATATCTCGAATAATGCTGCGGTGCCGATGTTTGTCCTAAGCAGCAAGTAAGCGGCCGCCGCCGAGGCGCAGAGGATCATTTTGGCTGCGGCCGGGGAGGCCGTAATTGCCAGAGGAGCCGACTTTACGCCGGGCAGTTTTATCGGCTTTTTCTTCACGGAAATCGCCGGCATCGCTTTCGCGGTAATTACCCTCCGCAGCCGAATATTCGGCCGGGTAACCGCATATTCAGGAATACTGGGGTTCCTGTTTCTGTCTGTTTTTACAATAGTGCTGACCTTTATCCCGGCACTGTTTGACACCGCTATACTGATAGCTGTGGCCGGCGGGTTTTTCAGTGTGGTTTGGTACGGGCTGGTCGGGCGCGGGCTCCTGCGGTTGGGGTTACGCGGCGCCGGTTATTAAGAAAGGAGCAGGTTATGAGAATAGGAATTATTGTTCACTCCCATACCGGTAATACGCTTTCGGTAGCGCAGAGGCTAAGAGAAAAACTCCTGAGCGTCGGACACGCGGTGAATCTTGAGCAAGTAGTGCCTTTCGACGACAGGGAAATGAAAGTAGATAACGTCCGGCTCAAAGCGAAACCTGAGGCAGGTGAATACGACGCTTTGATTTTTGGGGCTCCGGTCCGCGGCGCTTCCCTCTCCCCGGCCATGGCGGCCTATCTGGCGCAATGCTCATCTCTGGCGGACAAAATAACGGCCTGCTTTGTCACCGAGTTTTTTCCTTTCCCCTGGATGGGCGGGAACCGGGCCGTCGCCCAGATGAAAGCGGCCTGCGCCGGCAAAGGGTGCGACGTTCGGGTAACGGGAGTTGTGAACTGGTCAAACGGGCGGCGCCAGAAGATGATTGACGATGTTGTCGGGGAAATAAGTGAGGTGTTTTAAGGTTTTCCCCTGAATGGTTCGGTGGGGAAGGAAGCGCGCAACAGAAAGGGGGAATTGGCAGGAATGAGGAATAAGCGGGGAATTCTGACTGTTGTTCTAATCGTTGCTGCTTTGGCTGCTCTGGCGGGAGTGATTGTCAAGGTGCGGCTGGAAAACAATTTGACGGAATTGGCGGGCATGGCTTTAACGGAGATAGACTTGACGAAGATAAGTGACGGTGTTTATTCCGGCAGCTACAAAGTTTTCCCAGTCGCGGCGCAGGTCAGGGTAACCGTCGCCGGGCATAGAATCACCGGAATTGAGATGGTGGAGCACAAAAACGGGCGGGGCGCCGCGGCCGAGGTTATCCCGGCGAAAGTGACGGAAGCACAGTCGCTGCAGGTCGAAGCCGTCTCCGGAGCAACGTACAGCAGCAAAGTTATCCTGAAAGCGATTGAGGCGGCGCTGGGCGGAGCCGCAGAGTGAAACGCATTGGTTTGCTTTGAATTCTTCGCAATTGCCCTTTTGTTTTCCGGCAATTCTCAGTCTGCTGCTTGCGCTTATGGTCAGCCAAAGCAGAAGGCAGGCAAAATGCCATCGGAGCGGCAAGGAGACAGCAATTCGAACACTATTCATTTTAAAACAATTCTGTCGGCAGACGGAAAGTAGATCGAAAACGAGATTCCGCTTTACCCGGTATTAGCCGATGATCTTGCGCGACTGCTGCGGGAGGCCGGTTTCAGTCAAATCAGGCGATACGGTAATTTCAAAGGGAAGGAATTCGATAAAAAGAATTCGTCGGCGTTAATTATTATTGCCGATTGCTTATTTACCGGAGATTTTGGCAGAAAAATAAGATGCTTGAGATTTCACCGGAAAGAAAATAATTAGCCCGCGCTTTCGGAAAGATCCGGCTTAGTTTAAGTACGGATCTTTTCTGATTAACAAATTAACAAACCCTAATAAGCGAACCTGATGAAAACAAGCGGTGATACCGGACATCATGTCCGAAAACGGTTAGCCAATTATGCATATGATGTTATAATTAAAGCGAGGTGATAATAGATGGAGCAACAGGATAATGTCACAATGCCTTTA
>JBMNPB010000032.1:0-29408 GCA_050943375.1 bacterium
GCTCTTGCTGCCAAGTACGCCGGCGAAACCGGCCGGGTTGGCGAAATCGTTCGGGAAATCCTCGAGAAGGAAGATTATCTGGAGAAAAAGTCTATCTGGATTTTCGGCGGTGACGGCTGGGCTTATGATATCGGTTACGGCGGCTTGGATCACGTCCTTGCTTCCGGTGAGAATGTGAATGTCCTCGTCTTCGATACGGAAGTATACTCGAACACTGGCGGTCAGTCGTCCAAGGCGACGCCGATCGGGGCAGTGGCGAAGTTCGCCGCTGCCGGCAAACGGGTTAAAAAGAAAGATCTCGGACTTATCGCCACGACGTATGGTTATGTATATGTTGCCCAAGTAGCGATGGGGGCGGACAAGAACCAACTGCTGAAGGCGCTAATCGAAGCGGAGAAGTACGAAGGACCGTCCCTCATCATTGCTTACGCTCCCTGCATCAACCATGGCATCAAGGAAGGTATGGGTCGGACGCAGGCGGAAGAAAAGAAAGCGGTCGAGGCTGGGTATTGGCATTTGTGGCGCTACAATCCGGAACTCAAGAAAGAAGGGAAAAACCCGTTCATCCTTGATTCCAAGAAACCCGGGAGGAGCTTCCTGGATTATCTCGACGGTCAGGTCCGCTATTCTTCCCTTACGGCCACCTTCCCGGATGCGGCGGCAGAGCTGTTCGCTGCGGCGGAAAAAGCCGCCGGTGAAAAATTCGCGGAGTACAAGAAACTGGCCGACCAATAACGCACAATAAACGGGACTGCCGTAGGGCAGTCCCGTTTCCTGATTAAGGCCGCGGCGGAAACCGGGACATTTGCCTAAAGCCCGCATATATTGGAACAGGGCCAGTCGGCGCATAGATTCTGCCAGTCGGGGAATTCTACCGGTACTGGTAGCGGAGGCGGTCAAAATGGCAGAGAATGGAGTGCAAAACTGCATAATCTGTGAAACGAACGGCGTTGACGGCATCGTTCTGTGCGGCAAGCTGATTTGTGCGGAGTGCGAACGGAAGATTGTCCGGGCCGGAATCTTAAGCTCCCGCTATGATTTTTATCGCGAGCGGCTGAAACTAATCTGGGAACCGGAAGCGGGGAGCCGCCGTTAGAGTGTCTTCTTATCCATTGAAAGCCCGAGGCGCTGCCGGGCCAGTTCCTGCCGGGCTCGCCACCCGGCAGCGCCGAGCTCCCGCCGGATATTCTTGACGTCGGCAAGAGTAACCCCCAGGGTCTGAGCGATCTGCGGGTCGTTCAGACCCAGCGACACCGCGTCCGTAAACTTCACTAAGTCGAGCCCGTATTTCCGGTCGATTATTTCCCGCATTTCTGTTTCATCCATCCTTATCTCTCCTTCCGGAACGGTTGCTTTTAATTGTGCCCCGGGCCGGCTTTTCTTATTTGTTAGCAACATTTCTTTCGGACAAGTCTGCTTCGGATCATCGTTAGTATGGCATCGGCGCCAGTCTTATATGCAGAAGGAGTCGACGGAGGCAGGAAAAGGGAAAATGTCCGTCCCGGCGAATTTATTAGGAAAAGGGGGTAAGTGTCGTGGCGAAAAAGAAGCAGTCAATCACACCCCTTGTTGATGCCTTAAGCGGTTACAGGGAAGAAGGGCCGTTGCCTTTGCATATGCCCGGTCACAAGCAGGGAAAAGGAATGGTTCCGGCGCTGCGTAACCTTCTGGGTGCGCGGTTTTTCACATTTGACGTCACAGAAGTGGAAGGGCTGGACGACCTGCACGCACCGTCCGGTGCTATCCGGGAGGCGCAAAAACTGGCCGCCGAGCTGTTTGGCGCCGGACGGACGTTTTTCCTCGTCAACGGGGTGCTCGCCGGCTTTTTCGCGATGCTGACCGCGGCCGGCCGGCCGGGGGAGACAGTCTTGGTCGCCCGGAATCTGCACCCGGCAGCGGCGGAAGCCATCGTGCTTAGCCGGATTGTTCCCACCTACTGGCAACCGGATATTGACCCGGCGACTTTGTTGCCGCGGGAGCCTGAAGCGGCAGCAATCGAGGCAGGTTTGCGGCGCTATCCGAATACCCGGGCTGTATTGCTGCCTGGCCCGTCGATCGGCGGGGCTTTGCCGGACTGGGCCGCGCTTGCGGCTGTCTGCCACCGGCACGGCGCCGCTTTGCTCGCGGATGAAACGGCCGGGATTTCTTTTCCCGGCAGGGGAGCTTTGCCGGCCGGCGCCGACGCCGCGGTGCAGAGTCCGGCTCCGGTGCCGGGCGCCCCGGCGCAGGGCGCTTTGCTGCATATCGGCGGAAGACGGCTCGATCCGGCGTGCGTTCAAGCCGCCTTGGGATTAATTCAAACGACCAGTCCCTCTTATCTGATAATGGCCGGTCTGGACCGGACCAGACGTTGGCTGGCGCAAAACGGGCCGGCGGCGGCCAGGGAACTCATGGAACAGGCGGAATACCTCCGGCGGGGAATTGCGGACGGTAGGGAAAATGCGACCGTGCTGCCGCACGGGCCCGGCCGTGACCCGTTTTGTCTTGGCGTAACCTTTCCCGGACGCATAATTGCCGACCCGGCGGCCGGGCTGGCGAATTTGCCCCGGACCGCGCAGGCGGCAGCCGGCCTGAACAGCGTAGTGTTGCGGCTGGGACCGGGGAACGATGACGATGAGCGAATTGCCGGTGTATTACGCGCACTGACGCTGCGGGCGCTTGCCGCTGATATGGACTTTCCCCGGGAAATTTTGCCGGAGTTCGCCGCCTCACTGCCGCTCCCGCTGAGAGCATCGACAGAAAAGATTCCTTACCGCCGAGCCTTGATGAGGCGAGCCGCCCGGCGGACGGTCATCCTGCCGCCGGATGCCTGCGTGCTTTATCCGGGCGAGGTAATCGGGGAAACTGTGATCGAAGCGCTGGCTTGGCAGGAGCAGCACGGCTTCCGGGAAGACAAGGAGCTGGAAGTCTACGCAGATTAGGATTCTGCGAATGCCATAAAACAATGACTTCCGGCACTATCATCCGGAAGTCATTGTTGTTTGCGGCTTAGTTTACCTTCTGCTGCTTGGATGGCCTAATTTCGCGGCGCCGTAAAAACATACCAGCATTCCGACAATGATCAATGCGTATGAACCCAAGATTTTCTCCATTGCCGGGCTGTCAGCTACGAGGAAGGCTGTAAGACAGCGGAACGGGTAACTGAATGGAATGATAAAATTGTCAATCAACGCTCGCGGGTCAAAAATAGTGTGATGCTCAATAAAGCGCAGATGCTGCCGGAGAGGGAAGTAAGCGTTTTTGAGCAGGATCTGGCGGACAGCGCAATTATTCACCGGATAGTCACTTGGACGAAATTTCTTCATAATTGCAGTGGTATCAGGATTTGCAGCGTAGTAAGCAATAGCTGCATTATCGAGAGAAATAAAGGCGTAATCAGGCAATTCCCCCTTCTCAATTCGCTTAGCCTTACTGGTGATTTCCTCTGCCGATATCCGATGATAATAAGTCACAAAAATTTGACCTTCGATATGCAGTTCATTATTATACCCATAAACATGTCCGCCTTCTTTAGTCAGGTCGATCAGGCTATTGTCTGCGAGGAAGGAGGTGAAACGTTTGTTGGTAGTGTTGTGCAGGAGATAACTTTCTTCCCGGACAAATGATTGGATAGATATGCCGCCAAATAAAAGAAAGACGCCGATTGCTATTGACAGTTTTGCTTTCCGCCGCATAAAATCACCGCCCAATATTAAAATAAGCATGCACGGTTACATAATTTCACATTAACCGGAAGAGCCTGAGCAAGCCCGATTTTATCCCAATAAAACGGTAATGCTCTAACTAATGAGAATATAAGAAGCTTCTCCTTTACATAAAACATTCCTTCTTGTATAGTTATTAATCCCGGAGTTCCCACGGGACATGGCTTTCCAGTTGGCAGCAGGAGACGGCCCGAGCGGGTTAAGGATGCAAACGTGATGAAATGGACGGTGTGTGTTGAGTGAAGAAAGGTAATTCTATCCGTGTTGGCGAACGTTTAGTATCAAGCTGTCATAGATAAAACGCGGCGGATTTGCGGCGGGAAATCCGGCGGATAAGGCGGGTGAAGCGGGTGCGCGGATTACTCATCACGATTGAAGGCGTCGACGGTTCGGGTAAAAGCACGCAGATGGATTTGCTGCAAAAGTATTTGGCGGAGCGCGGTTATCCGGTCATTCGTACCCTCGAACCGGGTGGAACGAAAATAGGGACGCAGATCCGGGAAATCCTGCTCAGCTGCCGAAACGCCGAGATGGCAGAACTGACGGAGCTGCTTTTATACGCGGCAGCCCGGGCTCAGCATGTGCAGGAAATCATTTTGCCAGGCCTTGCGGCGGGGAAGATTATTATCTGCGACCGTTTTACCGATTCAACCGTGGCTTATCAGGGCTACGGGTGCGGTATAGACAGAAAGCTTATCGAACGGCTGAATGCCATTGCGGCGCAGGGGGTCAGGCCCGACCTCACATTGCTTTTCGATTTGGACCCGGAGCAGGGGTTGGCGCGCGTACGGCATCGGACCGGGGGCGGTGATCGGATTGAACAGCGCCGGCTTCTTTTCCATTACCGAGTGCGGGAGGGTTTTCTTGCCGCGGCGGCGGCTGAGCCAGGGAGAGTGAAAATCATCGACGCCGCGGCGCCGCCAGGCGCAGTGCACTTGGCTGTCACCGCTCGCGTCGACACTTTACTGCGGGAGAATGCTTCGCCGGACAGTTGGCGGGCAAAGGAGGAACGAACATGAAATTAGTGATAGCCATCATCCAGGATACCGATGCCGGCCGTTTGGCAGAAGCATTGGCCAAAGAAGACATTCGGTCGACGAAGCTCGCCAGTACCGGTGGTTTTTTGGGGCGGGGGAACACAACCATCATGATCGGAACGGAAGACGAGAAGGTCGAAGCTGTTCTGGCCGTCATCCGCGGGGCATGCCTATCCCGGCGTCAGACGGTGACTCCGGTTGCGCCGGTGGGAGCTACGCCGGGCTCGTTCATTCCCATTCCGCTCGAAGTTACTGTCGGCGGGGCGACGGTGTTTGTCTTGACGGCCGACAAGTTCGTCAAAGTTTAGGCGCGGGGTGAGGTTATGGCGCTGAAAGACTTAGTCGGTCAGCCGCAGGTGACAAAGCTGCTGCTGGACGCCCTGAAGCGGCGGGAAATCGATCACGCTTATCTCTTCGCCGGCCCGCCGGGCACGGGTAAAGAGGCGGCGGCCGTCAGTTTCGCCCGGGGCGTACTGTGCGGGCAAGGCGGAGACGCCTGCGGGAATTGTTGCCACTGCCGGAAAGCGGGAACACAAAATCACCCTGATATCGCAATCATCCGGGCGGACGGGACAAGTATCAAAATCGAACAAATCCGCCGGGTGCTTATGGACATCGCTTTGAAGCCACTGGAAGCGGAGTTCAAAATATATATCATCCCGGAAGCGGAGAAGATGACGCTGCAGGCAGCCAACTGTCTCCTGAAAACTTTGGAGGAACCGCCTTCCTACGCCGTCATTATCCTGCTGACGGCAAAACCGGAAGCGATACTGCCCACAGTTGTCTCGCGCTGCCAGTTTATCCGGTTTACCCGGGTTTCGGAAGAAGTCATCCGGGGATTACTGCGCGGACAGGGCAAAGGCGAAGCCGAAGCGGCTTTGCTGGCCGCTTTCGCCGACGGTAGCGCCGGGCGGGCATTGGCCCTGGCGCAGACTGACTACCTGGAACGGTGGGCGGGAATTGTAGAAATGGCGGAGCGCCTTGTCCGGCAGGGCGAATATGAAGCGGTGGCGGCCGTGCACAAACTGGAGAAAGATGTCGGCCGTGAGGAAATGCTTGACTTGCTGCTCTTTTTTTACCGTGATCTCCTCGTCTGGCAGGAGACGCGGGAGCGGGGACTCCTGATTGGTTTCGACCAGGCGGCTGTTTACGAGCGTTTGAGTGGTTCCTATCGACGTGAAGAATTACTTGCGCTGATTGAACGCATTGAAAAGACAAAGCTGCTGCTGCAGCAAAATATCAATCCTGGTTTGGCTTTGGAGATGCTGGTGCTGGAGATGGCCGGACCGGGACAGTGACAGTTGAGCCCAATGGTTAAGGAGGAGCATAAATGTTGAATGTCGTCGGGGTACGGTTCAAAGAAGCTGGAAAGATATATTATTTTGATCCGGTTACACTTGTGCTTGCTGTCGGTGATCAGGTGATCGTCGAGACGGCGCGGGGAGTGGAGTTCGGCCAAGTGGTGGTTGGCCCCAAAGAAGTGGCGGAGGGCGATATTGTCTCTCCCCTGAAAAAAGTGCTGCGGAAAGCGGACACCAAAGATTTGGAGCAGGTGCAGGAAAACGAGCGGAAGGAAAAGGATGCTCTTGCTATCTGCGCCAAGAAAATCGAGACGCACGGTTTGGAGATGAATTTGGTCGATGTGGAGTACACTTTCGACAACAGCAAGATAATCTTTTATTTCACGGCCGATGGCCGGGTGGATTTTCGTGAATTGGTGAAGGATTTGGCCGCAGTCTTTCGGACCCGGATTGAACTCCGGCAAATCGGTGTCCGGGACGAAGCCAAAATGCTCGGCGGGATCGGCCCCTGCGGGCGGGTCCTCTGCTGCAATACGTTCCTGGGTGATTTTCAGCCTGTCTCGATCCGGATGGCCAAGGAGCAGAACCTCTCACTCAATCCTTCGAAGATTTCCGGATTATGCGGCCGCCTGATGTGCTGTCTCAAGTACGAATGTGAGGCATACGAAAAGAATAAGCAACTGCCGGCAGTGGGCGCGGAAGTGGTTACTGTCGACGGAGCCGGTGTTGTCGTCCGCCTTAATCCGGGCAAAAACGCTGTCACGGTTAAGCTGAAATCGGGCGAAGAGCAGGAATACAAAGCGGACGATGTGGATGAGAAGGCTGAGGGCTGGTCGGATGACGACTGAGCGGACAGATCGGAAATGCGGGCGGGCGGACAAGGTCGCCCGCCCTTAAGCTTTCGAAAGGCGATGCGGGAAGGATTGCGCCCGGATTACAGTATAGGGACGAAGGGATGACCGGACAGGGTACGGTTGGGGGAAGCACTCCATAACCGTGATAACGATTAATCGGCAAGGGGGGAGAGCGATGACGGACGAGGGTTTGCTAAAACCGGGAGAAAGAATTGACTGTCTTATCGATGAGCGGCTGAAAATCATTCAAAATCCGCAAACCTTCCGTTTCTCCGCCGACGCCGTTTTGCTGGCCCGTTTTGTCACGGTCAAGCCGGGCGATATCGTTTGCGATCTCGGTACGGGAACGGGGGTTATCCCGCTGCTGCTGAGCCAGCGGACCCGTGCGGCCAAATTGTACGGCCTGGAAATACAGGCCGGGATGGCGGACATGGCCCGGCGCAGTGTAATCATCAACGGGCTGACTGATCGCATAAGCATTGACACGGGGGACTTGCGGGAAGCGGTGGCCCGGTATGGCTCCAGCCGCTTCGATGCGGTGGTCAGCAATCCGCCTTATTACGCCGCCTGCTTCGGGCGCCTGAACGCAAGCGATGCGTTGACGCTGGCCCGGCATGAGGTGGCGTGCACTCTGGAAGATGTCGTCAAGGCTGCGGCCAGAATAACCAAATCCCGGGGGCGGGCGGCGTTCATCCATAAACCGCATCGCCTTGTTGATTTGATCGTCCTGTTGCGTGCAAACCGGCTGGAGCCGAAGCGTCTGCAGGTGGTCTACGCTCGGCCGGGCCGAAAACCGGCTTTTGTGCTTGTCGAAGCGGTAAAAGACGGGGGAGCGGAATTGGCGATTCTGAACCCCCTTTATATTTATGACGCGGACGGAGAATACACGCTTGAACTGCGCGATATATATTTTGGAGAACGGGAGTGACGCCTGATGGCGAATATTTCAGCGGCAGGGGCGGACAGAGAGGAAGGCGCGGTGAGTCCGGGAAAGCTCTATCTCTGCGCCACCCCGATCGGCAATTTGGAAGACATCACTTTAAGGGCGCTCAGGGTGCTCCGTACGGCCGATCTGATTGCGGCCGAAGATACCCGGCAGACGGTTAAGCTGTTAAATCATTATGAAATAAAAGCTCCTCTCTGCAGCTACCATGAACATAACCGCCGGGAAAAAGGTGAGTATTTGATTGCCCGTCTGTTGCAGGGTGAGAACGTCGCGCTCGTTACCGATGCCGGTACACCGGGAATATCGGACCCGGGCTATGACTTGGTTCGTCTGGCGCTTGAGCGGACAATTCCCGTCATCCCAATACCCGGGCCGACAGCTTTCGTCGCCGCACTTATTGCCGCCGGACTGCCGACAGACCGCTTTGTCTTCGAGGGCTTCCTGCCGAAACGGAAAACGGAGCGCCGCCGGGCCCTTGCCGGGCTTGTGAATGAGTCGCGGACGATTATATTTTACGAGGCGCCGCACCGGATTCTGAAACTGCTTGCGGATATTGCCGCTGTCCTGGGCGACCGGCCGGTGGTACTCGCCCGGGAAATGACCAAAAAACACGAGGAGTTCATTCGGGGCACGGTGTTGGAAGTGATGCATCGATTGGCGGCCACAGGCCCGCGGGGGGAATTCGTTGTTGTTTTGGCCGGTGTCGGCGAAGCGAAGGAGGAGCCGGCCGCCCCGGCTGAGATGCTGCGGGCGTTGCTTGGGCAGGGACTGACGAAAAAAGATGCTATCCGGCTGGCCGCAAAAGAGCTCGGCCGTCCGAAAAAAGAAATCTATCGGATGGCTTTAGACCTTGAGGAGGAGGGAGGGTGAGAATACCGGGAAGAAAATGACAAGGCGAAAGGGGGAAAAGGAGCGTGTCCATTCTGATCAGGAACGGGCGGATTAGCGACGGAACCGGGAACCCTTGGTATCGGGGGGATGTGCTAGTCGAAGCCGGCCGGATTGCCGCTGTCGGCCGTTGCCTTCGCAGTAGTGCTGAGCGGATTATCGATGCGGACGGGCTAGTCGTGGCTCCGGGGTTTATCGATATCCATTCCCATTCCGACACGGCTCTGCTCGTCAGCCCCTGGGCGGAAAGCAAAATCCGGCAGGGGGTCACGACGGAGGTGGTCGGTAATTGCGGCGAATCTTTGGCACCGCTGGCGGGTGAGGCCGTTAGCGAGGCGGCGGCAGAACTGGAAGAACTCGGAGTTGAGCTCAAATGGCGTTCGCTGGGTGAATATCTGAACTGCCTGGAGGAACGGGGGACGGCGGTGAATGTCGCCGCCTTGGTCGGGCACGGGACGCTGCGCAAATCCGTTGTCGGCTATCGTAACCGGGTGCCGACAGAAGCGGAGCTCGGGCAGATGCGGGAAATGCTCGCCATGGCCATGTCCGAAGGCGCCTTCGGCCTTAGCACCGGACTCATTTACGCTCCCGGCTCCTATGCAAAAACGGATGAACTTATTGCTATGGCGGCAATTCTGCCGGAATACGGTGGTATTTATGCGAGCCATATTCGGAACGAAGGAAAGGATTTGCTCGCGGCGGTGGACGAAGCGATTCGGATTGGCCGGGAGGCCGGTGTCCCGGTGCAAATATCCCATCACAAGGCTTCGAGCGACATCGTCTGGGGCAAAGTCAAAGAAACCTGCAGAATGATTGAGGCAGCCCGGGCGGGCGGCCTGGATGTAACGGCCGACCAATATCCTTACATAGCCACCAGTACGACGCTGACTGCTTTGCTGCCGGACTGGGCTCACGACGGCGGTCAGTCTGCGCTGCTTGCCCGTCTGCGCGATTCCCAGCTCAGGGCGCAGCTGGTTGACGGAATTCGCTCTAAACGCTGGCACCGCGACAATTGGGAACAAATCGTCATTGCTTCGGTCGGGAGCGAGACGAACAAGAAACTGGAAGGAAAAAACCTGCTTGAGATCGCCGGGCTGTGGGACACGACGGGACCGGAAGTGATCATTGATCTTTTGGCGGCGGAAGAAGGCAATGTCAGCATGGTTGTCTTTGCCATGTGCGAAGAGGACGTCCGCTACGTTATGCAGCAGCACTTTGTGATGGTCGGCAGTGACGGGAGCTGCCTGGCGCCGGAAGGCAGTTTGGGGCAGGGAAAACCGCATCCCCGCCATTATGGGACGTTCCCGCGGGTGCTCGGACATTACGCCCGGAATGAGGCGGTGATCACCTTGGAAGATGCGGTCCGCAAAATGACATCACTGCCGGCCCGGCGACTGGGAATAACAGACCGGGGAGTGCTGATGCCGGGAATGCGGGCTGATATTACAATCTTCGATCCGGCGACGGTTATCGACACGGCCACGTTTGACGACCCGCACCATTATCCGGACGGGGTTGAATATGTCATTGTCAACGGACAGATTGGTGTGGAAAAAGGCGAGAATAAGCGGATTCCGGCGGGACAAATCCTGCGTCGGCAGGCGTAAGCGCAAAGGGGGAAAAAGTAATGGAGAATCGGCCCTTGAAAGAAAAAATCGGCCAGGCGGTTGCTGGATTGCAGGAATGCCTGGCTGAGCTCAGCGACTGGCTGTACGAGCATCCCGAACTTGGCGGTCTGGAACATCTGGCGGTGCAAAGGCTGACAGAGGAACTGAAGGCGGAAGGGTTTGCGGTGGAGACGGGACTGGCCGGTTTGCCGACGGCCTTCAAGGCGACGTTTTCCCTTGGCGCTCCCGGCCCGGTTGTCGGCTTCTTGGCTGAATATGACGCTTTGCCGGGTATCGGACACGGCTGCGGACACAACATTATTGCCGCCTCCTGTCTTGGATCTGCTATCGCGCTGGCGCGCGTCTTGAACGGGACGGCCGGGACGGTCGTCGTTTTCGGTACTCCGGCGGAGGAGACGACAGGCGGGAAAATCCAGATGACGGAAGCCGGCGTTTTTAACGGTCTGGACGCGGTGATGTCAGTCCATCCTGCCAACCGGACCAGCGTCGGCGGCAGTTCTCTCGCTTCCCACCCGCTGGAAATCAGTTTCCGGGGTCGGGCAGCTCACGCGGCGGCGGCGCCACAGGAAGGTATAAACGCTCTTGACGCGCTGTTACAGACCTTCGCAGCGATGAAGGCGCTCAAACACCATCTGCGCGACGACGTGCGGATGCCCGGCATCATCACGCAAGGCGGTGCGGCGCCGAATATCGTTCCCGATTTTGCGGCGGCCCGTTTCAGCCTGCGGGCTGCCGACCGGGAGTATCTGGAGCTGGTTATCGGAAAAGTGAAGAACTGCGCCAGAGGAGCGGCTCTTGCTACCGGGGCGGAAGTGAGCTTCAATCATTACGAGCCGCTCTTTGACGCTTTGTGGAACAACCCGGTCTTGCAGGAGGCGTTTCGCGTCAATCTGACGGAATTGGGTTACACGGTTCAAATTCTGCCGCCGCAGGAGAGGGGCGGCTCGACGGATGTGGGGAACGTCAGCCAGGTTGTCCCGACGATTCATCCGGATATCGCTATCGGCCCGGCCGATCTGCAGAGCCATACGCGGGAATTCGCCGCGGCAACCCGGACGGCGGCCGGCCGCCGGGGTTTGTACGATGCTGCTCATGCCATGGCGCTGACAGCAGTAGATGTTTTCACCCGACCCGAACTTCGGGCGAGGATAAAAGAGGAATTTCATCACCGAGGGAAAATATAACAACGATGGCAGTAAATAAAAAAAGAAGCACCGCGCGGTGCTTCTTCTTGCCGGTTCGCGGACTTTCTCAGCCAGCTTTATTGAGGATAGCGGCTATGCACTCCTTGCAGACGTTCTTGCCGCGGAAAACTTCGACATCACTCGCGTTTCCGCAAAAAACACAAGCGGGTTCGTACTTTCGCAAGATTATCTTGTCGCCGTCGACGTAAATCTCGAGCGCGTCCTTTTCCTCAATGTCCATGGTTCTCCGCAATTCAATAGGAATAACCACGCGGCCGAGCTCATCCACTTTTCTGACAATTCCTGTCGATTTCATCCCAAAGTCCTCCTTAAAATTCTACAATATTCGACATATCTGTCTAACAAAACTATACCAGATATACCAAATATAGTCAACAGGGTAATGTAAAAAAATCACACCTTGGAGAAAATTACCTGCTGCCAGTTTGACCCGGGCGGATACTACGCCGCAGAAGGAGGAAACACGATGTTGGGTATTGATGAGAGCTTGAAAAAACAGCTTCAGGAAACAAATAAAAAATTAATTGCTAAATACAAAAGTGCAGCAGGTCCGTCTCGGGATGAACTGCGGCGTCTGATCGACGGCCAAGTGGGGAGAATTCGTCCGCTGCGGAAAATGTCCCCGACGGAGCTGCAGGCTTGGATACAGGGGAAGAGCATTGTTGCCGTCGACGGGTCGGTCAACCAGATCGGCGGGACTTTCCCCCATTATTTGGCTATAATCCAGGCAGTGGCGAAAGGGACCCGGGCCGGGGAAGTTATCATCCGCAGCGAGATATACGCGCCCTTGCTGGAAAATGCCGCGGCAGACAGGGACAGTACCGGCGAACCGGATAGGGAAGGACGGATCCGGACCCGGAAGATGGCCCGACTGGAAATGGAGGCGGCGAAAGAAGCCATCGCCGCCTTCAACCCGCGCCTGGTCATGATGGATGGTTCATTAATTCATTACCGGATTGAGGATGCGGCGGCGTGGAGCGAACTATCCGCTTTTGCGGCGGCTTCCGGCACTCTCCTCGTCGGCGTGACGGAAGAAATCGGCACGCAGATAGTCAGCACCGCCCTGCGGGAGGCGTTGCCGGAAAATATGCGCGATTTTCACGATCGGGAACTCCTCTTCGGGCTGCTGGAATACGGCGAAAGCCTGGAGATTGAAACCGGCAAGGGACGGGAGGCGGCCGGGCTGCGGACTTGTTTCCTTCGCCCGTCCGCCGACCCGCAGGCAGTCGGGGTGGACATTCTTAAAGGGCAGGTAGCAGAAATGCCGGATGCCGCCGATTTTTTGTTCACACTGACGCCGGCGGCAGGAAGAGGCGTTCCCGTCTGGCTGGACATTATCGACAGCGAAGTCCGTCTGACGGACACGATGGTGGAGGGTCTGGTCGACGCCTATCTGGATGCCGATTTGAAACAGCGGCTTTTTGTCCCCAAACGAAACAGCCGAATCTTTTAAGACGGGAGGCGAGAGCATGCAGGTAGTGGGAGAGACGACACAGCAGGAAATTTGGGTCGCATCGAAAGAGAGGAAGTTTCGGGCGGGCGAAATGCTTGTAGTCGAGGATGCGGACCTTGGGCGGCCGGTGGGGACGGTCGTCGAAACGCGCTCTTATAACCGCTTTATCCCTTTGTCCATCAATCATAGTTTTGTGGACAAAGGAGTGCTCGCATCGCTCAAATGCATCGGTTACAACATTGACGAGGACGAAATCAATATCGCCCGGGTCCGTCTCCTGGAGGAGGCTTCTTATCCTGTCCGGACCGGCAGCGACGTGCGCCTGCCGGCTTTCGGGGAAGTGAAGGATTTGCTCCTGCGGGTGGATGCCGCGGCCGGAATGGTGCTCGGGGTAATCAAAAGCACCGGGGAGATGGCGGCGGAACTGGCCGCGGATTACCGCACCGTCGCTCTGCAGTTCGACGGCGCCTCAGTAAAGGACCAAAACGGGGTGCCTTTCATCTTCGATATCCGAGAGATGCAGCAATATCCCCACATCGGTATCTTCGGCGGCTCCGGCTCCGGCAAGTCGTTCGGGCTGCGAGTCATGCTGGAGGAGTTGATGAAGCTCTCCATCCCCACGCTCGTATTCGATCCGCACTATGAGATGGATTTCAGCGAGCCGTTTCCCGGGCTGCCCGCCGGTTACGGAACAAGCTTCACCGGTGACTACACGGTCCTGCAAATCGGCCGGGATGTCGGAGTTAATTTCTCCCATCTCAGCACCCGGGACCTGATAAACCTTCTGGGAGCGGCGAGTACCGGCGGTCTGTCCGATTCGATGGCTAACGCCGTAGAAACTCTCCATAAAAAGCGGGACTCTTACCAGACGTTCAGTAATCGGGTCGACTGCCTCGCGGAAGCCCTGGAAGACGGGAAAAGGAGCATTGAAGCGAGACTGCGCCAAGGCGATTTTCCCGAACACGAGCGCAAACGATTTGAGGAAGGAATTGAACTCCTGAACGAATACGGAAGTATCCCCCTGCCGTCGGTGCGCGGCATCGTCTGGCGGCTGCGCCGTCTGAGCCAAGCCGGGCTTTTTAACCACAATATCCGGGCGATTGAGACAGCAGTTCGGAGCGGGAAGCTGACCGTCGTGCAGGGACCGATCTGGCTGCTGCAGGTTTTTGCGGCTTATGTCATCGGCAATCTTTACCGCCAGCGCCGCGATTACAAGGACGCCGCATTTGTCCAGGCCGGAGCGGAATACTTCCCTCCTTTCGTTGTCGTCACCGATGAAGCCCATAATTTTGCCCCCAAGGCGTATGAATCGCCGACGAAGTCGGTGGTGAAAGAAATTGCCCAGGAAGGGCGCAAATACGGTGTATTTCTGATTCTGGCGACGCAGCGGCCGACTCTGCTCGATGAGACGGTCACGGCACAACTCAACACTAAATTTGTGTTCCGGACTGTCCGGGCGACGGATATCGATACCATTAAGGAGGAGACCGACCTGACCCCGGAGGAAGCGCGCAGTCTGCCGTTTCTGCGCTCCGGCGACAGCTTCGTGTCCTCGGCCATCTGGGGCCGGACGATGGCCGTCCGTATCCGGGCCGCGAAGACCGTCACTCCGCACAAGGAGAACCCGTTTGACGAGTTGAAAAGGAATGTCCGGAGCGAAGACGAGACATTTTACAACCTGATCAAGGACAAGCTACCGGTCGACCCGACGAATCTGGTGCGCATCGTCGCCAATCTGAGCCAAAGCGAGCTGGCCGGTCTCGATGTCGCCGCTTTGACTGCTAAGCTTGACCGCCTCGTCGAAAAAGGAATGCTGCAGCGCGAGAAGACGCCGTTCGGCAGCCACTATAAAGCATGCTGAACCGGCTTGCCACCGCCGCAATGTGTTTGGCAACGGGTTCTGCGGTTTTGCGGTCGCCCGCCCGAACTAAGTTTAAAACGCAAAGCAACCGCCTTGCCTTGGCGGCCTTGCCGCAAAACCGGCCAAGGGGTGAAAAGCGATGCCGAAAATCAAGGTCAGGAACGTGCCGCTGATACTGCCCATTCCCGCCGTCCTGGCCGGGGCAATCGTTGCCGGGAAGCCGAACTATAGTGCGATCGGCAACTGCGGGATAATTAATTTTGCGCCGTCCGTCATCTACATATCCTCGATTAAATCGCATTACACGAATCGCGGCATCCGGGAAAACGGAGTGTTCAGCGTCAATATTCCTTCAGCTGACTGGTTCGGGAGGTCGACTACTGCGGCCTGGTATCCGGCAGCCAGACCGACAAAGCCGGCCTGTTCGATACTTTCTACGGGACGATCGCAAAAGCTCCGTTGCTTGCCGAGTGCCCGGTCAACCTGGCCTGCCGGGTGAGCAAAACGGTTGAGGTTTACAATATGGACGTCTTTTTCGACGAAGTGGCGGAAGTGTTCGTGAACGAGGACTGCCTGACAAACGGTCACCCCGAACCGGCGAAAATCCGGCCGCTCAGCTACGGCCCGGACAATATCCACCGGGCATCGGCGAGACGGTAGGCAGGGGATATTCAACCGAAAAAGCCCTGCTGCCCGGCGGCAACCGGGAAGAGGCAGACCCGGAGGAGTAGCAGGTCAGGGCGGGAAGGAGGCTGGCGGTCAGATGAAGGAACCAATCATCCTGAGCTGGAGCGGCGGGAAGGACAGCGCCCTCGCCCTATATGAGCTGCAGCAGTCGGCGGAATATGAGGTGACCGGGCTTCTGACCACGGTAACGGAGGAGTATGACCGCATCAGCATGCACGGCGTCCGGCGCTCTCTGCTGCGGCAGCAGGCGGCAGCAATTGGGCTGCCGCTGACAGAAGTTACCATTTCACCGCGGTGCGTGAACGAAGAATATGCGGCCCGGATGCGGGCGGCGATGGGTGACCTTGCTGCCGCCGGTATCCGTAAGGTTGCGTTCGGCGATATTTTCCTCGCTGATGTACGGCGCTATCGGGAGGAAAATCTGGACAAGGCCGGCATGAAGGCGATTTTTCCTCTCTGGGGACGCAATACCGCTGCTCTGACTCGGGAATTTATCAGGTACGGCTTCAAGGCCGTTCTGACCTGTGCCGACACGCAGCGTCTTGCGGCATCTTTCGCCGGGCGGGAATTCGATGCCGCGCTGCTTAGCGACCTGCCCGCCGCGGTTGACCCCGGTGGGGAAAACGGGGAGTTCCATTCTTTTGTTTACAACGGACCAATATTCAGCCTGCCGGTCCGGTTTGTCCGGGGTGAGACGATCCTGCGGGAGAAGCGGTTTGCCTATTACGACCTGCTGCCGGATGAGACTCATTGCGGTGATCACGCGGTGTCGCCGACACGAGCGCCGGACCAGCAACAGGAATGAATGGGAGGCGGCAGTGCTGGTATGCTTAGGATAGAAATAGATAGCCGGGATAACCCTTTAGCCGATGCCGCAAGCCACCGGTACGCTAAAAGCGGCCGAGCAGATTTGCCGGATGCTTAATAATGTTTTCAGACCCGGGCGCAGAACGTCCTGTTTGCAGGGTACATCGCCGGCAGCCGGCTGTTTTGCCTTCGGGAATATTGGCCGCGGGCCGGAGACCGGAGCGGACTATTTCTGGCTGAACGAATTATTCGCAGACCATTCCTGCCGCAGGCAGGGTTGTGCCGGTGCAATGCCGGAAGCATAGAATACATCGCTCTCGCCAACGGCAAGAATAATCACGCGGCTCGAAAAATGTACCTAAAGAAAGGCTGTGAAGCGGACGAGACAATCCGGGCTGACAAAAGGTTGCAGCATTGGCGGATTTTAGCCGGGCAGCCGGTTATTATTGTGCTTAAGATGAGGTCAGGACTTGCTTGTTCCGCGCGATTTTGCGGCAGGAACTGTTCTGCCGGCAGGGAATTATGCAAGTATTATCAGATGGGAGGAATGAAGATGAAACGGGCCGACCAGGGACTTGCTTTTATGCTGCAGTACGAAAACGTGGCCTGGTATTCGGACGGCGCCGTGCGGATTCTGGACCGCCGGATTTACCCGGTCCGGACGGAATACGTAACGTGCCGGCACCACACGGAAGTCGCTGCCGCCATCCGGGATATGGTTACCCAGAGCGGCGGACCATACACAGCCGCGGCGATGGGGATGGCGCTTGCCGCATACGAGGCGAGAGACAAAACGGGCACCGCACTGCTGGAGTATTTGGAGCAGGCTGCCTATACGCTCTCCCACGCCCGGCCCACGACGGCCGAAAAAATGGCCCGGGTTGTGGAAGGAAGCCTGGCCGCCGCCCGGAAAGCGGTAGAAGCCGGGATGAAAGTGGACGAAGCTTTGTTTGAGCATGCCATTGAATTCCTGAACAGCCGCTACAATAAGACGGCGGAGATAGCCAAATATCTTGTGGACAAGTTCCCCGACAATGGGACGGTTATGACCCAGTGCTTCGCCGAGACGATTGTCGGCACGATGCTCCGGGAATGCCGGGAGCGGGGCAAGGAAATCAAGGTTATCTGCCCGGAGACGCGGCCATATTTCCAAGGGGCCCGCCTAACAGCGAGCGTCGTCTGCGACCAAGGCTTCGATGTCACCTTGATTACGGACAACATGCCTGGCTATGTGCTCAAGGAAAAGAACGTGGACGTTTTCACGTCCGCCGCCGACGTCATCTGTGTGGACGGCCATATTGTCAACAAAGTCGGGACGTTTCAGATTGCTCTCGCCGCCCATTATTGGGGCATCCCGTATTTTGTGACAGGAGCGCCCAACGCCGAGCATCCCACCATTGACACAGTCAGGATTGAGGAAAGAGATGGTGATTTCGTACTGCAGGCTATGGGTGTCCAGACGACGATGGCCGGAGTGAAAGGATATTATCCCGCTTTCGATATCACGCCGCCGAAGCTTTGCGCCGGCGTAGTCACCGAAAAAGGCATCTTTGCGCCGTATGCGCTGGAAAGTTATTTCCGCAAATAACTTTCCGCCAGCTACAAGAATTGAGCCGGCGGCTTAAGATATGCCGCCGGCTTAAGATATGCCGCCGGCTTAAGATATGCCGCCGGCTTCTTTGACTTCGTTATTAATAGTGGAGAAATATTTTGGCGGCATCTACCAAACGCATTATTTCGTCCGGATATGGCGCAAATAACAGAAGCAATTACTGTTTCCAAATATGGGGGTTCTTGTTTTTATTAAATCTTGTTTTAGCGGAGCCAGCTTACATAGTATTGCCCTGAGCCGGGACATGATTTCGTCATTATCGGGCGGCTTGGCAGAAGGACGGGAAAAATATTTTGGCAACTGTGAAGCAGCGGCAGATAAAGGATGAAGCAATTAGGCGGCAGGAAACAGACTGGCCAGGCAGATACATCCCACGTCAAAGGCAAGGAACGAACGCCGCTATTATCTCTGCTTGACAAACCCCGGCCGATTTGCTATATTGGGTAACAATAGCACCAACTGCATAAACAAAAGCGATGACAGAGGCGAGTAAGCATCAAGTACGCCGCGCAACAGAGAGCCGGAAAGGGGTTCCCCCGAGGTGAAAGCCGGCCGCGGCCGATAATGCGGAAGATGGCTCTTGAGCTGCAGGCTGAACGGATGACAAGTAAGCCGGGCCGGGCGGCAGCAATGCCGAAAGGCGCCCGTTACAGTGCCGGGGTATCGAGCTTTGGCTCCGTACCTTGCGAGGCTGCCGCCTGTCGCGGCGGCGAATTTGGGTGGTACCGCGGAAGGATTCCTTTCGTCCCTGCAATAAGCCGGGGCGGAAGGAATTATTATTTTCCCTTTACATACAATACAGTCACGAAGAGGAGGAAGAACATGAATAAAGAGACTTATTACATCACGACACCCATCTATTACCCGAGCAGCAATCTGCATATCGGCCACGCTTACACGACGGTGGCTGCCGATACTGCGGCGCGGTATAAGCGGATGCGGGGCTATGACGTCCTTTTCCTGACCGGCACTGATGAGCATGGTCAAAAAATCGGCCGCAAAGCGAAAGATGCCGGCCAGGAGCCAATCGTGTTCGTTGATGAGCAGGTGGCCAAAATCAAATATCTCTGGGACCGTCTTTACGTCAAATACGATGATTTTATTCGGACGACGGAGCCCCGTCACGAAAAAGTGGTCCAGGAGATTTTCCAGAAAATCTACGACAAAGGCGATATTTACAAAGATTATTATGAAGGCTGGTACTGCGTCCAGTGCGAGGCCTTCTGGACGGAGCGGCAGCTGGCTGAAGGCAAGGCTTGCCCCGACTGCAACCGCCCGACGGAACTTGTCCGGGAAGAAAGTTATTTCTTCAAGATGTCAAAATACGCTGACCGGTTGCTGCAGCATATCGAGGATAACCCGGAGTTTATCCAGCCTGTCTCCCGCCGGAACGAGATGATCAGTTTTATTAAGAGTGGCCTGGAAGACCTGTGTGTTTCCCGGACGTCCTTCGATTGGGGGATTCCGCTTCCTTTTGACCCGAAACACGTTGTCTATGTCTGGTTCGACGCCCTGACGAATTATATTTCCGCTCTCGGTTACGGTTCCGACCCAGAGAAATTCCAACGGTACTGGCCGGCTGACGTCCACCTGATGGCGAAAGAAATCGTCCGCTTCCATTCCATCATCTGGCCGATCATCCTGATGGCGGCGGAGATCGAACTGCCGAAGCAGGTGTTCGGTCACGGCTGGCTCGTTCTGGAAAGCGGTAAAATGTCCAAATCGAAAGGCAATGTTGTCGACCCGCTTGTATTGATCGACAAATACGGTGTCGATGCTGTCCGTTACTACCTTCTGCGGGAGATTCCTTTCGGTTTGGACGGCACCTATTCCGAGCAGGCCCTCATCAACCGCCTCAATTCCGACTTGGCTAATGATTTTGGGAATCTGCTCAGCCGGACGGTAGCGATGCTGGAGCGTTATTTTGACAGTGTCATTCCGGCGCCGGCGGCGACCGATACCATTGACGACGAATTGATTGATCTGACGGCGGAGACCGTCAAGGAAGCTGCCGAGTTGCTGGACCGACTGGAATTCAGCAATGCTCTCGCGGCCATCTGGAAGTTAATCGGACGGGCGAATAAGTATATTGACGAGACAACCCCTTGGATACTGGCGCGGGAAGAAGCGAAGAAACCACGCCTTGGGACTGTCCTCTACAATCTGGCGGAAGTGCTCCGGACAGTGACGGTTCTGATTACCCCTTATATGCCGCTTGTGCCGCTGCGGGTTTGGCGGCAGCTCGGGCTGACGAAACAGCCGGCGGTGCAGACGTGGGAAAGCATTCAGGCTTGGGGCGGAATCCCGGCCGGAACGCAAGTCGAAAAAGGTGCACCAGTTTTCCCGCGAATTGATCTGACCAAGGAGGCGCAGTCCCCGGAGCCATCACCGGCGACACCGAAGGAAGCGCGGGATGACGGCATTATCACCATTGATGATTTCAAGAAGATGGATTTGCGGGTAGCGAAGGTGCTGGCAGTGGAAAAGGTGGCGAAGGCGGACAAATTGCTGCGGCTAACAATCGCCATCGGCAAGGAAGAACGTCAAATTGTTTCCGGTATTGCTCAATTCTATGAGCCGGAGGAATTAGTCGGGAAAACGATTATCGTCGTGGCGAATCTGAAACCGGCTAAGATTTTCGGCCTCGAATCGAAAGGGATGCTGCTCGCGGCGTCAGACCGGGAAGACAGCAAATTGGCGCTGGCAACTCTCGACCGGGAAATGGAGAGCGGTTACCGCTTATCTTGAGCCGGCGCAAAGCTGCTAAAGACGGAGGAAAATAGAATGCTGATCGACACTCATGCTCATTTGGATCTGGCGGAATTTGACCGGGACCGCCCGGCCGTGCTGGAACGGGCCAAGTCTAACGGAGTTGACTATATTATCAATGTTGGATTCGACCAGGAGTCTTCCCGGCGCTCCATCGCGCTGGCCGCTCGGTACCCGCAGATATTTGCCGCCGTCGGGGTGCACCCCCATGATGCGGCGAAGGCGAACCCCGTCGTCTGGGCGGCTATTCCGGAATTGGCGGCGGCGCCGAAAGTGATGGCGCTCGGGGAGATCGGGCTTGATTATTATCGGGATCTATCGCCGCGGGCCGTCCAGCAGGCGGCATTCCGGCGGCAAATCGGGATTGCCAAGGATCTTAATCTGCCCATTATCGTCCACAACCGGGATGCCCACGCTGATGTTCTCCGGATTCTGAAAGAGGAAAAGGCCGAAGCGGTTGGTGGGGTGCTGCATTGTTTTTCCGGCAGCTGGGAATTTGCCAGGGAGTGCCTGGAACTTGGCTTCTACATCTCCTTCGCCGGTCCGGTGACATTTACGAACGCTCCTAAACTGCAGGCAGTGGCGCAGCAGGTGCCTCTTGACCGCCTGCTGGTCGAGACGGACTGTCCTTACCTTGCGCCGGTGCCCCACCGGGGGAAGCGGAACGAATCGTCTTATGTCCGTCTGGTGGCTGAAAAGATCGCCGCCCTGCGTGATTTGACGTTCGATGAACTCGCGGCGGCAACAACGGCGAACGCCCGCCGCCTGTTCGGCTTTTAGCGGCTGGGCGGGATAAGTTGCGATTGCGGTCCGGGCTGGCCCGGACCGCTCCTTTATCAGTGAATACCAGCAAAGAGGTGCTTCGGCGTTGAAAGAAAACGGACAAGCGATACGGGTGCCCGGCCGGCACAGTCATGTTTTCCGGTGTCCCGTCTGTGGTGAAGCGCTGCGGGCGGAAGCGGGCAGCCTTATCTGCCAGAATCACCATTGTTTCGATTTGTCACGTCATGGCTATGTTAATTTGCTTGTCAGACAGTTGAAGGAATCGAAATACGATAAAAAGATGTTCCGGGCCAGGCAGACACTGCATAGAAGCGGTTTCTTCGCGGCGATTACCGAGGCGTTGGCGATGTTTGCCGAAGACGAAATCCGACGGACAAAGGCCAACCAGTTCCTTATCCTGGATGCCGGGTGCGGGGAAGGCTCCTTTCTGGCCGGACTGGTCAGTCGCCTGCAGGCGGCGGGGGAATGCGGCATAACGGGTGTCGGCATCGACATCGTCAAAGACGGAATCCGGCTTGCCGCCAAAGCGAATCCCACTTTGTTCTGGGGCGTGGCGGATTTGGCCCGGGCACCGCTCTCGGACAGTTGTTGCGATGTAATTTTAAACATCCTTTCTCCGGCGAATTACGCGGAATTCACCCGCCTGCTCCGGTTGGAGGGAATGTTAATCAAAGTTTTCCCGGGGAATGATTATTTGGGGGAACTGCGGGCTTTATTGTACGGTTCGGCGAAAGAAGCCGGCGCGGATACGGTCGGTCTCTTCGAAAAGCATTTTCGGATTGAGGCTGACCGGCGCATTCGTTATCGGAGAAAATTGGAAGCGTCAGAAGCGGAGGCTTTACTGCAAATGACGCCGCTTATCTGGGGAGCGCCGGAGCAAAATCTCCGGGCGGTGCGGCCGGCGGACCTCGCTGCGATAACAGTAGATGTGAGAGTCGTTGTCGGCAGGAGAGCCTAAAATGACGCATCAGGGGCAGCAGTTTGACAGTCTGGCGCTAATCGGCTAAAATATGACTATAAATAATTGCTGCCCGGAGGTGCTAAGATGAGCTTTCGGAATCAGCGAACCGGTTTTGTTTGCATTGCTTTCCTGGTAGCTGTGTTGTTGCTGACGGGAGTTGCCTGGGCCAGAAAAACTGTTGTCGTCACGGTCCAGGGACAGGAGAAGCAAGTCGTTACGTATGCTTATAATGTTGCCGCGGTACTGGAGCAGCAGGGAATCACTCTGAATGAGGGCGACATTGTTGCACCGGAGCCTGGCGTCCGGGCAACTGAAGGAATGCGAATTACCGTTGTCCGGGCGGTGCGGGCCCAAGTGTTGGCCGACGGTGCCGTTCGTGACATCCGGACGGCGCAGCCGACAGTCGGCGCCGCCTTGCAGGAGACGGGAATTGAACTGGGAGAGCTCGACCGGTGCGAACCTTCGCTTACGGCAGCAGTTGTTCCGGGGATGACCATTCGGGTCGTTCGCGTTGCGGAAAAGACGGAGGTGGTACAGGAGACCCTCCCCGTCCCAGTGGAAAGAAAGAATGATTCTTCCCTCGCTTACGGGACGACCAAAGTCTTGCAGGAAGGCCAGCCCGGTCTGACTGAAGTTGTCTACCGGAGAGTATACGAAGATAGTGCAGCGACAGAAAGCGAAGTCATTTCTCGCACAGTTATCCAGGCGGCTATTCCCAGAGTAGTCGCGGTAGGGACGCAGCGGACTGTATCCCGCGGCGGCGAGACGTTCCGGTACGATAAAGTATTGGAAGTAACTGCGACGGCGTATTACCCCGATCCGTCCTGGTCGACCGGCTATACCTATCTCGGGATGCCGGCTGAGCGGGGAATCATTGCCGTCGATCCTGACGTAATCCCGTTGCGGAGCAAGGTTTATGTCGAGGGCTACGGCTTTGCCGTTGCCGGGGATATTGGTGGGGCTATCAAAGGCAACCGAATCGACATCTGTGTTGACACCGAGGCCGAAGCTGTCAATTGGGGAATGCGGAAAGTGAAAGTTTATCTTGTCAGCGACTGACCGGGCAGGGGATACCTGCCCTTCATTTTCATAAATCCCGCGAAAAATGTGAACAATAATATTGTTTCTTCCGGCAGGAATCCGGGAGGTTGGCTATGGAGAAGGAAAAAATCGTCACCCCGGGAGCAACCGTGGCAATCCTGCGCCGCTATGGTCTGCATCCGCGCAAAACATTCGGGCAGAATTTCCTGACCGATGAGAATATTCTCAATAAGATTGTTGCCGCCGTCGGCCTCACCCGTGACGATCTGGTGTTGGAAGTGGGACCCGGCATTGGAACAGTGACTCAGGCATTGGCTGGACAGGCCGGGCTGGTTGTTGCTGTGGAAATTGATCGGAATATGATTGCCGTCCTGCGGGATACACTGTCCGGTTACGACAATGTCACGGTAGTCGAAGGCGATATTTTAGCCGTGGACCTGCCGGGACTTCTGGCCGAAGCCGACAGTGAAGGGAAGTACCGGCGAAAATTGGTCGGCAATTTGCCATATTATATCACCACGCCTATTTTGTTTCGGGTGCTCGAAGACAACTGCGGCTTTAAGACTTTGGTGGTAATGGTGCAAAAGGAAGTGGCCGAACGCATTGTCGCCCGGCCGGGCGGGAAAATTTACGGCGCTCTTTCAATTGCCGTGCAATACCGGACGGAGGCGGAAATCATTGCCGAAATCCCACGGACGGTTTTTCACCCGCCGCCGCAGGTCAGTTCCGCCGTTCTGCGGCTGACCCGGCGAGAGGAGCCTCCGGTGAGCGTAACGGACGAGAAGTTGTTTTTCAGCGTCGTCAAGGCGGCCTTTCAGCATCGGCGCAAGACTATGCTCAATGCTCTTTCGCATTCTCCCGCCACCGTATCGGACAAGGCTGCTCTGCAACGCCTGCTGGAGCAGGCCGGCATCGACCCGCTCCAGCGGGGGGAAAATCTGGATATGGCTGATTTCGCGGTTCTGAGCAATTTATTGGCGGCTGAGACCGATCGAAGGGACGTGAGATAATGGTGGAAAGGGAATTCACCAGCCCGACGAAAGGGGCTGTCAGCTTCGAGGATATGTTCGAAGAGATTATCCGCTATATCGGCGAAGGTCCCGATATGACATACAAGCTGATAGTCGGAACGGATTCACAGATGCGCGAAGATGAAGTGAATTTCGTGACCGCGATTATCATCCACCGCGTCGGTAAGGGGGCCCGCTATTTCTACCACCGGCAGAAACTTCACAATATTTATAGTCTGCGGCAGAAAATCTTCTATGAGACTTCGCTCAGCCTGGAAGTGGCGAGTCGCATTGCCGGCAAGCTGGCAGCGACGGGTTTGGATGAGCAACTTGATTTGCTGAATGTGGAAATCCATCTGGATGTGGGGCAGGCAGGGCGGACGCGGGAGTTAATCCGGGAAGTCATCGGCATGGTGGTGGGGAGTGGCTTCTCCCCACGGATTAAGCCAGATTCCTACGGGGCTTCCAAAGTAGCGGACAAATACACGAAGTAAACGACGGCACACGCTGTCGTTTTTGCTTGTCATAACAGTACAGACAAGGACATTGCCGCCAATGTCAGGCCAAATCGAGGCGATAGGCAATGCTTGTGAACTGCTTGCCCCAAAGCCGGACATCCCGCCGGTCCGTCTCTCGAAAGCCCAGAGCCAGATAAAGCGGGAGGGCGGGGGAATCCGGCTCGACATGGTTTAAGTAAACATGCCGGTAGCCGCAGCGACGAGAGTAATCTACGGCGGCGGACAGCAATCTGCCGCCGAGGCCGCGCCGGCGAAAGTCCGGATGCACAAGGATCCAGCGCAGCTGAGCTTCTCCGTCTGCCCGGCGAAGAATCCCGACCGTGCCAACGACCCGCCTGCCGCTTTCTGCGATCCAGAGATTGCTGCCGCCGCCAGCCTTCTCGGCCGCGAAGCGGCCGAGCGAAGCAGCGATATCACCCTCAAAGCTCAGATCATAGCCGCGTTCGGCAGCGTATATTGTTCCGTGCAGATACAGCAGCATCCCCAGATCGCCCGGTTTCACCTTATCGCGAATAATAATTACCCCATGTTTTCCTGCCACTACAGATCCCCCTTATATCAGATAATTATAGTTTCGGACCGGGCGACATTAGTCCTGCCGCCGCGCTGCGCTCACTGTGGCAGTTGTGTCCCGCCGTCGTATATATAGCAAAACCAAAAGAATGTCAGGGGTGATGGGTTTGCCGACGCAGGAGCAAAGCAGTCATGATTTATTTCTCATTATTACGACGGCTTTGCTTATTCTCTTTGCCGCCAGCCGCAGTGCTTCTGCTCCCGTATCAGAACCACCGATAATTTTGCCGTGACTGCTGCAGACAAGGGGATGGCTGATGTCTCCGATCAATTTGCTCAATACGTTCATCAATCAATTATTGACAGGATTAGGACTAAATGCCGATGCGGCCGGCGCTGGGGAGAAAAACGAAGGAGTAGACGACCTTGCGCCGCCTACTCCTTCTCAGATAATGGTGATCGCCGGCATCCTTGGCGGAGTTCTAGCTATTAAACCAATTCAAGTTGGCTGGTGCCAAGTCGCCAGTATCGTTCTGACGGGTGACTTGAAGCAGAAATCACAGCTGGATCACATTATGGAGCAGCGCGGGAAAATGCTTTCCCGCGCTGTGTTAAGCAAAGTGCTGGAGTTTTTGGGCTGAAGCAATGCCCAAGCCGGACACGAATATTCTTTTCTGCTGCTGCATCTGCAAGTGCAGGCAGCTGGGCGTTCCTTTTCTCTGCCGGCAATATCGGTTATAATGGATGGGCTGGCAGATTCCGGTTGGCGGGCAATCCGGCAGCCGGGAAGAGGGATGGTGAAACGGGCGTGGGTTACTGTGTGATGAAGGTCCAGGGTGCGCTGACTAAGCTGAAAAGGAAGATTCCTTACGGATGGGACCTTAATATTTACCGCGGGTGTGAGCACGCCTGCCAATACTGCTACGCGATGGATTCGCACCGCTATTTAGCGAGCGGAGATTTCGCCGGCGATATCTTCGTCAAGACGAATATTGCCGAAGCGCTGGAGAAAGAACTCCGAAGTCCGGATTGGCGACGAGAAGTCATTAATATTGGCGGGGTGACGGACAGCTATCAGCCGGCGGAAGCGGAATACCAGCTGATGCCGGAAATCCTGCGGCTGATGATTAAATACCAAAACCCGGCTATCATTTCCACCAAATCGTCTCTTATCTTACGGGATTATGATCTGATTGCCGAACTGTCCGGTTTGACATACGTTAATGTCGCCGTAACAATCACTACCGCGGACGAATCGCTGCGGACTTTGCTGGAGCCGGGAGCAGCTGCGATAGGCGAGCGCGGTCGCGTTTTGCGGGAATTTGCCCGTACGAATGCCTCCACCGGGCTGCATATGATGCCGGTTATCCCCCGTCTGACCGACTCCCGGGATAACTGCACCACGCTTCTCGCCCTGGCCAAAGAGAGTGGAGTCGATTATTTCCTGCCGGGAACACTTTATCTGCGCGGTCGGGCGCGCCAGCATTTCCTGGCTTTCCTGGACAAAGAGTTTCCGCATCTCACCGCTGACTATGCCTTGCTGTACCGGAGGGGAGGAGCAGACAAGGAGTACAAAGACGCCTTTTATCAGATGTTCAATCCCCTGCGGGCCGCTTACGGGCTTACAGGCAGCTATACCAAACCGATGCGGGAAAGACTGCCGCCGAATTTGTTCATTCGAGGTTGACGGGCGTAAGCAGCAGCTTGTTTTCTTTCATGAAAGGGATATCAGAGCAAACGCCGCGCAATCGGAGTAAAAAAAAGCCCTTTGGCGCGGTCGCTTAACGGCGCAGCCTAAGGAGGCGTCAGACAAAAGAAAGCTTTTCGTGATTTATGGCGGAATAAGTAACAAATGGCTAGCTAGCCCGGACAAGCAGCCGGATAAGCCAACACAGGAGACCGGCATAGAAAATGATGGCAACTGCCATCACTGGCGGCTTGCCTCACTGGAAACCGGGTAATTTCCGCCAAAAAGGAGTCTTCGGCCCAGCCGGATGGCGACAACGTTCCTCCGACACTATAAAACCTCCTTTATCCTGATTCTTGGGAGTAAATATTCCGGTACGGAGCACCGATAATATAATAATAGTCAGAAATTGTTTCGCCGCTGTCAATGGAAAACCTGCCGCCGGCGCACAGAAATCCTTGCGGAGGGGGAGTTGAAGATGTTAGAACAGTACCGAAAATATCTGGATGCCCTCGATTTTCTTAATGAAGCCACTACTTTGGATACAGCCGCTTTTGTCACTGATACGAACCACGTTCTGAAATACGTTCCCGGGCGGAGAATTGACCTGAAGCTCCGGGCGGAGCAGCCGATCGAAATGGCGGTGGTCCGCCGCTGTCTGGCGGAAAACCGGAAAGCGACGGGTTCGGAGAGAATCGACAATATTCCCGTCACTGTCTGCGCGGCACCCATCCGGGGAACGGATGGCAGTTGTCTCGGCTCGATATGTACCGTCATGGTGCATACAAATCGGGAGGAATTGCTGCGGGTCGCCCGCAGCTTGACGGACACGGCACAGGCAATCGGCGCTACGGCAAGCCAATACGCCGTTGGTGCTTCCCAGGTAGCTTCGGCCATGGAAGACATTAATCGTGATGCCGGAAGAATTAGTGAGACAGTCCGGCATACGGATGATATTGTCCGGTTTATCCTGGATATCGCCGAACAGACAAATATTCTCGGCTTGAACGCTTCCATCGAGGCGGCCCGCGCCGGGGAAAATGGACGCGGTTTTGCAGTCGTGGCCGATGAAGTGAGAAAACTAGCCTTGTCAAGTGGCGACGCGGTAGCCAAAATAACGGACTTTTTGGAAGGGATCGAGACTTCTCTGCGGCAAATTACCGATAGCCTGGGCGAAAGTTCGGCAATTACCGAGCAACAGGCGGCGGCCGCCGAGGAGATTTCGGCCAGTATCGAAGAGCTATCCGCAACCGCCCGTGCTCTGTTGGAAATGGCGGATGCTTGTGCGTAAATTTTGCCCCGGACGCATATTCCGGAAACATTGAGGGTAATACCGTGGATGACTGAGCCGAAGATGGCAAGAGACAAAACCAGAAAAACCTTTGCCCGGTTGAAAAACTGGTCCAGAGGTTTTCTGTTTTCTGGGAAGGATTGTTTTCTTGCTTGCAGCTAAAGCTTTGCCTAGCGTAAACGGGATAATACCTCGATTAATGGCCTGGACTTGGTCATCCAAGTCGGTGGGAAAAAATGTGGTGAAAATTCCGGCCGTTACCCACACAATGGCAGCAACCGACCTGCGGACAAGAGGATGAACAGCCGCGATAGTTAATGAAGAAAACATTTTCTTGCTTTCTGTAACCTGAAAGGGAAGTACGGCATAATCGCTTTGAACCAATATTTCGGTCAAAACTAGCCCTTATCTTTTTGAAACTGTATAGCGTGGACATCGTTAGCTTCCATGTCTTTTTATAGGGAGGCACCCCGGAAAAACCGTCCGGGGTGCCTTGCCGCCGGTTTAAAGGCGTGATTTACTGTCAGGAACCGAACATACCGGAACGCCGGCGGCAAAAGGCTACTGTGAGTACTTGTCGGTTTTGGCTTTGTTCGTGCCGGTTGCTCCAGGGCTCTTCTTGGCGCTGTAGCCCGCGTTTTCGCCTGCCATACCGCCGAATTCACGACCGAATTCATAGTCGAGTGCCGATCGGTTCGTTGCGCCGCGGGCATTCAAGCCGCTCCGGCCCGTCAAGTTGCCCTTGCTGCCACTCTTGTTGTTATCCTTGTTCTTGGCCAATGTCCGACTCCTCCTCGCCTTGAGTTGGCTGCCGCATGCTCTCGACAGCCTGTTTATATTGTGGCCGGAAAA
>JBMNPB010000033.1:0-28490 GCA_050943375.1 bacterium
CGCCGCGCATTTCCGCGCCGTAGGACGGGAACCAAGATACATGCTTGCCTTCATCAAGACCGGCGTAGCACATGACCTGACCCATAACCATGATACCCTGACCGCCGAAACCGGCTAATTGGAATTCCAACGCCACTTAGGCCACCTCCTCGGGAGTTTTGAGTTCACCAAGCGGGAAGTAAGGAATCTGCTTCTCTTCCGTCCACTTCAAGGCTTCTTTCGGGTGAAGACCCCAGTTGGTCGGGCAAGTAGAGAGAAGTTCAACGAAGCAGTAACCCTTGCCTTCAAGCTGCAGTTCGATCGCTTTTTTAATGTACTTTTTCGCTTTGGCGATATTCGGAATGGAGTTAAGAGCCCCCCGGGCAACGTAAGCGGCACCCGGAACCTGAGCGATAATCTCGGCGAATTTAATCGGAATCCCGTCCCTTTTCGCCTCGCGGCCGTCCTGCGTAGTGGTCGTTCTCTGACCCAGCAGGGTCGTCGCCGACTTCTGCCCCCCGGTCATCGCAAACACACCGTTGTTAATCATGAACGTGGTGACTCTTTCGCCCCGGGCGGCCGCGTGCAAGGCTTCCGCCGCTCCGATTGTGCTGCAGTCACCGTCGCCTTGATAAGTGAAGATGAACGCATCGGGCTGGACTCTTCTGACCCCTGAAGCAGTCGCCGGTGCCCGCCCGTGCGCTGCGCCGATCACGTCAATATCGAAATAATTGAGGAAGGAACAGCCGATACCCGCAACACCGATCGTTTTTTCCCGAATGCCGAATTCGTCAATGCATTCGGCGATCAGCTTATGGGCGATACCGTGGGTGCAGCCCGGACAATAATGCAGGGGAATGTTCAACAAGGATGCCGGTTTCGCATAAACCTTTTCCATTACCAACGCACCTCCTTGCCAGTGCCTAATTTCTCGATCATTGCTTCGACTTCGTCTACCGTCGGCATGGTGCTGCCGTAGGTGCCTTCAAAGTAGACGGGAATGCGACCGTTGATTGCCTGTTTCACATCTTCGACCATCTGACCGCCGTTAGCTTCGATGCAGAGGATACCTTTCACGGAATCGGGAATCTTGTCATAGCCTTTCTGCGGGAATGGCCAGGCCAGAAGCGGGCGAATAAAGCCAATCTTCTTGCCGGTCTTTTCCCGGACCTTCTTGACCGCTGTCGCCGCAATCCGACCGACGGTGCCAAAACCGGTTACAACATACTCAGCGTCCGCCAGATTTTCGTCAGCCCATTTCTGCTCGGCTTTCTCGATTGACGGATATTTTTCTTTATGGAAATACTCGTATTTCTCTTCCGGCATCCCGGAGTTGACCATGTTCCGCGGACGGCCGGCCGGGCCGGAAACAGCCCAAGGCTTCTTGGCTATCGTATCGACATCCACGAAATCTTTCAAGGTCAGCGGTTCCATAACTTGACCAATCAGACCATCGGCATAAACATAAGCCGGCATCCGGTACTTTTCGGCCATTTCAAATGCATCCTGCATCATATCGGCCGCTTCCTGCACGGAAGACGGACAGAAGACGAGGCAGCGATAACCGCCGTGGCCGCCGCCTTTGGTGGCCTGACGGTAGCTCGACTGGGTCGGCTGCAAGCCGCCGATACCGGGGCCGCGCCGGGACATGTCGACAATAACGCAAGGAACCTCTGCTGCCGCAATATAGGAGATGCCTTCCGATTTCAGGCTGATACCGCAGCTTGAGGAAGATGTCATGCATCTCCCGCCGGCCCCGGCGCCGCCGTACAGCATGTTGGCAGCAGCCAGTTCGCTTTCGGACTGCAGAAATTCGCCGCCGACTTCCGGCAGTCTTTTGGAAAGATATTCGGGAATTTCGTTTTGCGGGGTAATCGGGTAACCGAAGAAATAGCGACACCCAGCCCGAACGGCGGCCTCGGCGACAGCTTCGTTACCCTTCATCAGAACTCTTTTGCCTGCCATCTCTTTATCTCTCCTTCCTTACCTGAATTTTCCTTTACTTGTACACCTCGATAGCGCTGTCCGGGCACATCCGTCCGCAGAAACCGCATCCGATGCATTCGGCCTCGTCGGTGCAGACCGCCGGGTGGTAACCAGCCGCATTTATTTTTTCCGATAACGCCATGATGCCTTTCGGGCAGGCTACCGTGCACAATTCACAACCTTTGCATCTTTCTTCATTAACAACCGGTTTTGGCATTTCAATCCTCCTTTCTTTGTATTATGCTACAGACAGCTAAAAACAATTACTTTAACCAATATTCCCTTTTCATGGCTGCTTTATATTTACCGCCTTTATTGCCGAGGCGCGTGACCCCGTCATAGCCGCCATCGCGCCAGGCCGGCACCATGAACAAATCCAGCTTGAAAACAGGCTGGGCGAAGTCGCCCTCCTTCACGTTTTCAGCCACTTCATCACTCATCGCCACAAAACGAACCGGCACACCGAGCTTATCGGCGATTTGCTGGATGAGAGCGCTGCCGCTCTTAACATCCTCAACCGTCGTCTCAGGCCCAAGATTGGTATTATTAATCAAAGCGGTCGTCTTCAGACGCGACACCGCCTCGACCTCGCCAAGAATGTACATAATGCCTTCTTCCGTACTCGTAAACGGCCGGTTCGTATTGATAACGAAATTAAAATGATAGCTCCCTTCCGGCAAATGCGGCTTGAACTGGCCGATGGCAATCGCGCCGTGCTTGTCGCCGCCGACATCGAGAACGATGCGCTTATTCCCGCGACTCTGCAGTGACAGCAGCACTTCCGCCGGTATGGCCGGACTGTCGGAACCCATCGGCGGCGCAATAACCTTGATACCCTGTTCCTCAAGTTCGGCTCTCGCTTCCCGGGAACGGAAATACGGCGTCACCACGTCCATGTCGGCGAAAATGACATCATGACCCGCTTGCCGGAGGGCCAGCGCATAATTGATGGAAACTTCCGTTTTGCCGCTTCCGAAAGCACCGATGAAGATTTCCACTTGCCGATCTGAAAACATTCCCCTCATCCTCTCTGCCCAACATTGGGTGGTTTTTGGCCCTGACGTGACAAAAGACTGCCTTTATTAATAGGCTGCTCCCTCGAGTGAACACTTCCAAGCATAAACATTTGGCAGTCATTTAGCCCGGTCTCCAATCCGCTTAATATTTCTCCACGGGTATATAATATCCTTCTTACCGGTGAAAATATTTGAATTTAGGCATTATCAGAAGAATTTTCCCTTAAATCAGATTATATCCCAGCGTCCGCACCTTCCTCCCCACCGAGCGACAACTTTCTCATCCATCATGATCTCCACTACTTCGCATCGGTTGGGACAGCCGCTGCATTCGAAACTGCGCGCCCGGTAAGCCACGTCGGTAACCCCAAAGCCTTTGAAATTAGTCGTCCCGGTCTCCGCCACCGCTTCTTTGGCCAGCAGAGAAGCCCCGATGGCTCCCATTACACCGTAATGTTCCGGCACGATGATTTCCAGCCCAAGCTCCCGTTGGAAGGCTTCCCGGATTCCCACATTGGCCGCCACTCCCCCTTGGAAGACAACAGGCGGCAGAATCTCCTTCCCTTTGGCCACATTGTTCAGATAATTGCGCACCAGTGCCTCGCAAAGCCCCCGGATGATATCCTCCGTCCGGTGCCCCAACTGCTGCTTGTGAATCATATCCGACTCGGCAAATACCGAGCAGCGTCCGGCAATCCGAACCGGCGCCGCGGAAGCGGAAGCGAGTCCGCCGAACTCTTCGATGGGGATATTCAGGCGTTGGGCCTGGTGATCAAGAAAAGAGCCTGTCCCGGCAGCGCATACAGTATTCATGGCAAAATCGGACACCACGCCGTTTCGCAGCATGATGATTTTCGAATCCTGCCCGCCGATTTCGAGCACCGTCTGGACGTCGGGCACGACAAAGGACGCCGCCACCGCATGCGCCGTTATCTCATTTTTAACGCTGTCGGCGCCGACGATGGCGGCCGACAGATAGCGGGCACTGCCGGTGGTGCCGGCGCCGGCGATTACAATGTCGGCAGGAAGCTTCCCGGCCAATTCCCGCAGACCTTCCTGCACGACTTGAATTGGCTGGCCGCGGGTGCGCAGATAGATTGTTTCCATTATTGTTCCGTCGGCACCGACCACGGCCAGATTTGTGCTGACCGAGCCGACGTCCACCCCAAGATATCCGTTCATCCGGCAATTGCCTCCTTTTTGTCTTTCCGCCGGCGCAGCAAGTCGGCGAAAGCCTCCAGACGCGTCTGCAGCCCCGCTTTTCCCGTCTGCTCGTCAAAGAAGACAGTTAACACCGGTATTTGGCGTTCACGGCTGATCTTCGTCAAAATGCTTTTTGCCACTATCTCCGGGATGCACGTAAACGGAGCAATCTGAATGACGCCATCATACCCTTGCCTGGAATAAAGAACTGTATGTCCGACCGAATCCTGACCGTGGCCGCCAATCATCTCGGGCAAATACGGCGCTGCCGCCCGTTTGACATCCTTTTCCCCGGTCATCCGCAGCATATCCAGCACAACATTGGACCCGGTCCAGCCGGATAAAAACATGGAGCGATCGAGCCAGACGCCCATCTCGCCCAGCATTTCTTCCATCTCCAGATTCGCTGCCGGTTCGAGCAGTACATAAATCTCCCCCACCATTCCGATGCGCAGAACACGGCGCTGCCGGTCCTGCGGAACCGACCGCAAAACGGCAAAAGCTTTTTCGCCCGCTTCTTTGACTTCAGCCGCCGTCTTCACTGCGTGAACGATATCGAGTGCCGTCTGATATGCTTTCGACGTCTTCCCCCGGACCGTCTCCCGCGGTCGGATTCGATGCGAAAGGCGCTCCAGGTCATCACACAGTTTCAACTTTTGCCAGAGGAGTATCCCGGCCCGCCAAATTTCGGACAGCGGCCGGCGGTTCGTCAGATATTTAATATTGCGGGCGACGCCGCAAAAATCCCGCCGGGGCGGTTCGAAGACAATCATTTCAAACTCGTATCCCAAGTCGCGCAAAATCTTCTCCTGGATTTGGGCGTACTGCCCCGCCCGGCAAGGCCCGACACCGCCCGTCGTTACGAGAGTATCGGCGCCGCGCTCCAAGCCTTCGATGAACGTTCCCAACACTATTTTCAACGGCAGGCAGGCAAATTCGGGGGCGTACTTCACTCCCAAATCAAGCGTTCGCTTGCTCGGACGGTACGGCAGCACAACCGTGTGACCGAAGGCTTCCAGAAAATTTTTGAAGGCAAGCGGCGAATTACCGAGATACGGGTATGTTATGTTCATCAAGGCGCCTCCTCAGCCGCAGCATATCAACAAAAGCTTCCAGCCGCGTCATTAATCCGGCTTCCGCCGTTTGCTCATCAATCATCAGTGATAAATACGGCACCCCGCGCCGACCGCGGGCTTCGATTTCAATCAGCTTATCCACCATCGAGTCGGGACCGCAGCCGAACGCCGTGACATGGATTATTCCGTCGATGTCCCGCTTCTCAAAAAAGTGATAAGCCGCCTTAATGGCCTGGTCGCTATATGTCCAGAACAGCGTCTTCGCTATTTTCCCCGCCTGCCGCATCAGTTGCCTGGCCGGAATCATATCGGCGGTGATGACCGAAACCCCCATGGCCTTTAGTTTCCCGACCACATCCACGCTCACATATTGATCATAAATCTCGTACGGATAGCCGAGGAGAGCAAGACGCAATTGCCTTACAAGGGGTGAGGGCGGCGAAGCGGCGTTTTTTTCCGGATGGTAAATAATCTCGATGGCGTTTTCCGGGGTAAACCCCTGCTCCAGCAATCCCTTAAAGCGTCGGAAAACAGTCAGCGCCTTCCGGTAAGCCTGAAGAATCCGCCAATAATTCCGGGTGAATATCCGGCCAACCCGACAGCAGATCTTGAATAGCTCGTACCGTCCGCGGCGGAGATCGACTCGGACGTCAATTATTGGCGGCAGACCGTCCATTGAACTCCGTATCATCTCGGGCAACCCCAGGAATTTAGGGCAGAAGGTCGTCA
The DNA here is from genome assembly GCA_050943375.1 of bacterium. Lineage (GTDB taxonomy): Bacteria > Bacillota > SLNR01 > SLNR01 > JBMNPB01 > JBMNPB01. The sequence continues at coordinate 5,990 of JBMNPB010000033.1, forward strand.
GACGATTGATATTGACCAAGCGGGGAATAAACAGATAATCGACTTTCTCCCGCAAACTGGCCACATGCCCGTGATAAATTTTAATCGGCACACAAGCGTCATTAACCGTATCCTTTACCCCGGCGTTCAGGATATCCTTATTAGTCGGCTCGGAGACGACGATTTGCGCTCCGATCTCGGTAAAAAACGTTTCCCAGAGAGGATAGTAACTATAATAAGCCAGAGCTCTTGGTATGCCAACTTTCAGCACCTTTCTCCCCCCTTCAGGCGCTCCCTGCCGGGCTTGAAATCTTCCTGCTATGAGAATACCACAACTATCCGGAATTGTTAACCCGGAAATTACCGGCCTTAGCTGCAGTTCGTCTTCCCGCCGCGGAACCGGTTTTCTGGGCCTTAAGGATGAATGAATTAAAAAGCCCCCGGGCCGCGGACCGGGGGCTTTGTTCACAAACTTATTTATTCTCCGCCAGCGCCGTTACCGCCTCTTTCGCCGCCCGGAAAAGATACCCCTTGTCCCCGCCGACCGCCAGGAACTGAACACCCTGCTCAGCCCAATACTTGGCCTCGTCGACACTGCGAACAAAAAGACCGACAAATTTCCCGGCGGCCCGGGCCGTTTTAACGATGGAATGAACTGCCGCCTGCACTTCCGGCTGATCAATCTTCCCGGGGTAACCCAGTGACTGCGAAAGATCGGTAGGACCGATAAAGATCATATCAATCAGGGAAATCTTCAATATCTCCGGCAGATTCTCCATGCTTTCCTTTGTCTCCGCCTGAACGATTACCAGCGGTTCTTCCGCGGCGAACTTCAGATATTCATCCCGCCCGTAGACACCGTATTTTGTTGCCCGGGTTCCCAAAGCCATGCCCCGGATACCGGCAGGCGCGTATCTGGCCGACTTGGCCGCCTGCAGAGCACTCTCATAATCGTTGACCTGCGGAATAATGACACCCATCGCCCCGGAATCAAGGGCCCGCAAAATCAAAGAAGGATGATTCGTGGTTACCCGGACAACCGGAGTCATCCCGGTGACATCGGCTGCCCGCATCATGTTTTCAGCAACGACAGTATCGTTGGGACCGTGCTCCATGTCCATGATGCCAAAGTCAAATCCGGCGTAGCCAAGTACCTCAACGATGGACGGGTCGGGAGTACTGATGAAGAGGCCGATGACGTTCCCGCCGGCCTGCATTATCTCCCGCAGCCTGTTTTTCTTCATGGTCAACCCCCTCATGTTTTATTTGCGGCACGTGAAGTTTTAGGCGCGCTGGTAGCCGAGGACATCTTTAACTGCCGCGATAATATCTTTCGCTTCCGGAATGAAATACTCCTCCAAGCGAGGACTGAACGGAACCGGAATATCCGGGGCGGTCACCCGCCGAATTGGGGCTTTAAGAGCCGCAAAGGCTTCCTCGGCAACTGTCGCGGCCACTTCACCCCCGAAGCCGCCGGTCCGGACTGCTTCGTGCACTATCACCAGGCGCCCCGTCTTTCGCACCGATTCGAGCACGGTCCTTTTATCCCAGGGGCTGACAGTCCTCAAATCGATCACTTCACAGGCAATCCCTGACTGCGCCAATTCCGCCGCGGCCGCCAATGCCTTATGGACCATCCACGAGGTGGCGACAATGCTCACCGCATCGCCGGCCTGCTTGACATCCGCCTGCCCCAGCGGGATCACATATTCCCTCTCCGGAACGGAGCCTTTCAGCCGGTAAAGCATTTTATGTTCGATAAAGATAACCGGGTTGTTGTCCCGAATGGCCGTTTTGATCAGCCCTTTGGCGTCGTAAGGAGTAGACGGCATCACCACTTTCAGGCCGGGGATATGCGCAAACCACGCCTCCAGACTTTGGGAATGCTGGGCTCCTTGCTGACGGCCGACTCCGCATTGGGTCCGGATGACGAGGGGAAGTTTGACCTGGCCGCCGAACATATATGTCATTTTCGCGCCTTGATTGACAATCTGGTCCATGCAGACAGCCATAAAATCCTGATACATGATCTCCACCAGCGGCCGCAGTCCGGCCGCCGCCGCCCCGTTGGCCAAACCGATGATGGCCGTCTCCGAAATCGGCGTATCCCTGACCCTTTCCCGGCCGAATTTCGCCATCAATCCTTTTGTTACTCCATAGATGCCGCCGGTAAAGCCGACTTCTTCCCCGGCGATGAAAACGGTATTATCCCGTTCCATTTCTTCCCGCAGCCCTTCATTCAACGCCTCGGCAAATGTAATCTCGCGCATTGTTTCACCTCCGTTCCGGTTATTCACTGTACACATCACGCAAGGCATCAGCCGGCTCCGGCCAGGCAGCGGCCTCCGCGTATTCGACGGCGGCGGCAATCTCTTGTGCCGCTGCCGTGTCAATCGCCCGCAATTCTGCTTCCGTTGCAATTCCTTCCCGCAAGATCATGCTTTTCAGGCGGAGAATCGGGTCTTTTTCCTGCCAGTTGGCCAGTTCGTCCTTGGGGCGATATGGCTGCGCATCATCCGCCGAATGTCCGCCCCGCCGGAACGTCTTGCATTCAATCAGACAAGGGCCGGCGCCGTCCCGCGCCTGACTGACCGCTTCCGCCGCGGCTGCGTAAACAGTCAGGACATCATTGCCGTCGACAATCCGGGCGGGCATCCCGTAAGCTGCCGCCCGGTCCGCCACATTTGCTACGCTCAGATGCTCCGCGGCGCTCATGGACATCCCGTAATAATTGTTCTCGCAGACAAATATGACCGGCAGCCGCCAGATGGCGGCCAGATTCAAAGCTTCGTGGAAAGAGCCCTGGTTAGCCGCCCCGTCCCCGAAAAAGCAGACGGCAACAGCGTCAGTCCCTTTGTACTTGAGCGCAAACGCCGCGCCCACCGCCAGCGGGAACCCGCCGCCGACGATTCCGTTCGCCCCGAGAATCCCCCGTCTGACATCGGCGATATGCATGGGACCGCCCTTGCCGCCGCACGAACCGGCGCTCCGGCCGCAGATTTCCGCCAACATCGGTCCAAGTTCAATCTCCTTGGCAATCAGATGAGCGTTCGGACGGTGCGTGCTGGTGATGAAATCGTCTTCCCGCAAGACAGAACCGGTTCCCACAGCCACCCCTTCCGCCCCCGTCTGGGGCAGAATCCGTCCGGCCGCCCGGCCGGCACTGTGCATTTCGACCGCCTTATCCTCAAACAGGCGGATAGTCACCATTTTCCGCAACATTGCGAGATACAGCTCTCTGCGTTCGTCCAATCTGATTAACCTCCTTTCGGGTTATCTCTTCTGCCGGCTGAGCTGGCGGTGAATGGCCGCCGCCGCCTGCTTGCCGGCGCCCATAGCTTTAATCACCGTCGCCGCTCCGGTCACCGCGTCGCCGCCGGCATAAACACCTTCTTTGGTCGTCTTCCCGGTTGCCTCATCAGCGGTGATGCCACCCCAAGGCTCGGCCGCCAAACCTGGCGTCGTCTGCAAAACAAGGGGGTTGGGGCTCTGTCCGATGGCGACAACAACAGTATCGCAGGCCAGGAAAAACTCCGAGCCCTCCACCGGACGGGGACGCCTTCTTCCCGACTTATCCGGTTCGCCCAGTTCCATCCGGACACAAGTAAGTCCGGTGACCCAGCCCTCCTTGCCGCCCTCAATCCGCACCGGACTGGTCAGAAGATTAAATTGCACTCCCTCTTCCTTGGCATGCTCCACTTCCTCTTGCCGGGCCGGCATTTCGGCCTCCGAGCGACGGTAAACAATGGCCGCCTCCGCCGCCCCCAGCCGGACGGCGCAGCGGGCGGCATCCATCGCCACATTGCCGCCGCCGACAACCGCCACTTTGCGGCCAACGAACACCGGTGTGTCCGCTGCCGGAAAACGGTAAGCCTGCATCAGATTAATCCGGGTGAGAAACTCGTTGGCGGAATACACTCCATTCAGGTTCTCCCCCGGGATTCCCAGAAAACCGGGCAGACCCGCTCCGGTTCCCACGAAGACAGCCGCATACCCATCCGCCAGCAGTTCGTCGACTGTCACCGTCTTGCCGACAACCGTATCCGTCACAATTTCCACGCCAAGCCGGCGCAAATAATCCACTTCCCGCCGGACAATCGATTTTGGCAGGCGAAACTCCGGAATCCCGTAACTGAGAACACCGCCGGGCAAATGTAAAGCTTCGAACACGGTGACGCGGTATCCCAGTTTGACTAAGTCCCCGGCCGCCGTCAACCCGGCCGGGCCGGAGCCGACGACGGCCACCCGCGGGGCATCCTGATCCGGCGGAGCCGGCGTTTGCACTGCACTGTCTTCCCGGTCAGCCGCAAAACGCTCCAACCGGCCGATCGCCACCGGCTGGCCGGCTTTGGCCAGCACGCAGTTTTTCTCGCATTGGTCTTCCTGGGGACAGACCCGGCCACAGACGGCCGGGAGGCTGTTCGTCTCCTTAATTTTGGCGATAGCCCCGCCATAGTCGCGTTGCCGGAGAGCCGCGATGAAAGCCGGGATATCCACAGCAACCGGGCAGCCGGTGACACAGGCCGGATTGGGACAATGCAGACAGCGCTCCGCCTCGGCGAGAGCATCCGCTTCGCCGTAGCCAAGAGCCACTTCGTCAAAATTGCACCGCCGCATCTGTTCATCCTGCACCGGCATAGGATGCCTTTTCTTTATCGACATCCACATTCACCTCCGTGTTCAGCCTCAAAACGTTCCCGGGCCTCTCGCTCCATTCCTTTATACATCGCTTGCCGGGCTGTCAGTTCGGCAAAATCGACGGCATGGGCATCAAACTCAGGTCCATCAACGCAGGCAAATTTCATTTCTCCGCCGACGGTGACCCGGCAGGCACCGCACATTCCGGTGCCGTCAACCATAATCGGATTCAAGCTTACTGTCGTCTTCACTCCGAACGGCCGGGTCGTCTCCGCCACTGCCCGCATCATCGGCACCGGGCCGACAGCAATAACCAAATTGATTTCCTTCCCGGCAATAAGCATATCTTTTAGGATATCGGTGACAAACCCGGCCCGCCCGGCTGAGCCGTCATCAGTGGCGATTTGCAGTTCACTGCTTACAGCGGCCAGTTCCTCCCGGAAAAAGAGCAACGACTCGTTGCGCGCCCCGATAATTGAAATCACTTCGTTCCCGGCTGCCTGCATTGCCCGGGCAATCGGATAAATCGGGGCAATGCCGACTCCGCCGCCGACACAGACAACCGTGCCGTAATTTTCAACTTCGGAAGGACGGCCCAGAGGGCCGGTGAATGTTTTCAGTTTATCGCCTGCTTTCATGTCTGCCAATTCCCTGGTTGTTTTTCCGACCGCCTGCGCAACAATAGTCACCGTCCCGGCTGTCCGGTCATAGTCGGCTATAGTCAGGGGAATTCTTTCCCCGGCAGCATGCAAACGCAGAATGACAAATTGCCCGGCCGCCGCTTTGCGCGCTACCGCCGGGGCGGCAATATCGAAGCGGCTGACGGACGGTGCCAGGATTTCTTTTCGCAGTATCTCGTACATCATTTTCCTCCTATCCTAAGCTTTCATTTCTAAATTCTTTTTCCTCCGGCCTATCCCTGCCGGCTGAGAAGAATTTAAGGTCTGCCGTCAATTCAATCGGCGGCCCGCCAGCCGCCTTGCCGTCGCCGAGGACACCCCACCAGATATCTTCCCCGGTCGCCAGGCAGTGCGGGCGAAAGCAACAACAATCCGACAGTTATTCGATGCCAGGCAACGCCGGCACGACGGAAAATCGTCCGTTGTCAACAAGCCGATTGCCGCAGAAGCTATTGCAGCAATCCGAAAAGTCACCCCGGGAAAGAACGGTGCTCGGCGGTAAAGGCGGACCCGAGGCAAGCGGATAAACGCTTTATTCGTTAATCCGGATAGCCAGTGTTCCGGTGACGACTTCCCGGCCGCAGCAAGGTATTTTGCTGCAACCGGGTTTATATCCGCCAATGCTTGCTCCGGCTCGTTTCCCTTCGTCTCAAACTCATCCCGCCGGCATAATCGCCCCGGATGCCGCATAATTATCGCTGGACAGGAAAGCCATATTGAGATTATGTCAAACTATCCACATTATCCACAGGCTTACCCACAGTTAAATTGACTGAAACTGTTGCTTTTCGACGGTTCTGTCCACATGTTCCGGTTTACATAACTGAAAGTATTCACATTTTATCCCGGCCATGTCCGCCGTTTATCCCAAACTTGCCCGCAGCTTATCCACAGCCGAACCAACCGCTTAATCTTCTTCCCCCAATTTCAGATTGGGAACGGCGTTCAGACTGAGCGGTGCCGGGCGGCCGCGCCGGAGACGGTAATAACCGGCGCCGGCAATCATTGCGGCGTTGTCGGTGCAGAGAACGGGCGGGGGGACAGAGAGTTCCCGGCCGTCGGCTGCGGCTGCCGCCCGGAGAGTATTGCGCAGTGCCGAATTCGCGGCCACGCCGCCCGCCAGCATGATGCGAACGGCGCCGTATTGCCGCGCCGCCGCGATTGTTTTATCAACTAAGACGTCGACAATCGCCTGCTGAAAGCTAGCCGCCAGATCCGCCGCTGCTACCGGTTCCCTTTTCTGCTTGGCCCGGTGCAGATAATTGATAACAGCCGTCTTCAGTCCGCTGAAACTAAAATCATACGGCCCGTTGTCAAGCTTCGCCCGCGGCAGTTCGATCGCCTGGGGATTGCCGGTCTTGGCCAGGCTGTCAATCAGCGGCCCGCCCGGATAACCGAGTCCCATCACCCGGGCAACTTTGTCGAACGCTTCCCCGGCCGCGTCGTCCCGGGTCCGCCCCAGCGGCTCGTAATCGCCGTGGCCGCGAATGAGCACCAAGTCGCTGTGACCGCCGGATACAATCAGACAGAGGTAAGGGAATTCGGGCTCTGACAGCGAGAGGAAATTAGCATAAATATGTCCTTCGATGTGATTAACACCGATAAGCGGAAGACGTCGGGCGTAAGCAATCGACTTAGCTGCCGCGACCCCCACCAGCAAAGCTCCGACTAAGCCGGGCCCGCGGGTAACGGCGACTGCCGTCAAATCATCAAGCTCCACTCCGGCTTTCTCCAGAGCTTCCTGGATTACCGGAAGGACCAGCTCCAAATGTTTACGGGAAGCGATCTCCGGCACAACCCCGCCGTATTTACGGTGTACATCAATCTGTGAGGCAATGACATTAGACAAGACTTCGCGCCCGTCCCGCACCACTGCCGCGGAAGTTTCGTCGCAGCTTGTCTCTATCCCGAGCACCATTTCGCTCATTTGCCCGGCCTCCTTTCCAAGATATTATTTCCCCCTGCGGCGAATATTCTCCAGCAGCGGCTAATCTCTTTCTGTTCCGGCTGTGAAGGAGAAGAAACGCGGCGCTCCTTTCGCCTGTTTCCAGCCGTCCCATTCGCGCAAGATTAGCACCGCTTCGCTTGCCGCCCGGATCGCCCGGTCTTCTCCGACCACCCGGAATTCATTCGTGGCCCGATTGGCAAATACAGTACAGATACACCCGGCTCGCAGGCCGAACAAGGCTGATAAAGTGAAGATAGCAGCCGCCTCCATTTCGAAATTAAGGACTTTGGCCCGCTGCAGATCGGGAATCAGACTGTCCATCCACCCTTGGCGGAATCCCCCGTAACCCGGCCGTGCCTGGCCGGTATAGAAAGAAGACGTGGAAGCGCCGATGCCGGTATGATATCGGTAGCCAAGCCGTTCGCAGGCTTCAATCAGCGCGATAACGACTTCGTAATGGGCCAGCGCCGGATATTCGGGAGGCGCATAGTAAGGCGTCGTCCCGTCAAAACGGACGGCCCCGGTATTAATAATCAGATCACCGCAGTTAATTCCGTCTTGGATAACTCCGGTGCTGCCGACCCGGATAAAAGTATCACAGCCGATGCTCGCCAACTCCTCGACAGCGATAGCCGCGGAAGGAGCGCCGATACCGGTGGACATGATGCCGATATCCGCCCTTTGGTATTTACCGCGGCCACTGCGGAATTCCCGGTGCGCCGCTACCGGCGAGTACTCGTCCCAGACTTCGCCGACTTTCGAGACCCGATCCGGATCCCCCGGCAAAAGAACATACCTCGGCAGTTCCCCGGGGCTGACTCCGATATGGTAAAGATGCCCGGACGCGGCCGCCGGGCGGTCCGCCCTCATTTTTTCTTCCATTCTTCTTTCCTCCTTTTCCTTGCCTTTGTTTTGTTCCGGCGGCTGCCGCCGGAACGGTACGAAGGGAAAACCTTAGGCGGTGGCCTAAGGTCTTTCAGTGTCTAGAACTTATGCATGCTGTCAATCGGGATGATGAACACGGTGGCGCCGCTTATCTCCACTTCCAGCGGCACGAGATTGAACAGCGGAGAGTCATGAATGCCGATAAGATCAGTTCGGGTGATCGTCCGGGCGCTGCATTTTTCTTTTATTGTTTCCAATACACGGCCGACCTTAGCGTCTTCGACCCCAATCAAAAGAGTGGTATTACCTTCCTGCAGAAAGCCTCCTAGGCTGGCGAGTTTGGTCGCTCGAATACCGTGCCGAGAAAAAGCAAGGAGTAAATCGCTGACATCGTGGTTGCTGACTATGGCAATAACCAATTTCATCCGACCACCCCTTTCCCGTTTTCCTTCGCGCGTCTCTTAACATTATATTTCGCTACCGCTATTCTGTTTCCTGCTCCAAGCCAGCCGGGGAAAGCAGCGCCCAGCCGCGGCCGCAACGCCGACCCGGGATTTTTTCCTCAGCCGTTGTCGTCCATCTCATTGCGGCTTAGCCGTCTCCGCCGCAGCGTTGATGCCGCCAAACAAAAGAAGGCATTCACCCGATGCCTTCGCCCTTTCCTGGCATCAAAGATTATCCTTCCACATGATTACAGCGTCCTCTCCCGTGTCGCTGTAATAACCCCGGCGCAGACCCCGGGGTACAAACCCGTGCTTCCGGTACAAATTTTGGGCAACCACATTATTGGCCCTCACTTCCAAAGTCATGGCCACCGCTTTCATTTCTCTCGCTTTGCCTATCAGGCAAAGGAGGAGCGCTTCTCCGATTCTCCGACCGCGGTAACCGGGATGGACAGCGATGTTCGTAATGTGAGCTTCATCGATAATCAGCCACATCCCACCGTAACCAACAACTCTGGCGCCGACCGCAGCGACATAATAGCGGGCGTAACTGTTCGTCAACAGTTCGGCCAGAAAAGCCGCCTGCGACCAGGGGGTCGGAAAAGAGAGGGTTTCCACTTCCAACACCATCGTCACATCGTCTACCCGCATTTCCCGCAGGCAAAGTGTTCCCTCCGTCGAACCCCCTGCCTTCTCAGCCATCGCATTTCTCTCCCATTTTCGCTTCCAGAAGGACTTCCGCCTGAGAGCGGCGCAGATAAAAAGGCTGTACGGTAAAACAATCATCGCTGTCGCCGCGCCGCAGGCGGCGCCGGCCGAGTTCCGCCACACTCGCCGCCCGCGGCAGGGCAAGCGGCGGCGGCGCCCAGGCCGCCTGCTCTCCCAGCTTCGCGGCAATCTCATCGCGATATTTGGGCACTGCATCACCCAGAAAAATAACGCGCTCACCCTTCCCAGCCAAGATCGAGAGGAATTCTGTCAGTGACATCGCCGCCGGCGCCAGCACCGCTTCCGGCTCTCCCGCCTCTGTCCGGTAGACGGCCGTATAAACTTCCTGCATCCTGGCGTCCAAAAGCGGACAAACAAGCCCGGAAGCAAAAGCCAGATTAAAAGCCAAAGCATCCAAAGTCGAAACTCGGACAATGGGTTTATTCAGCGCATAGGCCAGCCCTTTCGCAGTAGTCATGCCGATTCGCAAACCGGTGAAAGAGCCGGGGCCGGCCGAAACCGCTATCCCGTCAATATCATCAATGGCAAGGCCGCTCTCGGCCAGCATTTCATCCAGCAGCGGCATCAGCCGCCGGGAGTGGACTTTTTCCGTATGCAGGGTGAATTCCGCCACCCTGTTATCACCCTCCACTACCGCCACGCTCGCCACGAGCGTGGCGGTGTCCAGTCCTAACACCCGCATCTTTTTTCCATCCTCAATAGAATATTCTCGTAGCGAGAGCCAAGCGGGATAAAACTCAGGCGACGATATGTCCCGCCGTCATTTTTCCCGGCCCGCTCGATTTCTACCCGCAACAGTTCCCGGGGCAGAAAACCGGCAGCCCGCTCCGCCCATTCGATTAATACAATCCCATCGGAATCGAAATATTCTTCATAGCCCAAATCATAGAGCGACTCCGGTGACTCCAGGCGATACAAGTCCAGATGATAAAAAGGAAGCCGCCCTTGATATTCATTGACCAAAGTAAAGGTAGGGCTGTTGACCGGCTCCTCTACCCCCAAGCCCGCGGCCACTCCCTGTGCAAAAACGGTCTTGCCGGCTCCCAGTTCGCCGGCCAGACAAACAACGCTGCCCGGCTCCAGATAAGCGGCAAGGCTCCGGCCGATATTTCGCGTCTCTGCGGCATCGTACGTCTCAACTATCAGCATTTTATCCTCCGCAAGCCTATCCCCGGCGCAGACTCAACCGGGGCCTGTGCCTCTCTCCGATTTACCAGAGATCAGGCCGACATCTTTCTACATCCGTTCCGGGGCCGGAATGCCCAAAATACTCAACGTATTCTTCAGCACCTGGATAAAGGCCTCCACCAACAGCAGTCGGAAACGGCGCACCGCCGTATCCTCAACAAGCACCGGCACGCTCTCGTAGAAGCTCATAAAGGCGGTCGCCAGCGAGAAAGCGTAATCCGCAAGCAGAGAAGGGGCCAGAGATTTAGTCGCTTTCTGCACGGCCACCGGTAATTCGGCCATTTTCTTGAGCAAGTTCTTCTCCCTGTCCGTCATTTCGGCCGGGAAACTGATTCTCACGTCTCCCGCGTTATCGGCAGCCGCTTTCCGCCGGATGTTTGCCGCCCGGGCGTGGGCGTACTGCAAGTAAGGCCCCGTGTTTCCCTGCAAACTCAGGGCTTCCGCGAAATCGAACACAATCACGGAATTAATGTTGTACCTGACCATATAATAGCGGACGGCGCCGACGGCTATCTGCCGCCCCAAACCAGCCTGTTCATCCGCACTCATTTCGGGATGACGTTTGGCTACCTCTTCCGTCGTCTTCTGAATGATCATCTCCACCAAATCATCCGCTTTGACGCCGATGCCCTTGCGGCCGGCCATGGCGTAGACTTCCCGGTCGTCATCCACGTCCACGCCCAATTCCCGCGCGGCAGAAGCAGACAATGCCACAACTTCGTACCCGAAATGGATGGAATTTTCCGCTTCCTTCTCATACCCCAATTTATGGAGAGACAGGCGCAGAACATCCTGGAGATACTTCTGGCGAATATCAATGACATTCACAACTACATCAGCCCGGCCGAAATCGGTACTCTCTTTCCCTGCCAAGGTGGACGTCCAAATCGTGTTTCCGTCCGGCTGGCGGCAGTACGGCGCGTAGAGAAAATCTTTGCCCAGAACTCCAAACTTCCACATCTGATAAGCGATATCCTTGGCAGTGTATGTAGCTGTTCCGTTCGAGCGTAGCAAAACCTTATCCGGATTTTCCAGCTGGCTGAATTCTTCCATGTCGCCCAGCTTGACCACCCAGCAGCCCTGATTGGGGCCTGATTCCTCGTAAGTGATTCCGCCTTGTTCTTTCAGTTTTTCAAAAGCAAACCGCCAAAAGCCGAAATGGATGATGTCGCTTTCCCAGGTCAGCAGTTTATAGAAAATGCCAAACCGCCACATGGTCTGGAGATGGCAATCAACAATTTTCCGCGCCGTTTCTTTCGCCAGATTTGCTATCGGATTGTCACCCTGTTCAATCAGATGGAGGACTTCTCCTTGCCTGGCCTTCAAGGCAGGATCCTGCTCGTACAGCAAGTTGACTTCCGTGTACAAATCCCAGCAAAAGTAGTCAAAACGCTGCGCGGGGTCCGGCTGCCGTCCAAGATAATGGAGACCGACCACCACATCCGCGACCGCCGTTCCGGTATCATCAATATAATTCTGAATTTCAACATCATAACCGCCCGCCGCCGCCAAACGAGCCAGGGTATCGCCGAGGCAGGCGTTCCGGACGTGGCCGATATGGGCGGCTTTGTTTGGATTGATGTTCGTATGCTCAATGACGAATTTCTTGTCTTTACCGGCCGAATTCCGGCCGAATTGTTCCTTCTGGTTAACGATGATATTGAGCAAGCCTGCCGCGTATTGGGAGTAGTCGAATTCGAAATTGATATAACCGGGAGGAGTAACTGTAATATTGCGCACCAGCGCCAAGTCCCGGGCGCGGAGTTCTTCGGCCACCTTCGCTGCAATCGCCATCGGCGCCTGCCGCAATTCTTTGGCTAAACGCAGGCAGACCGGGGTAGACAAGTCGCCAAAATCCGGATTTGGCGGCGGAGCGACCGATACCGCTTCCGCCATCAGATTGTGACCGAATATCAAGTCTATGGCCGCACGCAGATTGTCCTTCAGATAATCATCAATTTCCCAGGGCTGCCAGGTGAATTTTTCCGCCAAAGCATTAACCTCCTCGCTTTCCATCGTTAATATGGCCAAAAAAGAAAAAACTCTTATTCCCCTTCATTTGCTCAAAAACAGAATATATTTCGGCATCAGCCAACCGGATTCCTGCCGCCTGTTTCACTCCGGACCGTACTGCCGGCAGCTGCCCTTCCGCTGTTTCAGTCTTTGCCTTTACTTCCCGCTATTGCCCGGTCAAGACCGGCCTCCCGGTCGGGAAGCGCCGCGGCAAGAGTGCGGAGCAATTTGAAATCTTCCCAAACCGGCCGTTTTTTGCTCTCATCCCGCAGGAGCGCGGCCGGGTGGAAGGTCGGCAATATTTTCCGGCCTCCTTTTTCGACCAACCGACCGCGGACTTTGGTAATCCGAGCCTTGGGATCGAGGAGCGTCTGCGTCGCCAATGCCCCCAGACAGACAACAATATCGGGGTTAATTATCCCAATCTGCTGTTTCAGCAGCGGCAGGCAGGCAGCCACTTCATCCGGCAAGGGCAGGCGATTCGCGGGGGGACGGCATTTCACAACGTTGGTGATATAGACGGCGTCCCGCTCAAATCCGGCCGCGGCCAGAATCTTGTCGAGCAGCTGCCCGGCTTTGCCAACAAAGGGACGCCCCAATCTGTCTTCCATTTCGCCCGGACCTTCCCCGACAAAGAGAAGGCGGGCAATTGGGCTGCCTTCGCCGAAGACGACTCCGCGGCAACCGGCCCGCAGCCGGCAGACACGACAATCGCGGGCCCTCGCCGCGACTGCGGCGAGAGTAGCCTCACCGTCAAACGGCCGGGTGATGTCGGTATTAACAGAGCAGTCAGCTGCTGCCGGGATCGGTCTGTCTGATACCGTTCCGGAGTCTTCCGCCGCCAGTGCAAACCGATGGGGAACAGCGGATGTTTCCTCTTCTGCCGCTGCAGTCCCGAACAAAGACGGTTGTTGATATTTTTCCGGCATGAGCACCATTTCCTCCCGTTTGGCTGGTTATTCCCATTGTAACAAATTTGGCGGCTGGAAGAAACATCCGCACGGTTACCATTCGTTCCTATTTATCTTTCTCCTGCCGCACTTCCGGTCGCCGGTTCCGGAATGAGAGCGAGCCGATCGCCCGAAGTGTGAAGTTTCCGAGTAGCGGCAACAGGGTCTAAGCTTTGTTTCGAACGCCGCCCTGCCTCATGCGCCAAAGTAACCGCTCTTTCAACAACTGTCCCCTCTGCCTCCCGGATGCTGTTTCGGACCTAAAGCCAAAGGCTCCGCTAGGATCGTTGCTCCACTCTCAGGCAACCATCCGATATCTCAAACACCGGACCCCCGTTCCCCTGGCGGCAAGACGTATCGCGCCGTAAAAAAGCCGCTCCGGCTAAAACCTCGTTCCCTTAAATAATGAACAACTTTTTACCTCCTTGACTCCGCTTTCTAATCCATGCGCCAACAGGGCAAACCTCTATCACCGAAGACCGGATAGGACAAAAAAGCAGAAAAGATTTCTTCCTGCTCTCAGCTCTGCCAAATCATAGCGTTATTTCTTTTTGTTATCGGGACCGGCCGGCGTTTTTTCTCTTCCTCTCCCCCGCAGCTTGCGACCTAAGTAATTAGTAAACTCCAGATTTTTTAGCAGCGCGAGTCGCATTTTAACCGCTGACCAGCTTCCTTCATTCAAAGCCAGGAAAAAAATTGAACCAAGGATGGTCAGGGTGAGCAGCCAGGCAATGGCCTTCACCGCCCCGGAAGCACCGGGCTCCGGCGGAGTGCCGGCTGGCGGCGGCGGTTCCGCTGCCGCTGCTTTTAGTTCAGCCGGATTATGCGGCAGTCCGTACAGAACCGCAGGAATAGTCGTCGCAAAAAGGGCGGCTCCGGCTTCTGCCTCTTCCCGGCTATTGCCGGCCGTTCCCACTTCAACTAAAAATGTCTGCGGCGATAAGTCCTGGTTATACAATCCCCGGGCGTAGAAGATGCCACGCAGCAAACCCGGATACAATTCGTTAAGTTTGTCCCTGAATTTGAAAACAAGCTCCTCATTCGCCTTTAGACTTGGGTTCTGCCGTCCGAGGACAAGCAGCACTCTGGCTACTTCCTTGCCTTCCACAGTTTTGGCGTATTCCCGGGCGGGCGCCGTGTCACGATGGATATCGAAAAGGGCGTCAACTCCGTCTCGAATCAGCTGAGCGGCAGTTCGGCGCGACTGGATATACATGGATGCGCTCCCGCTCGGGTTGTGGATAGTGTCCGAATGGAGAGTTTTGATACCATATTCGCTGAGGACGCTCTGTATCGTCGCCCCGACCCCATAAACGCCACCCCGGCCTTCTACCAGGATTTTACCTTCCGACGGCCGGTACGACTCCCCGCTGTGCGTATGATAGATGCCGATTACCCGCGGCGGTGCTTGTGACGGGGCCGCGGCCGGCGCAAAAGCCGGGCTGTCCGCCTCCGCCCCGCTTCGGCTGATGCTGCCGCTCAATTCGGTATAGGCGATATCTCCTTCGATGCGAACTATTGTATAACGGTTATCATCATTAGCTACGAACTGGTCCCCTATGTTGACAACAATTCCCGTCAACAAAAGGACGCTTCCATCCGGAGCGGCGACAGTAAAATACCCCCCGTCCGTTCTTTCCGCTTCAGCCCATCCGGCTGCCGGCCTCCCGCAAAGCAGTAGCAGCAGGAAAAAAATGAGCAGGCGAAGCCGCTTTGACATTTCTTTCACCTCGAACAAATCGCATTAGATCAATTCACAGGCCCGTCTTCCTTGACAGCAGCGCTCCTTCTTCGTCCGGCTGCGCCAAAAAACAGCCGCGGCTAACTCCCTTTTGCTGTTTTAGCATTGACTTTTCCCGCCGTTTTATACTTTGCCGGACAAAAACAAGCCGGGCCTGCCTTTGGCGCAGACCCGGCCGCAACTGTATCCTTATTCGGTTTTTTCGCTCCGCGCTACTCCGGCCAGCACGCCGAGCACAAGATAACCGATGATTGCTCCGGCAATACTGCTGAGACCGAAAGGTACAATGAAAGCGTACACTAATACCTCCTGCTCCAAAACATATTTGGCTATCGGATAAGAAAGGAGCGCGCCGAAAACCCCGGTGCCGACGATTTCACCCAGAAAGGCGAAAGCGGGCCGGCGTTTCAGCCGGTAGAGAGTGCCGGCCAGCACGGCCCCGACAATTCCGCCGGGGAAAGCAAGCAGCGACCCGACTCCCAGCATATTCCGGAGTATTGCGATCAGCAGCGCAACAATCCCGGCGTTAACCGGACCAAGCAGCACTCCGCCGACTACATTGATCGCGTGCTGCATCGGGAAAACCTTGGCCACCCCCACCGGGATGGAAACGAGATGAGCCGTTATCGTGCCCAAGGCTATCAGCATCGCCATGAGGCTCATGTTTTTGATTTTCAATTCCCACTCACTCCCGGATTATTTGCTTTGCAACACTGTTTCTTTCAGGCGCCGGGCGGCTTCCGCCACGTCCTCGGCACTGACAACGGCGGAAACAACCGATATTCCGTCCGCGCCGGCCTTAATCACCGCGGCGGCATTGTCCAGATTGATCCCGCCGATCCCGACGATGGGCAGTTTTACCTGCCGCTTGATTTCCGTCAGGGCGGCAAGCCCGGTTGGCATCCCGGCGTCCGCCTTGGTCGCCGTCGCGTAAATTGCCCCGACTCCCAAATAGTCAGCCCCGTCCGCTTCCGCCCGGAGCGCGTCCGGCACATTCCCGGCCGAGACGCCAATTATCTTGTCCGGGCCGATTAATTTGCGAACAAGGTCGGCCGGCATATCATCCTGCCCGACATGGACCCCGTCGGCGTCAACCGCCATGGCCACATCCACCCGGTCGTTGACGATGAATAGGACCCCGGCTGCCCGGGCAACCGCCCGCAGTTCCCGCGCATCTTCCACCATTACCCGGGTGCTCGCTTCCTTCTCCCGGTACTGAATCGCCGTCGCCCCGCCGGCAACGGCCGCCCGGACAATATCGGCGTGGGAGCGCCCCCGCGAGAGATTCCGGTCGGTCAACACATAGAGGCTTAAATCCATCCGCACTGTTAACACCTCCGCTATTCTTCGAGATAGATTGCCTTCGCGCCGCTTTCAACCTGTTCCCGGTTCAGATGATAGACACTGTCGTAAAGAGCCGTCTGGAAACTGCCGGGGCCGGCTGCTTTGGCGGCGGCGATCTCTCCCGCCCGTCCGAAACAGATCAGGGCGGCGGCAGCCGCCAGCAAGCAGTCCTTCGCCACGGCGGCGAAAGCGCCGGTGACGGCCGTCGACATGCAGCCCGTCCCGGTGACTGTCGCCAGCAGCGGATGACCGTTGTCGATCGCCACGACCCGCCTGCCGTCGGAGACATAGTCACGCGGTCCGGTGATGGCAACCGCCGCACCGAATTTCCGTGCTGTCGCCTTGGCAGCCTCGCCAAGATCGGCCGCCGTTCCGACCGCTTCGACGCCTTTGATTTGGGCGGCAAAGCCGCCGAGGACGGCAATCTCGGCCGAATTGCCGCGGATGACGGCCATCCTGATCTCTTCCAGCAGCCGAAAAGCGCTCTCCGTCCGCAGCTTCGTCGCGCCGGCGCCCACCGGGTCGAAGATAACGGGAACCCTGCACTCATTCGCTTTTTTTCCGGCGAGGAGCATTGCCTCTACTTCCGGCCGCGACAGCGTCCCGATATTCAGGACGAGGGCGCCCGCGGCCTGCACCATTTCCTCTACCTCTTCCGGCGCGTAAGCCATAACCGGCAGCGCCCCGATATTGAGGATAATATTTGCCGTGCAATTCGTTACCACGAGATTGGTAATATTGTGAACCAGGGGTTTGGTGCGGCGGATTTCTTCCAGCAAATCCGCCGCCTTCACGCCAAGACTCTGCATCGGCACCGACACCTCCTATTCCTTCTGATAACCGTTCACGAGGACATGCAGCATACCCGTACCGATGTCAAGCAGCAAGCCATGAACCGGAATGGCTGCCGGCAGATACGGGGATGCCTTAATGCGCTCCACTGTCCTGATGACGTTTTCCTCTTCGCTGGCGAATGTCCCGATCCAGTTGGGCAGGTCAAGCTCGGCGATGGCCGCTTCCGTCACCCCGGCGGCGCGCATCTTCGCCGCAAGCCCTTCGGTATCGACGCCGGCCATCCCGCAATTCGTATGACCGACAACGAGGACTTCCTTCACTCCCAGCTGATAGACTGCTCCGACCAGGCTGCGGATGACATCGCCGCGGTCTTCCGTCACCGTGTTCCCGGCGTTCCTGATTTCCAACGCCTCGCCCCGCTTGATACCCAGAAGCGGTTCCAGCGCTTCCAGAAGTCGCGTGTCCATGCACGTCACGACCGCCAAATGCTTATGCGGGTGGTGGTCGAGAACGGGCAAAGTCGTCTCGCTGATAAATTTCCGGTTAGCGTTCATAATTTCATCCAGTAACATTTTGTTCGCCTCCGTCTTATTATTCGTCCCGCATGGTAATACCCGCGGCCTCATACAACTCCGCAAAATGGTGGGTCGGCCCGTGGCCGGCCCCGATCGCCAGGGCATGCCGGATTGCCGTGCCGATGTAATTTTTCGCCCGGCCGACCGCTGCCGGCACCGCAGCGCCGCGGGCGAGTCCGGCCGCGACGGCGGCGGCAAAAGTGCAGCCTGTCCCGTGCGTGTTTTTGGTGACAATCCTTTCGCCCGGGAACGTTGTAAATTCCTGACCGTCAAACAAAAGGTCGACGGCGTCTCCTTCCAGATGTCCGCCCTTGACGACGACATATTCCGTCCCGAATTTATGCAGGATTTCGGCCGCCTTCTTCATGTCTTCAAGATTGCTGATTTTCATCCCCGTCAGAACTTCCGCCTCGCCCAGATTCGGAGTTACCACTTTGCCCAGCGGCAGCAGTTCGTCCCGCAAGGCGCCGACGGCGCTTTCCTGCAGAAGCAGATCCCCTCCTTTGGCCACCATGACCGGATCGATAACCAGATTTGTGATTTTGTACTCACGGACTTTAGCCGCCACCACCCGAACGATCGCGGCGCTCGACAGCATTCCGGTCTTGACCGCGTCGGCCCCGATATCCTGCATTACCGCGTCAATCTGCCGGCCGACAAATTCCGGCGGCAGTTCGACCGCCCCGTGGACGCCGACAGTGTTCTGGGCCGTCACCGCCGTCAGCGCGCTCATCCCGTAGACCCCGAGCGCGGCGAACGTCTTCAGGTCGGCCTGAATCCCCGCGCCCCCGCCGGAATCCGATCCGGCGATCGTCAATGCTTTCTTCACCTGCTCCTCCTTCCCCGGCGTCAGGCCGCCGGCACCGTCAGTTTCCCTGTGTAATAAAACAACCGCAGCCGCCGTCGGGGCAGCTGCGGTCAGATTCCGTCCAAACCAAGTCCGCACCATACCTCCCTACGCTGGCATTACCCAGAGCGGCCAAGCGGCCGCTTGTTCAGGTTCTAAGGGTAAAGGACTTGCATCCTTATCTCAGCCCGGCTGTACGGGCTCCCCCGGCGTCATTATTCGGTTTTTTCAGCTAGATTATACCACTACGGGCGGCAAAAGTAAAGCGGGTCCGGCCAAACTGCCAATTATCTACGCACGAATGCCGATTACATTTCGGGGGCTTGGAAATAGTTTGTGCTATCACCAGCCCGGCAAAGTTCAGGAAAAGGATGATATGACCTTATCGGGGAAGATGCTTTTCCCTTTGGCAACCTTGCGTAACCGGCGGCGGCAGCTCGCAAGCATATCGGTGGTACAGACGGTTTTCCTGATTCCCGGCTGGTATTAAAAGAAGGCCGCCGTTCCGCCCAGTTTGTCCGCCAGGAGCTGACGCGCAACTTGTGCTCTTGCCTCCTTTAGGATATTGAATAACCTTTCCTGGCCTCCGGCAAAAGCACAAACTGTTTACACTGCCGATTCTCTCGCGAATCTACTAAAAATTTACTATAATAAATAATGTATAATAGTGTTCCCGCCTGCAGTAGGGGGTGAAGCGTGTGAATAATCTACGCGCCAGATTCTTCTTGGACTGCTCTTAATTATTGGCGGCATCTCCATGCAACTGTTTGTGAAAGAAGCGTCTTTCCTGCTCCAGGATCAGATTAAGCAAAAGATGCTGTCATATTTGAACGACAACTATCTAATCGATCTCGATGGCGTTGATACGGTCGTAACTCGTGACAATTCTTTGCACTTCGACCAAGCGTCCGAAAAAGCCCAAAAAGCCTTTACCAGGTGTATTTTATCATTGACCCAACTGAAGAAGAATTAAATCATGAGCGAGAATTTGCAAAAGAAATGGAGGAAATGGGAGACAAGCACGGCTTCGTCGAGCTCAACAACTCTATGGTTACCTATGGAAAGTATTCGGATAAGATTAGTGCACTTCTTCTCAATTTCCCGTATGATACTTATCCGGTCGACAATAATATTGTGAACAGCTTCTTGCAGAAACTGGCCTTAACTCCCGCTGAAAGAATAAAACGATCATCCACGCATCTACTTTTCGATGTGGTTTTTGTTCTTATACCAAGCGCGCTTTTCTACACAATAGCTACTCCATTCCGCCAGCTGGCAGCATACCTTCTTAGTATTAACCCCGATACGTATAGTGTGCTCCGGACGCCGATAGTAACTTTCGTCGGTGCGCTCATCTCCTTCTTTTTTTACCGGCCGGCCTTTCCACAGAAGAATGGAAAGAATAATCAGTTCAAGAGATAAAAGTCGATCAGCCAACTTCGCTTTTTTTTGGATATCCAATCGAGCAACACCAATCATAAAATTAAAAGGAGGCGGGATGATGCTCCGCTTCCTTTTACTGCTACCGATTCACAAAAGTTGACTTTGCCCGGTAAAATAGAAACGCAGTTGGGCAGCCAAGCTCAACTTCTTATCTCAGCCGGAAGTTTGCACCTAACTTGGAGTGCAGGCGGACGGTTTCAATCTTGAACTGGGTATCATAGTTTCTGCGCTTCTCCATTTCCGACACCTCCTACTAGCTTAATTATGCCAGCCTTTCTGGGTGTCCACCAAATCGGGGCAACTTCATGATCAAAGCGTGCGGAATACTACTCTGGATTTCGGGCATCAGGCTCTCTCCTGATCGCCATTATCGTCCCGCCGTTCTCCCCACTGTCAGCATAGTATACAAGGTAATCCGTCGGGATTATATTATACCTTCCATGTCCGTAATACTGGAGTAAAATGTCATTGGTGAAATCCCAAACTGTTTCCCCGGTCTGCCAATCAAACCCTGTGATGCTTACTTGGTGTTTCTCTCCGGTAAAATACGGGCCGTAAACCAAGAATACAACGCCTTCACCAAACTCGATTTTACATGTCCCCGCATCGTCTAAGACCCGACTCCAGTAAAGTTCTCCTGTCAGCGGTTCTGCAGACACCATGCTCAACTCATTGCTTTTGCTATCATATTCTGCTGCGATAAATATGTCATCTCTTTTCGTGTAATTGGCGATACTTCTGTCGCGGCGCCACAGTTCCTTGCCGGTCTTAAGATCAAGTGCTATCGTTTCTATTTCAGGATAGGGCAACACCATTTCGCCGATTAACATTACTCCGCTGTCTATCACTAAAGGCTCCGGATAATATTCACCGGTTTCCTTTTCCCACAATAGCTTACCGGTCCCGGCATCTAAAGCACCGATGCTATATCTGTTTACCTCGGCCGCTTCATCATATTTCCCTCCAAGAACACCTATTGCCCCGTTAACCATCGGGAGCAGATTCGCATAGTTGTACCTCTCGCCGGTGAATTGCCAGAGCGTTTTACCTGAGTTCAAATCGACCACATAAACTGATTCACTAAACGGTTCCCCGGGAGCATTGTCGTTAAAACCCGTGTAGTAGGCCATTCCTTCGTGTATAAAGAAGTTGACGACCAAATCAGTATCCATGACCTGCCATGCTTCATACCCTTGTACGGGCTGCCCCGTTTTGGGGTCAAGAAAATACCACTTCCCTCTGGCCTCTTTGTAGTAAAGCACCCCGTCTCTAATCTCTGGTCCTACCCCGAAATTACCGGCTGCGTAGGCATGCCACTTCTCCTCGCCGGTCTGCGCATCCAAGGCATAGAGGTACCCACCGCTAACGAAGCAGAGAATCCCCTCAGAAATAAATGGCGCCGACTCCTCCCCGGGAAACTCTTTGAAGATAAAGCGCCACTTTTCTTCTCCGGACTCTGCATCACGGGCAGTCAGATATCTGCTAACAGTGTTTACGGTCCGCTCGTTGTACCTATCCCAGGTGGCAACATAGATTGTATCATCCGCTAAAAGCGGTTTGCCGACGATGGGCAGTAACTTCACCTGCCAGGCGACTCTCTGACTCACTTCCTTGGCAGAGGCAGACTCAAGTTCAATGTTAACACTGTTCAAAGGCAAGGCCAAGACAGATACAACAAGCAATGGAGCAATAATCAATATCACAAAATACCGGGCAGCAATCCGCTGCAGGCGGTTACTCTCAAGCATAATTTGTGTCAGTCTGGCCGCACCCGGCAGTATCAGAAAAGATATCGCCTGCGGTATAAGAATAGTCTTGACTAAGTGCATCATCGGCCCGCCATAGTAAAAAAAGTTGAAGAGCGGTCCCGCCATCAGGTTACGCAATGGAAAAACAAACGTAGTAATAATGGCTGTCCAGAAAACCGCAATACCGGAGTCCATCCAGAAGCATTTCCGGTCGCCTGCCTTCTTCGCTCGGTACTCTCCATAACTTATGCTTGCTAATGCTCCCAGAAGCAATGTCAGTAAGTATATTAGGATGCGGTCCGGCAAACCAAAAGTAACGTACTTCAGGATAGGGTTAGTGCTGTATGTGACGAAGAGGATCCCCCAAAGGGCCGCGTCAATGCAGGCTAACACAACAAACATAGTCGGAAAAACAATATATGGCAGGACCGGTAGTGCGCAAATATTTGTGTAAACCTCTTTCGCCAGCAAATCAGCTTTACCATATTTGTAGATATCCGGCAGCCAATAACCTCCCCGGCCGACTGCCTTTAAGTTAGCACAGACAGCCGGGCC
>JBMNPB010000057.1:0-5476 GCA_050943375.1 bacterium
GGCAAAAACACGGGCAGATAAGGGTTATGAACAGCGCGGGAGATCGCCGCGTCGCCGTGCGCGGCTCCTCGCGATGACAGAGCTTCGCTACGCGGGCAAAAACACGGGCAGATAAGGGTTATGACCAGCGCGGGAGATCGCCGCGTCGCCGTCCACGACTCCTCGCGATGACAGAGCTTCGCTACGCAGGCAAAAACACGGACAGATAAGGGATATGAACAGCGCGGGAGATCGCCGCGTCGCCGTGCGCGGCTCCTCGCGATGACAGAGCTTCGCTACGCGGGCAGATAAGGGTTATGACCAGCGCGGGAGATCGCCGCGTCGCCGTGCGCGGTTCCTCGCGATGACATAGCTTCGCTACGCGGGCAAAAACACGGGCAGATAAGGGATATGAACAGCGCGGGAGATCGCCGCGTCGCCGTGCGCGGCTCCTCGCGATGACCGAGTTTAGCTACGCAGGCAAAAACACGGACAGATAAGGAATATGGGTAGCGCGGGAGATCGCCGCGTCTGGTTTCGCTCAACACTGCTTTATGATAACATTCTTTGGCCGGCGGGGAAAAGCCGCGGCGGTTAGCCGCGGCCGGATGAAACGGAAACAAAGAACGGGAAAAGAAGCGGCACAGAAGCCGGTAAACCGGCCCGGAAAACGGAGAGTGCAACAACTGCTTAGGCCGGGCCCGGAACGGATCAAGGCCCGAAGCCTTCGAACTGGCGGATGGTGACGTCGACGTCGACGGTGATTTTCGCGTCCGGGAATTCGTCGAGCCATTCGACACTATTAAAGTAGCGGTTCTGCTGCACTTTGACCGCTTTGCCGAAGCCGAAGATGTCGGAGCGGAATTCCTGCTGCGCTTTGGCAATGAGCTCATTCGTTTTTTTCTTCAGATATTTGGTGATGATCGCGTCGAAGCGGGCGAGTTGCTCACTGTCCACGGTATTCTTCCAATAACGATCAGGTTCCTCCAGCTCTTTCTCCACGTAATCCTTCAGATCCACGGTAGGGCGCAGGCGGACGGTCAGAACCGGACGATTCCCCTCCAGATGGACGCGCACGTCCCGCCGGAGATGACGGACGGTGAAGGCGAGCTGAATGAAATCCGAATTGCCGATTTCCGCCGGCGGGATAACGATGCTCAGAATGTTGACGGTTTCAGCAAGCAAGGAGTAAATCATCGTTTCGTGCTGAGTGAGTTTGCCGACCATCCGGTCGCGGCGGAAGACGGCAGTCCCACCAACTCCGAATTCATTTTCCGCCAAGTCAAAAGCACCCAAGGGGAGAGTCAGCTCCTGGTAAGGAGACGCGAGCAATTTCATTGTATCGGTGAAATTACGCAGGGGCACCAGTTGTTTGTCGCGCGCGGTTTGAATGGTGTCGGCGACGGCGAAGCCGGTCCGCCGGTTTTCTGCCAGGTTCACGGCTTCAATGTCTTCCGTTTCGCCCTGATTGACAATGATATAAGCCCGCACGCTGAAGTCGGCGATATTGTCGAGCTGGCGCAAAATGGGGTTAATCCCATCCACGGCCAGCTGCTCGTTGATGGAGACGGTGCGCACTTTCCCGAAGACGAGCAGCTTGATCTCCCGGCGCTGGATTGTCTCCAAAGCGTCGAACAGTCCCGTCCCTTCACTATGTGTGATGAAGGCATCCTTCTCCCGGGTCGGCTCGAAAAGAGGACGAATGATGTGGACGCGGTATTTATTCCCCGGCTCCCGGGCCGGCCCGAAGCTAAGGAAGGAGACGAGGGAAAGTTGGTCGACCGGTTTACGGTCGTCCCGGCAGCCGGAGGCGGAGAGAAGAGCCAGCGCCAGGAAGAAGCAGAGGAATTTTTTCAAGTCTTCACCCCTTTGCGCCGCCAAGCCGCCAGGGCGAGAAGGACGGCCGGCAGGATGAAATCGAGAATGATGCCGGTGAAGACGAGAAGCTGGGTCAGCGAATCAATGTCGATGAGGTTTTTCATCTGTGTCACCAAGCCGTAGGAAACGCCGGCGAGGATGACGGAGGCGAAAGGTTTGCAACGGGGACCGAAAGTTTCGGCGAGTCCGGTCAGGGCAAGGTAAAAATACATATAGCTGGAAACGAGGGCGACAGCCATCCAAATAGTCAGAATGGGAATATCCACCCGTTCGACGAAAGGCAGAGAAGTTGTCCGGACGTAATTCAGGGCGGGCCACTCGAACATTAAGGTCCGCTCAATGCCGTAAAAGCCGACAACGGCCAGAAAAATCGAAGTGTTATAAGCTGCCGCAAAGACGACGCCGGCGAGGGCTGTCTTCTTCACCGACTTGAGATCATGAATGCGGGGAAGGAGAACGAAGAGAAGATGAAGACCGAGAAAAGACGGCAAAGAAGGGATGATGCCGCTGAGGATTCTTCCCACTCCGCCACTGCCGACGGGAAGAAACACCATTGCCTCGGTGTAACGCAACTGGCCGGTCAGAGTCAGGCCGAGCACGGAGATAAGCAAAACAGTTATTTCGCTGAGGCGGGCGATAGGCAGCAGTCCCTGCAAGACGGTATAGACGGTGAGAGCCAGCATGATAAAGACGATCAGACCGGACGGCGTCTGCCGGAGGGTGGCGTAGATGCTTACATCAAGATAAATCCGCAGTACGATGCTGACAAGAACGACGTCATAGACAACGTAAGCGAAAGTCAGGGCAGTACCGAGATAACGGCCCAGCAGGAGGCGGCCGAAGGAATAATGGGTCCGGCCGGGGAAGCGGAGGCCGAGATTAATAACAATCAGAACTCCTGCCGCCGTCAGCGCCCCGGTCAGAAGGAGGGAAAGCCAGCCGTCGGCCCCGGCCGCCGCGCCGACGGTACCGGGCAAATCGAAACCGACGATGGAAATCAAAGCGACCGCAAGGACGGAGAAAACTTGAAAGGAAGTCAATTTATCATTCCTGGCAATTTTACTCATCGCTGCCGCCTCCGGTGACGGGCAGCCCGGTCAGACGGGGCGCGTTTTGGATGTCGCTGGGACGGGTGACCATCCGGCCGATGGGAGCCCGATAGATAATGTCCTGGAAATCCCGGAGCCGCAAAGGCGCGATGCCGGAGAGATAAGGCACTCCGAAAGGAGAGAGGGCGCAAAGATGGGTTAAGATTGTCATCCAGACAAAAAGGATGCCGTAGCCTCAGAGAAAGCCGGCGGCGACAATCATGGGAAATTTGATGACCCGGGCAGCCGAGGACAATTCCTGGGAAGGAATGACGAAAGAAGAAACGATGGAAAGGGCGACAAAAATAACGAGGATGGGGCTGACGAGGCCCGCAGTGATGGCCGCCTGGCCCATCAGCACCGCGCCCAGGATACCGATCATGGGGCCGGATGGTCCCGGCAAGTGAATGCTCGACTCGCGCAGAATTTCCGCTGCGAGCTCCAGCAGCAACGCTTCGACAATGGCCGGGAAAGGGATGGCTGCGACAGATTCGGCAAAGGAGATGAGGAGCCGGAAAGGAACGATTTCATAATGGAAATTGTTCACGGCGACGTAAAGGGCGGTGCCGGTGGTAGCCAGGAAAAGAGAGGCATAGCGAAACAGACGGATGCCGGCCACGGCGGCCGGGCGGAAGTAATAATCGTCCGGGACATGCATCAGCAGCGGGAAAGTGATGGGCAGGACGAGGACGTTGGGGTCGCCGCTGACGATAAGGGCAATCCGGCCTTCCAGAAGGCAGCCGGTCACCCGGTCAAGCCGCTCGGTGACCAGGATCTGCGGGAAAGGGCTATATGGTGCCGGTTCAATTAATTCCACAATATTGCTGCTGGCGAGCACCCCGTCAATTTTAATCGCCCGGAGCTTTTGCATCAGGTCAGCCAAGACATCGAGCGGGGCAAGATCGCCAAGATAAAGCAGGGAGATGCGCGTCCGGGTATATTCGCCCAGGCTGAGGCGGCGGACTTTCAGCCGGGAGGATTTGATGATGTCCCGGATGAGTTCGATGTTCGTCAGCCGGTCTTCCACGAAACCGGTTTTGCGGCCGCGGACGGACGGCTCAGTCTCCGGTGGCATGGGGCTGCGCATGGTCCGGCGGGGCGTGGCGACGGCGTAAACCGCCCGGACGCCTTCGGCCAGAAGGACGGCGTGTCCGGTCAGGACGGCGTCGACTGTCGCGGCCAGAGTTGTCTTGGGTTGAAAATTGGCCGCCAGGATACCGGTACGGGGCAGGGAAGAAAGAAGCCGGCGTAAGGAAAAAGCACTTTCCCGGCCGGATGCCTCCAGCAACGGCTGGACAATTCTATTGTCAATCATTTTACCGTCGGTAACGGTGTCGAGATAGAAAAGACAAGCCGGCTCAGAACTGCCGGAAGGAAGGGCAGAGAAAACGGCATCGTCGCAGTCCGCGAAATATTGCCGCAGCAAAGCGAGACGGCCGGCGTAATCCAATTCGGCGAAGTCCGGCGCCGCCGGTTCCGGCGGTCGCGAATCGGTTTTGGGCTGCCGGAAGCGCCGGAGCAGGCGCTGCCAAAGTTTTGACTTCATTGTTTCACCGCCTGGTAATGTTCGACTTATCATAAGTCTGAGCCAAGGCAGGCGAAATTATGCAAGCGAGCCCGGATGAGCGCCGGGAGCAGCGGGTGCCGGAAGCAGGGAGCATAAGAAACGGGATGGAAAGGGACGCGGCAAGCAAAGGGAAGTCCGGGCGGCGCTGCTGCACAAAGGGGAAAGGCGGCAGAAGGAAGGTGAGGTCCCGGCGAAAAACGGTACAACGGTACTATAACGGCCGTACCGGGACGGCAATATAATGTAATAGTCAAAGCCGTCAATGGCAAGGACAGTGACCGGGACGACTGAAAGGAGGTGCATTCGATGAGCGGATACGGGGGCTGCGGCGGCGGCAACCCTTCATTCTTCATCTTCCTGATTCTCATCCTGCTGCTTGCTTCGATGATGGGAGGATACGGGTGCTACGGCGTGAGGGAGCAATAAAGGCAGACTGGGCTGGAAACAGGCGGGAAATCCCCGCCTGTTTTTCCCCGTCGGGCAGAAAGAAGCGCGGGAAGCGGACCCTCGCCCGGCCGGGCGGAGGGTCCGCGGTGAATGACTATCGTTTGCTTTTATTCCCGGGGCGGTCAGTCCGAAAGGCCGGGGTGTTCTCATCCACGGATACTTCCGGGGTAAACGCGCGGATATTGGAAGCCTCGGTAATCTCCGCCGCAGCGGTTTTTTTCCGGTTCGCTTTGTTTTTGCCGCCGGTTGAGCTCATCATCAGCACCTCCTTTGCGCCGTTGGCGAGTGCATCCCAACGATTTAGTTACAGTATGCCCGGCGGTTGCGGGAAAATTACGCCGGCAAGATAATGGAGCATATTAAAGAAGAATAAAGAGAAAGGAGCCCACGGTGAAGTGACCCCAAAAAGTTAGACAAAAATTGTTTAAGCGACTGATAGGGCTTGTTGTCTGTGTAAAGCAGGCGATAAGCCCTTTAAGTTTGCCTTGATACGGCGGTTGTTATAGTAATCGAGGTA
>JBMNPB010000034.1:0-27039 GCA_050943375.1 bacterium
TGAGAAAATCACCAATCCTTACGGCCAGATCAAAAAAGTGGTTGGGGTTATGAGCGGCAAAGGCGGTGTCGGCAAATCATCCGTGACGGCGATGCTGGCGTCCGCCCTGGCGCATCGGGGCTACCGGACCGGAATTCTGGATGCTGATATCACCGGGCCGAGCATCCCGCGTCTCTTCGGACTGAAAAAGCGGGCCGGACAGGGTGACGCCAAATTATATCCGGTGGAGACGGTGCAAGGAATTAAAGTAATATCCATCAATCTTTTGCTGGAGAAAGAAGACTCACCGGTAATCTGGCGCGGCCCGCTTATCGCCGGGGTAGTGAAACAATTCTTCACCGACGTTGACTGGGGGAATCTCGATTTCTTGCTTGTGGACCTGCCGCCAGGGACGGGGGATGTGCCGCTGACCGTAATGCAGTCCTTGCCCATGGACGGAATGATCATCGTTTCCTCCCCCCAGGAACTGGTGGGGATGATTGTTAAAAAAGCGGTTCACATGACGCAGGCGCTGCAGGTACCTGTGGTCGGGCTGATTGAGAATATGAGTTATGTGGAATGTCCCGACTGCCATAAGCGAATCGAAGTATTCGGGCGGAGCAAGGCCGAGCGGAACTGTGCCGACACCGGGCTGGAGTTACTGGGACGCTTGCCGTTGGCGGCCGATATTGCCGCTTTGTGTGATGAGGGTAAGGTGGAGTTGATCGAGCATCTGCAGCCGGATTTCTTCCGGGAAATTACCGAGGTTTTTCTGGCGAAAGCCGTTGCAAAGGCAAAAACTCAATGAGGAGGGGAAAACATGAGAGTTGCCATCTCTGCCACCGGTAAAGATGGAAGCGCCAAGGCGGATTTGCGCTTCGGAAGAGCAGCCTTTTTTGTGATTTGCGACACGGAAAGCGGAGAAAGGATAACTATCAGCAACGAAGCGACCGCGTCCGCCCACGGTGCCGGAATTAGGGCCGCCCAGACAGTTATCGACAGTGGGGCGGAAGCGGTAATCACCGGGAATATCGGTCCCAACGCCATGGAAGTATTGATGGCCGGCAGAATAAAAGTTTTCGTCGGAGACGAGAGGACGGTCAATGAACTCGCGGAAGCTTTTCAAAACGGTACGCTCCCCGAAATGAGTGCGCCGCGCCCGAAACATTTTGGCCTGAGATAGAAATGGGAGGGGTCTCCGATGTGGATTGCTGTCTTGAGCGGCAAAGGCGGGACCGGAAAAACGACGGTGGCCGCAAGTCTTGCCGCCGTCATGCCGGATTGTCAATATATCGATTGCGATGTTGAAGAGCCGAATGGAGCGATCTTTCTCAAGCCGACAATTGAACAAGCCATCCCGGTGACCGTCCTCGTCCCGGAAGTGGACGCCTCCCGCTGTAATGCCTGCGGGGCTTGTGCGGCGGCTTGTCAGTTCAATGCCCTGGCCGCCACCGGCGGTAAAGTGATTGTCTTTCCCGAGATATGTCATCATTGCGGGGCTTGTACTCTCGCCTGTCCAACCGGGGCAATCAGCGAGACGGAACGGGAGATCGGGATTATTGAGAGAGGGCAGGACGGCAATTTCTGGCACGGGCGGCTGAATATCGGTGAGCCGGTCGGCATCCCCATTATCCAGAAGTTGAAGGAAAACACCAGCCGGGAGAAAACGGCCATCTTCGATTGCCCGCCCGGGGCTTCCTGCGCTGTGGTCCGCTCCCTGGACGGAGTCGACTGCTGCCTGCTGGTAACCGAACCGACGCCGTTCGGACTACACGACTTGAAAATTGCCGTCGAGCTGCTGCGCCAGTTGGAGTTGCCCGGCGGAGTCGTGATCAACAAAGCGGACGGAGACAGCCGGGACATTCATGCTTTCTGCCGGGAAGCGGAACTGCCGATCTGGTTGGAAATTCCTTTCGCGGCCGAAATTGCCGCGAATTATGCCCGGGGTATTCTGCCGGTTGCGAATGATACCACTTGGGCGGCTAAGTTTGCCGATCTGTACAAGGCTTTGGCGGGGAGGTTGGGACGATGAAGAAGATTGCGGTAATCAGCGGCAAAGGCGGCACTGGCAAAACGACGGTGGCGGCTTCTCTCGCCCAGATTGTTCAGGATAAGATGATCGCTGACTGCGATGTGGACGCTCCTAACTTGCACATCCTTTTGCCGGGCGAGTTGATGGCCGAGGCTGAGTACATGGGGGCCAAAGAAGCGGTGCTCGACAGTAATGCTTGCGTTGGCTGCGGACGCTGCCGGGATGTCTGCCGCTTCGGGGCAATCAGTCCGGAGTTTACGGTTATTGCCCGCAATTGTGAAGGCTGCGGCGCCTGTGTGGTTGCCTGTCCCCAGGGAGCGTTGCAGCTGAAAGACGTGCGAAACGGGAAAACGTATGTGAAAAAGACCGGTCAGGGAGTTTTCGCTTATGCCCGCCTCGACTGCGGCGCGGAGGGCTCAGGGAAATTGGTAACGGCGGTGCGGGAAAACGCTGAGAAGTACCGGAAGGACGAAGATTGGCTGCTGATCGACGGGGCGCCGGGAGTGGGCTGCGTTGTGATCGCCTCGATCACCGGGTGTGACGCAGTTCTGGTTGTGACGGAGCCGACGCTTTCCGGACAGTCGGATCTGGAGCGGGTGCTGGGAGTGGCTGATTTTTTCCGCATCCCCGCTTATGTCTGCATTAATAAATATGATCTGAATCCAGAGGTAGGAGAGACAATCGAGACGTTTTGCCGGGAATGGGGGTACGCTGTGCTGGGGAAAATACCTTTTGACCCCGGGGTCGTAGAAGCGCTGCGCCATTTCAGGACGCCTTTGGAAACGGGCGGACCGGCCGGGGCCGAAATTAAAAAAATCAGCGCGAAGCTGTTAGAAGCGATAGACGGGAAGGAGAAGATGAGATGAGGATAGCGATAGCCGTAGACGGTGGGCAAGTATCCGCTCACTTCGGGCATTGCGAGGGTTTTATGCTTTACGATATCGAGGGGAAACAGGTCGCCAACAAGCAGATGCTCCCGAACCCGGGGCACCGGCCCGGCTTCCTGCCGGGTTACCTGGCGGAGCGGGGGATCAACTGCATCATCGCGGGCGGGCTTGGCAGCAACGCCCAACGGCTGTTCAACGACAACAACATCACCGTGATTACCGGTGTGGCCGGTGATTCGGATGCGGTTGCAGCCGGTTGGTTGGAAGGGACATTGCAACCGGGGGACAACAGCTGCGATCATTAAACGAAGAAAGGCCGGAAATCCGGCCTTTTTCTGTTATGGCTTGGAAGCGTAATTAACCGGGGAAGGATTTTGGCCGGCTGCCAACGCCGGCAGGTAACGTTGATAAAAGTCGTTGTTTAAATCGATGACGACCTTACGGAGCATATATAAGACGACTAAACTGGACGAAACGGTGATAATTTGGACCATATCGTTGAAAAT
This sequence comes from bacterium, assembly GCA_050943375.1. Classification (GTDB taxonomy): domain Bacteria; phylum Bacillota; class SLNR01; order SLNR01; family JBMNPB01; genus JBMNPB01. The sequence continues at coordinate 3,405 of JBMNPB010000034.1, forward strand.
CCACAGATTCCCGGTGTCGAAGCGGTAGCCCATGGCGACGGAGGCGAGGAAGACTAACATCCAGAACCGCCGCACAGCCAACAGGCTGCCCTTGTCACCGACCAGATAATCAAATCTTTTTTCCATGTAATAATATGCTGCCAGAACCGTTGTCCAGCCGAACATAAATGTTCCGACGGCGACGATGGCGCCGCCGACCGGCCCGATTGCGGTCTGGAAGGCGAGTGTCGTCAGCTGTGCTCCGGTAATTCCGGGTGCACTAATATACAAATCTGTTATTAAGATGGAAAGAGCAGTAACGGTGCAGACGATCACTGTGTCCACGAAGATTTCTCCGAAGCCCCAAGCCGCCTGGCGGGCCGGATGGTCGGTGATGGCGGCGGCGTGGGCCAGCATTCCCGATCCCATTCCGGCCTCGTTGGAATAGACCCCCCGGGCGATGCCGAAGCGGGCGGCGGAGCGGACAGTGGAGCCGGCAAAGCCCCCGGCTGCCGAAAGCGGACTGAAAGCGCCGCGGAAAATCAGGCTGAAGACGGTGGGGATGCGCTCGTAATTGGCGATTAGAATGTAAATGCCGATGCCGATATAGAGGAGAGCCATCAGCGGGACAATCTTCTCCGCCACGCTGGAGATGCGCCGGATACCACCAAGAATAGCGACAGCGAGAGGCACGATCAGCAGGATGACACCCCAAACCAGCGGCAGGCCGAAAGCCTGATAGAGTGATGAGACGATGGCGTCTGTTTGCACGAGCAGCCCCAGAGGGGAGGTGATGACGGTGACGACCGCCAGAATATAGGAAAATTTATCCCACCCGAGGCCTTTTTTCAGGACGAAGTTGATGCCGCAGACATATTCGTCGGCAGTTTCGAACTTGACTCGGTAACGCTGTCCCAGCATAATTTCGGCGGCCTTGGTCGCCATTCCCAGCAGGCCGGAAAGCCAGAGCCAGAATACCGCCCCCGGTCCGCCGGCCGTAATCGCGGTAGCCACACCGGCGATATTACCGACACCGACGGTGGAGGCAATGGCGGTGCTGGCCGCCGCAAAGCCGCTGACGGTGCCTTCCCCTTCGGCGGCCGGCCGGAAGAAAGTACCGTACGTGTTTTTCATCATAAATCCGGCCTTGGTAATCTGGTTCCAACGGAAGGCGAAAGAGAAGTACAGGCCGAGACCAACAACGCCGATCAGCAGCGGCAGCCCCCAGAAGAAATTGCTGATTTGGGTAACTATATCAACGAGCATTTGCATGTGATATTCCTCCTTACAGTGAAATAAAAGAAGACGAAATTTCCGGCCAGATATCTGCTGTTATTATGCCCGGAATTGAAGGCTGCAAACAAAAGGCGGCGAATTTGCCGGAACGGGAGGAAGGCAAAAACGAGGCAGCGCGGCAAAGAAGGGATTAAAGGGGCAAGACCGACTGCTTATTAATCCGTCTTGACAGTGATTTTCCCATTGCATATAATATAATGAAGTGCCAAAAACTGTTATTATTGACAGTGTCGGCACCATTTTGCTTACCTCGGTTTGGCTGCCTTGTCATAGTCGGGCTGCCGCGGAGGCGGCTTCTGCTCTTAAAAGCGGGAGGAATGAGCGATGGTAATCATTATGAAACCAACGGCGCCGGCGGAGGAAATCGACCGGCTCCAGACAAAGCTGGAGATACTGGGGTATACAGTCCACCTCTCACAATGGGAAGGCAATTATCTGCTGGGAGTGGCCGGCGATACGAGCAAGCTGGGGCCGGAACAGGTCGAAGACGGGGAATATGTGGATCGGGTAGTGCGCATCCGGCATCCGTTCAAGATGGCCAGCCGGATGTTTCAACCGCTTGACACGGTTATTACGGCGGGCGGGCGGAAAATCGGCGGCGGCCATCTGACCGTCATCGCCGGGCCTTGCGCCGTGGAAAGCGAAGAACAACTCTTGACAATTGCCCGCGGTGTAAAAGCTGCCGGGGCTGATTTTCTGCGCGGCGGCGCCTTCAAACCGAGAACTTCGCCGTACAGCTTTCAGGGTCTGGGGGAGAAGGGGCTGAAACTGCTGTGCCTGGCAAGGGAGGAAACGGGACTGCCGTTAGTCACCGAGGCCATGTGCCCGAAAAGTTTTGATCTGGTCGCCGAGTACGCGGATATCGTGCAGATCGGAGCGCGGAACATGCAGAATTTCCCGCTGCTGAAGAAAGCCGGAAAGGTCGGTCTGCCCATCCTTCTGAAGCGGGGAATGGCGGCGACAATCGAGGAACTGTTGTTGGCGGCGGAGTACATCATGAGCGAGGGCAATCCGAATGTGATCCTGTGCGAAAGAGGAATCAGGACGTTTGAGACGTATACGCGCAATACTTTGGATATCAGCGCCGTCCCGGCGGTGCGGGAACTGAGCCATCTGCCGGTTATCGTCGATCCGAGCCATGCCGCCGGGCGCTGGGAACTGGTCGGGCCGCTGGCCTTGGCGGCAGTTGCGGCCGGCGCCGACGGATTGATCATAGAAGTCCACCATGACCCGCAAAGCGCTTTGTCGGATGGGGCACAGTCGCTTCGGCCGGAGCGGTTGGCGGAGGTGCTGGAGAAGGCGCGACGGATTTTCCGCATGCGATAGCGTCGGGCGGAAAGCGAAGCATAAGGCGGCGAACCGGGAGGAGGCTGGCAGGCGGTGGAGACAGTAAGGGTTAATTTGGGGGCCAACAGTTACAATATCCAAATCGGGGCGGGATTGCTGGCCAATATTTCAGATTATATCGGCCAGGCTGACAAACTGATCGTGGTCACCGACCGGAATGTAAACAGATTGTACGGCAGAGCCCTGATTAATGCCCTTAGCGGCGCACCGCATTGCCAATATGTGATGAAGCCGGGGGAAACGAGCAAAAATATGGGGACGGTGACCCGGGTGCTTGCCCGGATGCTGGACAACCGCCTGACCCGAAGCTCGGCGGTGCTTGGCTTCGGCGGCGGGGTGGTCGGGGATGTGGCCGGTTTTTGCGCTTCCGTCTATATGCGGGGAATACCGTACATCCAAATCCCCACGACGCTGCTGGCTCAAGTGGACAGCAGCGTCGGCGGCAAAACCGGGGTTAATCTGCCGCAGGCGAAAAACTGCATTGGAACATTCTCACAGCCCAAGGCGGTGATTATTGACACGGATATGCTCAAGTCGCTGGCCGGACGGGAAATGCTGAGCGGAATCGGTGAAATCATCAAATACGGAATTGTTGCCGATTATGACTTTTTCCGTGCTGTTAAAGATAATCTCCCGGCCTTACTGCGGCGGGAAAGCGCCGTGCTCCGGCCGCTAATCAGGCGGTGCTGCGAGATCAAGGCAAAAGTGGTGGCCAAGGATGAAAAAGATACGGGGCTGAGAAGAATTCTGAACTGCGGACATACGGTTGGGCACGCGCTGGAAGCGGTAACGGCGTATTCCCGGTATACTCACGGGGAGGCAGTACTCGTCGGTCTCTATTATGAGACTGGAATCGCCTGTCGAAGAGGGCTGGTCACGCCCGAATATGCGCAGGAAATCATGGATTGCATTCAAAATACCGGAGTTTCGGTTGATATCGGCCGGTACAGCCGGGAAAGCCTGCTCACGGCCATGGCCCACGACAAGAAGAATAAGCAGGGCAAAATTGCGTTTATTCTGCCGGTCGGGCCGGGAAAAGCGGCCGAATTTTTATTGACGGCGGCGGATATTAATTGGTAATCAAGCCGGGAAGAGGTGGCGGGACGTTGTTTGTCGAGCCGATCAGACGAATCCGGGCCGAGATCAAGGTGCCAGGCGACAAATCCATATCGCACCGGGCGGCAATCATTGCCGCCATCGCTGAAGGCGAAAGCGTTATTGAGAATTTCCTGCCGGGAGAAGATTGCCTCGGCACTCTCCGTTGCCTGGAGCAGCTGGGAGTAGAGTTTTACGCCGAGTCGGAGCGGACAACAGTGCGCGGTGTCGGAGATGAGGGACTGCAAAAACCCGGCGCGAGGCTGGATGCGGGGAACTCGGGCACGACTATCCGCCTGCTGTCCGGCCTACTGTGCGGGCAGTCTTTTGGTTGCGAGTTAACGGGCGATGCTTCGCTGCGGAAAAGGCCGATGAACAGGGTTATCCTGCCGCTGCGCTTGATGGGCGCCGATATCAGCAGCGTAGGGAATAACGGGCGCGCGCCGCTACGAATTCGTGGGTCCCGCCTGCGGGGCATCGAATATCAGATGCCGGTTGCCAGTGCCCAAGTAAAATCAGCTTTACTGCTGGCTGCCTTGTACGCCGAAGGAGTCACCCGAATCATCGAACCGGTGAAAACACGCAACCATACGGAATTAATGCTGCGGTCGCTGGGAGCAGACGTCGCGGCGGGGGAAAGAGAGATAATCTGCCGGCCGGGCCGGCGGTTGAAAGCCGGGACTATTATCGTTCCCGGAGATATTTCGTCAGCCGCCTTTTTTTTGGTTCTGGGTACGATAGCTGACGACGGAGAAATTTATCTGCCGCAGGTGGGTCTTAACCCTACCCGCACCGGAGTAATCGAAGTTTTGCGGGAAATGGGAGCTAATATCGAGATCAGCAATCTCAGGATTGTCGCCGGAGAGGCGAGAGGTGATTTGCGCGTGCGCAGCTCGCCGCTGCGCGGGGTTGAAATCGGCAAGGCGGTAATCCCGCGGTTGATAGATGAGATACCGGTGCTGGCTGCCGCAGCTTGTTATGCCGTCGGTACAACTGTAATCCGTGACGCTCAGGAATTGAGGGTGAAGGAAAGCAATCGCATCCGAACAGTGGTCCGCGAACTCGGGCGGATCGGGGCGGATATCCGGGAGACCCCAGACGGGATGATTGTCAGAGGGCGAGGCGGCCTGACCGGCGGAGAAGCCGAGAGTCACGGCGATCACCGTGTCGCCATGGCCCTCGCTGTTGCCGGGCTCGGCAGCCGGGAAGGAGTCAAGATAAACGGGTCTGAGTGCGTCGCCGTTTCGTATCCCGGTTTCTTCGCGGAACTGACAAAGCTGCGTGGGGAAGTCGGGTGAACCGAAAGAGCGGGAAAGGAGGAACGGAATTGGCGGAAATTGAGAGACTGCGCCGGAGAATCGACCACTGCGACCGGGTGCTGACGGAAGCTTTTGAAGCAAGGATGGAGGTGGTGAAGGAGATTCTTCGCTACAAGAGAGAAAACGGCCTGCCGGTGCTGGCTTCGGGCCGGGAAGCGGAGGTGGTGCGGCAGGCTGTGTCGTACTTGCGGAATCGGGAGTTCTCCCGGGAGACGGAGGAATTGTTTGACGCGCTCCTGTCCATCAGCAAACGGTATCAGGCGAGAAAATTATTTTCTTATAATATTGTTTTGATTGGTTTTATGGGGGCCGGTAAAACAACAAACGGGGAAGCGCTCGCCCGGATGCTGGCGATGGATTTCGCCGATACCGACGCAATTGTACAGGCGAAACTCGGCTTGCCGGTCACGGAAGTGTTTGCCCGTCACGGGGAAGTGTGTTTCCGGACAAGCGAGAAAGAAGCGGTTCGGGAAGTGAGCTGCCGGGAAAACACCATTATCGCCTGCGGCGGCGGAGCGGTGTTGGATAAGGAGAATGTCCGGAATTTAAGGCGAAACGGCAGGCTAATCTGGCTGAAGGCAGCGACGCCGACAGTTTTCGGCCGGGTGGACGGGGACGGCAGTCGACCGCTGCTTAAAGGGAAGATGAACGCAGAGGATATTGACTGTCTGTTGCGGCAAAGAGAGCCGTATTATCAAGCGGCGGCAGATATTACAGTCACAACTGACGGAAAAACGGTGGAGGAAGTGTGCCGGGAAATTATCGCCCGGTTGTTGGCCGCTCCCGAAGCCGGGCGGCAAGAGAATCAGTCCGGGGAATGATCTTCCCATGGGGCCGCGGCGCCTGAGAACAACGGAGTAGGAAAGGCGGGGCGTGAAAAACGGCAGATAAAAGAGGTTGATTGTGACGGCGGGCTAAGGGCCTGCCGTGCTTCTTTCTTGGTATGGCTTGCTTTATGCCACCGGGATAACTATAATGAAGAGGGAGGAAATTGCGGAAAGCGGAAGAGTGACCCGACAGTCCGGGCCAGTACCCCAAAGGGTGGCTGAAGTGCAGCAAAGGCCCCACGAAGTAAATCTGGCAGGGGAGGGAGAACGTGCAGGAACTGATTTTCGGCTTGATCGGCGGCACGGCATTGTTGATGTACGGCGTGGATAAAATGGGCGACGGACTGGAGAAAGCTTCCGGCGAGATGATGCGTAAAATCCTGACGGTGCTCACCGGCCGCGTGTGGAGCGCGTTTCTGGTCGGAACGTTCCTGACCGCTCTGGTGCAAAGCAGTACGGCGATTACAGTGCTGACGGTCGGTTTCGTTAACGCCGGACTGATGAAGCTGCCCCAGGCGGTGGGCATCATCTACGGCGCCAATATCGGGACGACGATAACTGCGCAGTTAATGGCGCTCAGTTTTCAATTTAAGCTGACCGATTTCGCTCTTCCGGTAATCGGCGTTGGGTTCGCCGTTGAATATTTTGCCCGCAGCAAAGTCTTCAAAAACGCCGGAAGTGCTCTGATGGGCTTCGGTATGATGTTTTTGGGATTAAAAATCTTAAATTCGGGTATCCCATATATTCAAAGCAGCGAATTACTTCGCTATTTTTTTGCCCATTATGCGTCGCGGCCGGTAATCGGCATCCTGCTGGGAGCCCTGGCAACCGCCCTCGTGCACAGCAGTGCGGCGACGGTTGGGTTGGTGATGGTATTGGGACAAGCCGGGCTCTTGGACTTGACCGGTGCAGTGACGATCATGCTGGGCGATAACATCGGGACATGCATTACGGCGCAGTTGGCCAGTCTGACGGGCAATATCGGAGCCCGGCGGACAGCCTGGGGCCACACTCTGTACAATTTGTTCGGGGTTGTCGGCGTGGCGCTGCTGCTGCCTTGGTTTGTCGGCCTCGTCGAAATAATGACGGCGGCATTTCAGCCGGGCGGTGATATCGGCTCTCAGATTGCCAATTCCCATACTCTGTTTAATATTGTCAGCGCGGCAATATTTCTACCGCTGACGCCTCATTATGTCCGTTTCTTGGAATGGGCTGTTCGGGGCAACGGCCGGAAGAGGACGGTGGCGCACTTGGATCGTCTCTTGCTGCCAACTCCGGTGGCGGCTTTTCGGGCGGTCGTGTCAGAAATTGTCCGGGCGGCCAAATTGGCCCAGGGAATGGTCAACCGGGTAATGCAGGCTTTGTGGACGGGCAGCCCGGGGGAACAGGACAGTATTGCCCGGGATGAAGCCTTGGTAAATCAAATGCAGAAGGAAATTACTATGTATGTGGTGGAGATCTCCAAACAACCTTTGACCCATTCACAGTCGATAGTAATCCCGGCGCTGATTAACGGCATCAATAATGTTGAACGCATCGGCGATCACGCCACCGAACTGTTTTCCCTGGTTCGGCACAAAAACGAGCGGGGGCTGCCGTTCAGCCCGGAAGCCCAGGAAGAACTGCGGGAATTGCAGGACATTGTGTTCAACCGGATGTTTGCCGGTATGATTACCGCCTTGCAGATGAACGATCCGGCTGTCGCCCGGCAGATGGCAGCCCTGGAGGACAGAGTGGACGAATTGTGCCAGCAATTGGAACAAAGTCATTTGCGCCGCCTGGAAGAAGGTAAATGCGCCATTGAATCCGGGATGATCTTTCTGGATGTGATCAGCCACTTCGAGCGGATTGCGGACCATATCTATAAGATCTGCCTTTTGGCCACGGATGAAATGCGGGGAGAAATGCGGGTCAACGTGGGAAAAACAAAGACAGAAAGCCCCGCCGTGACAATTACTCCGGGCGGGAAATAAAGCGTTGTATCGACGGGAAACCGCTGCCGTACGCAGAAAAAACTCACCGTTAAGTTGCCGGGCAATAGGGAGAGCAAACAAAAAAACCCGCAGTAGTGAATGCGGGTTAAATCTCTGGTGGAGAGAGGTGGATTCGAACCACCGTAGGCGTCAGCCAACAGATTTACAGTCTGCCCCCTTTAGCCACTCGGGCATCTCTCCATATTAATGGCAGGGGTGGAGGGACTCGAACCCCCAACACGCGGATTTGGAGTCCGCTGCTCTGCCAATTGGAGCTACACCCCTGCGGAAAGTTCACTGCAAAAGCGTTGCGAACTTCGTAAACATATTATACAGGAAAACAACAAGCAAGTAAAGGGTAAATTGCGCCATTTTACTGCCGCATCCGACCGGCAGCGGCGCACAAGATCAATCAGAACCGATTTCTTTGAAAGCTTCATCTAAAATTTATTTCGGACAAATATCGCATAAGATTTTTTTGTCAGCAATACTTTTTCGCCTTCAAGCCAAAATGAGCTTTGCCGCTTACGGCACCCGGGATTGAACGGTGTTGACAATATCTGACAGAGCCGCCGGCGTTTTTTCTCCTGGCGGCGGCAGGGTAAAAAACGACCGGTCGCGAATTTTTAATTTTATGGAGGCGGACGTAAGAGAAGAGAATAGAGGAGGTTGCTCATGAACAAAAAGGCGGCACAGCAGATGCTGTCCTATCGAATTATCATTTTCAGTATTCTGGCCGTAGCGTATTTATTAGTTACTTTTCACCGGATGTCAACCGCCGTCATAACACAGGATTTGCGGGAAGTATTTGCGATTGATGCCGCCGCACTGGGGATACTCGGGTCAATGTACACGATTCCGTACGCCTTGATGCAGATCCCCTGCGGAATACTCTCCGACACAATCGGTCCCCGCAAGCTGGTCACTTATTCCTTTATTATCGCCGGGGCCGGCGCTTTTCTCTTTGGCGCTACGCCGACTTTCGGCGGGGCACTTATCGGCCGCTTCTTGATTGGTCTCGGGGTCGCCAGCGTCTATGTGCCGACCCTGAAAATCCTGGCCGTCTGGTTCCGCAAGAACGAGTTCGCTACCCTGACCGGTATTCTGGGCGGCTTGGGTGCTCTCGGAGCGCTTATCGCTTCCGCGCCGCTTGCGTTTGCTTCCGAGTTGGTGGGGTGGCGTTTGGTTATCAGCACCATCGGAGCCGCCACTCTGGTAATGGCCATCTTATCGCATCTTTTCGTCCGGAACCACCCGTCGGAGAAAGGCTATCCTGCCATTGAAGAAATTGACGGGGCAGCCGCTCCGGCGACAGCTGCGGCGGAAAGACTGCCGGTCTTCGCCAGCCTGAGGATGGTTTTCGGCAACAAATACATCTGGCCGCTCTTAATCCGCGGCTTTATGTTTGCCGGGGCAGGACTAAGCTTGCAGAGCCTGTGGGGAGGGCCTTTCCTCATGCACGTCGTCAAGTTGGACCGGGTGCAGACCGGCAGCCTGCTCATGATGATATCCATCGGCTCACTGATTACTTCCCCCATTGGCGGTTATCTTTCGGACAAAGTGATCCGATCCCGCAAAAAGCTGGCCGTTCTTTCCGGTATTCTGACTGTGGCCGGCTGGATACCTTTGGCACTGCTTCCGGACAAAATGACTCCGGTGCTGCTCTATGTGCTGTTCCTGTTCATGGGGGTCGCGGGCGGCCTCGGGCTTGGTTCGGTCGGAGTAGCGCAAGTCAAGGAACTTTTCCCGAACGCGCTTGCCGGGACGGCGACCGGAGTCAACAACTTCTTCCAGATGTCGGGAAGCGCTGTCTTTACCGTCGTACTCGGCATGATTATCAATAGATATCCGGCGGTGAACGAAGTTTATCCAATTGTTGCTTATCAGACTGCTTTCACTTATCTGCTGATCTGTGTCATCATCGGCACTATCGCCGTGAGTTTGTCGAAGGAAACGATGACCCGCGAAACGACCGGGACGACCGCCGCACTTGCCGGCAAATAACCAGTAAAGCGATCATCAAAAGGAGGCTGTCATTTAGTGTGGTGACAGCCCCCCGCTTATTACGCCCAAAACGGCTTATTTGCTGTAAGCCCAGACTCTGGCCTTAAAACGGCCCAGCTTGCGGGCAAAATTCTTATCCGAAACGAGCAGGTCGAAACGGTTCCGGCCTTTGACTTTTGAGCCGGTGTCTTCCGCCTGGACGACACCGATGCCCTCAATATAGAACTTTGTTCCTAATTTCCAATGCTTCGGGTCGACAGCAATGGTGTAGCCGGGAGCGACAAGTTTGCCGGAGGCGCTGATGCTGGGCTCGCTGTCCGTTTCCTCCGGGGTGGCAGTGTAGACCGTTCCTTCCCAGACACCAAGATATTCACCCCGGGGGAGGGTGCTCCGGCTGATGGTTTCCGCATTCACAGTCCGATAATTTTCCGGTTTGGCTACGCCGGTGAGAGTAGCCAGACGGACTGTCTTCTGAAGGGCGTTGTTTTCTTCCGTGACTTCGCTCACCTTCTGAAGCATCATCAAATTCTCCTGGAGCAGGATATCGTTTTGCTGCTGCAGGACGGGAAATTCCTGGGCCAAATGAAGATAACCCACACTCGACGCGGCGTATTCAGCGATTTCTGTTTGCTGCTCGGCAACCAGCATCTGCAACGCTTCCTCGCGGGCGTGATAATGCCGCAAGCAGAGCATCTGCCAGCTGATGACGGTCAGGGCGACTAATCCGGTTACGGCCGCCGGGAGGATGATTTCCCACCGTCTTCTCTCCTGAGAGATGACGACTATAGATGAAAGTCGCATGGTCTGCGGACGGCGAGACCGTTGGAAAACAAAAGAGTTTTGCCGCATCGTCCTATCCCCTTCCGTTAGGACTGGAAACAATCTGGCAAAATTACCATAGCATTCCACAGGGGCGAAGAAAATTCCTGCTTTCCGTCAGCAAGCCGAAAAAGGATGGGGGCATCGGGGAGAAGCAATCCTGAACGCCAAGCACGCACGAAGCTAAAACAATAGCGATAAGCAATGACGGGAGAGTGTGGAGTAGGTGAGATGCTCTCGCGCGGGAGATACATTTCTGAGACGACCGCAGGAAACGGTAACGGGTTCGGCGAAATAGGAGTTATTAATGATAAGGAGGGGCTGACGATGCCGGCAAAATGGTTATCAGAAGCAGAAGCCAAAGATTATCTGCGGGGGGCGTTTTATGGCCGCCTTGCAACATGCGCTGACGGGCAGCCGTACATCACTCCGGTGAATTTCGCTTTTGCCGACCCGAAAATTTATATCCACTGCCATGTTGTAGGACGCAAACTGGACAATATCACCGCCAATCCCCGGGTCTGTTTTGAAGTAAGCGAGCCGAAGAAACTGGTCCGGGACGACCTGCCTTGCAATTACGGGACCAGATTTACCAGTGTCCTCGCCTTCGGGCCGGCACGGATTATCGATGAACCGGAAGCAAAACTGCAGGCGCTCAATCTGATTATCGACAAATACGCCGCCGGCCACCCGCACCGTCCGATTTCTGCCGCGGACACCGGTACCATCAAGATCATCGAAATAACAGTAGAACAAATCAGCGGAAAAATAAATGTCGACCCGGCCTGACGGCTGGTCGACATTTATTTTATTCTTTCTGTATATGCCGATTGCGGAGATTGCTCCAGCTGGAGTTCGCCGCTTTCAAGCAATTCCAGCGTCAGCCGGGCTGAGACCGGATCGAATTGGGTGCCGGAAAGAGATAGCAATTCGCGCTTGATTTCGGCGAGGTTTTTCCGCTTTTTGTACGGGCGGTCGGTTGACATGGCGTCGATACTGTCAGCGATACACAAAATGCGCGAAGTGACCGGGATTTGTTCCCCGGTGATACCGGCCGGGTAACCTTTCCCGTTGAACCATTCGTGATGGTGCAGGATGGCCGGAACGGCGTCCTTGAGGGCAGATACCGGTCTGATGATATCGGCGCCCCACTCCGGGTGCTTCTTCAGAATACTCTGTTCTTCCTCGGTCAGGGGGTCATGTTTATTCAAGATTTCCCGGCTGATTTCGATTTTGCCCACATCGTGCAGAAAAGCGCTGTAACGAATGGTCTTGATCTCTTCCTCGCTCAGACCGGCTTTGCGGGCGATGGTTATCGAGTAATTCATTACCCGGCCGGAATGGCCGAAAGTGTAACGGTCTTTGGCGTTAATCACGTTAATCAAGGTCTTAATAGTGTTGAGGAGGCTGAGCTCGTCCAGATCGAGATCTTTTTTCAAGGAGTCGAGAACGGAGAAATAAAGCTCCACTTTATTCTTGCTTGTATATTTTGCCTGGTAAAGGGCCATGTCGGCCATCCGGATGAGTTCTTCCTTGTTCTGGGCATTGTTGGGGAAAGTGGCGATGCCGGCGGAGACGGTCAGCTTGCCGCCCGGCTGCTCCCTGACTCCGAAGAAAGGCTGGGCTTCGATATCTTTGCGGACCGCTTCTGCTACGGCTACTGCCGCCTCCGGTTCCGTGTCGGGCATGACGAAAGCGAACTCTTCGCCCCCGTACCGGGCGACGGTGTCCTGTTCCCGCGCGTGCCGCCGCATGGTTGCGGCAATGTCCGCAAGGACTGCATCACCTTTCTGGTGGCCGTACAGGTCATTGTAATGCTTGAAATAATCGACGTCAAAGATAATCAGCGAGAGTTTCCGGTTTGTAGCCGCCGCTTGGTTGAAAGAGGAGGCGAGACGTTCCTGAAAAGAACGGTGGTTATACAGGCCGGTCAACTCATCGATATTGGCCATGTCGATAAGATAATTCCGGATTTCTTTTTCGGTTTCGGTAAAATTGCCAATTACCCAGGCGATAACGAACAGGGTTCCGGCAAGAACAATGTCACTCTGCAAGATAGGGTTGAAGGTCATGTTTTGATGATTGGTAAGATCGATAACGGCTATTCCGATTGTTGATAATGTGGCTGCGAATATACCACCTTGCAGACCGTACCGGATTGACACAATAGTAAGAGGAATAATTAAGATAGTCTTAACAGTGCTTTCGTGCGCATCAGTCTGGTAAATGAAAAAAATAATAGCAAATAGCGTGATGGTGATTAATACAAAATCAGATAATTTAGGTTCTGCTATGTTGGCTTGATACTTAGTGATAATAAACCAAAGGGCATATGCGACAAGGCAAATAGCAAAAACGTAAATTGGAATGTGCTTTCCGGCGAAAGGAATGGATGGAACTACATCGATAATACCGACAAATAAAAGCATCACTCCAACGATGCAAGTGATCGCCAGTATTTCATTGATTTTTGTCGAGCGCTTCCGTTCCAATGGCTCCATTGCAATTCCCTCCAAGCCTTTCAAACTAACAAAAGATTGGTGAGCACCAATCTTTTGTTAGCGCTATTCACAGTTATTTCCGCAATGCTTTGGGTAATTCGGGTTGATACCACATGATGCTGCAGGCGCCGGCGGCATTGATGGCAGCGAACAGACTGAGTCCTGTTACTAAGAATAAGAGGATTTTGCTTTTCAGTGTTTTCAGCATAGTATCACCTCCTTCTAATTAATTCCAACGGCTCCAAAGAAATGATCGAGAGAATGAACTACCATGTAGCCGAGAGGAGACAGTGAAAATGACTGCCAGCCGACACCAATGAGGATTGGTGCGAGAAACAGTAGGAGAAAGGATAAACTCGGCAAAAAAATTATCAGCGAACATATTACAGCCAATAATGTTGTGCAAAATAATGACACCCGCCGCAATAATGTTTTTTCTAGTTTAGTAGATATTGGTTTGCCTGGCGTGTCGGCAGGGGCCCAAAGAAGGATACTGAAGTATGCGAAGGCAAAGATTACCATGCAAACTATAAGCAAGGTCTGTTTACTACAGTCAATCAAAGAAATGCTTATCCTGCTTGCTATTAATCCCAACAATGGCGTTGTTAAAGCCCCAGCCATTATGCATCGTCCCGAAGTCGTGCAGTGAGCGCCGCCAGAAAAATAGCGCATGAATGCGGACACCAACATTATCAGCGCAGTATATACTACGACGCCAAAAAGTGAAGCAATTAGAAGCGAAAAGAAAATATTGACAGCTGATGAACTGAGGATATCCAAAGAGTAAGTGATTATTTCTTTTTTCTCCTGACTCAAGTGGACCTTCAAATCGATATAGTTAGCTGCTAAACGGGCATATTTTGTCGTATTTAACATCACGATCATATCCTTATTTACAGTTCTATTTTTGATGTGGGAAGGCGGTGCTGGATTAATTTTATTAAGCCGATCGCAATCAACATTAAGATAGGAATAGACAAGCCAGTCAATAGACGGTTTAATTGATTACCAAAGATTACCGAAAGATCAAGATTCAAAATATCAACTAAAAACCAGAGGAACATGGTTTCTATTAGAGCTTGCAATGCAAATGCGCTGATACTGGTAACCAGACTGCGAAGCAGGTTTTTTATTACCCAATAATTCAGATAAACAGCTAATATGAAAATTAAAATTATGGTATGTATCCCGTATTTAAAGGGAAGCTGTTTTACAAAGAAGGCACTTACAGTATAGATGGTGACGACGGGATATAAGTATTTTAAGTCAAACTTTACTTGATTGATAGTCAAACCAGCGATAATCAATGCGATTGTTTCCGGGATTCCTTGGACGAAGAATGCAATAATTGGCGAGTTTAGCAATTTATACCCCTCCATTTGATGTCTTATTCGACATATGGTGCAAATTCCCTTTCTTTTTGGTATGAATTTTGCGCAAATTGCCGCTAATGAAGCCTGAAGGCATTTTCCGGCTTTGTTGATGTTTTCATGCTGTTTGGCGACAAGGCCGTCATTATCCTCAACTGGGCGTGCAGATAACTAAAATTACCGTTGACAAGACGGCGCGTTTTGGATAGAATATTATTGCATCTCCAAACAACCGAAGAGCCGAAGTGGTGGAACTGGCAGACACGCAGTGTTCAGGGCGCTGTAGGCAACAGCCTGTGCGGGTTCAAATCCCGCCTTCGGCACCAGTAAAAAAACAGGACAATGTCCTGTTTCTTTTATTGGTCTAGGCTTCAACGAATTCGATGCGGCCGGGAGTCAGACGTTTGATTTGAACGAGGGAAGTGACGCGCAATCCCTTCTCCCGCAGTCTGGCGCCGCCTGGTTGGAATGCTTTCTCGATAACGATGCCGATACCGGCCAGGGAGGCGCCGGAACGGGTGACAATCTCGGTCATGCCGCGGGCGGCTTCGCCGTTGGCGAGAAAATCGTCGATGATGAGGATGGTGTCGGCCGAGCTGAGGAAACGCTCGGCGACGATCAGTTCGGTCGTTTCCTGCTTTGTATAAGAATAGACACTGGTCCGATAGAATCCCTGCGTCAGTGTAGAAGGGATTCTTTTTTTGGCGAAAATGACCGGTACGCGCAGCAATAACCCGGTCATCAGAGCCGGGGCGATGCCGGAAGACTCCAGGGTCAGGACCTTGGTGACGCGGGAGTCCGCAAAGCGGCGCGCGAATTCCGTTCCGATATCGTGCATCAGGAGCGGGTCAATCTGGTGGTTGAGAAATGAGTCCACTTTGAGAATCTTGTCCGAGATGACGATGCCTTCGCGCAATATTTTCTGTTTCAGCTGCTCCATTAATTCCACCCCGTTCCGTGTGTTTTTCAGCGCTCTTCCCGATCGTAAGGTTGTCCGAGACCGGCCGGTGGTCCGTCCCCGCCCCGCGAATGGGTGCTGGCGATAATCAGGGCGACGATGGTGAAAATGTAAGGAAGTGATTTGAGAAAATACGAGGAAGTAGTGATGCCCGCCGCCTGCAGGCGGTAGCCGAGAGCATCGATGCCGCCGAAAAGATATGCCCCGCTGGCTGCCTTCAGAGGGTTCCAGGTGGCGAAGATGACTAGCGCGACGGCAATCCAGCCCCGGCCGGCCGTCATGTTTTCAAGCCAGGAAGGGGCATAGGCGAGAGAGAGATAAGCGCCGCCGAGTCCGGCGAGCATGCCGCCGGTGAACACGGCAAGATAGCGAACGGCGAAAACATTGATGCCCATAGCGTCGGCCGCGGCCGGATTCTCGCCGACTGAGCGGAGGTAGAGCCCGGGGCGGGTCTTATAGACGAAAAGCCAGAGCAGTGGGGTAATGACGAAACTGATATAAACAAGAGCGTTCTGGTTAAAAAGCACCGGCCCGAGAAATGGCACGTCGCCCAAGAAACCGAGTTTGAGCGGACGGAAATAACTGAATGCCGGAACGCCGATCATACTCCGGCCGACATAAGCGCTTAAGCCGGTTCCGAACAGGGTCAGGGCCAGGCCGCTGACAACTTGATTGGCTTTGAGGGTAATCGTCAGGAAGGCGTGGATTAAGGCGATGGCGCCTCCGGCCAGCATCGCGGCCAATATGCCCAGCCAAAGGCTGTGCGCTTTGGTGGCCACCAGAAAGCCGGTGACCGCGCCGACGAGCATCATTCCCTCCACGCCGAGATTCATCACTCCGCTGCGCTGGGCGAGCACTTCCCCGAGGGAGGCGAACAGGAGCGGGGTCCCGGCAGTTACCGCTGAGACGAGCAGGGCAACCAAAAGGGATTCATTCATTGGCCGTTGCCTCCTTTTCGGGTATTCTCTCCAGGCGGTAATAAGTGAAAATGTCTGCGGCCAGAACGAAAAAGAGGACTAAGCCCTGCAGCATTGTCACGGTGGCTGAAGGGAGGCCGCTTGTCTGGATGGCGTAACCGCCAATCTGCAGAGCACCGAAAAGGAAAGCGGCGATGATGATGAGCCACGGGTTCAGCCGAGCCAGCCAAGCAATAATGATGGCCGTATAGCCGTAGCCGGGGCTGAGGCCCGGTTGCAGACGGTGCGCCACTCCCGCCAGCTCGGTCATGCCGGCGATTCCGGCAAGTCCGCCGCTTACGAGCATCACGGTGATGATAGTCCTGGTAATATTGAAGCCGGCGTAGCGCGCGGCGGCGTTACTTTCGCCGATGACGCGGACGGTATAGCCCCATCTGGTGTACCGGAAAAGGAAGAAGAGTACCGCCGCGGCTGTCAGTCCGTAGAAGAGACCATAATGGACGCGGGTACCGCCGATGGAGGGAAGGGCTGCTGATTTGGAGAAAAGGCGGGTCAGCGGGAAATTGTGACCGGCCGGATCCCGCCAGGGGCCGTAAATGAAATAATTGACCCAGAGGATGGCGATATAATTGAGCATCAAAGTTGTGATGGTCTCATTCACGGACAGGTAGGCACGGGGAAGGGCCGAAAGGAGCGCGGCGAACGCGCCGCCAACGAACCCGGCGACAGTCATCGCCGGCAGCAGCAGGTATGCCGGGAGGTCGGGGAAAGTCAAGGCGACCCAGGTGGCAGCGAAGGCCCCGAGATAAATCTGACCCTCGGCACCGATATTCCAGAGCTTCATCCGAAAAGCGACGGAGACTCCGAGACTGGCCAGAAGAAGAGGGATGGTCTTGACGACCGTCTCGGATATCCCGTAAACTGACCCGAACGCCCCGTTCAGCATTCTGCCGTAGACTGCGATGGGGTTATGTCCGGTCAGGGCGAGAAATAATGCTCCGGTGGCAAAAGCAAGCAGGACTGAAACGGCCGGGATGAGCCACAGCAGTACCGGGTGCGGGTCGAGAGTTTTGGTGAATTTCCATCTTCGCTTAGTTCTCATCTTGTCTGCTCCTCAGTTGTATTTGCTCCGAGCATCAGCAGACCGATTTCTTCCGCCGTCGCCATCGCTGTCGAAAGGATACCTTGGACGATGCCGTTGTAAAGAACGGCGATGCGGTCGGTGAGCTGAAAAATCTCATCCAGATCTTCCGAGACGAGCAAAATAGCCACTCCATTGTCTCTTTGTTTAAGAAGGATGTTCCGAATTGTAGTGGTTGCCTCGATATCAAGGCCGCGGACGGGATAGGCGGCGATAATCAGACGGGGCGTGGCGGCGATTTCCCGGGCTAGCAGCAGTCGCTGCAAGTTGCCCCCGGACATCAGCTTTACCGGGCTGGTGAGGCTTTTCGTTTTGATCCGGTAATGCCGCACCAATTCTTCCGTTTTTGCCCTGGCATTGGCGTAGTCGAGCAGGACAGAATTTCGTTTGTCTTCCCGCACTGTTTCCTTCAGAATAATGTTATCGACCGCGCCGAGATTGGGGACAAGTCCGGTGCCGAGGCGGTCTTCCGGGATGTAACTTACTCCGCCCCGGATTATGTTTTTCGGCGGCCGTCCGGTGTAATCCTTTCCTTCGATCAGGAGTTTCCCGGCTGTCGGCCGTCGCAATCCGGCAATCACATCACATAATTCGCGCTGCCCGTTGCCGGCGACACCGGCGATGCCGAGGATTTCCCCGGCGTGGACGGTGAGACTGACATTGCGCAGTCCGGGCATCCCTTTGTCGTTATCGGCGCGAATATCGCGCAGTTCCAGCACCGGCTTTCCTTTTTCCCGCCGGCTTTTTTTGTCCCGCACCGAAAAGTCTTTCCCAACCATCAGGCGGGCCAATTCGGTCTCATTGATGTTCTCCCGGGTTATCTCGGCCGCGTTGCGGCCGTTGCGCAGGATGGTAACCCGGTCGGCTACGGCTGTGACTTCGCGCATCTTGTGCGTAATAATCACTACAGCCCGTTTGGCAGTTGCCATCTGCCGCAAAGTGGCGAACAATTCTTCGACTTCCTGCGGTGTGAGAACGGCCGTCGGCTCGTCCAGAATAAGTACCCGGGATTCGCGGTACAGCAATTTGAGGATTTCCACCCGTTGTTGCTCCCCGATGGAAAGCTGGTGAATTTTCGCTGTCGGATCAACCTGCAATCCGTACCGGAGAGATAGTGTCTTGATTTTCGCTTCGGTTTTCGGCAGAGTAAGGAAAAAAGGAGTTTGCTCCGAGCCGAGGATGATGTTCTCAGTCACGGAAAGAGAAGGAACGAGACGGAAGTGCTGGTGCACCATGCCAATGCCGTTGCTGATGGCGTCCCGGGGGGAGGAAAAAGCAACGGGGACGCCGTCAATATTGATTTCGCCTTCGTCCGGACGGTAGATGCCGGCCAGAATATTCATGAGCGTGCTCTTGCCGGCGCCGTTCTCACCGAGAACGACATGGACTTCCCCGCCTCGGAGCGTGAGATTCACCCGGTCGTTAGCTTTGTTGCCGGTGAAACTCTTAGTGATGTTCTTCATCTCCACGCGAATGGTTTCGGGCATTGTTCTCCCCCTCAGTGAATGAAAATAGGCTGCTGCCGGAAATGAACCGGCAGCAGCCTGAACAGTCAGGATTACTCGATTGTTCCCTCAACGCCTTCGACGAACCAATCGAATTCCAGCATTTCCGCGTCGGTCATCGCAGTTCCTTCGGGAACCCGGACAGCGCCGCTCTGGTCCTTAATCGGCCCAGCGAAGACATCTTTTTCGCCGCTGATGATTTTCTGCTTTTCAGCTTCCACCAATTCTTTGACTTCTTCCGGCACCATGGCACCGAAGGGAGCAAGATCAACCACGCCGTCAGACATCGGGCCCCAATATTGTTCGTTTGTCCAAGTGCCATCCAGAACCGCCTGAACAGTCTTTACATAATACGGTCCCCAATTCCAGATCGGTGTGGTCAGTACGGCGTTCGGGGCGGCCACGCTCATATCCGTATTGTAGCCGATACCGTAGGCTCCTGCCTCTTCCGCCGCCTGCATGGGTGCCGGGGTATCCTGATGTTGGGCAATGACATCGCAGCCTTCCGTGAGGAGGCTTTCGGCCGCCTGCTTTTCGGTAATCGGGTCATACCAGGTCTTGGTCCAGACAACTTTGACCGTGGCGTCCGGATTGACTGAGCGGACACCGAGGGTGAATGCATTGATGCCGCGGACAACTTCCGGGATGGAGAAAGCGCCGACATATCCGATCTTATTCGTTGTGGTCATCTTGCCGGCCACAATGCCCGAAAGGTAACGCGGCTGATAGATCCGGCCGAAATAAGTGCCGGCATTCTCGGCTGTCATGTAGCCGGAGCAATGCAGGAATGTGACATCCGGGTATTTTTCCGCCACTTTGATGACGCTCTCCATATAGCCAAAGCTGGTGGCGAAGATGATTTTGTTGCCTTCTTCCGCGAGACGGGTGAGTTCTCTTTCGGCGTCAACCGCGTTTTCCGGGACGCTTTCAATATACGTTGTTTCGACATTGGCCATTTTGTCTTCCAGATAGAGACGACCCTCGTTGTGGGCGTAAGTGTAACCGCCATCGCCAATTGGTCCAACATAGATATAACCTACTTTTACTGCGTCAGCGGACTGGCCGCCGGTTGTTCCGCAGCCGGCAAGCGCGAGCACGAGGATTAAAGAAAAAACCATGAGGACACTCATCTTGCTGAGTTTCATTTTAATATCCCTCCTGGCAACATTTTTATAACTTGATTCGCGGCCGAACGGAAAACTCCTTTAAAAAGGGAACGAAAATAAGAAAATTTTTATTAACGTTCGCATTTTTGCGTAATTGAAGGCTGAATCCGTCAGGCCGGAAAAGATATTGCGATGGAAATGAGGATAACGGCGGACAAAACGTCAGGGTGGGAAAGGGTAGTCCTAAAGATGCTCGGAATAATTTATTATTATGGAAGATTTACCCGAATGTAATGGCAGAGTTCACCGACTCAGGCAATGGGCGGCAAGACGCCCGGCACTGCCGAGACATTATCCGAGATGACAGTAAGATCGGCAGTATGTCTTTCTCATTCGAACCGGTTTAATATCGAGAAAGGAAGGTAAGCTCTGTTGACGGTAGAAAAGCAGAGCGGAAAAGCGGGAAAGGCTTCAACCGGCAAAAAGGCGTGAGGCAGGCGACAAATCTGAATTCACCGCCTGAGTTAAGCCGGAGACTGTCGCGGTTCAATTTTCAGCTTTACCTGTTCCCATTATTATCAAGCGAAATGTCTGCATCCGCGAGAGGAGGAAAAGACATTGATTGATTTTTGTCTGACAGCCAGTGCCAATAATGCGGTGATGTTATAAATATTATGGCTTCTATCAGTGAATATCTGTCCTGAACTATATAAAGTAAGAATTTATAGTACGGGTTATCCGGGTTAGTGCCGGGTGCTTTGGGATAGATTAATAACAATGAGAGTTTGGCCATTGAAAAAGTACTAAAATTTACGTTTGCGAAATGAGCGCAGATATTGTATAATAAACTACAGTGTCGCGCGCCTGTAGCTCAGGGGATAGAGCGTTTGCCTCCGGAGCAAAAAGTCGCAGGTTCGATTCCTGCCAGGCGCGCCATTCTTCTGCATTAAACACGCCGGTTCTTGACAAAGGATACCAGCCGCATTACAATAATATTATGTTTGCGTGGGGCACTAGCTCAGCTGGGAGAGCGCTTGCTTCGCATGTAAGAGGTCAGGGGTTCGAATCCCCTGTGCTCCACCAAAAATATCAATAGTATCAAGGGTTTCAGCCACTTTCTGAAACTCTTGATTTTTTGTTTTACTGTAAAGTTCTAACCTTTCTCCAACAGAAAGAAAAAACGCCTCTTCGAGACTTAGCAAACCAGCCAAGCTATACGGGCAGCAAGAGCCAGAAACCTTTGATGTCGGGCAAGAGTAATTTTGAAAACCTTTAGTTTAACATGTGCGGATTTTAAGACCCTTAACTTTAAACAAAAACGTTTTTAACTCCAATTAAAAGGCATCAGAATTATAGCTGATCTGATTGGAGAAATGCCGCATGGCAAACAAGGATTTACTGAACTTTGAGATCAGGCCTGTAACACAAACGCAATTTCGGTAAAGAAAATCGAGACAATATTGACGAGAAATACCTCAAGCACAAGAGCCATTTCCGGCAACATCCGGACAGCAAAGCTATTCCGCTGATATAATGAAGTCGGCAAGTCGAGAAGCCATCGAATGGAACACCTGCTCTTCAGATACTTTGCTACTATTCGCAAACAGTTGGTGGCTAATTGCCAAAAGATGATTTTATAAAGCCCTGAAATGGAAAATCCTTGCAACACTTAAAGCTTTATTGTAGAATTAAAGTAATGAAAAGATGTTCGGATGCCCTGGAAACAAACGCTCGGATAATCCGGTATTTGCGTAAAAATTTTCAGCTTTACCAATAGGGGTGAACACCATGGGTCTGAAACGATGCCGGTGAAGAGCAAGAGTGACGACATCACAAAAGCGGAGCGGAATATGAGAAAAAGCATTCCTACTTCCTTTTTTGCACTGCTACGTTCAAAAGACAATATCAATATTCGCAATGCACGCTTGGATCATCTGCAATATATGTTGATTTTTCCTTTAGCGCCTGTTTTTGCGAATATGCAGGGCGCATTATTCAGCGATTCGAGTCGGCTTTTTGGGCTGGACGCCATGACACTCATGGGAAGTGCGTATTGCATCGGTGCGGGGACGTTGTTTGCGTTTTCGAATGTAAAAAATATGACAAAAGTTTCCCGTATATCCGCAATCGTAATGGTGGCAGCCTATATCCCGTGGATTGCGATGGGCGAGAGTCGGCTTAGTCTGCTGCTGGCGATCCTGTTCATGTTCTTTTTAGGCGGCTGTGCAGCCTGCTCGGCGTTTGCCTATACCTTCGCGCTGAACAATACGGAACGGTTTTTTGGCGCGGCAATGATTTCTACTTTTTTTGCGCTCAATCAGATCGGTGTTGGCCTATCACTTCTATCCGGCCTATTCGATAAGACATATTTGACAGCGCTTGTGGCTGGTAGCTGCGTCTGTCTTTTCCTATACAGAACAAGGGATTTTTCTGTTGTCGAAAACAAACCGAAAGCGACACTGAATCCCGCCATTAAACTAACGCTTTATTTTTTTGTCGCTCATTACCTCGTTGAAATATTTTACACTTATCTGCCTGGGGCATCCATGGCCAATGCCATGGTCGCAAACGGAGTGGTCGGCATATTGGTGGTTTGCATTGCGGTCGCTTTGCAGCTTATCACCAAAAGCAGTATCTGGAATATGTGCAACCTGTTCTTCCTCGCTGAAATCGGTACCTATATGCTGTATTTTATGCCGGAGGGCTCCGCTTTACGAATCTTTGCCCGCTTTCTCCATGGCTTCGAACAGATGGGGTACATCGCGGCGTATTACCTTCTTGGCTGCGTTTTTAAGAAGCACGGCGATTTCCGTATTTTCAAGCTGAGTCTGGTTACGATTCTGCCGGTCAGCATGCTTTCCTATGTAATCCCGGGAGTATTCGCCTCTTATATGCCCACACTGTTGCCGCTGGCGGCAACGCTGACTTCCGGAGCTGTGTTTACTCTATTCATATTGATGTCTCCTGCCTATTCCAAATACCTGTTTTTCACCGAATGGTCCGATGATTTTTACGGGGTGGACATGGGCGAAGCCGGGCAGAAGATTAAGCAATCGGGTATGTTGGAAGGTCTGGGTCTGTCACCGCGCGAAAAAGAAGTCGCCTCGTTGCTTTTGCAGGGTCAATCCGCAAAAGAGATTGCCAAAAAATTGGAGATTACTATTAGCACTGCCAATTTCCATATTAAAAATCTCTATAAAAAACTCAAGATTGGCAGTCGTTCGGAACTGTTTGCCCGATTTGCATCTTATAATATATCTCCTATGCTATAAGGCCAGTTCAAAACGTTTCGCCTAAGAATAATCATTGTTAATAAAAACAGCCCTGACCTTGTCCGGGGCTGTTTTTATGCCTACCTACCTAGAATTTGTACAAACAGTTAACCATAAAATGGGTTGATTTACCATATAACCAAAACAGGTGAGAAATTGCCCTCTGTGTAAATAGCGTATTGCTCAAAACACCAATACACAGAAGG
>JBMNPB010000006.1:0-94371 GCA_050943375.1 bacterium
CGCCGCGCATTTCCGCGCCGTAGGACGGGAACCAAGATACATGCTTGCCTTCATCAAGACCGGCGTAGCACATGACCTGACCCATAACCATGATACCCTGACCGCCGAAACCGGCTAATTGGAATTCTAACGCCACTTAGGCCACCTCCTCGGGTACTTTCAGTTCGCCAAGCGGGTAATAAGCTGCGACTTCCTTCTCCACCCGTTTCGCTGCTTCGATCGGTGTGAGACCCCAGTTAGTGGGGCAGGTAGAAAGAACTTCGACAAACGTAAATCCGGCGCCGGCAATCTGAAGTTCAAAAGCCTTTTTGATTGCTCGTTTCGCTTTGACGATGTTGGCATTGTCGTGAACCGACGCCCGCGCGACATAAGCGGCCCCGTCCGCCAAGGCCAGCATTTCGGCCATCCGTAACGGCATACCGTCTCTTTCCGCCTCACGGCCGTCCTGAGTAGTAGTAGTTCTCTGGCCCAGCAGAGTTGTCGCCGACTTCTGACCGCCGGTCATCGCGAAGTTAGTGTTGTTTGCCATGATAACGGTGATTTTCTCACCGCGGGCAGCCGCGTGAATAACCTCGGCAGCACCGATTGTCGTGCAGTCGCCGTCTCCCTGATAGGTAAAGACTACCAGATCCGGTCTGGCTCTTTTTACACCGCTGGCTGTCGCCGGCGCCCGGCCGTGCGCGGATCCAATACTGTCCACATCAAAGTAGCGGGCGCTTGAGCAGCCGATACCGCCAACCCCGACAGTTTTTTCCTGGATGCCCAGTTCATCGATTGTCTCGGCGACGAGCCGCTGAATGATGCCGTGGCTGCAGCCGGCGCAGAAGGAGAGGGGAACATCCACGAAGGATTTTGGTCTGCCAAATACCTTTTCCATTACCAGACTACCTCCTTCCCAGTCCCCAGTTTTTCGACCATGGCCACAACGTCTTCAGTCGTGGGCATCAGGCTGCCGTAAGTCGGCTCGAAATAAACTGGGAATTTACCTTTCACAGTCATAATTACATCGTCGACCATCTGACCGCCGTTAGCTTCGATGCACATAATCCCTTTAACTGTGTCGGGGATTTTCGCAAAACCTTTCTCCGGGAACGGCCAGAGGGTTATCGGCCGGATGAAACCGATCTTCTTGCCGGTTGCCTTGCGGATTCTTTCGACAGCGTTGGCAGCGATCCGGCCAACGGTGCCGAACGCCGCGACTACATATTCGGCATCTTCCAGATATTTGTCAACCCAGCGCTGTTCTTCCGCTTCAATCTTCTTGTACTTGTCGAACATCATATACATGAATTTTTCTTCCGGCATACCGGAAGTAACCATATTTCTTGCCCGCTCGCCTTTGCCCGTAAGAGCCCAAGGTTTCTGCGGCAGTTTCTCAACATCAACCATTTCTGGCAGCTCGAGCGGTTCCATTACTTGGCCGATCAGGCCGTCGGCATAGATATAGACCGGATTGCGCCACTTGTCAGCCAATTCGAAAGCGTCAACCATCAAATTTGCCGCTTCCTGAACTGATGACGGGCTGAGGACGATGCAGCGATAGCCGCCGTGGCCGCCGCCTTTGGTAGCTTGGCGATAACTGGACTGGGTCGGCTGCAAGCCGCCGATGCCGGGGCCGCGCCGGGACATGTCAACGATAACGCAGGGAACCTCAGCCGCCGCGATATAGGAGATGCCCTCGGACTTCAGGCTGATACCGCAGCTCGACGAGGAAGTCATACACCGTTTGCCGGTAGCGGCGCCGCCGTATAACTGGTAGGAAGCAGCCAATTCGCTTTCTGACTGAAGGAAAACTCCGCCGACTTCCGGCAGCCTTTTGGACATGTATTCGGGAATTTCGTTCTGCGGGGTGATCGGGTAACCGAAGAAATAACGGCAGCCGGCCCGTACTGCGGCTTCGGCTACAGCTTCATTACCCTTCATCAAAATCTTTTTTCCTGCCATTTTCTCCTCTCCTTTCTTACCAAATTACCTGTACACTTCTATCGCACAATCAGGGCAGGCCCGGGCGCACATCGCACAGCTGATGCAAGCATCATCGTCTGTGCAGGTGGCCGGGTTGTAACCAGCGGCGTTGATGGATTTTGACAGTGCCATCAAGCCTTGCGGGCAGGCGACGGTGCAAAGGGCGCAACCTTTGCATCTCTCCTCGTTCACTACCACTTTCGGCATAGTTTGGCCTCCTTCCTTTGGTATTTTTGGTTAGACAATCATACCAAAACCATTTATATGCCGCACATAGTGCATGGTATCCTCTTCATTTCCCGCCCTATCTGCCAGATGACCTCGCAGACTATATTCGACGCTCTTTCAGCACTTTCCTTTAATTGTTTTTGGAGAATATGCTTTTTCCGTGAAAAATCCTGAGCGGCTCGCATTAAACTGACGATTTATCGCCGCTGCCTCATCAGCTGGTAAGATAACATCAGTTAACAAGACAACAGCAAACGAGCATTTCTGCTCTGCCGCTATGCTGGCGAAGACACCTTCACGCATATCTGAGCAGATATGGCCTTTAGCAAAAAAGAAGGGAATCCGCCGGTCAGCGCAATTCCACTTTCTTACTCTTAACAAATTTACAACAACCCGGGTCTTTTCCGAAGTGCCGCAACTACCGCAGTAACCACGACTACAGCGACGGCTATTTCGGGGATGCCATTGGGGATAGCAATGAAGAAAATCATAAATTTCCCGACGGTTGCAAGGTCAAGTTCAAGTTTCGCCGCAAATTCCGCTGCATGAAATAAATAAATCATTGATAAAACTCCGGCTGTATTAGTCAAGGTACCGACTGCCGCCGCCGCCGTTGTTGGCAGCAAACGCAGTTTTTCCCGCCGGCCGGTCGCTATCAGGAGCTTCTCGACTCCGGCATATGAATAATAGGATGACAGAGCTATGAGGATGCGCGGAAAAACAGCGACTACCGGGTCAAGGAAAACAATTTGTGCCGGACTGGTCGGCATAAATGCCGCCTGATACATGCTGAAACAACCGAAGATTAAACCAACCAACATTCCGATAACCGGACCTTCAATTATTGCGCCGATGATTACCGGTATGTGCATAATGGTGGCTTTTGCCGGACCGAGCGGAATGAAACCTAAGGGTGTGACTCCCAGAAGAATTGAGATGCCGCTCAGCATCCCGACTACGGCAACTTTACGGGTGGTAAGCTGCAAATTTTGCACCTCCGTTCAAGTTTCTTAGCAGAATACCTGACGGTCTATCACTTTATGTGGCTTTGATTTGCGGGTCCGACTCCGTGATGGATATCAGCCCTCACCCAGATTAGCATATTATCAGTCTTGCGTCAAACCGGCAGGATTCCTGGGCCGCCGAATGAACAACAATAATATCTTTGCCCCAAGCAATCTCGTTGACGAAAACACTGCTTTGACCTTTTATGCTTCAAAACAGAAGGGCTGCCGGTTCGGACAGCCCTTCTTGCCACATTACTGGCGGCCGCTCATTTGTCGCTCCGCGTACTGAATTGCAAGTTTGACGATATTACCGCAATCTCGGGATGAGACATTACCCCAGTTCCCGTTCTGTACCTTGTCGGCGACGCCGAGTTCCTGGGCCAACCGCTGTTTCACCTGCTCAGACATAATGCTACGTCCCTTACTTGCCATCCGTTTTTCACCCCTTACCCGAAAATTATGTGGCTTTATTATTTTTTCCGGTTTCCGCCGGAATAACCGCGAAAATGAGCAGCGGATAAACTGACGCAATAATGTCCAGAATAAATAGCGGGAGGGGGACAGAACGATGTTATCAGAAAACGGCCGGCTGCGCCGGCTTTTTTATCCGCCCATCAACGTACCCGACGCCGAGCTGAGTTGTGCGGAAGACGAGGAAGGGGAAAACCGTTTTTTTCCGGATCCGGCCGAAGTTCTGGCTTGCCTGACGCGTGAGACTGTCACCTTGATCGAGGAAGGAGAAAACGCCGAGACGGTAATTTACTATGCGCTCGAAGCAGCTTACCAATACGGCCGCACTGCCGCCGACGAAGCTCCGAAGGAAAACGGTTGAAGGAACACCGCGTCACAGCCTTCGTTTTACCGCCCGGAAATCCCCCGCTCGCAGTATTGCGGCCAATTCCGTCTCATCCCCCGGCCGTCCCGGAATTTCCGTGCAGCAGCGGCCGATTTCATGAAACCGGTGCGCATCACTACCTCCCGTGCCCGGCAGCCCCAGTTCCGCAGCAAGCCGAGCTGCCGCCCGGTTATCTTCTTTGCTGCAAACACCGTTGCAGACCTCAAGGCCGACGATAACCGGATAGGCGGCAATAAGCCGGCTGCCGTAAAACTGATATCCGGCCTTGCAGGGATGCGCCGCGACCACCACCCCGCCGGCACGGGCAACCGCCCGCAGAACATCCTCTCCCGGCAGGCGACCCCAGAATTTGCGGACGATCCATCCGTCGTCTTTTACCCCGTACACCAGAAGATGACCAAGGGTGGTCGCGATTTCCGCTCCCCGAAAAACGGGAAAATTCATTTCGGCCGCCACTTCCAGTACCGGTGCCGATTTTTCGTATGAATTGTGCTCCGTGACGCAAAGAGCGTCAAGGCCGAGTTCCCTCGCCCGGCTGAATAGTTGGCGGGGGTCGAGGTCATTATCACCTGAATAAATCGTATGGACGTGCAAATCAATCATCATTTTTGCGGCCGTTCCCACTCCAGTTCGGTCGCCGCTTTCCGCGCCCAATACGGGTCGGCAAGTAATGCCCTGCCGATACCAACCAAGTCGGCCTTATTTTCCCGGATAATTCGATTTGCGTACTGAGCTTCGCTGATGCCACCGGTGACAATAACGGGAATCCGCACCGCCGCTTTTACTGCGGCCGACAAATTCACAAAGTATCCTTTCTCTGCGTTTGCCGGCCGATACCCGCCAAGTCCACCCGAAATATCGAGCATATCGACGCCCGCGTCCGCGAGCCGCGGCGCCGCATACACCGCGTCCGAGACGTTCAGCCCGCTCGGCATCAAGTCGTCCGCTCCCAGTCGGTACAAAATCGGATAGGTGCCAACCGCTTCCCGTACAGAAGCGACAACCGCCAGTGGCAGTTTCAGCCGCTTTTCCCGGCTGCCGCCATAATCGTCCGTCCGGTAATTTGTCAGAGGGGAATAGAATTGGTTCAGCAGATATCCATGCGCGCCGTGGATTTCAACGGCTTCGAAACCGGCCTCTTTCACCCGGACGGCGGCAGCGGCGAAAGCGGCGACGATTTCTTTAATCTCTTCTCTTGTCATTTCCCGCGGGATTTCTCCGCTCTCCAACTTCGGATGTGGAACTGGCGAAGCGCCGGCCGGCGTGGTGCCGATCGTCTCCGCCGTCGTCTTGCTGCCTGCGTGTGTAATCTGCACCGCCACGGTTGCCCCCGCCTGCCGGATTGCCTGGGCCAGCCGCCGCAGACCGGGCACCAACTCGTCTCGGTCGACGGCCGGTTGCTTCGGATGCGCCCGACCGCCCGGGAGAACAAAACTGTGCTCGACGATAACGAGCCCTACCGACGCTTTCGCCCGCGTTGCGTAATGGGCGACCATCGCGTCGGTAACTTCCCCTGTCTCCGCTGCCAGATTGTTTGCCATCGGCGGCATTACAATCCGGTTCATCAGCCTCATCCCCCGGCATTCCAAGGGAGTCAAAAGATTGGCCATATTGGCTTTCCTCCTCACTGCTATAAATTTCCCTTCTTACCAGTTTATTAATGTGACATCATTACGCCTCTGCAGCTTTTGCCTCAAAACCCGATTAAAACCGGAACACTTCCAAGCTTTATTCTTCCTCTGCCGCGGGCTTCATTATTTCAGGGTAGGGAGTTTTCAGCCGGAACCTCTGCCCCTGCTTGCTTTCTCTATCGGCCATCTGACAGATTTCCCGTTAGCATTGCTTGTTAAAGAAAAACTTTCTTCGTTCCAAAGATTGCAGCCGTCACCCAGTCTGACCACGGACCGGGTATTAATTCTGCTCTTCAAATATTAGCTTTCTTCCGGTCGAATCCTCCGGCATCAATTAAGACAATACTATTGTTTTCCGTGCCTTAAGGCCGAAAAGCTGCCATTCCAGACGGAATAGCAGCTTTTCGGCCTTCTTAATATTTTATCTGTCAATCTTTGTTCTTGTTGCCATAAGCTCCCGCGCCACTATTTCGCCACTCTTCCCGGGACCCGGTAGCCGCCCCCGGCTCCCGGCTCTCTTGCGCCCAGCAGCATATCGTTTACCGTCCCGCCGGCAGGAATCATTGGATAAACGTTTTCTTGCGGATCAATCCGGAAATCCATAAGCACCGGCTTATCCGTCACGGCGAGCGCTTTCTCGATCGCCGGCGCCACGTCTTCCTCACGCTCAACCCGCAATCCAACCCAGCCGTACGCCTCAGCAAGCTTGAGGAAATCCGGCTGGTCGGCGATATCAGTGAACGCGTATCGTTCTCGGAAGAAAAGCTCCTGCCATTGCCGCACCATCCCGAGATATTTGTTATTCAGGATGGCGACTTTTATTGGCAGCTGATAGCGGGCTGCCGTCGCCATTTCCTGGAGATTCATCTGAAAACTCCCGTCACCCGAGATATTGATTACCAGCCGGTCAGGGCATCCGATCTGCGCTCCGATAGCCGCCGGCAATCCAAAGCCCATCGTCCCGAGTCCGCCCGAAGAGAGAAAACTCCGCGGCGCGTCGTATAAATAGTGCTGCGCCGCCCACATCTGGTGCTGCCCGACTTCAGTTACGACCAGCGCTTTGCCCTGCGTCGCCTCGTAAAATTTTTCGATGACATATTGAGGCTTAAGTTTGTCGCCCCGTTCGTATCGGAGCGGAAAACGGGTTTTCAGCCAGGCCACTCGTTCCAGCCACTCTCGGTTTTCGCCCGGCGTGACTGCCGCCACCAGTTCCGGCAGAACAACCGCAAGATCCCCGACCAGGGGGATATCGACATCAACATTCTTCCCGATTTCGGCGGCGTCGATATCGATATGGATAATCCTAGCTCTGGCCGCAAAGTTTTCAACCTTACCAGTAACTCGGTCGTCAAACCGTACTCCGACGGCGATTAACAGATCCGCCTCATCCACGGCATAATTCGCATACGCCGTCCCATGCATCCCCAGCATCCCCAGCGAGAGTGGATGATCGCCGGGGAAGCATCCGAGTCCCATCAGCGTGCTCACGACGGGGATGTCCCTCATCTCCGCCAATTCCCGCAGGGCGGCGGAGGCGCCGCCCGCGACGACCCCTCCCCCGGCGTACAGAACCGGTTTGCCGGCCTGCTCGATGGCCGCGGCCGCCGCCCGGATCTGAGCCTTACAGCCGCCAGATTTGGCTGAACCGACCACCAAATTGACCGTCTCGGGGGCGGTGTATTCCCCGCAGGCAACTGCAACGTCTTTCGGAAAGTCGATCAGGACCGGACCCGGCCGGCCGCTCCGGGCAATATGAAAAGCTTCGTGGACGATTCGTGAAATATCGCGGACATCCTTCACAAGATAATTGTGCTTCGTAACCGGAAGAGTAATGCCCGTAATATCTACTTCCTGAAAAGAATCTTTGCCGAGCATCGGCACCGGTACCTGTCCGGTGATTGCCACCAGCGGCACCGAATCCATATATGCATCGGCGATGCCGGTCACCAGATTAGTTGCCCCGGGGCCGGACGTCGCCAGGCAAACACCGACCTTCCCTGTCGCCCGGGCGTATCCTTCCGCCGCGTGTGCCGCCCCCTGCTCATGCCGGGTCAGGATGTGCCGAATTGGCGCGTCGTACAACACGTCGTGCAAAGGAATCATCTGCCCGCCCGGGTAGCCGAAGACTGTATCGACTCCTTCCGCCTCAAGACATTTCACCAGAATTTCCGCTCCAGTCATCATTTATACACTCCTTTGATTATGCTAATAATAAAAAGCCTCCCGCGCCCAGTTGAATACAATTCAACTAGGGACGAGAGGTTATTACCTGTCGTGGTACCACCCTAATTCGCCGCCGCCTTGCGGTGATCGGCCTCTGAAAGTACGCGGGACAGACCCGGATACTCCGGCAGTTTAACGGCTGCCTTGCACAGTACCGGCACGGCCTACTAGCGGACACAAGTCCGGACATTCAGCCTGCAGTTCGGGGATGATCTTCAGCCCGATGTTCCGCTACCGGTTCCCAGCCTACCCGGCTCTCTGAGAGCAGTCCATTTCGTGCTTACTCTTCCCGTCATCACTTTTAGATATAATATTTATTTTCGATAAATCGCTCCGGTGCTGGCCGACGTCACCAGGTTCGCATATCTCGCCAGGTAGCCATTCTTGACTTTCGGCTCCGGCTTGACCCAGCCAGCTTTCCGGACTGCGAACTCTTCCGGCGTCAGCTCGGCATTAAGACTCTTTTCAAGTATATTAATGTCTATTATATCACCTTCACGGAGAAATGCAAGAGGCCCGCCCTCCATTGCTTCGGGTGAAACGTGACCGATTGATGCGCCGCGCGAAGCGCCCGAAAAACGGCCGTCCGTGATCAAAGCCACACTCTCGGCGAGTCCCATCCCGGCGAGTGCCGCCGTGGGCGACAGCATTTCCCGCATTCCCGGGCCTCCTTTCGGGCCTTCATAGCGGATGGCGACCACATCGCCTCTCTTAATCTTGCCGCCCATGATGGCTTCGATGGCAACTTCCTCCGAGTCAAAGACACGAGCCGGACCGCGGTGTTGAAGCATTTCCGGCGCTACGGCTGACTGTTTGACAACGGCGCCATCCGGCGCGATATTGCCGCGCAGAATGGCAAGCCCCCCCGTCGCGCTGTACGGGTCGCTTGCCGGCCGGATCACATCCGGCCGTCGGTTTACCGCATCCCGGCAATTTTCCCCAACCGTCTTCCCCGTCACTGTCATCGCATCCGTTTGTATCAATCCGCTTTCCATCAGTTCCCTGATCACGGCCTGGATGCCGCCCGCCTCGTGCAAGTCCTGAATGTGATGGTGTCCGGCCGGGCTCAGCTTGCACAAATTTGGCGTTTTCTCGCTGACGACGTTGATTTTATCCAAATCGAGGGTGATCCCGGCTTCGCTGGCGATAGCCGGCAGATGCAGAACGGTGTTTGTTGAACCGCCAAGCGCCATATCAACCGCCAAGGCATTTTCGAACGCCGCCGGGGTCATGATATCCAGGGGACGGATATTTTTTGCCAGCATCTCCATGACTTTGATGCCGGCATATTTCGCCAAGCGGCGCCGGGCCGCATGGACGGCCGGTATCGTACCGTTGCCCGGCAGTCCCATTCCTAACACTTCCGTCAGGCAGTTCATCGTATTCGCCGTGAACATCCCGGAGCACGAGCCGCAGCCGGGGCAGGCGTTGTCTTCGATTTCCGCCATCTCCGTCTCGCTCATCCGACCGGCGCTGACAGCGCCCACCGCCTCAAACATCGTGTTCAGATTGATATCCCGGCCTTGATGACGGCCACTCAGCATCGGCCCGCCGCTCACAACCACCGCCGGGATGTTCAGGCGGGCGGCTGCCATCAGCATGCCGGGAACAATCTTGTCGCAGTTGGGAATCAGCACCAAGGCGTCGAAAGCGTGAGCCAGAGTCATAATCTCAACCGAATCGGCAATGAACTCGCGGCTCGCCAGCGAGAACTTCATCCCGGCATGGCCCATGGCAATGCCGTCGCACACCCCGATGGTCGGGAATTCGATCGGCGTCCCGCCGGCGATTCTGACCCCCGCCTTGACTGCCGCCGCGACCTGGTCCAAATGCTCATGCCCGGGAATAATCTCGTTTTGGGAATTAACTATCCCGATCAATGGCCGCCCGATTTCCTCATCAATGAGTCCCATCGCCTTCAGGAGAGAGCGATGCGGAGCCTTCTCGACCCCTTTCTTCACCTGGTCGCTGCGCATTCCATTCATCCCCTTAAAAAATAGTCAAAAAATATTAGCCCCGAGCCGAAAGACACGGATACACCAACGGAAAAAGCATGAGTCCAAAATCTCAAGTCGATTGACTTCGGGCTTTCCAATCTGCCTTTATTGACAATTATTTTACCACAAAATCCTCTTAATGCAACTTCTCAGATTTCTCACCCCGCTCTACCGCCGCCGCAACCAAATCCCCCATCTGCGCCGTGCTGACAAGCGTTTTCCCTTTCTCCATAATATCCGCCGTTCGGTATCCTTTCGCCAGGACGGCCGCGATTGCCGACGCAATCGCCCGGCTTGCCGCCGGTTGTTTGAGAGAATAATTGAATAGCATCGCCGCCGACAGAACGGCCCCGATCGGATTCGCCCTGCCCTGACCGGCAATATCCGGAGCCGAGCCGTGAATCGGCTCATAAAGAGCGTAGCCGTCCCGCCCGAGACTCGCCGAAGGAAGCAGGCCGATGGAGCCCGCGAGCACCGAAGCTTCGTCGCTCAGGATATCCCCGAATGTGTTTTCGGTGACAATGACGTCAAACTGTTGAGGCCTGATAATCAGCTGCATTGCGCAGTTGTCAACGTACATGTGCTCAAGTTCCACGTCCGGATATCGCTTCCCCATCGCTTCTGCCGTCTCCCGCCAGAGCTTGGAATTCTCCAACACATTCGCCTTGTCGACCGATGTCACTTTGCCTCGCCGCTGCCGCGCTGTCTCAAAAGCGAGCACCATAATTCGCTCGATTTCCTCGCTCTCATACACCATTGTATCGATCGCTTTCCAGCCGCCGGCCGTCCTCTCCCGCCGCTTCGGCTTGCCGAAATAGAGGCCCCCCGTCAGCTCCCGGACAAACATAATATCCGCCCCGCTACCGGTAATTTCCGGCCGAAGCGGGGAGACGGCAATCAGTTCGGGATAGACGATAGCCGGGCGCAAATTCGCGTACAGCGCGAGTTCCCTGCGCAGGCGCAGCAATCCTCCCCGCTCCGGCGTCAGGTGGTCCGGCAATTCCGACCATTTAGGTCCGCCGATGGCTCCGAACAGGATGATCCGGCATTTCCGGCAGAGCGCGAGGGTCTCCTCCGGCAGTGGATTGCCGGCGGCATCGTAGGCCGCCCCGCCTACCGGCGCTTCCCGGAAGTTAAAGGAAATATTGTATCTGGCGCCGGCTACCGTCATTACCTTTACTGCTTCCCGGACAATTTCCGGGCCGATACCATCACCCGGGAGCACCGCGATATCAGGCACCGGCTTTCACCTTCTCCCGCACATAATTAATGAGGCCGCCGGCCGCGATGATTTCCCGCATGAAGTCCGGGAAAGGCGCCGCCTGAAACACACAGCCCTTCGTCCGATTCGTGATTATTCCTTGCGCCGCAGCAACTTCAATCATGTCTCCTTCACTACTTCCCTCCACCGCTTCCGGGGCCTCAAATATCGGGAGACCGATATTGATGGCATTCCGGTAGAAGATGCGGGCGAACGATTTCGCGATGACGCAGGCGATTCCCGCCTCTTTCAAGGCGATAGGAGCATGTTCCCGGGAACTCCCGCAGCCGAAATTCTCCTCTGCCACAATGATGTCGCCCGGATTGATTTTATCCAAAAAACCGGCGTCAAAATCCTCCATGCAGTGCGCCGCCAATTCCTTCGGGTCCGCCGTATACAGATAACGGGCCGGGATTATTTCGTCCGTATTCACGTCCCGGCCGTATTTCCACACCTTGCCCTTTATTTTCACCTCAGGCCACCTCCCCGGGGTGGGCGATTCGCCCTTTGACCGCTGTCGCTGCGGCGACAGCGGGACTAGCCAGATACAATTCGCTCGTTTTGTGGCCCATCCGCCCGATAAAATTCCGGTTGGTGGTAGCGACACATTTTTCGCCCGCGCCCAGGATACCCATATAGCCGCCCAGGCAGGGACCGCACGTCGGCGTGCTGACGGCGGCGCCGGCGCTGACGAAGATTTCTGCCAGTCCTTCCCGGACCGCCTGCAGATATATTTCCTGCGTCGCCGGGATGACAATCATTCTCACATCCGGGTGGATCTTTTTCCCGGCCAACACTTCGGCCGCTACTCGCAGGTCGGAAATCCGGCCGTTCGTGCAGGCTCCAATAACCACTTGGTCGATGGCAGTGTCCGCGAGTGCACTCACCGGCCGCGTGTTCCCCGGCAGGTAAGGGCAAGCTACCTGGGGCTCCAGCCCGCTCACATCGTACTCTTTAATGTCGGCGTAAGCGGCATCCAGGTCGCTCGCGTACACCGCAAACGGCCGTTTTGCCCGTGGGCGTACATATTCCAGTGTTTTCTCGTCCGGCGCGATGATGCCCGACTTGCCGCCCGCCTCAATCGCCATATTGCACATCGTCAGCCGCCCGTCCACGGATAAGCTGTCGATGGCTTCCCCGGTAAACTCCATCGCCTGATAGAGTGCCCCGTCCACACCGATATCGCCGATAGTATACAGGATCAGATCTTTCCCGCTCACCCATTTGCCTGGCTTCCCTTTATACACAAATTTAATTGATTTTGGCACCTTCAGCCACAATTCCCCCGTCGCCATCGCCGCCGCGCAGTCGGTGCTGCCGACCCCGGTGGAAAACGCCCCGATGCCCCCGTATGTGCACGTATGCGAATCGGCGCCGATGACGACGTCACCCGGCAGCACCAGGCCTTGCTCCGGCAGAAGGGCGTGTTCGATACCCATTTGTCCAACGTCGTAGAAATGCTTAATTTTATGCTCCCGGGCGAAATCACGCACAGTCCGGCACTGTTCAGCCGAGGCAATATCCTTGTTCGGCACAAAATGGTCGAGTACGAGAAAGATTTTTTCACGATCAAAGACAGTATCAACACGGGTTTTGGCCATCTCTTTTATTGCTATCGGTGCCGTAATATCGTTGCTCAGTACTCCGTCCAGTTTGGCGCTGATTAATTCCCCCGGCTCGACAAATCCTTTTCCGGCGTGAGCAGCCAGAATTTTTTCCGTTATCGTCATCCCCATCATCATCTTCCTCCCGCAACGGCTGCCTGGGCTGCGTGCTTGTCGCCGAACAATTTGTTCAACGCATTAATATACGCCTTAGCGCTCGCCTCCACCACGTCGGTGCTTACCCCGCGGCCGACGTAAACGCGATTCCCGCCATTCCTAATCTTGATGGCTACTTCCCCCAGCGCGTCCTTCCCCTCCGTTACCGCTTTCAAGCCGTACTCAATAAGTTCGGTGTGGCCGATACCAAGAGCCCGGTCAATTGCCCGATACACGGCATCAACCGGCCCGTCGCCCGACGCAGCCTCTTCGACGGCATTCCCTTCCCGGCTCAGCTTAACGGTCGCCGTCGGCACCGTCACATTGCCGCTGGTGATCTGGAAATAGTCGAGGGCGATAATTTCCGGCGCGAAAGAGATTTCGTTCTCAACAATAGCCTCGATGTCCCGGTCGGTAATTTCCTTTTTTTTGTCCGCCATCACCTTGAACAGTTCAAATGCCTTGTTCAAATCTTCCTGGCTCAGATTGTACCCGAATTCCGCCAGGCGCGCCCGGAACGCATGCCGCCCGGAATGTTTGCCCAGAACCAGCCTGTTCCCGGCCAGCCCGACATCCTCCGGCTTCATGATCTCGTATGTCGTCCTCTCTTTCAAGACACCATCCTGATGGATTCCCGCCTCATGGGAAAAGGCATTCGCCCCAATGACTGCCTTGTTCGGCTGGACGACCATTCCGGTAAGTGTGCTGACCTGCCGGCTAGTCCGGTATAGTTCTTCCGTCACGATGCCTGTCTCGCATTGATAGAAATCGCCCCGCGTCTTGATCGCCATGACGACTTCCTCC
Organism: bacterium; assembly: GCA_050943375.1. Classification (GTDB taxonomy): domain Bacteria; phylum Bacillota; class SLNR01; order SLNR01; family JBMNPB01; genus JBMNPB01. The sequence goes on from JBMNPB010000006.1 coordinate 13,733, forward strand.
ATTGCCGTGTTGCCGGCCCGCTCACCGATGCCGTTGATAGTGCACTCTATTTGGTCCGCCCCGCTCTCCACCGCCGCCAGCGAATTTGCCGTCGCCATCCCCAAATCGTTATGACAATGGACACTGAGCGTCACTCCGGCAGGCACATTCGCCCGAATATAGCTGATCAGCTTCCGGAATTCGACCGGCGTCGTGTAACCGACCGTATCAGGAACATTGATGGTCGTCGCCCCGGCCGCGATTACAGCCTTGAATACACGGACCAGAAAATCCGGGTCGCTCCGGGAGGCGTCCTCGGCGGAGAATTCAATCAAATCGCAATACTGCTTCGCGTACGCTACCGCCTCGGCCCCCATTTTGACTACCTCGCCCGGTGTCTTCATAAGTTTATATTTCATATGGATTTCGGATGTCGCGAGCACGATATGAATCATCGGCTGCGCGGCATACCGGAGCGCTTCCCAGGCCCGGTCGATGTCTGTCCGATTTGCCCGGCAGAGACCGGTGATAATCGGCCCCCGGATGGTTTTAGCGATCGCCGTCACCGCCTCAAAATCCCCCGGCGAAGTGATCGGAAACCCGGCCTCAATGATATCAACATTCAGCTTCGCCAGCTGCCGGGCGATTTCCAGCTTTTCCGCCGTACTCAGGCTAACGCCTGGCGACTGCTCCCCGTCGCGCAAAGTAGTGTCAAAGATTTTGACTTTCCTCATTCTCTTCAGTCCCCTCTCTCTGTCTTAGATCGCTTCTCTCTTTCCGATCGTCTCTCTACCCCTTTTTTCTGACTGACGGCTCGCCTTTCGCTTATCTTTTCTTCAGCCAGGGCATCATCCGGCGGAGTTTTTCTCCGACCGTTTCAATCAGATGCATCTTCTCTTTCTCATAAATTGCATTGTATACGGGTCGATTAGCCTGGTTTTCCAGAATCCACTGCTTGGCGAATTCCCCGGACTGGATTTCCGCCAGCACCTTTTTCATTTCAGCCCGGGTGGCGTCATTAATAATTCGTTTCCCGACCATGAAATCGCCGTATTTGGCCGTGTCGCTGACGGAATAGCGCATACCGGAAAGGCCGCCTTCGTAAATCAGGTCGACAATCAATTTCATCTCGTGCAGGCATTCGAAATACGCCGCTTCCGGCTGATAACCAGCTTCCACCAATGTCTCGAACCCGGCCTTGATCAGCTCAGAAATGCCCCCGCATAACACCGCCTGCTCCCCAAACAGATCCGTTTCCGTCTCTTCCTGGAATGTCGTCTCCATCAGTCCGGCCCGGGTGTTCCCGATGCCTTTAGCATAAGCGAGACCAATCTCTTTCGCCTTGCCCGTATAATCCTGGTAGACAGCGAGGAGCCCGGGCACGCCGGCACCCTGCTCGTATTGGCGGCGGACAAGATGTCCGGGGCCTTTCGGCGCCACCATGATGACATCGACGTTCTTGGGTGGGATAATCTGTTTGAAATGGATATTGAAGCCGTGAGCGAACGCAACCGTGTTGCCTTCCGCCAGATACGGCGCGACTTCGTTCTGATACGTCGCTGCCTGAATATGGTCGGGAATAAGAAACATGATGATATCCGCCGCTTTAGCCGCCTCGGCCACCGTCGCAACCTCCAAGCCGTCTTCTTTCACCCGCTCCCATGACTTGCTGCCGGTGTACAGGCCGACGATAACGTCCATGCCGCTGTCGTGCAGATTACGGGAGTGGGCATGCCCTTGGCTGCCGTAACCGAGAATGGCGATCTTCTTCCCCCGCAGAATATCTAGGTTTGCATCGCTGTCGTAATACATTTTTGCCATCTTACTCTGCCTCCTTAATTTTGTCCGCCTTATTGCCCCGCTGGATTGATATTTTGCCGGTCCGGACGATTTCCCGGATGCCATACTTACGCAAAGATTGAATGATTGCATCCACCTTGCCATTGTCGCCTGTCACTTCGATGATCAGGGATTTCGCAGCGACGTCGACGATTTTCGCTCGGAAAATATCGGTCAGCTGCATGATTTCCCCGCGTTCTGCCGCGTCAGCCTGGACTTTGATTAAGGCCAGTTCGCGGTCGACTGTCTCCTCTTCCGTCACATCATTGACTTTGACGACTTCAAGCAACTTATGAAGTTGTTTGGCAACCTGCTCGATAATCTGGTCATCGCCTTCCACGACAATGGTCATTCGGGAAAAGCTCGGATTCTCAGTGATCCCGACGGCGATACTCTCAATATTGTAGCCCCGCCGGCTGAACAGACCGCTGATTCGGTTCATCACGCCCGGGTTATTCAGGACCAGCACTGACAAAGTGTGCTGCATGACGCTCAACCTCCAATCATTTCGTTCAGGGCCGCCCCGTTCGGCACCATCGGCAGAACATTCGCCGCCGGGTCGATTCGGCAATCAACGAGGACGAGACCCGGATGGGCGATGGCGGTTGCGATAGCCGGGTGCACTTCTTCCGGACGGGTAATCCGAATGCCTTTTGCCCCGTACACTTCGGCCAGGCGGACGAAGTCGGGCACAAAATTGAAAAGTACCTGAGAATATCGGCCTTGGCAGTAATATTCCTGCAATTGACGGACCATACCAAGGGCGGCATTATTAAGGATAATGACCTTCAGCGGCAGGTTGTTTGCCGCGGCCGTCGCCAACTCCTGCATATTCATCTGAAAACTGCCGTCGCCGGAAATATTGACCACCAGCTTATCCGGCCGCCCAATTTGGGCCCCGACCGCCGCCGGCAGGCCGTATCCCATTGCACCGAGCCCGCCTGAAGCGAGGAATGTCCTCGGCTCGCGGCACCGGCAGTACTGTGCTGCCCACATCTGATGCTGACCGACCTCTGTGGTGATGATCGCGTTGCCGCCGGTCGCCGTATTGATAGCCGCGAAGACAGTATGCGGCAAAATTGCCCCATCCGCCTGTTCCGCCGTCGCAATCTCTTTCTCCTTCCAGCACCGCGTCTGCTCAACCCACTCCTTCGTGTCGCTGCCGGCCGGCAGCCCTTCGTTCAAAGCACCAAGGATATTCTTGATATCGCCGACGACGGGAATGGTAACCCGGATATTCTTCCCGATTTCTGCCGGGTCAATATCGATATGGACAACGGTCGCGTTCGGGGCAAAGCCGCTGATTTTCCGGGTCACCCGATCGCCGAAGCGCATCCCCACCGCAACCAGCAAATCAGCGCCTGAGATAGCGTAATTTGCCGCGGCGACTCCGTGCAGCCCGAGCATCCCGAGAGCGAGCGGGTGGTCGCCCGGAAAAGCACCGATACCCATCATCGTAGTGGTAACCGGAATCTGCCTTTTCTCCGCCAATTGCATCAGCTCGGATGCCGCCCCGGCACTGATGACTCCGCCGCCGGCACAGATGACCGGGCGCCGCGCTGCTTTAACGGCTTCTATAACTCGCTCGATTTGGAGCGGGTGGCCTTTCTCCGTCGGTTTGTACCCCGGTAGATCCACATTTTCCGGATAGGCGAAATCAATTACAGCCGCCGATACGTCGCTCGGGAGGTCAATGAGGACCGGCCCGGGCCGGCCGGTGCGGGCGATATGAAAGGCTTCCTTTACAACCCGTGGTAAGTCTTTCACATTCTTGATAAGATAATTGTGCTTCGTTATTGGCGCTGTTATCCCGATTATGTCTACTTCCTGGAAAGAGTCGGTTCCGATCATTCCGGTTGCAACCTGTCCGGTAATTGCCACCAACGGCACCGAATCGAGATATGCGTTGGCAATACCGGTCACCAGGTTAGTCGCCCCTGGGCCGGACGTTGCCAGGCAAACACCGACCTTCCCTGTCGCCCGGGCGTAACCGTCGGCGGCGAGCGCCGCCCCCTGCTCATGCCGGGTCAGGACATGGCGGATGGGCGAAGCGAGCAACGCATCGTAAATATTCAGCACCGCACCACCCGGAAACCCGAAAATAGTGTCGACTTCTTCCGCCTGCAGACAAGCGAGTAAAGCTCCTGCTCCATTCATTTTCATTTTCTTCACCTCCCAATAATAGTGTGGCTGAATTACCCCGCTCGGCTGTCCGCAGGTAAACAAAAACTCTCGCCCCTAAATATAAAGGGACGAGAGTCAATACCCGTGGTACCACCCTAATTCGCTGCCGCCTGTCGCGGCAGCCTCTCTGAGTACGGACGGCTACCGCCGTCTTATACTCTGGCTGGGGTAACGGGCGCCTTTGCTTTGCCCGGCGCGGTCTACTTGCAGCCACGGCTTTCGACCTGCAGTTCGGGGGCGACACGCGCAACGCACCGAACTGAGGTCGGGGAACAGATAGCTGTTTTCAACCTGCAGTTCAGGGGTGAGTTTCACACCAGCGATTTCCGTACCGGCTCCCAGCTTCTCCGGCTCTCTGCGACTGGATAACCGCCCTGCTTAATATCCCCGTCATCACTTTTCTGAATGCTATGCAACGGAGCAAAAACGGCTCCTGCTTTTAAGAATAATTATATTCGACCGGACTAAAAAAATTCCTTCTTTTGCGAGAAAAATTTTTTTAATATTGTCTGCCTGCTATGTCCCGGTTCCCTGCCGACCGGGCTCGTCGTTTTGCCGCCCGCTCCGGGATCAGATAACCGGTGCCGGCCTCGGCGCGGCGTCTGATGCAATCACCAAGCTCGACCAGAACCGTCCCGGCCGGCTGCGTTTCTTCCGGCTCGAATCCGGCCGCCCAATCCCCTGAACAACGGCAGTGAGACGGCATCAACCGTCCGCCCCTGCACCATCGTGCTCCGGTCCTCCGGACGCAAGCGTGTTCCGTCACAGTCGGGGCAGATCCGGGTAACCAGGAATTTCACCAGTTTATCCCGGTAACCGGCATCGCCGCTATGCGTCTGGATATGTTCGACGTGGCGATGCAGATGATTGGCAGTGATGCCTTCAAACCAGCCGTCCCGGACGGCTGCCGGCGGCTTATTCCTTCCCAACTACCGTCAGCCACCGCCGATACACCGCTTCTTCCCCTTGGACGATCCCGAAATACTTAGCCTGAATCCGCTGAGTCACCGGCCCGACCCCGCCAGCGCCAATTGTCCGCCGGTCAATTTCCCGCACCGGTGTAATTTCCGCCCCCGTCCCGCAGAAGAACACCTCGTCGGCAATATAGAGTTCATCCCGCGTTACCATCGCCTCTCCGGTTGCTATTCCCATGTCGGCGGCTATCTCCATCACCGTCGCCCGGGTAATTCCCTCCAATACAGTCGGCGTCGGCGTCGTCCACAGCTTCCCGCGGCGGACCCAGAAAATATTCTTACCGCTTCCTTCCGCCACGTATCCGCTTGGGTCAAGCAGTATTGCCTCATCGTAACCGTCTTCCGACGCCTCCAGCACCGCCAGAGCGGAATTAACGTAATTCCCGGTGATTTTTCCTTTTGCCGCCGTAGAGTTGATATAATTCCGGGCGTAAGAGGATATCTTCACCCGAATTCCTTTCTTCAGACCTTCTCCCAGATAAGCCCCCATCGGAATTGCCGCTACAACGCAATGGACCGGCGCCTGGCTCGGATTGATGCTCATCGAACTGATGCCCCGGAACACGAGCGGTCGGATATAGCAGCGGGCCAGCATATTATCCCGCACCGTCGCCTTCACTGCTTCCGCCATCTCTTCCAACCGATAGGGGATTTCCATCCGGAAAATCTTCGCCGAATTGTACAGCCGCTCCAAGTGCTCGGGCAGCCGGAACACGGCCGGCCCCTCCTTCGTCTCATAAGCCCGGATGCCCTCAAAAATACCTGTCCCATAATGGAGAGCGTGCACCATCACATGAACCTTCGCATCCTCCCAATCTACCATCCGCCCGTCAAACCAGACTTTCTCCGCTCTCATTTCGCCATCACTCCCTCCTGTTCATCTGCCGAATCCGGCCGGCGCCCTGACGTTCCCTCTCTCTTCATACTTGCCCAACTGCCGTCCTTCCCCCGCCGGCCCCCTTTCCGCTTCCCGGCCGCTCTTTCCAGTCCGGGCGCCGGCTTCACCCCAAACTCCTCACGGTAAACCGGCTCATCCTTTCATGTCCTCCCCGCAGTCATATTCCTTGCTCTTGTTGTCTTTCCCACTTTCGCTGCTGCCTTCATCACTCATATCATTCGTCCCATTCACTCTGCGGCCATGGAAATCGAAACGTTTCCGCCGCTTCCACCCTGCCCCGGAAGAAGCAAACATTCATTGGCTTCTCCTTGCTCCTGCCCATAGCCTTCTCCCGTACCGTCTGGCTTTCCTTAGAACACCAGAGCCTGCCCCTCGCTGCGCGGATCGCTGTACGCCTCCAGAACTCCGTTCTCCGGATTGACCTTGATAATCTGCACCGCGCCGCCGCCCTGCCATGCCTCCAGCACTTTCATCCGGTGCCCTTTGGCCGCCAGATCTTCGATAACTTTCCGCCCGGCCCGCTCCTCGATCCACAGTTCCAGGCGATTCGCCTGATTGGCTGGGTCGGTACCGGGGAAACTCGTCCAGCGAGGCGCATTCACGGCCTCCGATAGATCAAGGCCGAAATCGATGCAATTAGAGATACTCTGGACGTTCCACTGCGGCTGCCCGTCTCCGCCCGGCGTTCCCCCCACGAGCCACGGTTTTCCGTTCCGGGCGACAATGTAACAGTTTAGAGTGTGCATTGTCTTTTTCCCCGGCGCGATGCAATTCGGATGGCCTTCCTCCAGAGTAAAGCCGCGCCCGGCCCGGTTGTTGAGGAGAATTCCCGTTCCCCCGACCGTCACGCCGGAGCCGAATGCCAGCGAGAGACTATGAATGAACGATGCTGCGTTCCCGTCCCGGTCGACAGCGACAAAAGAAGTCGTGTCCCCGGCTGCCTCGTCTGCGTATTCGGCTGCCATCACCCGCTTCGGGTTGATGGCTTTCCGTCGCTCCGCCGCGAATGTCTTTGACAACAGTCGCGCCATGGGAAAATCGACCCAGTTCGGGTCGCCGGCGTACCGCAGCCGATCGGCATAGGCAAGTTTTTTCGCCTCCACCATCAGATGCACAGCCTCCGCCGAACCGGGAACCATTTCGCCCAGACCGAAACCTTCCAGAATATTAAGCATCTCCAGCATAATAAAACCCTGGGACGCCGGCGGCGTCTGATACACAGTGCAGTCCCGATAGTCTGCGGCCAGTGGCTCCTCCACCGTCGTTTCGTGGTTTGCCAGATCTTCCGGAGCGAACAGGCCGCCATGCGTTTCCGAGCAGCGCAGGATAGCCGCCGCCAGCTCGCCCCGGTAAAATGTCTCCGTCCCGTTCCGTGCCACCATCTCCAGACTTCCGGCCAGGTCGTTCTGAATGAGTATCTCTCCCGGCTGATAGGGCGCCCCATCCCGGAGGAAGATTGCCGCTGTCGCCGGGCACCGCCGGAGTTTCTCCCGGTTCAGATGCATCTGGCGGCTGAGTGCCGCCGAAACCGGAAACCCGTCCCGCGCGTAATGGATTGCCGGCGCGAACAGTTCCGCGAAAGGGCGGCTTCCGAACCGCTCCCACGCTTTTGCATAGGCGGCAACCGCTCCCGGCACCGCCACGGTGAGGATACCCGCCAGCGGCATCTTTGCGAAACCCCGTCGGGCGAAGAACTCCCGCTCCGCCCCGCGCGGCGCGATACCACTTCCGCTCAGGGCGTAATACCGTCCACTCACCGCTTCGTAATACACCATGAAAGCGTCACCGCCGAGGCCGCACATCATCGGCTGCACCACCCCGGTCACCGCAGCCATCGCCACCACCGCATCGGCCGCGTTCCCGCCGCCCTGCAGCACATTCAATCCGGCTGCCGCCGCCAGGGGATGCTCCGCCGCCACCGCCCCCTGTCTGCCGCGCACTGCTTTCGGCAAAGCCCCGCTATCATTCATCCAGAAATTATGGTCAGCCTTCTCTGCCATTAATCGCACCTCCCGCTTCTGGTAAATACTTTCTCCCCCGCCGTCCGGACTCCTACCCGCCGCCGGAAAAGCAACTTCCCCGTCCCGCGTTGCCCCTTCCGGGCGACGCCTGATGCACCGTTTGACCGCAAATTGTGCACGGATATCCGTCGGTCCGGCGGCGTATCTTTTCGCATAAGATAGCAGCAGCGCACAGCATTTTCAGTTAATTGCCCGACTGTCTCCGCCAGCCGGCATGCCATACCTGCACCCGCACAATATCCATCCCGCAAGCTCACTTTCAGCGGCAGCAGGAGGGATTTAGTAGTTTTTGCATAATTTACTATTACATATACATAACCGCAAGCCAATTCCGGCCCTTAGATAGGGGGGAGCTTCTTGGAACTGATGGGTGATAAAGTCATTAAGAACTTAAATGGCGTAAAAAATAAAGCGCCGGAATTTTTCGGCGGTTCCGATTTGGCTGTCTTAAAGAGCAGTTATTTTGTTGAAGGTGATAACCAGTTCGATTGCTATCATTTTGCCATGCCAAAAGTCGAAGTCCCATCCTTTTTTGCGGACAAGCAAGAAATCTACCTGCCAAAGAACACTATATTAGCGACAAATCCGGGGCAGATATTAAAGGTCTCGCCAAGCAATATCGCGCATGATGATTCCGAGGCGGTTAAATTTGTTTGTATGTTTGTTGAGATACAAAAGCTTCAGGAATTATCGAAAGCGGAATTTAAAAAAACCACATTGTCGTTTAAAAACAATATTAATTATCTGAGCAATAATATCTTAGCGTTAATTGCTGAATTGGAAGCCGAAAGCAGGAATAAACAGTTCGGATACCAATTTATTCTGGATTGCCTTTCAATGGAAATAGCTATCCATATATTAAGAGAACTTCAAAGCAATATGCCGGGCGGGCAAGAGCTTCGCAAATACACGGCAAAAAACGAGATAAACATGGTAATCGACTATCTTTGGGAGCATGTAAATAGAGAGTTTTCCCTGGACAAACTCAGCGAAATCGCGAATTTAAGTCCTTATTATCTTGTGCGGCTATTCAAGGACAATACCGGGAAAACTCCTTATGCGTATTATATGGACATAAAAATCGGCAAGGCTATGGAATATTTAAAAGCGGGAAAGCACTCGATAACCGAAATAAGCTTTATCCTGGGTTTTTCAAGCCACAGTCACTTTTCTTCGATTTTTAAGAAAAGGGTTGGGATGACACCCTCGGATTTTATAAACTGGGTTTAACATTTTATACCTTTAAAAATCTTGGCTTAAGAACAAATATATAACGCATTTAAACTATCATCCCTGGCTTATCATTCTGACCGTTAGCGAAGGGTTCCTCTCCAAGCCAGATAATTCGGGCGTCGCCCTCTTAAGTGACAGATAAAATAATGTAAACTATTAATGTGCTGCATATTGCAATGGGTACCGCCAATAGTTGTTCGTAAATTCGTTTACCGCTTGGCAGGCAACAATTATCCGGCTACTTCTTTTTGCAGTTCGGTAAGGTGTGTCATACTCACATACCGTTCCGTGCCCCGGACTTTATTTGCTACATGACGCAGCCTGACACGCACGAGCATTGGAGCGAAGTCGCCTCCCGGGAAGGTACCTAACACGCGAGTTCTACGGCGGATCTCCCGGTTTAGCCTTTCGATGGCATTGTTGCTACGAAGCCTAGTCCAGTGGGGATAAGGGAATTCCATATTGGTAAGCGTACCTTTCCGGCCTTCCCGCTCTGACGGCTATCGTTCCAGAATTCTCCTGATTTCCTTCACCGTGTCATTCTCATACTTCCCCTGCAGATAATCCCTCTTCACCGCCGCCTTTTCTTCATTGGTCCCGGCCGCGAAGCCCTTCCTCACCGCTGCCGGCCGCTCAATCCACCGTCCGATCTCCCGAAATTCCCCGTCAAAGAAGACGATCGTCGGGATCGTCCGCTTCTCGTCCGTCAGAAACGCATCCATAATATCAAGGTTCTCGTCCCGGGGGAAAATTTTTATCTGCAGCCGCGGATTTAGTTGGGCTATTTGCGCAATAATCGGCACATTTACAACGCAGTCGGGGCACCATCCTTCCGACAGAATAAGAATGTGCACCGGCTCCCGGATAGCAGCGAAAAAAATGGCGTCTACCGGATTAATTTTAATTTTCTCCTGCCGGGCCAGGAACTTATGTCCGTCGTCCCCGAGCTTTTCCGCGTAAGCAGCAAAGTCCAGCCCCTGAGCGAACCGCTCCAGTGTAATCATCTATACCACTCCTTTTTCTGGTTTCTCAAGATATTCTTCGGTTTAGCCGACTATCCTGCTCGGTTTAATTATATTTCCCGGTTTCTTCTTTGCCGCTCAGCCGTCATCCCCGAGCCAAAAAGCGTTTCCCGCCGCAAAGCCGGCTGGAAACGCTTTTCCCTACTTTTGCCCTTATTTGGCAGTCCTTCCCCTCATCCCGTCCGGCGAAACCAAAGCCCGCTGGAGAATAATAGCCTTCTTCTGCCGTCTCGTCGTCTCACCTATGATGCCTAATTGCCGTCCGGATTTTGCGCCTTAATCAGGCTGACAGTCTGATATTGGTTGAGCATACCGACGTTGCCGGAATAATTGGCCACCTGATCACGAATAACCGTAATGTGTTTTTCCTCGGCCTTGGCCAGATCAGCGAACAACGCCGCCATCGCCGTGTCCTGATTGTCCTGAGCTTCCCGCATATAGCGGATATACTGAATTAATGCCTGCTCCTTCTGATGCAGCGCATCTTCCAGATAATTCCGCGTCTCCACCGCTACCCCTCCTTCCCATGGATTTTTTCATCTTGCCTTCTTCGAAACGCTTTACACTTGCGTTCCTCGGAGTTAATCTTTGCCATGCCGCCGGAAAAAATACATTCATCCCGCCGGGAGGCAGCAACAGTCAAGCCGCGCGGCGGCTCTTCTTTTTTGATTGTAAGGTTGTCCTGCCTTGGGATACCCGGTTAATGACACCCTCCGGAATTCCCCCGCGCCGCCTTTAATACCGGCTTGCCTGGCCATAACTGTCCTCGGCTTCAGCCGCTTCCGACGGCTTTTCCTTTCCGATTGCATCCAAATAAAAAACAACCCCGGCCGGGGTTGTTTTTTACGGCAGGCCGGACCGCTTAGGCCGGCCCGGTTCATAATTTAATCCGCCCCAAGCACCAGAGGATGCTCACCGGCGCGATGGCAGGCGACGAAATGGCCCGGCTTGATTTCCGCCAATTCCGGCGTGACTTTGTCACATATGCCCTTCCGGAACGGGCAACGCGGAGCCAGCCGGCAACCTGGCGGCGGGTTTATGAGGCTCGGGGGCTCACCTGACAAAATCAATTTTCGCCGCTCCCTTTCTCGCGGTGAAAGCGTCGGCGCGGAAGAAAGCAAACCAATAGTATAAGGGTGGATGGGGCCGGCGTAAATCGCGTCCGTCGGGGCAATCTCCATCAACCGCCCGAGATACATCACTCCGATCCGGTCGCTCACATACCGGACGACTGACAGATTGTGGGTGATGAAAAGATACGTCAATTTATATTCCTGCTGCAAATCAAGCAAAAGATTCAATATTTGCGCCTGGACCGAAACGTCGAGGGCTGACGTCGGCTCATCCAGGACAATAAATTCCGGATGGAGAATGATCGCCCGCGCGATGCTCGCCCGCTGCTGCTGCCCGCCGCTCAGCTGATGGGGATAGCGGCTCAGGAGTTCCTCTCCCAGCGACACCCGGTCAGCAATTGCCGCGACCAGTCTGTCCCTTTCCTGGCGCGGCACGCCATGAACTTCCAGAGGGCGCCGCAATGAATCGAGAATTGTTGCCCGCGGGTTTAATGAAGCGGCCGGGTCCTGGAAAACGATGCCCGTCTTCCGCCGCAGTTCGGCGAGTTCCCGGCCGGAGGCGCGAAAAATATCCGTGTCACCGAAATAAATGGTATTCGCCGTCGGCTCAATCAAACGCAGTGCGAGACGCGCGACCGTCGTCTTACCGCTCCCGCTTTCCCCGACGAGTCCGAATGTCTCACCGCGACGGATGTCGAAACTGACTCCATCGACAGCACGAACCGTGGACACTTTTTTCCGCAGCAAGCCCCGGGCGAAGGAATAATGCTTCTTCAGGTTGTCGACTCTGATTAACATCTCCATCTTACCCCACCTCCCGGCGACAAGCATACCGGTGGCCGGCACCAGCATCCCGCAGGGGCGGCTCGCTCTCGCGGCAGGCCGGCGTTGCTTCCGGACAGCGCGGATGAAACCGGCAACCCGGCGGCGGCGCCGCCAGATTCGGCACAAAACCGGGAATCGTCTCCAAGCGCCCTTCCCGCTTCGTTATCCGGGGCAAAGCCCGCAGCAAAAGTTTCGTGTATGGGTGGCGCGGGTTTTCGAACACTTGATACACATCACCCGTCTCCACTATCTTCCCGGCGTACATAACTCCGACCCGGTCGGCGATTTCTGAGACGATGCCGAAATCGTGGGTGATGACCAGAACGGCCATGTTCAGTTTGTTCTTCAGTTCCCTAATCAGCTCCAGAATCTGCGCCTGAATGGTCACATCGAGCGCCGTCGTCGGTTCATCGGCAATCAGCAGTTGCGGACGGCGGGAGAGCATCATCCCGATCATCACTCTCTGTCGCATCCCGCCGGAGAGTTCATGGGGAAAGCTTCCCCGCCGATGGGCGGCATCGGCGATTTTCACATTGCCCAAAATTTCGGTGACTTTCTTCCAGGCTTCCTCTTTTGGCACATTATCAAGGCGAATAGACTCAGCAATTTGTTGTCCGACCGAATAAACCGGGTTGAGAGAATCAAGCGGGTTTTGGAAGATCATCCCGATTTCCTTGCCGCGGATGCCCGTCATTGCTTCCTCGCTCATCTGCAGCAGATCCTGTCCGGCGAATTCAATGGAACCGCCGGTGATTTCTCCGGGGGCGGGCACCAGGCGCATCAACCCGAAAGCCGTCGTCGACTTGCCGCACCCCGATTCCCCGACGAGGGCGAAAATCTCCCCGGCTTGGATATCGAAGTTCACCCCGTCAACGGCCGAAACGACTCCGGCCGATGTGTTAAAATCTATTTTCAGTTCCCGGACGGAAAGCAGTTTCTCTGCCATTTTTCTTCCCCCTATACTTTCAGACGCGGGTCCAGGATATCGCGCAGCCCTTCGCCCAGCAAATTGAAACCGAGCACCGTGTAAGCGATGGCGAGACCCGGAAAGATGGAAATCCAGGGCGCATTGCGTAGATAAGCGATGCCGTCTTTCAATATTACTCCCCAGTCAGGCTGGGGCGGCTGGGCGCCGAGGCCGAGAAACCCGAGCATGGTTGTCGACAGGATGGCTTCCGGCAGGGCCAGGGTCGCCAGCACAATAATCGGCGACAGAATATTCGGCAAGATATAGCGGAGCATGATGCTCGCGTCGTTCTCTCCAAACGCCCGCGCCGCTTCGATGTACGGCATATTCTTTATCGCCTGGGTTTTCGCCCGGACAATTCGGGTGAAGGAAGCCCAGCTGACCACGGCGATGGCGATAACGACATTGTTCAGACTCGGCCCGAGCACCGTGACGATGGCCAGCGCCATGATCAGCGGCGGTAGGGACCATGTCATATCGGTGACGAAAGTTATGAACCGGTCGACCGCTTTCCCGTAATAACCGGCGAGCAAACCCAGAGAGACGCCAATCATGCTTTCAATGACGACGACAATCAGCCCGACCCGAAACGCGATGCGCGAGCCGTAGACGACCCGGCTGAAGATGCAGCGGCCGTAATTATCAGTGCCGAAAGGAAATTCCGCCTGCGGCCCCGCCAGCACGCTGTCGAGATACATTGCGTCGTAAGCGTGCGGGGCAATGACATCGGCGAAAATGACGAAGAAGAAAACGCTGGCGAAAATCAGGAAACCTGCGATTAGGCTCCGGCTCTTTTTCCCTTCCAGAATTAATTCTTTCATTTTCATATGTTGTCACCCCGCAATTCGAGACGGATACGCGGGTCCAGATAGGCAGCGATAATATCCCCGAGAATATTAGAGATAACCGTAAGCAAAGAGATGATTAAGATTATGCCCTGCACCACCGGATAATCCTGCACGGCAATCGATTTCCACAGGAGGCTTCCCATCCCCGGCCAAGCAAAAACAGATTCCACAACAACCTGCCCGCCGAGCAGCCAGGGCAGCAGCAGGAAGAACATTACCGTAACCGGAATTAATGCGTTTCGCAGGACGTGAGCGAAAAGAACGCGCCGGCCGTTAAGACCTTTTGCGTAGGCCGTAACGACGTATTTCTCCCGCAACACTTCCAGAACCTCCGAACGGGTCAGGCGCAGCGCGCGGGCGACATACGGCAAGGTTATCGTCAGCAGCGGCAGAATCAACGATTTCGGGCCGAAGTAACCGGATGGCGGCAGAACCCCCAGCCAGACGGCGAAGACAAGCATCAACAGGATGCCAAGCCAGAACATCGGCAATGACCAGAGAACAATGGAAAGGAAGACGGCAATACTGTCAAATCGGGTGTTTTTTCGAGCGGCCGCGTACAATCCGAGCGGGATGGCGACCAGATACTGCAGGAGCAATGACCCCCCGCTCAGCATCAGTGTGTAGGGCAGGCGCGCTTTGATCAGGAACAGAACATTCTGGCCCGTCGTTATTGACGTCCCCAGATCGCCCTGGAAAACATTTTTCAGCCAGTAAAAATATTGGACTACAGGCGGTTTGTCAAGACCCCACCGCTCCCGCAGCACGGCAATTCGCTCCGGTGGAATCCGCGGGTTAGCGATCAATTGAATTGGGTCGCCCGGCATCATCTGCATTAGAGCGAATAATAAGGCCGATACCGCAAAAACGACGATGAGGCCCAGGGCAAGCCGCCTGACCGCATATTCCAGCATGTCGTTCATAACTATACTTCCTCCTGCGCAAGACTTTCTCTGGATAACGAAGGCCATAAGAAATTAGCCGGATTTACCGCCATTTATTCCCACTTCTTCCTGTAGCCGTTGGCCTTCCATTTCCATTCGGCCATAAATGACGTACCTCCTGGCTCGTTTACCCGTAAGGGCGGTCATTGACACCCACAGCCCGGACCCGCGCGCTTTGCCCGCCTATAAACGGGAACAGCCCCGCTTACCCCTGAGGCTGCTCAGCTTGGCGCGCCAGATTGACCAGCATCCCGTTACAAATCAATTCCAGACCGGATGGCGGATTGCCGCCTGCCGAGAATGATACATAATAATCGGCCGGGCTGTCAACCCGAAACATTTTTTCCGAGACCGGGCTTAATGAATATTCTCCGCTCAGGCGCCGAGTAGCGCCGTTTAGCAACAATTTCTTTCGCTCCGGGTCATAACGGAGACAGATTTTCTCGGCGCCTTCGGCATAAATACCTGCTTTAACCGCCAAATCTGCCGCCGGGAGCGACATTGTCCCTACCGGCGCCATCTCACTGCCCAGGATTGTATCGACAATGCCGCCAAAAAGCTCATCCCGGTTAATGCCTTGGTAATTCGTCAGCATGATAACGGCGGTGTCAGACGCTACGAAGCGCGAGAACCGAGCAATATAGCCGGCTGTGCTGCCGCTGTGCCAGATTTCCGGTACGCCCCGGCGCAGGTAATTGACCCAGCCAAAGCCGTAATTGGTGCTGCGGCCATTCTTCAGCACATAAGGCGTGAACGCTTCCGCCAATGTCTTTTGACTGACCAATGTTTCCGAGTTCAAAGCGTTATGCCAGATAAACAGGTCGTCGACCGTCGAGACGATATTGCCGTCGGCCCAGCCGATTGTCGTCATATCGTAGGGCGCCGGGATAAAAGTACCTTCCATTCCGACCTGATAGCCGAACGCCCGGTTGCCCGCCGGCTGCGCCGGCGACTCCGGCACAAAGGAATGCTTCATCCCCAGCGGGCGAAATATCCTCTCCGTGATAAACGAGGCGAACGACTGCCCGGACAGCTGCTCCACAATCGAGCCCAGCATCACATAGCCGGAGTTGGAATACGAAAACCTGGTGCCCGGGGCGAAATCCAGTTCTCCCCAGCCGCCGATCAACTGAAGCAAACTGTCCTGAGTGACCTGCGCCCGCTCAGCCGCCGGCTGCTGCCAGAAAGCATCGACCAGATACTCCTTAATTCCGGCCGTGTGCGTCATCAGATGCCGGATTGTCACCACATCTTTATAAGCCGGAAAATCCGGAAAGAACCGGGCGATCGGCTCATCGTAAGCGAGCAGTCCTCTCTCTTGCAGCATCATTACCGCCATCGTCGTGAACTGCTTGGAAACGGAGCCGATGAGGAAGGAGTGTTCCGGGGTCACCGGAACACTCTTCACCAGATCGGCCATCCCGAAGCCGTTCTTATACAGCATCTTTCCCTTTTCGCCGATAAGGAGGGCGAAGCCTGGTGTGGATTGGCTGCAAAATTTGCCGGCCAGCGTTTCAATTTGCCGGGCAATAGCTGTATTGTCCAATTTAATTACTCCTTCGTCACATCATTCAGATACGCTTTGCCGTCCGGCGCGACCTTCATGCCGCTGATATTGGCGCCGGAAGCCATATAATGATACTCGGAGAAGAGCGGAATTACGGGAATGTCTTCCATGATTGCCTTTTGAATTTCCGAATACTTGGCCGTTCTTTCGCCCATGTCCATAATGAACCGCGCCTCCGTCAGCAGCTGATCGACTTCGTCGCTCTGCCACGGCAGGGCGCCGCCGGTGTAGACATGGTACATAATATCCGGGTCAGACCATTCGTTCAACCGCAGGGCAGTGACGAAATCCTTGTCCGTGACGGCCTGCTTGATGTAGCGGGACTCGAATTCTTTCAATTCCACCTTAATCCCGACCTGCGCCAGTTGAGCCTGGATAACCGGGGCTGCTTTCTTCAAAGCCGGCCGGTCGGTCGGCACCATCATTTCGAAGGAGAGGATCTTGCCGTCCTTGACGAGGAAGCCTTCGGCGTTCTTTTCAGTCCAGCCCGCCGCGGCCAGAAGGCTCGCAGCCTCGGCAGCATCGTAAGCGAATTCTTCTTTCAATTCATTTTCCGTCGCTTCATCATAGCAGAGCTGCGCCGGCGATATCAAGCCATATTTCGGAATGACGGTGTTGTTCAGATAAGCCGAATTCATCTCTTCCTTATTCATGGCAATAGCGATCGCTTTTCGGACGTTCACATTATCGAGCGGAGCCACGTTCGTGTTCAGAACAATGTAATCAATGCCGGTCTGAACAAATTCATACACCTTTAGATTCGCATTATTTTTCACCTGCTCGACATTTTCCACCGGTACGCCGACAACGATATCGACGTTGCCCGTCTCCAGTTCACTGATCCGGGTGAAATCTTCCGGAATGAACCGGACGGTGATTTTCTCGAACTTCAAATTGTCACCCAGATCCGGGTTGAACGTCTGATAATGGGGATTCTTCAGCAAGGTGATATGCGAGCCCTGGACCCATTCCCCCACATAATAAGGTCCGTTGGCTACGACGGCGCGGCTGAAAGCTTCGTCGCCCGCCTCCGTTGCCGCTTCTACGTCAACAGTGCCGCTGTATGAGGTCGCGAAAACCGGCCAGATGAACGCCGGCGGGTCATCGAACTTCAGCACGATTGTCTGCGGGTCCTGCACAACAATCTGGGTGATTGGGTCATAATCGGACGCGTAAGGGCTGATGGCGATATATCTTTCCATCGCCGCCTTGACGCTTTCCGCCGTTACCGCATTTCCATTGGAAAATTTCGCGTCGGCCGAGAATTTGAATGTGATCTGCTTGCCGTCCGGCGCCACTTCAAATGACTCGCAAAAAGCCGGAACGATTTCTTTCATTTCCAGGTCGAAGTTGACAAACGGTTCATGCAGCAGATCATGCACGACGTTGTTCCAACGGATTTGCTGGGCATCAGTCGACTCTATTTCTTCCGGGATAGCGATAGTCAGTTCATTGGCGTTAGTCGACTGCCCGCCGCCGGCGCACCCGGTCAGAGCCACCGCCAGCAGAGTCAGCAACGTCACCGCCGTGAGCAATAAGGACTTCTTTTTCAATTCATTTCCCCCTTTTGTCCGATGCGTTCTTATTACGGTATATTTACTCGGGAATCTTCGCATTGCCCTTGCCTTTTCTGTCCTTTTCCCGCAATACCATTCCCCCTCGCTGCCAGTTTCTGCCGTATGAATATACGGTAAAAATAATATTTTCTTATGATTAGACATAGAACCCTATTCTCCTGCCGAACTAAAAATAATATTATATTTTTTAATCTCTTTTCATAAATATGCAGCCGGTTGCTGCCATCCCTTCTTTCTTCTGAGCCGGTCTTTGCCGGATAATGCCATCCCTTTCAGAAACTGCGTCTCCGCTTGATTTCCCGCTCGCCGGGTTGCTGATCTTAGTCAACCATTTCTGTTTACATAATATGATGGATGCGCCAGGATGCATCTTTTTGCTAATTACGGTAAACTAAATTGGACAACCATTTATTCCAATCCCTGATACGGATAAGCGGAAGGAGACAGTTATGGACCGGATTAAACCTTACATAAAAGCTTTGCATCGCTGTAAGCCCCACCTGAATGTACTTCTGACAATGTTAATCATTCTGGCCGCTGCTCCCGGTGTCGTCCGCAGTCTTCCCGGTAATGTTCCCGCCGGGGAGGAACCGACGGCTACTCAGCCCAACCCTGCTGCGGCTTTGCCGTCGCCGGCGGACCCCGCCGCGCCGCTTGTTGAGTCGCCCGCCCCAGGGGAGCCCGCTCCCGGCGAAACACCGTCGACGCCTGCCGACCCGCCGGTCGCCGAAGCGGCGGGCTCAGCACCGTCTGTCTCCCGGGGTAAAGCCAAGACGGGACAATACACCGTTCTGGGCTATTACACCCACGATTACACCGGCGACAACGGCTCGCATAACACTTTGACTGCCCAGCACAGTGCAATTGATATTGTTTGTCCTTTCCAGTACGCCGTCAGCGGAAGCGGTAAGCTCAGCGGCGATAAACTGAACAACTTGATGCGCTTTGCGAGCGAAAAGAACAAAGCCGTCTTGGTTCTTATCCACAATTTCGCTAACGGCTCCTTCAGTTCATCCGTCGCTCACCAGCTGTTGAATAGCAAAACAAATCGGGCGAACGCGGTTCAAAACATCTATAATCTCCTCCGGGATTCCGGCTATGATGGCGTCCATATCGACATCGAAAACGTCCTCCCCGGCGACCGGGCCGCTTATTCCGCCTTCGTCGCCGAATTGAAGGCGAAGCTCGCTCCTTCCTATCTCGTCACTCTCGCCGTGCCGGCCAAAGTGAGCGACAACCCCAAAGCCGGCTGGGTCGGCGGTTTCGATTACGCCGCTCTGGGCAAACACGCCGACCTGATTACGCTGATGACTTACGACGAACATTGGTTCGGCGGTGCGGCGGGTCCGATTGCTTCCGTTGGCTGGGTCGAGAAAGTAGTGCGCTATGCTGTCGACACCATCCCCCGTAATAAAATTCTTCTGGGCATCCCCACTTACGGCTACGACTGGTCGGCCGCCGGTACCCGCGGCGTTACCGCCGCCAAAGCCGTGCAGCAGGCGAGTGCTGCCGGTGCGGAAATAAAATGGGATGCCCAGGCCAAAGTGCCTTATTATTATTACTGGAAGGGTAGCACTAAACATACCGTCTATTACGAGAACAGTCGAAGCATCGGCCCCAAACTCGATTTGGTCAAAAAATACAAGTTGGCTGGTATCGGCATTTGGAAACTCGGCTCCGAAACGAAAGACGTCTGGCCCGTTATCCGCGCCGAATTGGAAAAATAAAGCAAAACCTCCGGCTGGCCCGGAGGTTTTGCTTTACCCGTGAATTAGTGTTGGTATGCATTTTGCGCAGACCCATTCGCTCCTGCCTTCCACCCGGACGGGGAACAAAACGCGGTCGTGATCTCCCGCCCCGCACCGGTAACATTTGATTGCCGCCGGGTCCGACACCGCCTCCCTTTCTTTCTGCCGGGCATGAGCCGCTGCCGCATCGAAGGGAGCCGCTTCCCTTTCTTCGAGCGTCAGCGCCCCGGTCGGGCAAAGACCGAGACAGTATCCGGCCCCGTCACACAATTCCTCCCGGATTACCTTTGCTTTCCCATCGACAATTTCGATTGCTCCTTCCGCGCAGGGGATGACGCATTTTCCGCAGCCGGTGCATTTTCCTGCATCAATTTTAATGATTTTTCGGACCGCCATTTCCTCACCTCCGCTTGTCCTATTGTAAGCAAACAACACCCGACTATCCCCGCCCCGGCGGCAGCTTTTCCGGCGGGCTGATCGCATCCCGCCGGAAATTTTTGGCGGGAAAGGCCGTTGCCGGGCAGGATTCCCTGCCGCTCACGGTATATAATGGTCTGTATAGGTTTTATTTATCCGCCCGGCAATGAAGACCCATCCTACGGCTCCGATTTTGTCTGCCCGGTTTCCGTTCCTCCCATCCCTCTGCCTGAACGGGCCGGCAACCATAGGCAGTCACTGACGCCCGTTCCGGTCCGGTCCAAACCATCCTCTGTTATGACTCCCGAATGGCGGTGGTATTATTGTTTCATCCGGCCGTTTCCTTCCTGGCCAAAGACAGCCGTCTCTGCCTGCTCCGCCCGGCCCGTAGCGGCGACGGCGCCGGGATTGTCGAAGCCATGGACCGGGTTGCCGCGGAAGGCATTTATATTGCCACCGAGCAGGTCCGCTGGACTCCGGCTGAAACGGAGGAAATCATCGCCTCGATGAACAGCAGCCCTTTCATTCTCGTCGCCGCCGTCGACGGGACTGTCGTCGGCCATGCCTTCCTCCAGCGCGGCACCTTGCGGAAAAACCGCCACACGGCCGGTCTTGGCATGCTCATCGTCGAAGGCTACCGCAGCATCGGCATCGGTACCCGGATGATGGAATACGCTCTGGAATGGGCTAAGCGAGAAGGGCTGCGCAAGCTTTACCTGAGCCTCTTCAGCACCAATATCCGAGCGTACAATCTGTACCGCAAGGTCGGTTTCATCGAGGAAGGGCGGCGGCGGGAGCAATTCCGCCTCCGGGGCGAGCCGGTCGACGAGATCCTAATGGGCCTTCTCCTGCCCGAAGCAGATAATGACGCTGCCATCCGGGAGGATTTCGCCGGGATAACGGCGAAACAGTATCCTGTTATGCAATCACCCCAGTGACACCGGATTTCCCCGGTGTCACCATTTTACAAGGAGGCGAAAAAATGAAGCAACATCTGTTCTGCAATGGAAAAGTGCGGACTATGGATCCTCAGAACCCGCTGGCGGAGGCAGTTCTGGTCGGCGGCGGAAAGATTCTCGCCGTCGGTGCCGCTGCGGAATTGGACAGACTGGCAAACGGCAAATGCGAGAAGATTGACCTTAAAGGCCGCCTGGTCATTCCCGGCTTGGTCGACAGCCACACGCATTTCGCCATGTTCGCCCTGGGGTTGGAGAAAGTCTCTCTGGAAGGCACCAAAAACGTCGAGGAAGCCCTGGATCGTTTCCGGGCGAAAGTAAAAACCCTCTCCCCTGGCGATTGGGTCCTTGGCGTCAATTGGGACAAAAATGTCTGGCCGGGCGGCAATGCACCGACGAAAGAAGATGCCGACCGGGCATTGCCCGACAATCCTCTCTGCGTTGTCAGCAAGTGCGGCCACCTGACCTGGGCAAACTCTCTGGCGTTTAAGATGGCCGGAATTACCCGCGACACCCCGAGTCCGGCCGGCGGAGAAATTGAAAAGAACCCGGCCACCGGCGAGCCCACCGGCATCTTAAAAGAGAACGCCTCGGCTCTGGTACGAAAGCTTGTACCGCAGCCAGACCAGAATGATTATCAAAGAGCGATACGCAAAGCTATGAAGCTGGCTCACAGCCAAGGGCTGGTCGGCGTCCACAACTGTGAGGGAGTCGAGCCGTTCCGGGCTTTTCAGGCTCTCGCCCGCAACGGCGAACTCGCTTTCCGCGTCCACCATCACATCGCCATGGACAATCTGGACGACGCCGTCGCCCTTGGCCTGCAGACCGGTTTTGGCAGTCCGACCCTGAATATCGGCAGCCTGAAGCTGTTCGCCGACGGAGCACTCGGTTCCCAGACGGCCGATATGTTCGAGCCGTATGAGGAAAGACCGGACTATAAGGGTATTGTGGTCAACACCAAGGAAGAACTGCACCGGATGATTGAAAAAGCCGCCGCGGCCAGCATCAGTTCAGCCGTCCACGCCATCGGCGATGCAGCCAACCGGAAGCTGCTCGATATCTACGAGGACATCCTCCCGCTCACCCGGGCCGCCGGACTGCGGCAGCGGATCGAGCACGCCCAGATTCTGAAACCGGAGGACTTCAGTCGTTTCGCTAAGCTCGGAGTCATTGCTTCCGTCCAGCCCCTGCATGCCACTTCCGACATGTATATTGTTGACCGGCATTGGGGCAAGCGCGGCCGTTACGCTTACGCCTTCAAGTCCTTCATCAAGGCCGGCGCGGCTTACGCTTACGGTTCCGACGTCCCGGTCGAGACCTTCGATCCTCTGAAGGGTATCTTCGCCGGAGTCAGTAGGCGGCGGGAAGACAATCTTGCGGCCGAGCCTTGGTATCCGGAAGAAATTCTGACTGTTCAGGAAGCAGTTTACGGCTACACCATGGGCGCCGCTTACGCTTCCTACGAAGAAAACATCAAAGGTTCTCTCACACCGGGCAAACTGGCCGACTTGGTGGTGTTGTCCAAGGACATCTTCGCCGTTCCCGCCGACGAAATCCTGGCGACCCAAATCGATTTCACCATGGTCGGCGGCGAAGTGGTTCACGCGAGAGCCTGATCTTTTCCTTACCGTTAACCTTCATCTGGCATTCCGGGGGCGGCCTTTGCCGCCCCTGTTCTCTTGCCGTGGCACCTGCCCGCAACACACTTGATAAGCACCGTCCCCCCTGACAACATCACCTGGGATTGCTGCCTTCCTCCCGTTTTGATTGCGGTCCCCACGATACATCACCCGGCGTACTTCCGGCCGCCCTTTGCGTCCCTCACCGCTTAAATAACGGCTCCGTACGTCCGAAACACGATATGGGCGGAAGCCGCGGCAATCACAACGAGTATCGCGATATCTGCCGTCCTGTCCCAAACACTTTTCTCCCGCTGTGTCCTCAATTTCGCTGGGGCCAGTCCAATGGTCAGTCCCGCAAGCACGAACGTGATTATCGCCTCAGTCTTACCATCAGTAAACGCCGTCAGAACTGTGGCCGCGCCTAAGGCAATTTTCAGAACTAAATCCACTCTTTCCGCCCCGTTTCCACCTCCGGCAATTATTAAGCCAAATTTGCCTCTCTCATCGCCTCTGGCCCGGTCAAATTAATCACATTCAGCGGCAGCCCCAGCTCGCGCAGTATCTCTTCCTCGCGCCGACGACAAGTCAACAGAATAATTTGGTGCTTCCCCGCGAGCCCGGCCAGAAATTTGAGTACATTACGCAGACGGCTCTCGTCATAATGCACAAAGCAGTCATCCAGAATCAGCGGCAGTTCCGGCCTGCCTGTCAGCAGTTCGGCGATGGCCAGACGCGCCGCCAGATAGAATTGGTCCGCTGTCCCGGCGCTCAGACCGCTGACCTGCACCGGCACTCCCGTCTCGGGCGAAGCTGTACTTACAGCGACAGTCTCGCTGATTCGCACGTCCCGGTATCTTCCGGCAGTGATAGTCCCGATGATTTCTCCGACTCGCCGGTTCAGTTGCGGCGCGAATTCCCGGTGAATATTCCTTGCCAGTTCACTGATTGTATCCCGGGCAAGTTCGATTGCCGCAATCTCCAGCGCATAACCATCAGCCGCCCGCTGCGCCGCCGCCTGCTCCTCGGCAATTAAGGCCGGGCTCCGCAGTCCGCGCAGTCGTGTTTCGATGGTCGTCTCCAGTTCCACCTGCTCGCGGCTCAGGCGGCTGATTTCCTCCCGGTACCGGTCAGCCGCCGCCGCCAAATCCTCCGCGGCAGCGCCGTCCGCAACTGCCTCATCCTCGTCCGGGCCGGCGGCCGCCGCTTCCAATGCCGTGTAATCCATCCCCTGCAGGACCGCGTCAAGCAAGTTAGTCTGCCCGGCCATCTGCTCCTGCAGCGCATCGTAAGCCCGCCGCCGCTCGCAGCCGTGCAAGAATTCCGCCGCATCGGCCGCCCCGGTAGCGTCCAGATTTCCGGTCAGTTCAGCCGCGATTTTCTGCAGCTCGGCGGTTATTGCCGCCAGCTTCTCCCGGCGGGCGGCAATCTGCCCGCTGACCGACGCCTTCTCCCGGCGCAATTCCAGATTGGCCCGGAGGGCGGTGCTGAACGCTTCCACCAATTCTTTCGTCGGTTCTCCGTCCGCCGGCAGCAGCCCGGCGGCGGCCAGACAGGCGCCGATTGCCGCCCGCCGCTCGGCCGCTTTCTCTGCCGCCCGCCGCTGGCTCCCCTCTGCCGCCGCGGTTAGCTCCGCCTGCATCTCCCGTCTTTGCAGCAGAGCGTTATAACGGTTTTTTTTCTCCCGAAATTCCTGTACCCCAGTCGCGCCGCAGTTACGGAGAACGGCAGCCAGTTCGGCGCGGACGGCAGCCATTTCTCGCTCCATCGCCTCCGCTTTTTCCTGTCCGCCGGCGGCTGACCTACGATAACAGAGCAAAAATATGGTTATGGCTGCTCCCAGAAGGGACAGCCAGAGGTTGCCGAAAAGATAACCGGCGTACCCGCCTGCCGCCGCCAGAACGGCGGCGGCGATCCGCCCGGGTGTCAGTTGATTGGCCGCCACCCGTTTCTGTCCTTTCCGGCCGGCCGCCGCTTCCTCCCGGTAGCGGAGGCTCTCGTCCAATTCCGTCACCTTCTGTGCCGCTGCCGCAAATTTTTCTCCGTATGGGCGGTAAGGAGCCAAAGCGGCGTCAGTCGCCGCGATTTCTGCCCGGCGGGCTGCCAATTCCCGTCCGTACTCCCCGACCTCATCGACTAAGTCACACCAGCGGTTGAAATTGTGGTGCAAAGTCAATAAATCAACTTCCTCCAGGCAATTGTACGCCGCCTGCCGTTCTGTCTCCCGCTCAATTTCCCGCCGGCGTTCCGTAAGTGCGGCGATTTCCCCGGCAATTTCCTGCCGGACGACTTCCTTCTCCCGTTGTGCCTGCAGCAGCTGCCGCACTGCCTCTTCCCGCTCCAGCGGGTATTCGGCGTACCGCGCGAGGGCGGCGCTGGCCGCGGCGATTTCCTGCCGCCGGGCACGGTACACCCGCGCTTTGGCCAAGCGTTGCCGCAGTAATGCCCGTTTCGCTCTGTGCAGCGCCGCCTCCGTTGCTGCCAAGGCTTCCGACTGCCCGGCAAGGCGGTTACGGCAGGCCGCGAGCCGGACTTCACTCTCGCGCAGTCCGGTCAGGATCTCTTCAGTGCGGCTCATCTCGGCAGCGAGGGCGGCAACCCTGGCTGCCGCCCGCCCGTGGGGTTTCGCACCCGCCCGGGACGAGCCGATTTGCTCCGCCGCTTTCTGCAATTGCGTAAGAGCGTTCTGCACCGGAACGTCATCCAAACCGGCGCTGCCCAGATTGGCAAGCCGGCCGGACACTTCAGCCGCCAGCTCGTCCTCCGGGGCTATCCCCATCTGCCGCACGCTGACTGTGTTATTGAAGACGATTACACTCAGTCCGGTGTGCTGCTCAGCAAAATCGTATTCCCGACGCCGGTCCTGTCGGAATCGACCCGTAATTTCCGCCCCCGTCAGAGCATCATAGATATGGGTTTCATCCCGGTCAAAGTCGCGCCGCACCAGATAACTGTTTCCTCCGGCCGCATACTCAAGACTGCCGGCGTAGCCCGTACTCAGCCAGGGGCGGTACCGCTCCTGCTCGGCCGTGAAATACCGTCGAATTGTTGCCGGCTTCTTGAAGCCGTACAGCATCCCCCGGATAAAAGCGTGTAGCGTCGACTTACCGGCTTCATTGCCGCCATAAATAAGATTAAAACCTTCCCGCAGTTCGATTTCCCGGTTGACAAACTTTCCGAACCCGGTTAGCTGCAGGCGAACGAACTTCATCTTCCGACCACCTTCTGTCCCGTCAATGCGTCCAGCCCGTAAATTAATGCTTTCTCCACGACCGCTTTCTCGTCTTCTGCCACTTCCATCATTTGCCTTTGCATTGCTTTTACAAACTGGCCCAGCACCGTATTCTCCTGCCGGGCCAATTCCGTCAGATCATAATCGGGCTGTGTCCGGTCCGTCAATTCAGCATGGCCGCATGCACCGCTCAGCGCTTCCCGCCAAAGCACCGAATCGAACCGGCTTTCCGGGTCGTACCGTCCGGTCAAAATAAAACGGAAGATATCCTCCGGCCCACCGTTTTCCCGGATCATTTCCCGACAGACGGCGGCGATTTTCGCCGTATCCATTTCGGGGTCAATACTCACATCCAAGGTAAAATAGCGGCGCTTTGCCACCGGCACAAAATCCCAATCCGACCCTCCCTTGCCCACCTCACCGAGAAGGATGCCGTGCCGCCCGGTTTCACCGGCATTCAGCGGTTCCGGACTGCCGGCGTACTGGGCGAGCAACTTTCCGCCGGCTTCGTAGCTGCGGCAGCCATGGATGTGCCCGAGAGCGATGTAGTCGGCCATGCTCGTTGCCAAATCCTCCTGCGTCACCGGGAGATAAACCGACTCGCCGCTCCTGCCGACAACATCGCCGTGCAGTAGGACGATATTGACGGCATCCGGGTCAGTTATCTTCATCTCCGGGAGTATCCTCTGCCGGATCTCCCACTGCGTCCAACCGTAACCGTAAACAACTGCCCCCAATTCCGGCACCGCGACACCGGCAAATGACGGCTCCCGGAAGATATGCACATTTCCCGCCCAGGGGAAAGTCCGATAATACGAATCCGGCAGGGCCGGGTCGTGATTGCCGGGGGCGATAAATACCCGGGTGTCCGGGATTTCGGCCAGCAGACCGTTGACAAACCTGATGACATCTTTCGTCGCATAACGGTGCTCAAACAAATCTCCGGTCAGCAGAAGAACCTCGACGCCGTTCTCCCGCGCCACCTCGATAATCCGGGCGAAAGCGCCTCTTAACTCTGACCGCCTTTGCCCGGCCAACCCTGCCGGCAGGCCGCAGTCAGTAAAAGGTGTCTCCAGATGCAAATCCCCCGTCTGCAATATCTTGACCGTCGGCATCGTCACCCCTCCTCATCCATATTCCAATATTTTCGCTCCCCGCCGGCATTTTCCTGCGTTGTAAGCTTTCGTCCGGTTGGGGTTGCCTGAGCCAAAACCTTTTCCTCGGTTATCCGGGCACTTGACCTTCTTCCGTACTCGCCGGTCAGGCTGCTGCGTTCTGCGCCCGCCCACTTGCCACTGCCGGGAATAACTGCTAAAATAAACGGGTACACCTGCCATTTGCCGGATTAGCTTTAAGGAGGTGTCCGCAGTGCCGGAGATCATCCGCATTCCTTTGCCGTCCACAACGCCGAACGACACCGTCAATATGTATCTGATTAAAGATGACCCTCTGACTTTGGTGGACGCCGGTTTCAACAACTCCGTCACCCGCCAGCGCCTGGCGGCGGCCTTAGAGACGGAAGGTCTCACTCTCAAAGATATCCGGCGAGTAGCGCTTACCCATACCCACCCCGATCATGTCGGCATGGCGGCCGCCCTGCAAAGAACCGCCGGTGCCGAAGTTTATCTCCATCCTCGGGAATGGGGCAAAATAAAAGCGGGAACAGCCGACAACAATCATATTCTTCGCTGGGCCGGCGTTCCCCCGGAGGTCTTGCCCGCCATCCGGAGCGGGCCGGCTGAGCCGCCTTACCCGAATCCGGTGCACTGCCTGGATGAAGGTGATACGCTCCCTTTCGCCGGAACAAATCTTCACGTTCTCCACCTGCCCGGCCACAGCTCCGGGCTGATCGCCTTCTACGCGCCTTCGGCCGGCATCATCTTCACCGGCGATCATCTGGTGTCCAATTTTCCCCCGGCCCTCCTCGTAGAGCCGGACCCGGCCGGCGCCGGCCGGACGGCCAGCTACGATGAATATTTCCGGAGCCTGCGCCGTTTGGAGGATCTGCCGCTCCGGCATGTCTATCCCGGCCACGGCGACCCATTCACCGCCTGGCGGGAAGGAATCCGGCGGCTTTACGCTTATCACAGCCGCAAGCTTGCCAAGCTGAGGGATCGTCTTGGTGACAGGCCCAAGACAGCTTTTACCTTACAGCAGGAGCTCAGTCCCGGACAACGCGGTTTCATCGTTTTTTTTGCCGTCGGCGACACCATCGCTCATCTCGACAAGCTGGTCGCTCGGGGCGAAGCGGCAGTCGTGGAGGAGGACGGCGTTCTGTATTACCGCCGCCGGGACGATAATTCCCGTCGCATAAGGAAACCCGTGACGGGAATACTTACCGCAGACGGGCATTAGGCGTTGCTTGCCGTTTTTCGCTCATGAAATGCATTTCATGTGACCGGCACCCAGCCATGCGCTGCTGCTTTCACTTGGCCGACCATTCTGTTATTGTTTGTTTGGGCCCTGCTTACCGCTGGGATCCCGACAGTATTTAAGGAGAGATTTCATGGAAATAAATAATTTTACTGATTTTAATCTTAACGAACCTTTACTGCGAGCCGTGTCTGACATGGGCTTTGAAACACCAACTCCGATTCAAATCAAAGCCATTCCTCTCGCTCTGCAAGGCCGTGACGTCTGTGGGCAAGCCCAGACCGGCACGGGGAAAACAGCCGCCTTCGGTCTTCCCTTGCTTAACCGGGTCAAACCGGGGCAGGGCATGCAGAGTCTCATCCTCTGCCCGACACGGGAACTGGCGGTGCAGGTCGCTCAGGAACTGACCCGGCTGGCCCGGCAGTTGCCGACCCGGGTTATCCCCGTATACGGCGGCCAGTCCATCGAGCACCAAATTCGGCTCCTGCGCAAAGAACCGGAAGTAATCGTCGGCACTCCCGGCCGGGTACTCGATCATCTGCGGCGGCGGACGATAGTCCTGGACCAAATTGCTTTTCTCATTCTGGATGAAGCGGACGAAATGCTTGATATGGGCTTCGTGGATGATATTCGCTCCGTTGTCGCCCAATGTCCCCCCGAGCGCCAGACGATGCTTTTCTCGGCTACTTTGCCCCCTCCCGTCATGGCTTTGGCCAGGGAATTCCTGCGTCAGCCCGAACGCATCAGCATCGAAGGCGAGGAAACAACTGTTCCGCTCACCGAGCAGCGATATTATGAAGTTAACCCGCAGCTAAAAGTGGAGACATTATGTCGAATCCTCGATGTGGAAAACCCGGCGTCCGGCATCGTTTTCTGCCGGACGAAGCAGGGAACGGCCGACTTGGCTCGCACTCTCCTCGAACGGGGCTACATGGCGGAAGCACTGCACGGCGACCTATCCCAGCGGGAGCGCGACAGCGCCATGGGCCGCTTTCGGATGGGAACGAGCGAACTCCTGGTAGCAACCGATGTGGCCGCCCGCGGCCTCGATATCAACAATGTAACTCACGTTATTAATTTTGATATTCCCCAGGATGCAGCAACTTACGTCCACCGCATCGGCCGGACCGGCCGAGCCGGAAAGACGGGTACGGCCATCACTTTGGTTACCTCCCGGGAAATCAAACAACTGCGTTTTATTGAAAGGACAATTCGGAAGCGGATTACGCGGGAAAGCATCCCCACATTCACCGAAGCCCTGGAAGTCCGCAAACAGGCCCTGACCGAGAAAATCATCGCGGCATTGCAGGAAGGCGCTGGCGAATACAAGGACATCGCCTCTCAGCTCCTGGAAGATTATGACTCAATCGAGGTTCTGGCGGCAGCGCTGAAACTTGTCGACGGGAACGGCCGGGAAATGGAAACAGCGGAACTTTTTCCGGCCAGGCCGGAGCGAGTTCGCATCACTTTACCGTTTGGACGCGCCCATGGCCTGCATCCGCGTCTGCTCGTGTCCGAACTTACCTCCCGGACGCCCCTTGCTGCACGCGATATCGGTGATTTCGAAATCCACGGTACCACTACTTATCTGGATATCCCGGCCAACGCAGCCGACCAGGTTTATGCCGCCTTCCGCAATTGGCGCGGCGTCAAGCCGCACGGTGACCGCAGTTACCGTACCCGCCAATCGTATCGGGGAAAAGACCGGAGATCGAAATATCGCGACCGCTGACCGCCAAAGGACAACCGACTCCGGTTGTCCTTTGGTAATTCTAACCCGCTTACTATTTTGCGTTTGTTTACTCTCTTCCCGCTCGCCACGCAGAATACTCATCCTAATGATATCTCCGTATCGCCTGCCTGATAATAATCATTCGATAATCTGCTACCTCCCGGAAGCTGCATTTCCGGTTGCAAGCAATTCCCTGCCCATTGTCAACCTTGACGTCCGGGCAACCGGTTCAGCCTCATCTCCCAGCCAGCAAAGCGCAGCATGACTCCGTGGCTTCGCAGCCAATGCCTTGGACGAGATCTTCTTTCCGGTCTTCCCGCAGTATAATCTTGGCGCTGTACAATCTCGCCGGAACCATCCCTCTCGCTTAGCATCTCCGTCAAATATCGCACGGATCGGCAAATACAACTCTGCCCCGCGGCAGTACAAAATCGCCGTACGTTTTCGCCAGGCTGTGCAGCCCGACTTTGATATTCAGACCCGTTTTTGTGAGTTTCTTCATCTCGCTGCCGGGATCAAGGGGCAGCATAATCACATTCGCTCCCCGCTCAACGGCAAAATTGTTGAAATGGCGCCAGAGCGGCAGCAGATCAGCCGGTGAATATTTATACCCGATCGGTACAGCAACACAATATGCCCATGTTTTCCCGATTTCCGGCACCCGCGGTACGGCGAAGAACGGGCGGAGCCAGCTAAACACGCGAGCAATCATTTTCAGTTGGGAGCTGAGTTGAATAATCGAGCCCTGAATGACCCGGCTGTAATCCCAACAACCGAGGCAGCCGACAATTTCCCCGTTTTTCTCGGCGATGTATAGATCAGCCGGCGCGAACCCCGGCAGGCGGGTGATGTAAGCCGCCAGGGATTCGGCGGTGAACGGGGCATAAAAATCGTATTCCCGGTAGCATCCGTTCAGCATTGCGGCAAGCGCCGGGTAGTCGTCCGGCGTTGCCGGGCGCACCCCCGGCGGGACGCTTTGTTTCCTAAACGGCAGGAAAACATGAACATCGAATCGGACGATATCCTCGAACCCTTCCTTTCGGGTCAATTTCAGGGACGGTATATTATCTTCCAAAATCCAGACATAGCAAAATTTCGCCCCGTTTGCCCAGTCGAACTCCTGCAATGTTCGTTCCAGTTTCAACGCCAGCCCCGCGCGCCGGTACGCCTTGTCCACCGCGAGACTGTAATGGTAGGCGCAGAGGATTTCTTCCCCGCCCAGGCGAACCCGCTTGAGTGCCGTCTCCGCCGCCCCGACGATTTCACCGTTATCTTCCGCCACATACGTCCGGAACTGCTCATACGGCTGCGAACGGGCAAAAAAGTCGGGCGCCCGGTCGAGGCGCACCACCAGGTTCGTCCCCTGAGGATTGCGGGTCAAGAGTGATACCAAGCCGGCGTTATCGGCCGCCGTCGCCGCCCGGATAACCGCCATTCCCATCGCCTCCTTGCTGCTTTTCTTGTGCACCACCAGCGTACATCTTTTCACCGTCCTGTTTCGGCACCACCGTGGGGAATCCTTCCTCCCGAGGCTTCTCTGCTTGCTTCTCCGTCCTTCTGTTACCAAAATATGGCCGGGTCCGAGAATTAGAATAAAATGGCCGCCTTATTTCGCCCGGTCCCCAAATCAGCCGGAGGTCCCGAAGTTAGTTTTCCGGCTGGTGTTCGCGGCGGACGCCGCCGCCAAAGCAAAAAGGACAGAATTTCTGCCCTTTTTGCTTATTTCAGCTCAATGACAATTTTCCGCAACTTGCCGGGCCCGTCTGGGTCATCAAAGGAGTCGAACAATTTTTCGCGGCTCTCCGCCATTTCCTTTTCCATCTCTTTCACCGGCGTGATATCGGTCAGCAAGGCAACAACGCTCTCCGCCGCTCCGCTTTCATCGCAGATCGGCGCGGCCGTGCAAAGGACGGTAACCGTCTCCCCGTTCTTCCGCCGCAAAACGATTTCCGAATTGCTGACTTTCTCCCCCTGCAAGCACCTCCCGTACAGCTCCGCTAACGGGCTTGTCCCGTCCGGGTCAAGAGAACGGATATCTTTCCCAACCGCTTCTTCTTCCGTCCACCCGAGCAGTCGTTCCGCCGCCGCATTCCATCCGGTAATTGTCCCGTCGGCAACAGCGACAATAATCCCCTCGTGGGCGAGAAGGCGGATAATCCTAAGGATTTCCCTCTCCCCGTCCGAACCGGTAATACCCGGCGGCACTCCCGCCGGCTCATCCGGTGTTCCGTCTTCTCCTCCGCTGGCAGTTGCGGCTGGTTCCGTCTCGGCTGGCGGCGCATCCGCCCCGGAGTGGGCTGTTTCCGTCCAGCCGGCGCAAAAGCCGATTTCCAGACGGTCAAAAAACCGTTCGACGTTGCAACAGCATTTTTCCCTGTATGCCGGTTCAAAGCCGGCTTCATCGATCAGGTCAAAGAAACTTTGCCGATAATATTTTAGCAGACCGAGAAGAATAGATATCTGCACTCCTCTCGGCTGATACCGTCGGGCTTCCTTATATCCCAGAAGGGTAATCGGATCCTTCCCGGTCTCCTCGTCCGGTTGCAGTTCGGGTATCGGGCGGCCGCTTTGGAGCGTAGTCAGAAATGCATCATGCAACTCGTCCGTCGAAATTTTCCAGGCCGCCAGGAGAACGGACGTGAATTTCAAATATCCTTTTTCCTTAATGTAGAAAAAGAGCCGGCTTATCAGCCATTCTTTGCGCCCGGAAACCAATTCCGCAAACTTTTTCATCGTCTGCCCTCCCTGCCGCACATCATCGCCTGCTGCCAACATTTCTCCGTTCCGCCCCCGTTTTCCTTTATTTGCTCGCCGGCAGCCGCAAAGCGACGGTATCGCCTTCTGCCAGACAAACTCTTTCCCGCTTCGGTCAGAAAAATTTTTGCTCGGCCGCTGTAGGAGGGATAGCTGCGGTTTCTTAGTAAAATAATATTATCAAATTGCCAAAAGGAGTTAATGCGATGGACAATTATGCGCAAATGGCGAATCAGTTGCGTCAGGCCGAGGAACAGAACGCCCGCCAGCTTCGCGCAATCGCATCACAAGTCAGAGATGCGGAACTCGCGAGTCAGTTGAAGAGCCTGGAAAGCAAGGGAAGACATGCCGCCGCCCAATTGAAGCAGCTGGCAGACGGGCTCGGCGCGGCTGGAGGAACCTGGACGGGCGGCGTTCTTCCCGTCACGGACAGCGGAATCGAAATTACGAATTGGGAAGAATGATTCCAATTGTACCGGCAGGGACAACCCCTGCTTTTTTTTGCGCTTTTCCGCCCGGCCGGCTGTCGCTGCCCGCCGCTTCGACCCGAGCGCTGGGCAAGCTTTGCTTTATGCAAGCCGCCAACTAAATCTTCCCGGGGAACACAGCAAAAAGAATCCGCGGCGTCGCAGCCGCGGACTTCCCGTTTGCCTTTGCTTATTCGCTCCGAAGCGCGTCAAGGACGCTGATGCGCATCGCCCGCCAGGCGGGATAAAACCCTGAAAACAGTCCGACAAAAGTGATGAATGCCAGCGAACCGAGCGCCAGCCAGGGGGGAATGATACTGATACGTCCGCCCATTCCGCCCGGCATTCCCATGAACCCGACCCCGGCCGTGCTGATCAGATACGAAAGCAGATAGCTGATGCCAAGGCCGAAAATGCCGCCGATGAAGCCAATCATCCCGGCCTCGAACAGAAACAGCCGCCTGATCACGGGCAGAGTGGCGCCGATGACTTTCATCACGGCGATTTCCTTCGTTCGCTCATAGATGGACATAAACATTGTGTTGGTAATCCCGATCGCGGCCACCAGCAGGGAAACGGCGCCGATGCCGCCGAGAACGGCCTGGACGCTGGCCATTTGCTCCTTTACCGACTCCAGGATGTCAGTCAGGCTGTGCGTCTGGAAGCCCAGGTTGCGGATTTGCTCCTGCACAGTCTGAACATCCTGGATATTGGTAACTTTGACCATCGCCCGGTTATACCCTTGCTGGGCCGACCCGCCGGAGGGGCGGTTGTTGCCGCTGGCGCGGTCGTGCTCCTTCTGGAACTTCTTCAGCTGATCAAGACTGATAAATGCTCTCCAGTCGTTCTCCGAGTTGTTCTGTACCAACTGCCCGACCACGTCTACTTTGAACACCATCGGTTTTCGGTTCGCCTGGCTCGGGTCCTGATGGACGTTCCTTTCCCCGTAACTCATGTCGAAAGTCATCTCAATCCGCTTGTTGAGCAGGTCAACAACTGGCTCTTCCTGCATGCCGCCGTAATAACGGGTGCGTTGCCGCGTGTCGCGGAACATATTGGGGACATACCCGCCGAATACGACTGCCGCCGCGTCACCTTCCTCCAACAGCCGCCCTTCGCCCAAAACGGCGCCGAACGCTTCCATCGTTCCCGGGATTATTCCGGTCAGCGAGAATTCCCCGACGTACCGGCCGGAAACAAATTTGGCGTAACTCTCCTGCAACGGAGTCGCCGCTTCCACGCCGTCGATTTGGGCGAATGCGGCGATAGCCTTGTCGTCCAAAATGGCTGCCTGAGCGCCGTTTCGTCCGGCACTGCCGACTTTGACTTCCCGCACCATAGCGTAACCGCCGCCGTGATCCGGGTAGATGTTGATCACATTCAGGCTGCCCATCTGCATCAGCTGCTGCTTGAACGTCTCCTGCATCCCCAGCCCAAGCGAAACCATGACGACGATTGACGCCGTCCCGATGATTACCCCCAGGACGGTCAGGAAAGTCCGCAGTTTCCGTTTCCAGAGATTGCTCAGACCCATCCGGATAATCTCCAGGCTATTCATCCAGCTCAATACCTTTCTTCTGAGCCAAGCGACGGCGGATGAGAACAACAGCCGCTCCTGCAATCCCCAGCGCGGCAATCCACACAACCGGACTCCGTACTGCGCCCGCCAGCCGTGAACTCATCGTATTGCCTTGCTCCATGCCGGGAGGCATTTCCCCTTTGATCGGTCTGCCGTCCGGCCCGAATTCCGGACCCGGCTCCATCATCATTTCCTCAACTGAAAGCGTGAATTCTTTTCTCACTTCATTATGCTCGCCGGCGGCGTCGTCATAAGCGAAGACCACCGCCCCGGACGCCGTCCCCGTCTCGGTCGGGATAACAGTGCCGTTGTAATAATCGCTCCGCCCCGGCTCGAAATTCCCGACGAAATAATTCCCGTCCTGGGTCTGGAAATTTCCCTCCAGTTTCACCATGAGATTGTAAAGAGTCGTCTTGCCCATGTTGTAAAATTCCAGAAAAACAGGGAAAGGCTGCCCGCTGAAAGCCTGCATCGGGACGGACAGATCACTTGTCTCCAGGCGCGTCTGCTGGACGACGGGCACTCCGATCAGTTCAGTTGCCGTGTACGGATTCCCATCCTCATCCTCGTACTCGATGTTTGCCGTCAAAGTGTAGTTCTTCGGCGGCGCGTCAGGCACGGTGAAGAACGTCAGCTGTTTTTCATACGTCCCTTTCGGGGCGATGTAATCGATGAAGAATGTGTTGCTGCTGTCCACCGGAGTGAACACGCTGCCGCTTTCCTGCGTTTCCTCGTCGACAGTCAGGAAAATCTTGATATTCTGGACCGCCTTTACGGAATTTGTGTTCAGAAATGAGACGGAAAGATTAAAGTTTTGCCCGGCCCGGACAATGGCCGGACTCGCGCTGTACTCGCCGATGATTATCTTGGGCACCGTCTTGGCGCCTACACCTTTCCGACCTTCGACCGGCAGGAAGAAATGCTGCTCTTCCGTGTAACTGCCGCCGGCTTCATCCTTGTACTCCAGTTTGGCTGTAAGCTGATTGCTGCCGGAGGCGATTTCTTCCGCCGCACTGATATCGAACGTGACGGACGTCTTCGCATCACCGCCCAGACTGTTCAGATACCGCGTATTCGTCCCCCCGGTCAGGAAAAGGCCCTCCTTGGCAAACCCTGCCAGCGAGACCCGAATTTCTTTTGCGGATAGCGTACCCGTGTTTTCCACCCAGACGGTGACTTGCGCCGCCGACCCGCCCGCAATCTTTTCCGGCTGGCACGTTACCTGGGCGACACCGAGGACGGGAATCAGCTGGGAATTGACCACCCGCACGAATATTGTCTCAGACGTGACGAAGGAGTCGCCGCCGCGGTCGGTATATTTGATATTTAACTTCACCGGATATATCTTTTCCGCCGCGGTCGGACTGACCGCAAACCGGAACGTGACCGGCACGCTCCGCCCGGACTTCACGGCCGGCAGATACGTAGAAGCAACGATCTTCTCCGGAATGAAAATATTCCCGTCCGGGTACTCCGGGGTTATGTAGATATCTTTCGCTTCCTTGTCCCCGTTGTTCAGCAGCGAGAACTTCAACTCCCCCGAACTGCCGGCCGCGAACTCCGGCATATCGGCGTTTTCCACCACCAGCGTCGGCGGCAATTCCGCTTCTTCCGCCTCATCCTCCTCCTCGTCGAGAGGAACGGAACGGATGGCGATAGTGCTGACAACTTCTTCTATCCCGTAAGCAACTTTCACCCGCAGTCTGGGCCTGGCGCTGCCGTCATATTCCACGCTTACGGTTACTTCATCATTGCTGCCTTCCTCGAAGTTAATATTGTAAGTATCTGTTCCCGACGGCAGAAAACCGCCGTATGCTTCCACTTTGAGTTCTGCGCTATTGAATTCACCCGAATTCTTAATAATTACCAAATCAATATCATAAATTTGCCCGCCGACTCCTTCCACCACTGTCGGCAAAGCCGAATAGGTAACGGATACAGCGTCCGCCGCCGCCGCGGGCCCGCCCAGGGCGGCTAAAAATATGCATAAGACCAGCAAGACTCCCTTAACTTTGCTCATGCCGTGACTCCCCCGTGTTCCTGTAAATTTTTTTCTACCTTTTCGATGTTCCCGTCCCGGAGATAAATGATTTCATCGGCGTAAACCGCGATTTCCCGGTCGTGGGTGACGACGACCAATGTCTGCTTCTTTTCCCGGGCGATGGTGGTAATCAATTTCATAATGTCGACGGTCGTCTTCGTGTCCAGATTGCCTGTCGGCTCATCGGCGATTATGATTTGCGGGTCGCCGATGAAAGCGCGGGCGATACTTACCCGCTGCTGCTGCCCGCCGCTCATCTGACTCGGCCGGTGCCGCAGACGGTTGCCAAGGCCCACGGCCTTGAGCAGCAGCGCCGCTTTTTTTTCCCGCGCTTTCCGGGGGACGTTCTGAAAGATGAGCGGCAGACTGACATTCTCCAGCGCCGTCAGTGTCGGCATCAGATTGTACGACTGAAAGACAAATCCGATATGTTTTTGACGGAAGCGGGCAAGTTGATTCTCGCTCATTGCCTCAATCCGGCGCTTGTTGATGATGATCTGGCCGCGGCTCGGTTTTTCCAGTCCGGCAATCAAGTTCAGCAGCGTCGATTTCCCCGATCCCGATGTCCCCAGGAAGCAGTAGAATTTCTCTTTTTCCAGGGCCAGGTTTATATTATCAAGCGCCACGACTTTCTCGTCGCCCATCCGGTAAACCTTGCGTATCCCTCTTAACTCAACGATATATTCCAATCCAATCTCCACCCCCTCTCCCGCCCGGACACTCACCTTCCCTAATAACGACGCATTGTACGGCAGAATGTTCCATATCTGCTATAATATCATAAAATCTTCGAAAAAAAGGGTTGGAAATTATAAATTTTCTTCCCGCAAAGCGTCAATGATGTTTTCCTGCCTGAACCGGGCACTCGCGTGCAGCATCGTAAACGAGACGATAACGAACACCCCGGCGACGCACAACATAATTTCCCGCCATGGCAGAACGAAAGCAAAACTGAACAGATTCCCGAAAGCATTGTACATCCAAAAACTGCCGAGACAGCTTAGCGGCAGCCCGTAGAAGAGCGCTTTCATTCCGTATAAGACACTCTCATAATTAATCATTCGGCTGAAACCGGCCGGGGTCAGCCCCACCGACCGGAGCATGGCGAACTCCCGCCGCCGCAGGGCAATATTGGAGCTGACGGTGTTGAAGATATTCGCCGCGCCGATAAGCGTAATCAATGTCACGAAGCCGTACAAGAAGATGGCAAATACCGTGCTGAAGCGTCTGGCCCGCTCCTGATTGGCTGACACATCGTATACGTATACGGAAGGATCGGTATTATACATCCCAAGATCACGGAAAGCCTTGACCAAACCGTTGCTGTCATCAGCCTGAAGATATATTGCAAGCTGCGGCATCAGATTCTCCGCCTGATACTTCCGCTGCACGGCATCGAATACCGCCTCGGAAACTATCAATACTGGGTTGAAGACGTTTTCGGTCCCTACCCCCATCGGATAATTGTCAATTATCGCGCCGATTTCCAAATCAAACTCCGCCGGCTGCCGGTTTTCGCCCAACTGCGGCTCAGACAGGTTCAGAATTTCACCCGCTTTCATCGCCAGCGGTTCGTATTCTACTCTTCCGTCAAGGACAATTTTGTTAACTAAGATGCCGCGCAACCGCGCCGTATCCGAATACTCCGCCGGGTCCAGACCGTTCGCCGCGGCGTAGTTCGCAAACTCACCGTCGCCGGGAGTGACAATATTAAAGCCAGCACTGATTTTTCCGGCCGCATTGGGGAAATACACCATCTTGCCGATGAAATTCTTCCGAACAAAAGATCCGAAATGGGAAACTTCCAGGTTATCCGCCTGTCCGAACAGCGTCCGGACGACCGAATACCGTTCCACTCCGGCCAAGGCCGTGACTTGTTCAATGAATTCCGCCGGTTCTTCTCCGGGGGCAGTCGTTTTCCGCACCACCACATTATAAGGGATATCGCTGTAGTACATTCCGGCGGAATCCATCCCGTAAGTCATAAAAGAGGAGAATGTCACGAACAAGACAATGCTGATCACCAATGAAAACACAGTGGCCCGGTACCGCCGCCGGTTGCGCCGGAGATTCTTGAGGGCCAGATCCCCTTCAATACCGAGTATTCGCCGGGTCAGCCAGGAAGTGCGGACGGATTTTCCCGTGAAACTGACATCATTGCTCAAGCGGATAGCATCGATGGGAGCGAAGCGGGCTGCCGCCCGGGCCGGCAAAATAGCGGAAAGGTAAATAATCAAGCTGACGAAGATAACGGTTACCCCAACAGTCAAGGGCGATACAATAACCCTCAAAGCGACTGTGTCGCTCATGATGTTTAAAAATGAATCCAGCAAAAGTCCGTTTACTATTCTGAGTGTCACGCCGACACCGGCTACTCCGGCCAGAATACCCAGCGGGATACCGATTAGACCGAGAAGAAGGCCTTCGTGCAAAACCATCCGACGGATTTGCTGCGGGGTGGCGCCGACGCTGGCCAGCATCCCGAACTGCTTTTTCCGTTCGCTGACCGAGATTGCGAAAGAATTATAAATCACCGCGACCGACCCAACCACCACAAGTACAACCACAATTGCGGCCATTTGCCACAGAAAACGGTTGACGTCAGCGCTGCCGGATACACCTGACCATTTCAGCAGTTCGCTGTTGTATGAAATCTTGACGCCGCCGGCGTTTTCGGCAATTTCCGGCGCTTTCCGGAGAATTTGCCGGATGTTTTGCCCCAGAATGGACACTTTCACCGTGTCGGCAGCCGAAAGTGTGTCTGCATCGAGATAAGCAGCCGCCTGGTATCCCGGCGCCGGCGACGGTTCAAAACCAAAATAAGCAATGTGGCCGGTAATTGTGTACTTCCGGCTCACCCGCGGCTGCAGGACCTCTGTCTCCGTATATTCCTGCTGCTGCGTCAGCACCGTTCCGCCCGCACCAATTCGGTCGCCGACGGACAAATTGAGCGTCCGGCCGATTTGGTAATTCTCTCCGCCAGTCAGGAATAGTTCCTCGGCGATGGCAATTTCCCTATCATTTTCCGGTAACCGCCCGGCGGCCAGGGGCAGAGGCATATTCCGCAACGCCATTGCGTCGAATTCGCGGATGAAGATATACGGCCGGTGCGGATCGGGGGAATCCTCAATCCCGGCGTACCCAAAATCACGGCTCAGCATGGCGGTTGCCGTATAAGGATTGTCTGTGATATATTTTACTTTGTCCCGGGGAACAGACTGGAAAGTGGCGTGATAATTCCCGTCCATCTCGATTGCCGATTGAATGAACAGGTCCTGAAAGCTTGCGGCAATGGTAGTGACGCCGCAGATCATGGCGCCCGAGAGAATAATCCCGATGATGGTCACAATGGTCCGCTTCCGGTTCAGTTGCAGACTCCGCTTGGTCAAAGTGTTCAGGATATTCATGCTCGGATCACCTCGTCTTTGACGACCTGTCCGTCGCCCAGAGTAATTATCCGGTCAGCCTGAAGCGCGATTTGGTGGTCGTGAGTGATAATGATCAGCGTCTGGTTATATCGTTTATTGGACAGTTTCAATAGATCAACGATTTCCCGGGAATTCTTGCTGTCCAAATTGCCGGTCGGTTCGTCGGCCAACACCAGGGCCGGGCGATTGATGAGAGCCCGGCCGATGGAGACTCTCTGCTGCTGCCCCCCGGACAATTCGTTCGGCAGGTGGCTGACTCGGTCCGTCAAGCCGAGAGTCGTCAGAATTTCCGTCAGATGTTCTCTGTCTACCCGCCTGCCGTCCAGTAGCAGTGGCAAAGTGATATTTTCCTCCACGTTAAGGATAGGAATCAGGTTATAAAACTGGTAGATGAGACCGACCTGACGACGGCGGAAAATCGCGAGTCTGGTCTCATCCATGTTATACACATCGGTTCCCTCAATGAACACCTTTCCGCCGGAGGGGCGATCGACTCCGCCGAGAATGTGCAGCAATGTCGATTTCCCGGATCCGGACGCCCCGACAATCGCGACAAATTCACCCCGGTTGACCGTAAGCGACACTCCGTCCAAAGCCCTGACTTGGGCCGCACCTTTTCCGTACACCTTGGACAGATTTTCCACCCGCAGAATCTCCATACTATCCGACTCCTTTATCATCTGATACCCCGATTATAACCGCCGCCGGTGACAGCCCGGTGACATCGCGGGTGACATTTTTGTCACCCGGGTCGGTGTGATAATAAGCAATTTTAAATCAAAGCATGCACACCGCAGAACCCAATTGGATTCTAAATAACCCCCTTCAGCCACGGTCCTTCCCCCGGGACTGGCGGTGCTTCCTGCCGTCAGACACCTTTATAGAACTTCAATGTGAACTCGGTCCCAATCCCCGCTTCGCTTCGTACCGTTATATCCCCGCCTTGCCCGGCCACGATGGCCTGCGCCATCGCGAGACCGATGCCGACGCTATCCGGACCGGCGTTTCTGCCTTTGTAAAAGCGGTTAAAAATATATGGGAGGTCCTCCCTGGCAATCCCGTCGCCGTTGTCGCGAACCTTGATCTCCGCAAACAGCGGATTTTCTCCGTATGAAATCTCGATCCTCCCCCGTTCCGACGTGTGTTCAAGGCAGTTTTTCAGGATATTGACCAAAGCTTCCCTCGTCCAGTTCATGTCGCCGACGAATTCGCTCTGTTCATCTCCCGTTATGCTGACCTGGACCTCTTTGATTTCTATCGGTATCGCCAAGGCCGCCAGCGCCTCCTCCGCCAGAGCGGGCAACGAAACCGGCTCTTTTTTCAGAACAACCGTACCGGCGTCAAACTTGGCCAGCTTAAGCAAAGAAGCGACCAGCCATTCGATCCGCTCCAGTTGAGACTTCATCCGGTTAAGGAATTCCGCCCGAATCTCCGGGTCCGGGTCGCCACTCATCAAATCATTGAGCATGAACAGCGATGTGAGCGGCGTCTTCAATTGGTGAGAAATATCGGCCAATGCAACGGTCAGAGCAGTTTTCTCATGCTGCAGCGCTTCGGCCTGTGTCTTGAGCATAGTTGTAATTTTATAAATATCATTCTTCAGAAGACTGATGTCGCCTTCCGCGTTATCCCGGATATCCAGGGAAAAATCCCCACCCGCGACCTTGCCGGCGTAAACGGCGACAGCCCTGATTTGTTCGTATTGGCTGGTCAGAAAGTGCAGGACCGTCAGAGAGAAAGCAGCGCCGGCCACGAAGACCAATCCGAGAAAAAAGACGTTATTAAGCCGGAAGACTGCCGGCAGCAGCGCTGTACCCGACGGGAAATAGTGATAATCTATCCCATACTTTGCCAACACAGCCTGTCCCCGCCGGGCCGTCGTCATGTCGGCCGCCAGAACCTGTCGGACGATTTCTTTCTCGGCCACCGGGGCTGCCGCCACCGCCGCGCCGACAACGGCGGCATTGCTCCGGGCGATATTTTGCCGGAGAAAGGTTAAGCTTGTCCGGCTCAGTCCCAAGGCAAGGAATGATAACAGAAAGCCGAGGATGGCGAAGGTACGCAGCAGTCTCGCCGCTTCCGGATTTTTTGTTATCCGCATCTAATCACCCACCTTGTAACCCAGTCCGCGGACTGTCTTAATCAATGCCGGGTTGGCCGGGTCGTCTTCGATTTTTTCCCGCAGCCGCTTGATGTAAACAGTAAGTGTGTTATCATTGACAAAATCCCCGGCCACATCCCAAATATCCGCCAGAATCTGACTTCGGCTCAACACTTGCCCGGAATTGCCCGCCAGGGTCAGGAGCAGTTTATATTCCAAAGTTGTCAGCGCCACCGGGCAGTCGTCCTTATATACTTTGGCTTCTGCCGGATTTATCCGGAGGCGGCCGAGCCGGATTTCCGGATTATGCTCCGTCTGTCCGTTGTAGCGGCGCAGGACGCTTCTGATCCGCGACAACAGTTCCCGCACCCGGAACGGCTTAGTGATATAATCGTCCGCTCCCATATCGAGACCCATGACCACATTGACTTCCTCGTCAATTGCAGTCAGAAAAATAACCGGAGTATCGCCTCCGGCCCGGAACGACCGGCACAGCGCAAATCCGTCACCGTCCGGCAGCGACACGTCCAGGATGACCAGCCGGAAAACCTCCTCCCGGAAAGCAGCTTCGGCCGCAGCCGCGCTATGACAGACCCGGGTCGCGAAGCCTTCCTGCCGCAGCGAAAATTCAATTCCCATGGCGATGGTCTTGTCGTCCTCGACAATCAGAATTTTATCCACCGAACCACCTCATTCCGCCATTTTCCATACTCTTTCATCTTACCTTAAAATTCCGGTTTCGTCAGCCTTCAAGCTGTCCCCGGCCGCACCGCTTGCCGCCTGCTTTGCGATTGCAGTCTGCTGCGACTTCCAAACTGCCGGATGACTGTAATAAAAAAATCCGGCGCATCGCCCGGCTTTTCGCTACTGTCTGTCTCATTTCCCCGCTGCCCGCTTCGCTTCCCAGACCTTATTAATGATTGTCTGCAAAATGTCAACCTCATCCCGGTCGAGTTCATGCAGGTGCGCCAGCTTGCCGATCACGTATTCCATTTGTTCCTCCGCTATCGTTCTTTTCTCTCGTTCCATTCCCCGTCCCACGAAATATGTTGCGATGCTGCCGGTCACCATCCCGATGAAGCCTATTCCTACCAGCATCATAATTCCGGCAAGAATCCTTCCTCCTGCGGTTACCGGAAGAATGTCCCCGTAGCCGACCGTGGTTGTCGTCACCAGACTCCACCAAATGCCTTCCGCAAAAGAACCGACCCCCGGCTCGAGCGCCATAATCCCGATAGCACCGCCCAGAATGATCAGGAAAGTGAAGCCCACGGCATACGCAAGCCCGTTCGTTCGGAGGATTCCGGCAATAGTATCACCGCTTCTTTTCGAGAAAGCTGCAACCCGCGCAAGACGGGTAAGACGCAATACATGGGCCAGGTGGGCTATCCCGGCTGCCCGGGTCAGACGCGTCACCCGGATCAGGCGCGCTACCCGAAATATTTTATCAAACGGCAGAATTGCCACCAAGTCAATCAGGTTATCCTTAAAGAACGCCCACTTCCGTCTGGCATTGAACAGCCGGTAGAAATAATCGCCCGTAAAGATTAACAGAACTGCCAAATCAATCTGGGCAAACATTATCGCCTGCGCTTCCGTCACGGGTCTGATCAGTTCAACGACCAGGATGAAGACGACGGTGAGTGCCAGGCATCCCATGAAAGCTTCGTAATAAAACTTGTATTTCTCCTTATCCATAAGCCTAGCCTTTCTGCCTCAGTTTTGCCGGCAACCTGCCGTTTCCCTCTCCTGCTTTTCCTTCCCGAATGGTCAATCTTATCTATCAACTCGTGCGATGCCCCTTCGGGCAGCAGTATCCTTGGGGTTTCGCCTTGGCTTCCTTTCCGCTGCAGCAGACGGCGTGATAATTGCCTTTGAACCGCCAACTATCCCTTCATTTTTTGTTTCCTCCCGGTTGGCGCAAACTTTTCTTCCGCAATGATCTCA
This sequence comes from bacterium, assembly GCA_050943375.1. Lineage (GTDB taxonomy): Bacteria > Bacillota > SLNR01 > SLNR01 > JBMNPB01 > JBMNPB01. The sequence goes on from JBMNPB010000006.1 coordinate 58,078, forward strand.
GCGCGCCTGGCCGCGCCAATGGCCGGCGTCCGGGTCAGATCACCGGTTGTAGCATCGGGGCCGCATGCGGTAATATCTCATCCTTCCGCCACCTTATTATTCTCCTTCCCGGCCGGATGCATCCTTTTCTGACAAACTTCCCGCACTGCATACTCGCTTGAAGATTTATCCCCTCAGCCCTCTCCCCAGCTTGCACGTTGCTTTCGGCAGCAGGCAAAGCCGCAGGCAGTCGCGGACAGTGCTCAGGACGTTCATTTTGCTCGGGCTTCGCTTCAAATCGTAGCGCAACACCAACGGAACTTCAGTAATTAGACCGGCAAAAGCGGCGCTATACAGCAGGATTTCGACGGAGACGGCAAAGGAGCGAAAAACCGGTGTTGGGTGCCGCGCCAGCATCTCCCGCACGACGGCTGCCCGATAGGCGCGGAAGCCGGTCGTGTAATCCCTGACTCCCCGGAGCGGAAAAACGCACTGGAACACAAAGCTAGCCCCGATACTGCAGAATCGGCGGTACAGCGGCACCCCGGCCGTCCGGCTCGTTTTGGTAAAGCGGGAAGCAATGGCAATATCAGCTTCTCCGCTCACCGCCGCCAGCAGTTCGCCAATCTTTGCCGCCGGATGAGTAGCATCACCGTCCAGTGTCACGAGATAATCAGCTCCGAGAGCAACAGCGGCCCGGAAACCGGTCATCAGCGCTGCCCCAAGGCCGCGATTTTCCGGATGAGTCAACACAATAACCGCGGCATTTTCTATCGCCCATTGCCAAGCGAGACACGGTGTGATATCAGTACTTCCGTCGTCAACGACGATAATCAGATAATCAATTTCCGGCGTAATTTCCAGCCCGGAATCGAACATTTCCCGGAGCAGAGAAAAGGAAGCGGCCTCATTGTACAGCGGCAGAATTATGCAGGCAAGTTTCCCGCGCAAAACGCATCATCTCCCGGATAATTTGTCCGCATTGCAATAAAGTGCCACCGGGTAAGGCAGCCTCCAGGGCTGCCTTACCACTGCTAGCGGTTGATTAAAGCGACGCCGATCAGTATTGCCGCCAGTCCCACTATCTTGCCGGTGGTAACAGCTTCGCCGAAAATGTAAACGGAGGCCGCAAAGACACAGAAATATGACAGGCTTACGGTTGGATAAGCCCGGCTCAATTCCATCCTGGCGATGACGAACAACCAGAGAAACATGCTGCCGACAAAAAAGACTGTCCCGGTCCAAAAATAGCGGCTAAGTAGCAATTCCCGCAACAGAAATGACAAGCTCCGCCGGCTATATACTTCACTTCCTATCTTGCTGACAGCCAGCTTTAGCAGCAACTGTCCGCCGGAGCCGAGTAAAATGTAGGTAATTAATACAAAATGCTCTGCCTTCATTCCTCTCCCCTCCTCGTTGTCGCATCATTAACTGCCGCCATAATTTCAAACTCTCTGTTTTCACCTGCTCCCACGGCGGCGTCGTCTGCCAATTGGCCGGCTCGGTTAGCGCGGTAATAATTCCGGCGATTCTGAACCAATAGAGTAATGTCCGATACAGCGGCAGGATAAAAACAATCCACCACTTGCGGCGCATTTCCTTCCTCGCTTCTGTCCCCGCCGTCCGGCAGGCCGCCGTCAGAAGCAATGCGTCAAGGAAAATATAGCTCAGATAAAAGGCGGCGATTGCCTCGAAGACCATCAGCACCGGATAACCAAGACAGCAGAGAAGCGGGAATAGTAAGGTCCACGTCATCCGGCCGAACGACAAAGTATGGTCGGTCAGCAAGAGCCGGCCGATGCGGCCGCGTGAATTGCCGGGGTCAATGCCGCCGGCAGGCCAGTACAGCGAAGCCACCTCAATTTGCCCGCGCTGCCACCGCACCCGCTGTGAATAAAGCCGGGACAGAGAGGAAACCGGCTTCACCCGGGCGATGGCCCCGGAGACATATCCGATCCTCCCCTGCCGGCCCCGCAGGAAGGTGCGGAGATGAAACGTCAAATCGGTATCTTCCGAAACCGTCCTCTCGGAATAAAGAAAAGATCGCAGAAGGACATCGCGGCGAAATGCCGAAAAAGCACCGGATAACGTGAACAGAGTGTTTGTCTTTGCCTGATAGCGCCGTCCGACCTGAAAGGCGGTCTGATATTCGGCTGCCTCACAGACACGCAGGAAACCGAGAAAATTATTGGCCGCTTCGGTCGTCGGCGCAACAATGATTGAGCCGGTCGCCGCCGCCAGATCCGGGGCGTTTTCCATTGCCGCCACCATCCGCTTGACCGCATCCCGGTCAAGCCGGGCATCGGAGTCGATATTGATTATATACGTCCCGCGGCTGGCGCAAATTCCGGCATTCAGTGCTTTTGCCTTGCCGGCCCGCGATAGCTCAATCCATCGCGCATTTACACCCGGGCGCTCTTCCTGCCACTGCCGGAAGACAGCAAAGCTCTCATCCCGGCTGCCGTTGTCAACGCAGACAATCTCCAGTTGCGTGGACGGATAAGACTGATTGAGAATACTGTCCAGGCAATCGGTCAGGGTAAAAGCCGAATCGTGAACCGGAACGATTAAGGTTACCGGAGGATGAAAAGTCAATGTTGTCTCATCGGTCTGTTCGTCTGGTCGACTGAGCAGAAATGTATAGCCGAAAGTGAACACCCCGGTTAGAATATCTACGAGCAGCGGGATGATTAGCCACGCACCCCAGGTAAGCGTGAATTCGAAAATTCGGCTGGCAGCCTCAGTGAACATCAGTGATTTTCCTCCTGATGGCTTGCAGGGTCGGACCGGTAAACACAAACCAATAAATGACAACCGTGAAGCCGAAGTAGAGCAGCCGGCTGACCAAGGTGTGGGCGGCAAAAATCATCGCCCGTCCGCCGTAGCGGATCAGGAGTCCGATGACGGTCAGCCGGAGCAGATTGGCACCGAGCAGAGCCGTAATTCCCGCGGCTCCGGCCACTGCCTTCCGCCGAATGCCAAGTCCGGGAAAGAACGTCAGCAATCCGCAATAACCGCAAACTTCCAGCAGGCCGGAGGCTTCCGGGGTTATTGCGAGGACGGTCCAGTTTTCCGGACCCAGCAGCAGAATGATTTCGCTGCCTGTTCCTTCCTGGAAAAAAAGAGCTTCTATTCCGGCTCCGGCGAGAATAGAATGCGCTGCCGCTCCGCTCATGCGCCCGAGACAATCCGCGAGCGACGAGTTGTACAGCAGGGCGATGAGCCAGACCGCCAGGCCGGCCGCTCCCCCGACAAAGTAAAGAACGCCGATCCTCTTCGCCCGGAAAAAGAGAATAACCGTTCCCCAGATAATTCCCGCCGTCAGCCACCCCATATTTCTCCGCTCCTTCCCGGTCGCACCATTTTCCGGCGGGAATGAACGACGCCGATCGCAACAACGGCTAAAGTCAGAAGCGAAACCGCTTTCCCGTACCAATAAATTGGTGTCTCGCGGAAGAATAGTGAAATCCGGTGTTTTCCGGCCGGCAGGGAAAGCTGAAGGAGTTGCTCGAACTGCCGGTAAGCAGTCGGCTGGCCGTCGATTTCCGCTTGCATCCCGTCCAGAGCAGCAACCGGAATAACGGCTTCCAGCGCCTCCCCGCTTTCATACTGCAGGATATAACCGTCGGAGGAGGAATGATAAGCACTCAGCGGCAGCATCCGGCCCGTTGCTGCCGGCGGCAGGCCGAGCGTTTCCAGCAACAGCAGCCGCGCTGCCGGATCCCGGGTCAGGAAAGCATGGTAAGCTAAATTAACCCCCAGATAATGAATTCTTATCCCTTCAACAATTTTGCTGCCGATCACAGCACCCCGGACGCCATGATAGTCAAAATATCTTTCAACCAGGTCAAGCCCCTGCGGGACAAGGCAATTCCACTCCCGAAAAGCGGGACTGAACGGCTGCAAAGGAACATCCCCTGTAGTACCGCGGACAGTAATCCGGTCGGTCAGCGTAACCGGTTCGCCGTAGACCCCCAGGAAGGCAGGTTGCCTTGCGGCCGGGTCCGGCGGAAATCCGGTCAGATCCACGATAAGTTTGCCACCCGTTTCGGCGTAAGCAAGCGCCAGCGCTTCTGCCGCCTTCCGGTTCCGCCATCCGGCGCCGCTCAGCACCAGCAGCGGATAAGATTGCAGCTCGGCCAAGGAATAGTCGTCGATTTGCAGGCTGTGTCCGATTTCGCACAGCGGCAACAGCATAGCAAAATTAGATGCGCCGCGCCCAACGGCCAGGGCGTAATCTTCCTTAATCACGACATAGGGCAACACTCCGTTTCGCCAGCAGGAGATCCCGTCGTATGCGGCAACCGGGCGGTAACCAAATTCGCCGGCCGACCGGGCAAAGTCGGCCAAATCCGCAACGATATCGTCTTTCACCAATAGATCAGTGGCGCCGAGGTAACGAAGGCGGCTGAACAGAAAGGGATAATGCCCGGACGTGACAGCCGTGTTCAACCGCATAATATTCGGAGCCGTGGCCGCCCCCTGCCAGGCCCAGCCGAAAACCTGCTCGCGCCCGCTTCCGGCCGTCAACACATAACTGGGGATTGAGCCGAGACGGCTCAGATCGATTGTCCCGACCCGCCAGCCTGCCGTCGTGGCGATATCTCTTGCCAGAAGCGTAACAGCTTCCGGCCGCTCCCGGGTGACGGCCAGCAAGCGAAAAGAGATCATGCTGTCCGCCGCGAACAAGAGAAAAAGGGCCAGAATCGGCAAGGCTACCGAATATTCCTTGCTGCCACCGCCTTTTCTTTTCGTCGGGCGGCCCGAAAAAGCGCCAAAACCGGCGGCAAGAATAGCGAAAGAGGCAAAAGTAGAAAAACGGAGCGGCCAAAGCAAGCCGCTGCCCGGAAGCAGCCGGTGCACTCCTTGCAGCGCCGGGAAAGTAATCAGGACCAATCCGGTGCCGAGTACTGCTAAACTTTTCATCCAGGGCACCAGTAGCCGCCAATACCGAAAGGCGCAAGCCGCGGCGACTGCGAGGCTGACGCCCCAATAAAACGTCTCCGGGCTGGACAGTCTGAGCCAAGGGTTAAGCGACATAGCCGCCGGCACAAATTCGACACCGCCAGCGGCCGTGTTTGGACTTCCGGCTATCCCTCCTTGCAAGGCCGGCAGCAGCCACCAGGCGGCGCCGGCTACCCCTCCAACCAGAGTCAGACCACCGCGCCGCACCGCTGCCGCCGGGCAGCCACCGAACGCCCAAAGCAGAACGCTGAAAGCAAACAGGCATAAACAGGTCACGGCTCCAAGCATGGCGTGACAAAGGATGACCGTCTGGACCAGAAGAATTGCACCGATAACGAAGCGCCATCGCATTTTTTCGAGCGCGGAATAAAAAATCAGGAATAGTAGCGGCAGCAAGGCTATAGCCATGACCCGCGGCAAATTCCCTTCCGAGAAAGCAACGCGAACATTATCCGGCCAGACGGCCCAGAGGAAACCGGCCAGAAGCGCCGGCAGCATTCCGATGCGCCGGGCGAAACCGAGCCAGCTTATTCCGCCGCAGGATGCGTTAACCGTAAGAAAATAATTACCGGCAACAAAAACATTGCCGGTAAAAAAACGGAAAAAGGCAAGGCAATAATAAGGAAGGGGCGCCCAGTAACGGAACGGCTGCACGCCGTTATACCATGCTGGCAGCAGTTGCGGAAAATAATTGCCCTGCATGATCTCATTATAAAGAAACTCAGCTTTGAATAAATGGCCCCAGGTATCCGAACCCCAGGGATCTGCCAGTTCCGGTGGCGCGGAGATTATCCGGCGGTAAACAGTCAGAATAGCCAAAAGCAGGATAACAGCTGCGGCAAGATAATAGCTCCGCGGGTAGAAAAAATGACTTTCCTCTGACTTCTCCTCCCGGTCCGTCTGAGTGCCGTCCTTCTTTGCCGCTGTTTCCCGCGCCGCCGCGGCCTGCAATTCTCCGGCCGTCATCTCAGCCGCGGCTAACGACCTATCTGTTCTCGCATCGGCTGTTCCGGGGCCGTCCTCGTCCAGCCGAAGATACTCCGTGCGGCCATCCGAAATCTCAATTCCTTTCGTCGGGCTTTCCCAAAGCGAAAGCTTGTCCAGCTCTACTCCGCATTTTTCAACAGCAGCGGCGATCCGGCGGAAAAAGAAAATAGCCAGATTCTCTGTCAGTGGCTGGATAGTATCGAAAGGCAGAATTTCATTCAAGACCTTGTCCTCATACGGCACCAGCTCCGCCGTGATTATTCCCTGCAGCTGCTCGAAACTGACAACCCGTCCCGTTCCGGACTTGACTCTAATGTCGACCTGCATTTGCCAGGAATGGGAATGAATTTGACCTTGTCTCCCGCCGCGGAAGATAGCATGCCTGGCGTTTAAAAAAGCTATTATTTTTGTTATATACACGCTCACGCCGATCCCTCCGCTGTTGAACGGCAGGCTTTTTTGTCCCGGCCCGCCGCCATCTGACACAAGTATCCTAAATCGCTGCCTGCCTTGTTTCGCCAGTTGTTGGGGTATATTGCCTATTTTTGTTTTATTATAGCATTATATTTCTTATTATGCAATATGTGGTAATATTTTGTTGATTTTTCCTTTTCTGTTCTGATAAAAAACCCGACACGGCAATTCTGGCAAAATAACTGCCGTCCGGGCTGCTATCCCGGCACAAAGCAGGTGCGGGATTTGATTTGCACCAGGCAAGTGGCTGCGGCGGCAGCTGAACGAATAGTCCGCTGTGACGATGATTAGGAGGGGCGATTATCCCCTCTTTCACCACCCATTATGCGGACCCGCGTCAGGCGGTCCCCGAAGGTAACAAAACTCCGGGTATCGAACAAGCAAGCTTTTCCAGCACTTGACGCTACTTTAGGAGGTAGCAAAAGCATTGTTTGTATTGCGGAACATTTCCCGCAGATCGTGCTGCCTTTTCACCTTCATATTCATCGCCTATTCCGGAACACTCAGACCTAACAGTATCCTCAACCTGGTCCCGGGCTTCTTCCATTGCTTCCATAGACATATCCTTAACCTCCGGCAGATCGTTACGGATACGGTTATCAAGTTACTTGACATATCCGGTCTGCTTCCCAAGACAAAGCATCATCTTTCTGCTCATGCAACTGCCCAAGTTTACTGCTACAGCCTTTGACGGCTTCGGACTTTGCCATGTCATGGTAGCTTATCCGGCTCAGCTCAAATTGGGCTCGTGCATCTCAGCTCAAGCATTTGCCCGGGCTGGGCCGGGCGGACAATCGAGTAGGCGGCTACCCATTAGTTGAGCAGCCGACCTCTCAGGCGAGTAGCCAAGGGGAGTTTCACCCCAAGGCTCTCACAGATCCGTACGTGAACCTCTCGGCTCATACGGCTCCTATCATTCACTCATACTAAATCTTCCCTTAGAGAGCCCCATGTGCAAACATGTTGGGTTCTCTTTTTCTAACTTGACATAGCCATTCTTCGGCTCTCCGACGGTGTCCCCGGAATTTCTTGTACTTGCACATAGCCCACTTTATTAAACGCCTTTGCACGCAGTCTAGCGCGCGTTTCATTGCGGAGCGATTGAACTTGCCAAAATAATTCATCCAGAACTCATTCGGTTCCACAGTTTGTACAGGGTGTCTTTGAGATTTTCTTCGTATTTCCCAAAATCCATCCCATCCGCACCTGCACTGCCTTTGTTCGCTTTCACCTTTTTGTCGGCTATCCATACAGTTTGTGTGGGAATCTTGTATGGCTTGCTGTTTTCCATGTGTTCCTCCTGTTTTCACAGTTGACATATGTATCAGCTGAATGATGATGCCCCTTTGCTCCCTTCCCATTACAGGAATTTCATCACTACTACGAGCATCTCCGCCCCTGTACACTGTATCTCTACTTTCGGCCTTGCCTTTCTGTGACTTGCACCTTTTCGATCCCCATCAGTGCACAGGTTCCTGCGTTCCACATCGAAGCCTGTTCTATGTTCATGCCGCCTTAATGCCGGATGCCAAACAGACGGTTTCAGGATTTTTCTCTGCTTTTGTCCCTATCGGGTGGTGGAAGATAGGTTTTGACATCGTTTTACGCTATCGACATCTCGTCAGTGGTTCGCTTGCGCTCATCTTCATAGAACTCACATGCCCATTTCTTTTGGACTTTTCCTTCGTCGCTCACTACCATAGCTTTTGACTACAGCAGCAGAAGGTTGTTTGGCAGGTCTGCCTGACCAGTCCCTGCCGGAGGGCCTCCCTCCATCTTCGGTGCAGCTTTCGCAGCACACCACCACCGTACGTACCGTTCGGTATACGGCGGTTCAATGGTTTAAGGGCAGTGCCTCGTACCTTTTGAATATGCTAACATGCCCGATAGATGCGAGGTATCCATACTTTTGCGGTTCAGCCCCACATCGCTGTGGGGCTTGTCGCTGTGGGTTGTCTAACCATCCCTCTTGCCGGCGCCCCCCGCAAGACCTCCCCTGCTAAGAACGATAACCTTCCCCTCATATATCTGCCGCATTTACACCCTGGGATTCGGGCAGTATTAGACTTTGCTTTGTTCGGCAAGCTCGTCCGTCCCGCAAATGCCATGGCTGTGATTTCTGTTCGTCAGACCGAGGGTTTGCGTTGGGCTTCGTTCGGATTCCGCTCACGACAGACACCCTTGCCCTCTGCTAACAGTTCCTACCGCCAAGCCTGTAGTGGACTTTCACCACCAAGTTATCGCCCATGCAGGGCCAACCGAAAAAAGGGAAGACGAAGTATGTATTCGTCTTCCCTTTCTGGGCTGGGTTGATGGCGGCTCAGCTGAATTACAGCTTGTTTTCCTGCATAAACTTAGCGTTCGTCCCGTTGATTTCATAGAACTCCTTGGCCGCCCTCGCACCGATATCGGCCGGATACTGCTCGACGTCGGCGACAATTTCCGCTTCTTCAACATTGGCGAATTTGCCGTCCCGATAGATAATTCTTCCGTCAACGGCAGTAAGGGAAACTTCATCGCCTCTGGCGCTGTAAACCAGATTCGGCACAATATTGCGCATCGGATGAGTGAAGACGGGAAGCATGGATGGCTTCCTGAGATCGATGGCGATGAAGTCCGCCCGTTTACCGGCTTCAAGAGAACCAACCGCATCACCGAGACCGATCGCCTTGGCGCCTTCGATTGTCGCCATGCGCAAGGCGCGCCAGGCCGGCAGCAATTCCGGATTCTGCCGTTTAATCTTGTTAAAGAGGGCCACCAGCTTCATTTCGTTAATGACATTGTGGCAGTTGTTGCCCGGCGCCTGATCGGAACCGAGAGCTACAACCCCGCCGGCTTCCTGGAAAGCCATGGAAGGAGGCACGATGCCATCGATAATACCAATGGAACCTGGGCAGACAATCATGGTCGCGCCGCTTTCCGCGACGACTTTCGCTTCGTCGTCGTTGGCGTCCGTCAGGTGGACTGCGATCAGCGTCTCGTCCAGATAGCCAATTTGTTTCAGCCAGGCAATCGGTCTCTGACCGTACCGTTTGACAACCTGATACGTTTCCCGGTCGCCCTGCTGGACGTGCATATGGATTTTCGTTTTGCGCTCTTTCGCGATTTTCTGGACTTTCAGGAGAAGCTCCTCACTTAAAAAGTCGGCTCCCTGCGGTCCGAACAAAATTTTGATGCGGCCGCCGGCCTTGTCGTGCCACTTGTCATACAGTTCCAAATTCGCCTGAAGTGTAACTTTCCCGCGCTCCTCGTCATATTCGTACAATTCGCCCGGCTTATAGACACGGGACTTCGCTTCCCGGATCGTGGCCGCAATATTGCCGCGGGCGCCGATCTTGTCGATGAAAGAGCAGACCGGTTCCATGTCCATATTGTAGTCGCCGAGAGTTGTCGTCCCGGCTTTGATGGCTTCAATAATCGCGAGTCTGCTGCCGGCTAGGGCTGCCTCTCTGGTCGAGGCGTTGCTGAATGGCTGCAGTCCGTACATCATCCAGTAATTTGTATCTTGGGCGAGGCCGCGCAGAATGCAGAGCGGAGTATGCATATGCGCGTCGATGAAACCGGGAAACACGGCGTGATGGTTCAGCTCCACTATTTCTTCGGCGGTGTACTCCTGGTCAATAATTTTTTCATCTTCGACCGCGACGATCTTGCCGGCATCCACCGCCATCGCCACGCCCGGCTTGTAACCAACGCCCTCTCCTTCCAACGTGTAGAAATGCGGCGCCTTCACAATCATATCAACCTTTTTCATTCCATCCTCCCCTTTCGGTAAATCTGCTTACGGTACGGCATCTCAAGCCGGCGGCTGCAACCATCGCCTGCGCGGGAAGATACCAATATGTAAAATTCACCGCCGGTCCCCGTCTTCCTTCTCCGGCCGGCTTTGTCCGGTGGTTTTTCCGACAGTCCCGGCTGACCCGGCCAAGTTAGCTTACCCGGGGTAAAACACGGATGAATGGATACATAATCGGCGAGGATATAAAGCCCGGCCGCAAGGAACAGTCTCAGCGCTGACCTGCCTGAGACACAGGCGCTGACAAACAATCCTGGCGGATTAACGCGTATTAATCTGCCCTGACTTCCGGATTAATGCTGGTATCAAATACTACCGCGCCTGAGATACAAAGTTATTTCGTCGTTTATCAGAGGAGAACGCCCAGAATACCGGTGTGCTCAAGCAAAATCTTTGTCCCGATCAGAATCAGGATGACGCCGCCCAATACTTCCGCCTTTTTCTGGAGGAACTGCCCGCATTTTTCTCCGAACATCACCCCGGCGAACGAAAGGCAGAATGTGATACAGCCGATTATCAGAGCGGCGGTGAAGATGGCAATGTTCAGGAAGGAAAAGCTGACTCCGACTGCCAGAGCATCAATGCTAGTGGCGACGGCGAGCATGGTCAAAGTCCGGTTGTTCACCGGGTCCTCCCGGACCACCGCAGCCTCACTCTGCCCGTCCGCTTCTTTTAAGCTCTCATATATCATTTTGCCCCCGATCATTGCTAAGACGATAAAAGCAACCCAATGGTCAAAGGCAATAATATATTCACTAAATCTGACCCCCGCCGTCCAGCCAAGGACCGGCATGAAGGCCTGAAAAAAGCCGAAGAAAAAGGCGATTTTAAAGGCATGCCGGAACTGAAGCCCCTTGATGGTTATTCCGTTCGTTACCGAAACCGCGAAAGCGTCCATGGAAAGCCCGACTGCAATCATGACCAGCGACAATATACTCATCTTTCGCCTCCTCAGCTGACCGGTCTGTTGTTATTCTTGCCCGTTTTCCCGTTATTAAAATTAAATAAAACTCTGAATAATGAACGACCATTATCCATGAGTCTCATTAATTAAGGCAAGCCAGATGTCGCCATCAGTATGTTGACATTGCCGCACACTGCTGTGCCAACTACTCCCCCATGCGGAATTGCTGTTCAATTATTGGGCAATTATATCCCGCCTCGCGGGGCACATCAACCGCTATGTTCCGGGTGACCCGCTTTGTCGGTCATCCGGCCGCCATCTCCGCAGAGTCATGTCTTCGACGCCTCGCTGGTCAGAATGACAATAATCACCCGTAGCACTAAATCTGGACTGCCACAGGGACAGCCGCCTACGAAACTTACTGTACCTTATTACTCTCCTGAAGCCACTGAGCGAAATCGAACCAAAATCATGCTATTAATCAGCACACGGAGCGACCGCCCGCGTGCTCCTTTATTTTGCACCCGTTGCAATTCATTCTTCCGCCGTCCGTCCGAACCTCTCGTACCAGACCATTCCGGACAAAGGTTTGCGCTTGCGGCGTTCCGGAATTTCCGCCGGGTAGCCGACAGCTATTATCGCCAGAACGTAATGGTCGGCTGGAGCCCGCAAAACCCGCCTGATTTCTTCCTGGACGAATTCGGCAATCCAGCACGTCCCGAGATCGAGCTCCTGCGCCTGGAGAACGATGTGCTCCCCGGCAATGGCGCAGTCACGGATGATGCGCTGACGCTCATCCGTAAATCTGGTCGCGTTGATATCAAGAGTCTGGCCGTGTCCGTCGACCCGGCACTCCAGATCGCCCAGTACCGCAATCAGGACAGGCGCCGCCGCGATAAATGGCTGTTTGTCGCAGACCTCGCTGACAGCCTGCCGCTGTTCGGGGTTGCGGATTACAATCAGACTGGTCGGCTGCGTATTGCTCCCGGAAGGAGCCAGCCGAGCCGCTTCCAGCAAAAGATTGATTTTCTCTTCTTCCACCGGCCGGTCTTCATATTTGCGGATACTCCGCCGACTCTCAATTGCGTCTTTCACCTTCATCGCTTTCCCTCCCGCTCACTGGGGAATAACCCGTGCCGCCCTCATTATTCTGCTCTTTTTTCGGCGCAGTGCATACATAATGTTTCGCCGTCGGGACAGGATTACCTTTTTTCCCCGCTGAAAGCTGCACCGTACCATTCCGGACCGGCACTCCAATTTGCGCTGCGCGCAGCAGACGTGCCGCCGCAACCGCTGGCGGGAGAATATCCTCCCGCCAGCTTAGCAAAGATTACTCAGACGCTGTTTTCGTCTTCCACTCTTCCCTGCCTTATTCCTGTTTGTCCCGCCGCCGAATCGCCGAGTCTTCTCTGCAGAAAGCCAAGGACAAGAGGTAAAAACACCAGCTGAAGAGTGATACCGGGCAAACCGGCAATCACAGCCGTTTTGACATAAACAGCCGGGTTCATCTGACTGAAGCCTAAAGGCCCCGCCGCCAGCGCTACCACACCACCCGCCGCCAGACGACCGGCTGCCATGCTGCCCAGCAGGGAAAACAGCACCGGGAGACGCAGACGGTGGCGCAGCCAGCCGGCTGCCCAGCCGTATACACCCAGTTCCCCGGCCATTATCGGCACCAGCGGTACCAGCGGCGGCATCCCGGTCAGAATACTGCTCAGAACGGGACTCGCGAGACCAACGACGAGCCCGGGCAACGGCCCGAGCAGGAGACCGGCCAGCAGCACTGGCAGATGCATGGGCAAAAACGCCTGACCGCTCCCCACTAAATGGAATACGATGGGGACCAGAAGTCCGAGAGCGATGAATAAGCCGGTCATAGTAATCAGTTTCGTTTTCACTCAATTCTCCCCTTCCGCCCAACCGGCAAACAATAAAAGCCGCGACGGCGCCTTTGACAAAGGCAAATCAGCCGTCGTGGCTTTAAGCTTCTCAATCATTCCTATGCAGCCTTCCGGCTTAGTACGCGCGAGTCCGCTAACTCACAACGGTATTCTACCATACCGGAAGACAGCTTGTCAAAACAGCAGTCCGGCAGCAGTTTTATTGCCGCAGAATTTGCACATCCGCTGCCTGCAGACCGCGTCCTCCCTGTTCGATTTCGAATTCGACCGTCTGTCCCTCCTCCAGCGATTTGAATCCCTCTTCTTTAATAGCCGAGTAATGCACGAACACGTCGTCTTGTCCCGGAACGGAGATAAATCCATACCCTTTTTCGTTGTTGAACCACTTCACCGTACCTTGAACCATAAAACTGAATTCCTCCTAGCCGTTTAATTTCTGTACATAACCATTGTACTGACCTTATTATCTCTTGATTAGCCGCTTTTATCCGCCGGCTTGGCAACTTTCCCGCGTAGCGGCTGTTTTTGTTTTTTAGCTCGCCAAAGATTGTTTTCGATTCGGCCACCGTTTTCGCAAAAGTCTGCTTTCTCGCCGAAAATAATCGCCCCAACCCTCCTTGCCCAAGTTTATCCGTCGCCAAAACTGGGACATTTGCTCCATTGCCAACATATTATGACCATATAAGTCCGGTCTGCGCCGGAGACCGCAGCCTTCTCCGACGACCGGCAGCACCCGTCCGGGTTGCGGAGGGAGGTGTGACGTGACCAGTATTTGCCAATTGACCGCCGGAGAAGGTCGCTACCAAATGCACTGCTTCGTGACCATAACCGGGGAAGGCGTCCAGATTTATCTCGGCGGCGGTGAACGTCCGCATATCGGTACGATTGTCGTCGCCCAGCCCCGTCTCAGTCTAACCGGCGACGGCCGGCCAGCTTGTACGACGTCCGTTTTCAACTTATTAGGGCATAAGGACGATATTATTGCTATCCCTCTCGCGGAAGAAATTTGCAAATTGCTGCTGCAGATAGTGGTGGTGACGGCCGGCGTCCATGTCGACAAAGCCGGTCCGGACGACATTACCGCCTTGCGGGAAGGCGGACGGGAAATTCTGGTGCGGCTTCGGGAGTATTTTACCCGTGTTGCCGTGCCTGACGGCAGTAGCCCTACCGCTACTTGCAGCCGTCAATAATACAACGTCAAAGAGGTGAAAAGATGCCTAAAGATTTAAGAAGCTTTCTCCAGGCGCTGGAAGAGCAAACACCGGGAGATGTCCGAAGGGTCAAGCGGGAAATCAATCCCCGGTTTGAAATTGCCGCTCTCCAGCAGCATCTGGAGAACGAGGATCAATTTCCGCTGCTGCTTTGCGAACAAGTGAAAAACCTGAAAGGCGAATTGAGCGGCTGCAGCGTCGCCGCCAATGTCTTCGCCAGCCGGGGAAAATGCGCCGTCGCTCTTGATCTGCCGGCAGATAAATGGCGGATGGAGACGAGTTACACTTTCGCCCGGCGAAGCGCCAACCGCATCAAGCCCGTCCTGACCGACCGGGCTGATGCTCCGGTGAAAGAAGTCATCCGGACAGGGGAAGCGGTTGATCTGCGGGAACTGCCGATCCTCACTCACCATGAAATGGACGGTTACCCTTACCTTGTCGATGTCGTGGTCGCTCCCGATCCGGACACGGGAGTCTACAACGCCTCCCACCATCGGATGCTCGTCCGGGGCAAAGACGAACTGGGCCTCTGGATGTCGCCGCGACATCTCTGGGATTACTGCCGGCGTGCCTGGGAAAAAGGCAAGCCTCTCCCCATCGCTCATGTCATCGGTCACCACCCCGGTTTCTACCTCGCTTCGGAAGCACTGGTAGCGATGGAAACGGACGAATACGAAGTCATCGGCGGGGTTCTCAATGAACCGCTGCGCCTTGTACCTTCCGAAGCTTTCGGAGACTCCCTGCTTGTTCCGGCCGACGCCGAAATCGTCGTCGAAGGGGAAGTCATCCCAAACCGCCGGGACGCCGAAGGGCCGTTCGGCGAATTCACTGGCTATTACGGGCCGCAGCGCTGGTCTCCGGTTGTCAAAGTGAAAGCAATCACGCGCCGGCGGGATGCCTGCTACCTGAACATTCTGGCTGGCCACCCGGATACTGCTATTCTGGGCGGCATCCCCAAGGAAGCCAGTATCTGCGAAGAAGTCAGGAAATCAGTCCCCGGAGTCCAGGCAGTCCATTTCCCGATTTCCGGCTGCTGCCGTTTTCACGCCTACATCGCCATCGACAAGCAGGTGGACGGCGAAGGCAAAGTCGCGGCGCTGGCGGCGCTGCCTTATCACGATGAATTGAAAATGGTGATCGTTGTTGATAAAGACATCGACGTTTTCAATGAACGGGAGGTCCTCTGGGCAGTGGCGACCCGGATCCAAGCCGGAAGTGACGTGGATATTATCAAAGGCGTCCGGGGCGGCTCCCTCGACCCATCCTCGACCGTGCACGCCGTCGGTGACAAACTTCTGATTGATGCGACCAAACCCGTCACCCGTCCTTTCCCGGAAAGGATCAATGTGCCGGATTCCGTACTGCGGCGTATTCGTCCGGATGAATGGTTAAGGGGGTAAGAAAATGGCAAGGATTTTCTGGGTCACATGTCCGGTCTGCGGCCGAAAATTTTACGCTGCGACCGATGATTTCCGGCACAAACCGGAACGCAAACTGCTTTGTCCATTCTGCGGGGCACGATTTGGCGACGACGATGCCGCGGAAATAGCGGAAGGCTGATTTCAGGACAAAGCAGCCCGGGCCGCTTCGGCCTTGACGCTCACCCCACCGCATAACAAAACATATCGGCAGGAGGGATTATCAATGAAAAGAATATCGGCCGGGAAAATGATTACCCTGCTCCTGGCTATTGTCCTGCTCGTCAGTCTTGTCGGCTGCGCGCCGCCGCAGTCGGGGGACGAAGAAACTCTTAACCTCAACCTGATCGGAGCGACCCTTGGCGGCGGGGGCGTCTGGGATTTAATTGCCGCCGGCATCGCCGAGACCATCACTCAAAAACTCCCCGGCTCAATCATCACATCCGTGCCCGGCGAAGGGGTGGCCAACGTGATGTCGGTACACAACGGCGAAGCCGAGCTGGGCCTGACCCATAGTTCCGTGGCAGCGGCCGCTTTTCGGGGCATCGATCCTTACAGCGAAGAGATCACCGATATCCGGGCCATCACCGGCCTTTACGGTAGCGGTCTCCAGTTCATCGCCCGGAAAGAATTGCCGGTCGCTTCCCTCCGGGAAATGATTGACCGGAAGTATAAAATCAGATTAGCTGTGGGTGCACCCGGCTCAACCGGAGAACTCGCCACCAGCCGGATGCTGCAGGAGTACGGCGCGACTTACGCCGCTATCGAGGAGTGGGGCGGCAAAATCTATTACAAGGATATGAGCGAAGCCGCCGACATGCTGGGTGACGGACTGATTGACGCATTTACCTTACTGACCATCGCTCCGGCCGGCCCGGTTCGGGAGGTTTCCTCTTCCCATGCCGTGAAAATGCTGCCAATCGCCCCGGAGATCAATGCCGCGATGGTCGAAAAATACGGCTACATGGAGTTTGCCATCGCCCGGGACGCTTACGCTTTTCTGGACAGTGACATTCCGACTTTCGGTTCCCAGGTTATTATCATCACCGGCGATAGAATGCCGGAGATGGATGCCTACCGGATTACTAAAGCACTGGTTGAGAATCTGGAATACCTTCATACTGTCCATAGCAACTTAAAAGATTTGACCCCGGAAAAGATGGCGAGCGGAACAGGCGTCGACCTGCATCCCGGCGCGGCGAAATATTACCGGGAAGTCGGCGCGTTAGAATAGCGGCAGAAAAGCGGCCGGGCAGTCCTTTCGGTCCAGCCGCTCTTCTGCCCGGCACTGGGAGGTTCAGACATGAGTGTCGGAACGAAGTTACTCGCAAAGGGAACAAAGAGGAAATTGACGGGGCCACTGGACCGGGCCGTTACCTGGCTCTGCGTCGCTTTGGCTCTTTACCAGCTTTATTCGATCATCTACGCCTACCCCACCGTCATCGTCTACCGCGGCATCCACCTCTCCGTGCTGGTCGCCCTGTCGTTTCTTATTTACACCGCCCCCGGCCGGCCGGCGGAGAAAAGATCGGCTGGCGACACAATCTGCGCTCTGCTCGCTCTCGCTGTCGGGACGTACATCGTCCTCAACAGCGATCGGCTCGCTTTCCGCCACGTTTTCCTCGATCCGGTCACCGGAATGGATCTGGCGATGGGAATTCTGATGCTTTGTCTCGTTCTGGAGGCGACCAGGCGGGTCGTCGGTTATCCGCTGACGTTGCTAGCAGCGCTTTTCCTCGCCTACCCGTTTTTCGGCGCTTACATCCCTGGTCTGTTCGGCCATCGAGGCTTTAGTTTCCTGCGGGTTCTTGAGACGACGTTCCTGACAACCAGCGGCATTTTCGGCATGCCGGTGGGAGTCGCCTCCACTTATGTCTTCATGTTCACTCTCTTCGGAGAGGTGCTTACTGCCAGCGGAGCCGGTGACGTCTTCTATGATTTGTCCCGCAGCCTGGCCGGCGCCTGGCGGGGCGGCATGGCCAAAACAGCCGTCGTGGCCAGCGCCTTCTTCGGCAGCATCTCCGGCAGTCCCATTGCCAATGTCGCCACTACCGGCTCCTTCACTATTCCGATGATGAAAAAAAGAGGCTATCCGGCTTATTTCGCCGGCGCCGTGGAAACGGCGGCCTCCTGCGGGGGAACCATCATGCCTCCAGTCATGGGAGCGGTGGCGTTCGTGATGGCGGAAATCCTCGGCGTGAGTTACAGCCAGATCATGGTAATCTCTTTCATTCCGGCCCTGCTTTATTTCGGTACTGTCTTCCTCGGGGTAGACAGCGCAGCGATTAAACTGGGGTTGCAGGGTATTCCGCGTAGTGAACTGCCAAAGCCCGGGACCGCCCTCCTGCAGGGATTGCGGTATCTCGGACCGCTGACCTGGCTCATCTGCCGCATTCTCAGCGGTTTTACGGTCAACCGGGCCGTTTTCGAGGCGACTCTGCTCATCATTCTATGCAGTTTTTTCACCCGGGATCAAAAACAGTGGATGAGCGCCGGAAAGATCGCGGCCGCTCTCGCCGGCGGGGTGAAAGGCGTCCTGATGATCGCCGTCGCCTGCTCGGCCGCAGGCATTATTGTCGGTATCATCTCTCTCACCGGAGTCGGAGTGAAATTCACTTCCGTCGTTCTCGCCCTCGCTTCCGGCCGCCTTTTCCTGGCCCTCATTCTGACCGCAATCGTTACCGTCATTCTCGGCATGGGAATGAACATCACCCCGACTTATATCCTGTCGGCTTCTCTCGCCGCCCCGGCTTTGATCAAAGCCGGTATCGAACCTATATCGGCACACATGTTCATTCTCTATTTCGCCGCCATGGCCACGATGACGCCTCCGGTGGCGATGGCCGCCTACACGGCGGCCTCCATCGCCGACACCGATCCGATGCGGGTCGGCTTCGCGGCCGTCCGCCTCGGGATTGTCGCCTACATCATTCCTTTCATCTTCATCTACCGGCCGGAACTACTCCTGCACGGCTCCCCGGACCAAATCGCCCTGCCTGTCCTCGCCATTTTCGCCGGGTGCTACGCTCTCGCCAACGGCGTCAACCGCTGGCTGCTATGCCCAGCCACCCGGGCCGAGCAGATCGGCCTGCTCATTGCCGCTCTCGCCCTCTTCTGGCCGGATTGCCGCTTGAATGCCATCGGCCTCGCCGTGCTCTTCACGGTCTTGTTCCTGCAGATACGACGGCAGCGGACGGCAGCCGGACACGACGAAAGGAGATGATAATATGCGGCTGATCGTAGCCATTACCGGGGCCACCGGTGCCATTTACGGCATCCGCCTTCTGGAAACTCTCCGGGCCGCATCGATTGAGACCCATCTCCTCATCAGCCGGTGGGGAAAAGTGACAATTGAGACGGAGAGTGGCCGGCGGCTGGAGGAAGTCATTGGCCAGTCAACATTTTATCACGCCGAGGATAACCTCGGCGCCGTCATCGCCAGCGGCTCTTTTCGCTGCGCTGGAATGATTATCGCTCCCTGCAGCATGAAGACTTTGGCCGGCATCGCCGGTGGCTACGCCGATAACCTGATTCTCCGGGCCGCCGACGTCACGCTAAAGGAAAACCGGAAATTGGTACTGCTCGCCCGGGAAACACCCTTAAGCCCTCTCCACCTGGAAAACATGCTGAAGCTTAGCCGTCTCGGGGTCATCATCACTCCCCCCATGCCGGCTTTCTACAGCCGGCCGAAGACGCTTGACGATATCGTCGGGCAAACGGTGGGAAGAGTGCTGGACATTTTCGGCATTCAGTATGAAGGACTGAAACGGTGGGAAGGGCTGCCGCAATAAATACCATGCCCTGGCCGATTCGCCATGCGAAAGGAAAAATCTGCCGGCACAACTCCGGCCGGCAGATTTCAGACAAACCACCGTATCGTCATTGTAACGGTAGAATACAAGACAAGCGGGATGTTTCGGCAGCCCTTAATTAACCTCCGCTTCTGCCGCCGTCATCATTAGCGAATAGTCTTTCGATACAGTAACCCATCCGTAATGGAAGCCGGCGGCAGCCGCTGGCAACCTTAGCAGATAGCCCTCTATATGCAGTAACCCATATGCAATGGAAGCCGGCGGCAGCCGCTGGCAACCTTAGCAGATAGCCCTCTATATGCAGTAACCCATATGCAATGGAAGCCGGCGGCTGGGGTGATAGTTCTTTTCCCGAAAATTCCCCGTCCGCAACCCGGAAATCATGCCGCTAATGGATATAGTGGGAGCCGTCCGCCAGGGCGGCTCTTGAGCATATCCGAGACTGCCCGCCCTGAGAGTATTGATATGGAAATTATTCTATTTCAACCTTTGACCCCCAACTACCCTTTTGCGGAGTGAGACAACGTCACGGACGGTTCTATCCGGTCACTCCTGCCGGCTTCGCCGGCCACCTGTCCAAGAGCGGTGGATTGCTTGCGGTTCTAAGCATGGCTTATCACCCCGGCCCTCGATTTTTACTTCCGGCTCTCAACTTTTTTATCTCCCCGTCCGGTGTCAAAATTTCGGAATCTCGAGTCCGATCCCGCTTTACCGACCGGCTGGCGGCCGGAGTAATTCCGGCCGGATAACCTTTGCCGTTTCGCAATCAGATTTCATTCCGTCAATTTAGCTGTCGTCCGCGTCTTCTCCAGCGCCATTATCCCGCCGAAAAGCAAAGCCGTGCCGAAGGAGATAGTCGAACAAAACCGGAATAAGCTCGGCAAACCGTAGGCATCCGCCAAGTAGCCGCCTAAAGACATGCCGACAATCGGACCCAACCCCATATTAACCGCGCCGAAAATAGTCTGCCCCGTCGTCTTCAGACTCTCCGGCGTCTCTTCCTGTACGAAATTGACACCGCCGGCGAAGAAAAAACCGGCGGAAAACCCCTGCAGCAATTGAACTGGCAAGAAACTGACCGGAGTCCGGATAAGCGAATACAACAGCCAGCGCAGTGTCATGGTTATATAAGCAATGAGGATTACCGGCCGCGCCCCAAGCCGGCGCAGAAAATGTCCGAGGAGGAGAAACGCGGCGATTTCGCTCAGGCCGCTGACGGACCAGCTCAATCCGATGAAACCGTCCGTAGCGCCGATTTGGGACATATAGATATTCAAAAAGGCGAAACCCATGGACATCGACATCTGAATCAGAAAAGCAGTCACCAGAAAAACGGCAAACCGCGGCTGCCCCAGGAGTAATCCGATCTGCCGAATCCGGCTTGCCCCGCTCTCTTTCTCCGGCGCCGGATCAATCGGCGTCTCTGGCTGCGTTTCCCGCGGCAGCAGCCAAACGGCCGTGAACAGAAACAGGAGAACAGTGGCGGCGGCCGGGAAAATCGCCTTCAGCCCGTACGCGGCCGCGAGACGGCCGATCAGCAGCCCGGTGGCGGCAAAACCGACCGAGCCCCAGAGGCGGATACTGCCGTAACTGACGCCGGAACGGCGGACGTAATCGAGACCGGCGGCGTCAAGCAGCGGCATAATGGCGTTGAACGATGTTCCGAGTAGGGCAGCAACGCCCAGTAAGTGGAAATAGCTCTCCACCGCCCCGTAAAGCAGCATTGTGCCGGCACTGACCAGAGCGAGCAGCAGCAACACCGGCCGTCGCAGCCGGAAAGTGTCGCTAACGTACCCCCAGACGGGCTGAAAGAAAAAGTTCATACCGTAGTAAAGGCTGTTTAATAGACCGATCTGCACGCCGGTCATCCCGAGCCGCCGGAAATAAAGGTTGATAAACATAAAGTATAAAGGCATGGCAATATTGAAAAAGAAATAAAGCAGGCGCAGGACCACACCCTCTCTGACCATTTCCCGCACGGCGGCTCGGCCGCTTGTCATCCGCGTCTCCCCTTTCAGCCGTTAACCCCGTTCAGTTAAGTATACAACAGCAGCAAAGGGAATGGAAGCAACTCCCGCTTCCATTCCCCGGAAAGTAAAAGATAATTATCCTATTCAAACGCCATATCGTAAACCTGAATCAGTTCATCCGGCCGTGGTTGCCAGACAAGACGGGAATTGACTCCATACAAGTCTTCCTGCTGGTAGAGAAAGATGCACGCAGCAGCCTCCGACAGAGCGGCATTGATGTCCCGATACAGACTCTCCCGGCCGGCGACATCCATCATCGCCCGGGCGGCGTCCAATTGGCTGTCTATCTCAGGCGTGCTGTAATAAACGGAGCGCTGCCCGCTGCGAAACCAATTGTACAGGGAAGAGTCGGAATCGAACAGATCGCCACCCCAACCGATCAAGAAAGCCTCCTCCATCTTTTGCTCCAAGATCTTCGTCACATGGAAGCCCCATTCGTTGATGCTCAGATCAACCTTGACTCCGACGGCGGCAAGCTGCCCGACAACTGCTTCCGCCACTTCCTTATCCATGACATAACGGCCGCTGGGCACATCCAGCCGGAAAGCAAAGCCATCCGGATAGCCGGCCTCGGCCAGCAATTGCTTCGCTTTCTCCGGGTCATAATTGTAACCCTTGACGCCCGGGCTATAGCCGAAGTCCAGCGGCGTCACCGGCTGGGTAGTAGGATATCCATGCCCTTCAAGAACGGAATTGATGATCGCCGGAACGTCAACCGCGTAATTCAGAGCTTGGCGGACTCGCGGGTCGTCAAGGGGACCGCCTTTGCCGGTAACAAGGAAGATGGCAATATACCGCCCGCTCGGGGTCTGCAAAACTTTCGTGCCGTTTCCCGCGGCCAGTGTCTCTACCTGGTGCGGCGGAACGTTCACTATCAGGTCAACACCTCCGGTCTGCAGCTCCGCCACCCGGGTAGAACTTTCGGGAATCGGTCTGAAAGTTACTTTCTTAATCGCCGGCGGCTCCCGCCAATAAGCCTCGTTCGCTTCCAGCACAATCGCCTCGTCTTTTGTCCAACTGACGAATTTGTACGGGCCTGTGCCGACTGGGTTAGCCGCGAAATATTCCAATCCGTTCGTTTCGATATACTCTTTCGGAACCATTTGCAGATTGAGACGGCTCGGCAGAATCGGGTATGGCGTTTTCGTATATATCTTAACTGTGTATTGGTCGACCGCTTCCACCCGGTCAATGGCGCTCAGGTTTCCAGCCTGCGGGGAATGGACAGCCGGGTCAATAATCCGCTCCAGGTTGTACTTCACGACAGCGGCGTCGAAAGGCTCCCCGTTGTGGAAAGTGATGCCTGCCCGAAGCTTCAGTTCCCAAGTCAGGTCATCGAGCGCCGTCACCGACAAGGCCAGCTGCGGCTGCAATTCCATCGCCTCATCCCGCACCAGAAGCCGATCGAAGATCTGGGCCGTCACGTTTGTTGTCGTTGTCTCATTGTGCATGTGCGGATCAAGCGTAGTCGCATCGACCCCCTGGGCGATGACAATCCCGTCCTTCGCCGGCGGCGCCGCATTTCCGCACCCGGCCAGGGCCAAAGCGACAATGAGAAGTGCCGCGGCCCGGGCAATGATTATTTGTCTGGTCATTCTTCTTCATTCCTTTCTATTCTCCCTGCAGCCCCTCAATTGGTGCCGCTACTTTTTCCTGCCTCGCTGGTTGCATCTCTCCGCTTCTCTTTTCTCTCTCATTTTTCTCTCTCCGCATCCCTCCATCTGACTCACCGGCCGCCAAGACAATTTTCCGGGCATCCCTCCTTCCGGATCGTTGCGGCTCATTTTACCCGAAGAGCGGCCGGCGGGAATAAAAAAATACCTCCCGGGCCAAAAAAGAGGTACGTAATAGTACTCTCTTATCTGCCAGAACCTCGGTTCTGCAGGAATTGGCACCTTACGACGAATGAGTCGCAGGTTGCCGGGCTTCATCGGGCCGGTCCCTCCGCCGCTCTGGATAAGAGCCGTGCACATATAATTGACTTTGATTTTAACACCGCCCGGTTGCTCTGTCAAGGGACGGTCGAAGAAAACGCCTGTCAGAGAAGGAAAACAATTCCTCCGTCCTCATTGGGCCTCTTTCTCCCCGGGGGAAGGAGGCGGATCCGCAGCAAGAAGATTTGCCGGAAGCAGTGTGACATCCGGCCGGCGGCGCAGAGAATGACTCGGGCGAGCAATTCCTAACTCCGGGCGGCAAAAGAAGAACAGGCATGGCTTTCCCCTTATCCGACCCTCCGGCCCGGGCAAGATGGCAAAGCGCGCCTTTCCTTGACTAGACGGCAGCGGGATAGTAATCTGAAGACGAGAAGAATCACGGGCATAGCCGTTTAAGCCCGGCGGGAAAGGAGTACATCAATGGAAGATATCGGAGGCTTAGCCGAATACATCGCCGGACTGGGGCCGCGGGAAAAGGCGGTCCGCCGGGCGGCTTTTTTGGCGCTCCGGACCGGCCGGCCGGCCGCATTGACCGAACTGAGTTGGGAAACGGGCTTGCCGCCGGCAGAGGTCAGGGCGGCGGCCAGAGTTCTGTCCGACAAAGGTCTGGCCGTCTGTACAGCAAATGAGGATGCAATTATCGGTGCCGGCGGTCTTTCCTTGCGGGAAACCTGCCATCGCCTCCGCCTGGAGGGAGTCGACCTTTATACCTGGTGCGCGGCCGACGCCGTCGGTATCCCGGCCGCCCTCGCCGCCGACGCGGTCATCGCTTCCGCCTGCCACACCTGCGGCGAACCGGTCACGCTTATTATGGACAAAGGGAAAATCGCCGCTTCCCAACCGCCGGATACCCGGGTCTGGGTCGTTGAGGCCGACACGAGTCTGCCCGTCTCCGGCCATACGTGAAACCAAATTAATTTCTTTTGCTCGGTCGGGCATTTCAACGCGTGGCGCCGGCATAATCCGGACGGGACCGGCCGCCTGCTGACCCTGGACGAAACAGTTGAACTCGGGCTTATCTGGTGGGATGAATTCCGGGTGAAGTAAAGCTGAAGGCTACCGAATATTGGCAGCCTTCAGCTTTATGCAACAACGCTAAACCACCTTCCCGCCTGGCCTTAACGCAGCGCCGGCGCCGCCGCAAATTCTCTTGCCGTCATCAATCAGGCGCATTCGCGAACAGAGTTACTCAATGTCAGACATGTCGCAAGTCGTAAGGGCCACAGTCACTTTCCGCAACCGATTAAGCGCCGGCCAGGCCGGGCGCCTGCCGCAGCAGCGCCTCCGCTTCCCGCATAATGTTTTCAATTATTTCCTTTGCTGTCAGTTCCGAGCGGATGAGGCCGGAAATTTGCCTGGCCGGCAGCTGCCCGGTCCGGATATCCCCGTCATTTACGGCCGCCTGGAAACGGCCTTTCTGCAAAGCTTCGATCTCCTCTTTTGGCGCCGCTCTTTTTTCCAGATCAGCCACCGCCAGCGTCGTCTCGCTCTTCAGAGCCCGCATCGGGTGCCGGTCGTCCGGCCAATGTGTACAGTGTCAGTATCGACGGCATCGATAATGCGCTGTTTGGCGTTTTGGTGAATCCAGCACTCCTTCGCCACCATAAACCGCGTCCCCATCTGGATGCCGCAAGCCCCCAGCATCAGGGCGGCCGCCAGCCCCCGCCCGTCGGCGATGCCGCCGGCGGCCAGTACGGGGATACTGACCGCGTCTGCCACTTGCGGTAAGAGCGGCAATGTCGTCATTTCACCGATGTGCCCGCCGGCCTCCATGCCTTCAGCGACAATTCCGTCCGCCCCGTTTTCTGCCATCCGCCGCGCGAGTTTCACATTCGGGATGACCGGGAAGACTTTCACACCGGCTTCCTTCAATGCCGGCATGTAGGGAAGGGGATTCCCGGCGCCGGTCGTCACCCCCGCGACCTTTTCCTCGATAACCACTTTTACCACGTCGGCAACATTCGGACTCATCAGCATGAGATTAACTCCGAACGGCTTGGTCGTAATTTCTTTCGCTTTCCGAATCTCTTGCCGCAACGAATCCGCCGTGTGGCCGATGGAAGCCATCACCCCAAATCCCCCGGCGTCCGACACTGCCGCCACCAGCTTCGCGTCGGTAACGTAAGCCATCGCCCCGCAAAAGATCGGATATTCAATGCCGAGCAGTTCACAAACCGGTGACTTGATCATTTATCTATCCCCTTTACATTTTTTCCGCGTTTTACTTGCCTTATTTCTCGTTCTTCCCGTCCGGCGCCTCCGCCGCCAGCGACCGCCGCGGCGGACGGGGGCCATGATATTGATAAAACTGGCAGAGCAGTCTCCCGTTGTACAGCTTTCGCCGCCGGTCAGCCGGCCGCCCGAACAACCGCTCAAAATCGGGATAAGCAGTGAGAATATAATAAGACCAGGTGTCAAAAGACTTAAAGACCCGTCCCATTTCCTGATACAGACCGGCGACGTCCGCCGCTTCGCCCATCCTCTCCCCGTAAGGCGGATTGCAGATAATGATCCCGTATTTCTTCCGGGATCGCAGTTCCGCCATCGGGAGGGTCTGGAAAGCCACGTGCCCGCTCACTCCCGCCTGCTCGGCGTGGTGACGGGCCAGACGCAGAACTTCCCCGTTAATGTCCGAACCAAGAACGCGGAAGGAAGCGTCCCGGACGCGCAGATCCGCCGCCTCTTCCCGGGCTTGCTCCCATAATCCGGCCGGGATAATCGGCCACTCCTCGGCCGCAAAATCCCGCTGTATACCGGGCGCAATATTCAGGCCAATGAGTGCCGCCTCAATGGGAATCGTGCCCGAGCCGCAGAACGGGTCCACAAAGGTCCGCTCCGGCCGCCAGAAACTGAGGCTGATCATGGCCGCCGCGAGCGTCTCACGCAGAGGCGCCTCACTCACCAGTTTCCGGTATCCCCGCTTATGCAGGCCGGCGCCGCTGGTATCCAAGGTAAGCGTAGCGGTATCCCGGAGCAGGCCGACCTCGATGGTATAGCGGGGGCCGGTCTCACTGAGCCAGGTTCCCCCGTATTTTTCCTTCATCTTTTCGACCACGGCTTTTTTAACGATGGCCTGGCAGTCGGATACACTGAACAGCTTGGAATGAACCGATTTACCGTTCACCGGAAAATTAGCGTCCTTGGGCAGCCAGTCCGTCCAGGGCAAAGCTTTCGTCTGCTCGAACAGTTCGGTAAATGTCGTGGCCTTAAACTCCCCAACCCTTATCAGCACCCGCTCCGCCGACCGCAGCCAGAGATTGGTTCGGGGAATAGCCGCCGCGTCAGCGCGGAAGACGACCCGCCCGGTTTCCACCGTCAGATCGTTATAGCCCAGATTGCGCAGTTCCCTGGCCACAATCGCCTCTAATCCGAAAGCGGCCGTCGCGATAATTTCGATTTTCGCCATTTATCCTCCCGCCGTTATTCCCCCGCCGGCCGTGTCATCGCCCGGACGGCGGCTTTGATTGCCGCCAGTTTGTAAGACCGGCTTTTTTGGGTGACCGTAATCAGGTCGAATATCTCCGACCGGGTGTGCTGGAAAAACAACTGCAGTGAAAGCAGGCAAGTGACAGTCCCGTTACCGGTGCCGCCGGCCGCCGCCACCCCGATTGCCGGCTTTCCGTCTAGGCCGCTCTTGGTCCCCCGGAACGTCTTCGTCGCCTCACAGCGGCGGACTCGGTCAAAAAACGCCTTCGCCGACTCACTCATTTCACCCCAGTAAACGGGAGTGACGATGCAGTAAGCGTCTGCCGCCAGCAACTGCCTGTGGACAGCCTGGAAATCGTCCTCAACCTGACAGGCGTGCTCGGAAAGGCACGTTCCGTAACCCCGTCCGCAGGCCTGGCATTTATCATAACTGAGTCGGTTCAGGTCGATCAGCGCAACCTCAGCCCCGCCTTCCCGGGCACCCGCCAGCGCCGCCTGCCCGCAGGCCGCCGTCAGACCGTCCTCGTTCGGACTCGCCGTGAAAACCATTACCCTCATAATCTTACCTCCAAACTGAAGAATATACGCCGTCAGGACCGGGGCTGAAATAACTCCGCCTGGGCGAACAGCGACGGCCCGCCGCCGGTGTGAAAGACGCAGACGGCCTCCGTGGCGGGAATAGTTCCGTTCTGAATCAGTTCCCGGGTCGCCCAGACCGTTTTGCTCGTGTAAACGTTCTCCAGAAAGATGCCCTCCGTCCCAGCCAAGTCATAAACAGCCTGAAGGGAGCCTTCCGTCGGCACGGCGTAGCCCTCGCCGAGATATTCGTCGTACAAAGTGGCCACCGTATCCGGGGAAGCGGACGGAACAAACCCGGTCAGTCCGGCGGTACCGGCCCAGATTTTTTCGATTAGCCCGCGCAGATGATCCTTCGGATATTCGACGCTGATTACATGAACATGGAAAGGGTGCCCGAGAACGGCCGTCCCGTACAGAAAACCGGTCGCTGTCGCCGCCATGGCACCGACAATAACTACGTGCCTCAAGTCGATGCCCATCAAATCGGCCTGCGAATGCAATTCAAAAGCGGCGTTGGCATAGCCGAGAGTTCCGCGGGAAGGTTCGCCGACAATATAAGGCTGCCGGCCTTCCCGGCGCAGCTTCTCCGCCATCTCCTGCGTTTTGCGGGCTCTCTCCTCCTCGTCAGCCGGGCCGAGAAAAACCGACTTCGCTCCGGTTAGATGATTGAGGAGCATATTCCCCTGATAGAAGTCCGGCCGGTCTCCGTTGTGGAGAAGAATACATTCCAGACCGAGCTTGGCCGCCGCCGCCGCCGCGAGGCGGCACTGATTTGACTGCAATCCCCCGGCTGCCAGGATGACGTCTGCCCCTTGGGCCAGCGCGTCCCCGAGCCAGAATTCCAGATTGCGGACTTTATTGCCGCCCATGCCGAGACTGATGACATCGTCGCGCTTGATGTACAATTGGTCGTGTCCCGCCAGGGCTCCGTAGCGGGGCAGATGCTCCAGCGGAGTCGGAAAATTGCCGAGGCGGACGCGCGGAAACTTGGAAAAAAACACTTTTACCCCTCCTTTTTTCTGACTTGCTCTTCCAGGCATTTGACCATCGCCACCAGAGCCGCGTTTACCGGCGTTGGGATACCGTATTCTTTCCCCAACCGGACAACAGCACCGTTTATCCATTCGATTTCCGTCGGCAGCCCCCGCTGCAAATCCCGGACCAGCGAAGGAGTATTCTCGGACCGCCCCAGATATCGGTTCATTTCGGCGAGACCAGCCGGAAGCGCAACTCCTGCCGCCATAGCCACGGCCTTGATTTCATGCACGATTTCCGCCTTGACCGGATTTAAGGTTTCGCCGGCCAAGACTTGATTGTTGGTCCCCAGAATTCCGGCGAGGGCGTTGGCAATGGAGTTAATCAACAGCTTGTGCCACATTACAGGCCGGAAATCTTCTTCCACCTGGCAATTGACGGGCGTACCGTCCAGCAGAGGTTTCAGCACGGCCGCTGCGCGGCCTGGCGGCAGCAGCAATTGCCCTGGGTAGATCCAGACGGAACCTCTCCCGTCGCTGCCGGAACCGAACTGAACAATACCCCTCTCTAGCGGACACGCCAAGGCTGATGCTAACTCCGCCTCGAAACCCATTCCGTTCTGCAGGGCAACGACGACAGTCTCCGGGGACAATCTTTCCCGCAAGAGAGCGGCTGCCGCTGGCAGCGAACGGATTTTCCCGGTCAGCAAAATAACATCGTTCTCTCCGAAGTCCGGGACTTCCTCCGGACGGCAGACCGGCACGGAGATGGTATCCACCGCGCCGTCGCGGATGACCCGCAAGCCGGCGGTTCGGACGGCGTCAGCATGGGGGCTGCTTCCCACAAGACATAATTTTGTCTTTCCGTACAGCAAAGCCGCCAGGGCCGAACCAAGAGCGCCGGCGCCATACAGCCAGATTCTCGTTGCCATAATTGTTTGCTCCCTCGCTTTATCCGATTGATTTAACAACTGAAATGCCCGGGCGCGGACGACAGCGAACGGTCAGGAAATCACCGTCTGGGGCCGGGTGGTATCGCCAGGCACACTGCCATCTTGCCATCGTTTTATTTAAGAATTTCACCATACATCTCCGGGCGCCGGTCCCGCATGAACGGCCAGTTATGCCGGGCCGTCCGGATTAAGTCCAGGTCGAGTTCGGCCAGGAAGACTTCTTCCCGATCCTCGGAGGCCTGCCCGATAACTTTCCCCATCGGGTCGGTCGCCAGTGACAGCCCAAAGAAATTCAGGGCGCCTTCTTTCCCGACTTTATTGGCGTGGACGACGAAGATACCGTTGAAAACCGAGGAAGCCTGTGCTTCGATAAACCAGGGATCTTTATGGATGCCGCCGGTTGCGGTGGCGACAAATACGGCTTGGGCCCCTTTCAGAGCCATGATGCGCATGAACTCGGGAAAATGTCGGTCATAACAGATGCCGACCCCGAAGGTCAGGCCTCCCGCCCGGAAAATCCGAAACCCATTGTTGCCGACTTTATAGTAGAAGCGCTCGTTCTCCGTTTCGTCCTCGGCCACATGCATCATCCTCTGGCTGCCCAGCAGCGAACCGTCGGCGGCGATTACAGGCGAGGTGTCGTAATAAACACCTTCAATTTCGCCTTGCTCGTAGATATTTAGGATGGCCGCGAGGTTAATCTCCCGGCATTTCGCCTGGAAGCGTTCCACCGTCGGGCCGGGAATCGGCTCCGCCAGATCGAAATAACGCATGTCGCAGCGATACTGCGGAAAAAACGGGTCAAGGAAGAGTTCGGGGAAACAGATGAGGGATGCTCCCGCCGCTTTTGCTTCTGTCATGAACGCGAACGCTTTGGCAATATTCGCTTCCCGGTCTTCCCCGGCATGCATTTGGGCGCAGGCGATTTTCACTTTCCGGCTCATGAATTAACCTCCTCGCTTATTTGTACGGAATTTTTTCGATATCCAGCAACCGCCGCTTCAGCGGCAGTCCGCCTCCGAAACCGGTCAGGGCTCCGCCGGAGCCGAGAACGCGGTGTCAGGGAACGACGAGGGCTGTCCGGTTAATGTGCATGGCCATACCGACGGCGCGGGCCGCGCCCGGTTTCCCAATCGCGCCGGCGATCGCGCCGTAAGTCACGGTTCGCCCGTAGCCCACCTGATAACATTCCCGCAGTGCTTTCTCCTGAAAAGGAGTATACCGGCAGCTCTCCCAGTCAATGGGGGTATCAAAAGCAACCGGCTTACCCGCAAAATATGCCGCAAGCTCCTGCCCAAGCCGCGTCAGGGCCGTCTCGTCGAATGGGCCCGGCGGCAGTGAGGTACATTCCTCAACCCCTTGAGGCAACAGTCGGCTAATCGCCCCAGCTGCGGCGGCGCGGGTCGACGCCGGCAAATTCACCGCCACCAGACCGTCCTTCGTAGCGGCCGCCCCAATCCAGCCTTCTTCCGTCGGGAAATAAGCTATTCTTATCTGTTTCAATTGTTTCGCCACCCGTGTTAGCATCTTACTGAACCGGAATAATTATGAATTCCGCACAAAGGCGGTTTCTCCTGCCCATCACCCCGGAGTCCGCCAGCGGGAATAGGAATGCAGGTGGTAGAAATCGCCTGCCGCCCGGTGAACGTTGGTCAAAACACGTTATCCGGGATGTAACAAAATTAACAGCAAATCGATCCTGACGGCGGTGAATTTCGTCTGCGCCCGCTCGACGCCGACATCGGCCGGGCGCGGGAATTCTGTCTCGACAGTCTGACAGAGATCTGTCGCTATGCCGCGGCCAAACAGGTTACCAGCGTGCTGGAACCTCTCGCTCCGGAGGAATCGCCGCTCATCAACGCACTGCCGGCCCGGCGGGAGGCTTTTTCGCTCACTGAGCAATACGGTGCGGAAGCGATGGCCGCTCTCGCCCCACTCGGCCTGAACGGTGAAACGCTGGACGAGTTCTTCGCCGCTTGCGGGGAAAGCCTGCAGGTCATTCACTGCATCGACTGCGACGGCACGGCGGCCCGGCATCTCGTCCCGGGCGAAGGAAGTCTTGACTTTCCGGCTCTGGCGCAATCTCTGCGATTCCATAATCTCCTAAACGCTTTGTCGCTTGAACCGTCCCCCGCTTATCACTCCGAACCGATGGCTGCTCTCATCCGGGCAAAAGACTGTCTGCTTAATATGTTCGGCGACGCGATAACCCTTTAAGGCAGAGGAGCAGGCAGGGCATTTCGCCCTGCCTGCTCCTCTGCACCGCCGTTTTATTTCACTATCAGCACCGATACTTTGGAAGTATTGGCTACCCGTCCGCTCACGCTGCCCAGGAGTAAACGGCTTACTCCCCCGAGTCCCCGGCTACCCATGACCACCAGATCAAAATCGCCGGACTCCGCCGTCTCATTAATTACTTCAGCCGCGTTACCTTTGCCGAGAATTGTCTTGATGGCGAAGCCTTCCTTCTCCATCATTTCTTTCGTCCTCCGGAGCACCTCTTCGGAAGCCTTCCGGAGGCTTTCATTGTCGAAATAAACGCTTTCATATCCCCCATAGACGACAACATCGTGGACAACTGAGATGGCGGTGATTTCCGCCTTCATTGCCTTAGCCAGTTTGCCCGCCTCGGCCAGTGCCTTGAAAGATTGCTCGGAACCATCCATTGCCACTAATATTTTCTTCATTCTGCTCCTCCTAACGGTCCGGAATGCGGTTAACCGTCCGGCGTATTGCGGTCGGCCCGCCAGAGACCATGGATATTGCAGTACCCACGGACGAAGGTGACCGACTCGGCTGGAATGGCAAATTCGGCGATCGGGAGCTCGCCCGGTTTCAGATGCTGGCGGCAGACCTTGCCGCCGGCGCCGACTTCGATCCACTCAATATAATGCTTCTCTTCCATCGGGTGCCGGGTTGAGCCGACACTTATTTTGCTGCCATCTCCGGCCGCTTCGAGCACGGGCAGATGCTTTTCATAACCCGTGTCCTCCCTCCGTTCTTCCTGCCATACCATATCTTCGCCGCAGCATACCAATTTGCCTGCTCCACCGTGCAATACTTCAACAATGTTCCCGCAAATTTCACATTTATAGACCTCAAACATCTTAGCCATTATTTTTCCTCCTTTCGTTATCCGCGGGCCGGCACTTCAGCTATCCGCCCGCAGTTTTTCCCCGAAGCTGCGCCCGAAGGCGACGCACTCCGCCAATTCATTTTCATTCGCCCGGTATTTATACTGAATACCGGCCTGAATGACCCGGATGTTTGCTTTCTGCAGATTGTCCTCCAGAATTGCAACCCCTTCCCCGCTCCAGCCATAGCTGCCAAAGGCAGCCCCGACTTTATCCCGGAACTTCAGACCCCGGATATCCTCGAGCAGCGGCGCCAGCGTCGGCAAAGTCAGCCCGTTGATGGTCGAAGAACCAAGGAGAAGCCCCCGGGAAAGGAAGATCTGCGTTAAGATGTCGCTCTTATCTGAAACGGCAACATTGAACAGTTTGTAGTCCGTCCCTGCTTCGGTCAGACCCTGGGCTATTGCTTCCGCCAGCTTTGCGGTGGCGCCCCACATGGTCGAATAGGCGATGACGGCTCCTTGCACAGCCGGACCGGTTGCCCATTCGTAATACTTGTCCACAATCTGCAGCGGATCCTGCCGCCAGATAATCCCATGGCTGGGGGCGATGATTTCAACCGGCAGTTCCATTCCTTTCAGCTCGTCAATCTTCCGGGCGACGAGGCGGCTGAACGGAGTCAGGATATTGGCGTAATATTTCACCGCTTCCTGCATAATTTCGGTACTGTCAGCTTCATCATTGAACAGGCCGGAGGCGGCGTAATGCTGCCCGAAAGCATCGTTTGAAAACAAAATGTTCTTCCCGGTCAAATAGGTGAACATACTGTCCGGCCAATGCAGCATGCTGGCTTCGACGAACACCAGGTCGGAGCTGCCGATATTCAGGCGGTCGCCCGTTTTGACCACTTTCAGCTTCCAATCTTGGTGGTAGTGCCTTTTGATACTTTCTTCCCCGCGGCGGGAAACGACGACCGTCGCCTCCGGGGCCAGTTCCATAATGGCCGGCAAAGCGCCGGAATGGTCCGGTTCCGCGTGGTTGGCAATGACATAATCGATTTGGCCAATATCGGTCACCGCTTTGATATTCTCGATCAACTGTTCGGCAAACGGCTCCCATACGGTGTCCACCAGGACCGTCTTTTCATCCTTCACCAGATAAGCGTTGTATGTACTCCCCCGGTGGACGGAGATTTCGTGTCCGTGAAAATGCCGCAGATTCCAGTCATTGCTCCCTACCCAGTAGACGCCTTCGGTTAGCTTTCGCACTTCCCGTCCTCCTTTTCGGCGCGACGGGACCCGGCCGTACCGCCAAGCCCCGTCTGCCATCGGCCTATTCTTTTACTTCCTCGAATTCCTCTTTCGACACCCCGCAAATCGGGCATTCTTCCGGTGGTTCTTCTCCTTCGTGGATATAATTGCAAACTAGGCAGCGCCACTTTTTCATTTTTCACCCTCCTCGGAATAAAAAATCCTGGTGCTTAGAAATTCTCGCAGAACGGCTCATAATGGGCGCGGGGATGGAGGCAGGCCGGGCAGATCTCCGGCGCCTCTTTGCCGGTATGAACGTATCCGCAATTGCGGCAATGCCACTTGATTGGCGTATCCCGCTTGAAGAATTCTCCGCTCTCTACCTTGGCCAGAAGAGCCAAATACCTTTTTTCGTGCTCCTCCTCCACTTCCCCGACTTCCTCGAAAAACTTGGCGATTTCGTCAAACCCTTCTTCTTTGGCCGTCTTGGCGAAATCCTGATACATAGTGGTCCACTCGTAATTTTCCCCTTTGGCCGCTTCACGCAGATTCTCAATCGTGTTTCCAATGCCGCTTAGGTATTTGAGCGCCATTTTGGCATGCTCTTTCTCGTTGTCGGCCGTCTCCAGAAAAATACCGGCAATCTGTTCATACCCTTCCTTTTTAGCCACGCTGGCAAAATAAGTGTACTTATTCCTTGCCTGCGATTCACCAGCGAAGGCTTCCTTCAAGTTCGCTTCCGTCTTGCTGCCCTTTAATTCCATTGTTCATACCTCCCATGTAGATTTTAGTAAATAGTAATAGTTTCTGTTATTATATATACGCGATACTGTTCAATATTCCTCTTTGTATTAAAAATATTTTTTACTTTTTAACGGGCAGCCTGAGCTGCACCGGCAGCGGCATTCCCAGCGGGCAGGAAAAGATAGCCCGGAACCAGAATGTAAACAGCAACTCAGGACACATTCCCGTGACAGAAGGAGGCAAACTGGTGGATAAAGCATGGCCGATATTGTCTTCCACCTTTTATCTGGCATTGCTGCTGACGGCGCTGGGCGGAAGCACCGTCTGGTGGTCGCTCCGCCGGGCCTTGGCCGGGACGGGGCTCTTCGGCAAAAAACGCCGCCGCTATCGCCGGAAAGAAAAAGACGGCACTCAGTCCATCCTCACCCCGGTGCGGGAAAGTTTCCTCGGACTGGACTTGGCGGGACTGTTCGCCCTCTGGGTCGGCCTGGCCGTTCTGGCCGGCGGTCTGTACGGTCTCAACGCCGTCTGGCAAGATATTTCCTTTGATAAAGAGAAAGCAAGTTATCTTTGTCTTAACCGGACCGTTGCCCTGCCGGGCGGTCAGACCGCCGTCTATCTCGCTAGTTTGCCCAATCAGCCGGAACTTACCCTTTTCGACGAGCGGGGAATCACTGCCGGACTAAAACGGGCTGAGACGTACCGGGTGCTTTACTATCCGAACACCCGGCTGCTGATCTCAATCGAATAACAGATAAACAGGAAGCTCCGGAATAATTTTGTTCTATTGTTATTTTCCGCCTCAACATGCGAACTTTTCCCGCTTTGCCTTCGTCTAAGCACTTGAATGAAAATACTGCAAGGAGTGATCAGATGAAAGGCAAAAGATTTTCCGTTTCAGTAGCCGCATTCCTTCTCGTCCTGCTCATCGCTGCCCCGGTGTTCGCGGAAGATGCAACCGCGGCGGTTCCTTACATCGAGACGACCGCCACCGGGGAAGTTGAAGCCGCGCCGGATATCGCCTATCTTAATTTCCAGGTCCGAACGGAAGCGGACAGCAGCGCGGCGGCCCAGCAAAGCAACGCTAAGGCCGTGAACACGGCTATCGACTTACTGGTCGCCAAAGGCCTCGCGCGGGACGAAATTTTCACGACTTATTATCGCAGCTACAGTTACACGAAAAAAGAAACCGTCCCGCTCGAACGGGACAGCGCGGCTGCGTCCGGCGGACCGGTCCGGATCGATGTACCGGGAGAAGGAAAGGAAATTACCGTCTATGTGACCGAGAGCACCCTCCGGGCGACGGCGCCGGATATTGCTAAAGTCGGCAGCCTGCTTGCCGACCTCGCCACCGTTCCGGCCGTCCGGGTTAACAATGTGGATTATTCCCTCAAGAACGTCTTGCAATACAAGCAGGCAGCCATTACCGCGGCCATTCGCGAAGCCCGGGAGACGATTGATATCACGGCCGCGGCCCTCGGGGCGGAAATTGCCGGTCTGCGCACTATCCGGGTCGACTTCAACAGCCGCTATTATTATCCGGTCTACGCCAGAGAAATGTTGGCAGATGAAGTGGCAGAAGCCGCGCCTCAGCCTCAGAATCCGGAAGACATCAAGGTTGCAGCGACTGTTTATCTCTCCTACAACGTGAAATAAACTCTCATGCCTGCCGAAAAACAAGCCCCGGGGAATGGGGCGGTGAGTTAAGAAAACATTTATTGCGATTGTCGGCATGGCACATTAGGCTATGCCGACAATCGCTATTTCATGGTTTATTTGGGCTTGCTCAATGGCCTTTCCAAAGTCAAACGCACCGATAAAGTTATAGACGATTTCGATTTCCTGTACTTTGTCGGAAGCCCTGCGCCCTTTCTTGCCGGAAG